>JBEKVM010000158.1:0-11749 GCA_049513975.1 Verrucomicrobiota bacterium | reverse complement strand
GTTCCAACCCATCGGAGGCGTTGGAGCGAAGGCGTAAAAGGGAAGTTGAGGCGTGGTGGTTTGGGCGGAAGTCGTTGTCGCGGTTAATGCGAATACGAGGAATGCCAGAGCGTTTGTGGTGGTCTGGCGATGAAACTTCATAATGATTGCTTACGGTTTGCGTTCTATCGGACGACCAAGGCATCCACGGCGACCGGTCCGGGACCGCGATTGATAATGTTGATCGTGTGTTTGCCTGAAGTCAAGCCGGTCACTTCACACACCGTTTGCTCCGGCTGTCGCGCGCCAGTCGCCGACAAATCCGCCGTCGCGCAGCTTTGGCCGTCTATTAGGATTTCGATTTTTCCGGCTCCCGCTTCTCTTGGCGCGATGACTGAAACGTTAGTGCCGGTGAACGAACAACTCCAGACATCGCCGGGCGTGGCGCTGGTGGTGAGGTCGTTGTTGAAATCGCCGGTTCCGAGGTTGCAGCGGCGAGTCCATCCGGGATACGTTGCGCCCGGGTCGTCGTCATTGATCCAGCCCTTGTCATGCGTGATGCGCAGAACCCGGCACGCCGAAGCCAATTGCTGTTTGGTGATTCCCGCCAGCGGCTGCACCGCTCCGCCGGGCGTTACCGTCAAACCCTCATTGTCTTGAACAAACGTCAGCGGAACATCGGAACCAAGCAGTTCGACTTTGGACACTTTGCCCAGCGTCGCCCCGCCGGCGCGCAAGTCTTTGAGGGTGATTGGGCCGCCGTCCCAATTCAAGAGCGTGGCATAGATGTTGCCGTTGTTGCGCGTGTAGCAAACAGACCCGGAATTCTCCTCGGAGACTTCAAACGGACGCGAGGCATAGATCGCTTCGCCGTTCACTTTCAGCCAGGCGCCGACGTCCTTGCAAATCTGAATTGCCTGCGGGTCCAGATCGCCGCGGCCATGCAGGCTGATGTTGAGCAGCAAGGTTCCATTGCGGGAGACGTTCTGCATCAATGTTCGGATGACGTTCCGGGCGTCCATGTATTTCTGCCCGGCGTGGTAGTGCCATTCCCCGCTGGTGACTTCGGTCTGGAACGAGTAAGGCGTGATCTGCGGTTCGATGATGGCCTCCGTGCTCTTGACCAGAGAACGGTCAACGAGTGGAAGCAGTTCCGGGTGGTCCTGGAAACTGTTGTAACGCCCGCCCACGCCCTTGAGGTTGAGCACGGCGTCCATTTTCCCGCGATTCCATTGCAAGGATTTGTTGTAGTAATTCGCGGCCAGCGTCGGCGCGAGAAATCCCAGTCCCATGTGGACGCCCACATCCATCTGGGAATCGCCCGCGTGTTCGTCAAAATAAATCACGTCGGGATGATACTTGGTGACGGCGTCGTCCACGCGCCACATGAATTGATTGGCGAAAGGCGAGAGCAACGGATCGTTCTCGGGACGGCGCGGCCCCCTCGCGATGGTGTGCGGCGGCCCGTAAAGGTCCACCGGGTCCATGCCTTCCCACCATTTTCCTTTTCCATCCAGAATCGTTTGCAGCGCATCGTAGGGCACGCCTTCTTTTGGACCTCTTTTGTCGCTCGTGTAACGCACCGGCATGAACTGGCCCCAAGTCCGAGGCGGAGATGCGTGAAAACCGATGCCGAAACGCATTCCATGCTGGCGCGCGACTTTTTCCCAAGTGCCGACAATGTCGACTTTGGGACCGACCTTCACCGAATTCCACGGCTGATATTTCGAATCGAAGCAGTCGAAATTGTCGTGATGATCGCCCATCGCCATGAAGTAACGCGCCCCCATTTCGAGATAGAGGTCCATCAACTCATTTGGATTCCATCGGTCAATCACCCAATTGTGAGCGATGTCTTTGTAACCGTATTCCGGCGGGTGCCCAAAGTGATTGGTGTGGTATCGGTATTGCGCGCTGCCCTCCTGATACATGCCGCGGGCATACCAGTCGCCATCCTCAGGCATGGACTGCGGGTCCCAATGCGCCCAAGCGCCGAACTTCGCGTCGCGCCACCACTCCGGCGTCTGGTAAAGCCGGCTCATCGCCTTCCAATCGGGGGAATAGGAGCCAGCAGCCACCGGCAACGGTGGCAGGTTCCAAATATCCGGCAGCAAGCCCAAGTCGCCATTGCCGACAATTATTTTGTCAATGTTCACTGCGACATCGTTGGTCGCCAGACTGATGGTCAGCGTGGCCTTGGCGGGAATTGTCAGATCAATGACGGCATTGAGAAAAGAATTCGTGAGTGCGCCCGATGAATGAACGTTCACCTTGCGGGCCGGCTGGTCGTTGACCGTGACGCTGATGGTCCCAACTGACACCGACGCATAGCGAATCGCCAATTTTCTGACTGCCGGCAATTTGCTGAAGGTCACGCCCTGGCCGACCGCGCTCAAGCCGACCAAACGGCCTCCAGACGCGGTGCGATCAACAATCCTGACGGCTCCGCCGATTCGATTGGCGGATTCCGCTTCGAACATCCGCGCTTCGGCGGCAATGGCCGAATTGAGAGTGCACAGCAACAGGGCGCCGGCCAAAGGAATTCGTGCGTGCTTGGTCATTTTCGTCCTTCAATTGTCGGTTTTCTTGAAAACGGAATTTCACTCAATCTCCACAAACGCTGGTTCAAATGGGGCAAGCTCAAAACTGTCCTCGTAATCCCGATTGTGCAGTTTGCGACAAAGTTAATTATGAGACCAATTTTTCGGAAAACCGGTTGACGCTTTTTGTCTTTGTTCAGCCGAATCGAGATCAGTCCCTGGCAGACCAGCCAGGATTCCACCGTCCACCGCCAGACGGCGGCCAGTTGGGGGCGAGTTCGACGTGGCCTGTTAATGATTGTCTGCCAAAACTCTTGTTGAGGCAATCGGAAAAAATTTTCGGAAAAACTTGGCTCGGTCTTTCTTGGACGGCCGAAGGCATCGCACCGCGTGCGGCCCTTGAGGGTTCGGGCGGGCCGGTGGTTTTGAGGTTGTGGATGACCGCTTCGACCTGCACCCGCAAATTGGGGCAAACGGGAAAAATTCTGCCTTTCGGATCACAAAATCGGGCGAAGGCGCACAGGTTTTCCTGGTCGGTGAGCACCCTCGTCGGGCCTTCAATCATCCCAGCTTGCCGGTTGTTCCTTTGACCGACTTGCACGATATATTGACGCGGTCTAGCTCATGTTCCCGTGTCGTCCTTTTCGTCACGCCTGGGGGCGAGAGGTGCGCGCCAATTATAATCAATTGCCATCAGTCACCGGGGTGTTTTCAACTTCACGCACTCTTCAGAAGTCTCGGGGGGTGTCGGTGGCAGAAATTCCGTCGAGAATCGAAATGATTGAGTGGCGGGGGTTTTGCGACCAAGCTGTCTTCATTTCAACATTACGGATGCACCAACGTCCGGGTGGACCGCGCAACAAGTCATCAATGCCTTCCCCTACGACACCGCCTCCGAGTATTTGTTGCGGGACCGTGATTCGATCTATGGATGCCTCTTCGTGCAGCGGGTTGAGGGTATGGGCACCAGGCAGAAGTTAATGTCCCTGAGATCTCCCTGGCAAAATCCCTGCGTGGAGCGGTTGGTGGGTTCGATTCGGCGTGAATGCCTGGATCGAGTGATCGTGTTCAAGGAACGGCAGCTGCGACGGATTCTCGAATCCTGCTTCGAGTATTACCATAAAGCACGTCCACACCGATCACTCTCGCACGACAGTCCAATTCCGCGGCCGGTGGAGTCACCGGAGCGTGGAAAGGTCATCGAGATGCCACTCGTCGGAGGTCTGCATCACCACTACCTGCGGCAGGCTGCCTAAAGGGCTAAAGGAAGGCCGCGCGCGCAATTGACCCTTTCCGCAGGCATCGCTACAACCAAGCCTCGCACTGTTTCTATCCATGCGGCCAGGGTTGGCGTCATTGGTGCCATCCCGCAGCTCAAGCGAAAAAATATCCACGGCCCCGAGAGGACGACTGCTCTTTTCGGTTGCGACGGGTTTTCTGGCACCCACAGGTGGGGCGGACGGAAAATGGACTTGCAAATCTGCGGAGCAGGAAGAAAATCGCGGGGAATCCTTGAGCAGCCCGCGCGCAAGCAATCCAAATGGAAACATCTATGAGAACGCGCACCACCGCCGCGGCAGGGTCTCCGAAGGAACGTTTATGACCTTTTCTCCTTGGCGCTTTGCGATATGGCCCGTCCTTTTGGCGCTTTCGGGCTGCGCGCGGACAGGCGCTCCTCGCGATCTGACCGCGACGGGCCATCTGACCCGCATGGACCTGTCCACCGTTCGCGGCGCCAACTACCGCGGAGCTGACGCCACCAACACGACCGACTATTGGCGTCATTACAATGCATCCGAGACGGAACGCGATCTGATCTATGCCGACCGATTGAAACTCAATCAATTTCGGGTCTTCGTGAATTATTCCGCATGGGCGGCGGACAAAACGGGCTTCCGGAGGAACCTGGTTGATCTGGCGCGCGCCTGCAGCCGGCACCAAATCGGGCTGATGATCACCGTCGGGGACACCCAGGCCTTCATCAACGAGGACGGCGCGATCAACCGCGACCATATCCTCGGGCTGATCTCGGCGCTCGTGAACGCGATTGGCCACGAGCCGGCCCTGGCTTTTTGGGACGCCTCCAATGAACCGGACTACAACGCCGCCGGCACTCCTCCGGATCGGGAGCAGAAACGCTTCGAGATCGCCCGCGTGATTGCTGCCAGATTCCACGCGCTGGACCCTCACACGCCAGTAACCATCGGCGTGGCGTACGAACGCAACATGGAGGCTCTGGCCGACGCTGTGGATGTGCTGTCGTTCCACGATTACCTCCCGACGCGCGCCGCCATTGCTGACGACATTGCCCGCGCCAAGGCATTTGCCGCACGAACGGGCAAACCGGTCATAGACACCGAAATCGGCTGCATTGCCCGCGCCAACCCGTACGACGTCACGCTGGAGGAGCACATGAAGGCTCACATGGGCTGGTACGTTTGGGAACTGATGATCACCAAGCGGTGGGGGGATGTTCACGGCGTGTTTTATGCCGACGGCACGATTCGCGATCCGGCGATCCCCGCGGCAATGTTAGGCCTGTTCCGAAATCGCTCGGACAACGTCATTCTGGAGAACGTCAACCGCGAAAGCTGGGTCAATACCGACATCGCAGCCGCCCAGGCATGGCTGGACAACCCCGCCGGCACCTGGAAAGACGGACTCCTTGTGGCGGAAAAACTGGCCAACTTGCTGGAGGGGGCGCAATTGACGGCGATGCGCGAGCCGCCCACCCGCGCCATTGGTTTGTTGCGCCAGGGGATGCCCGATCCTGCCGCCTTGCGCGAACTGATGCCCCGATACATGGATTTGCTGCGCCCTTTTGCGCTGCCCGGGGCCTCCGCGACGACCGGGGTCCGCGCCGCCACCATGCCCGCGGTCCCGGCAGCGCACCTGGTCTATCCCATCCCACGACGTGACGGCTCGCGCACCCCGGCCAACACCTCGACCATCCGCGGAGCCAACTACTGCTACGCCGAGTACGGTGGCCACCCGGGGATGTGGAACAACTATTCGCCGGCCATCACCGAGCGGGACCTGAGCTATGCCCAACGGCTCGGCATCAATCAAATTCGCTGCTTCATCACTTACCAGGCCTATCAGACCAACCACGAGCAATTCCGGCGGAGCCTCCTGCACCTGGTGCGCGCGGCCGATGAGCGCGGCATTGGCGTAATGCCGGTCGTGGCCTACAGCCAGCAGATGCAAGCGCCAGGCTACCCGGGCGCGGAAGAGTGGGCAAAATTCTTGGTGGAAACGCTGGGCCAGGAACCGGGCCTGGCATTTTGGGACGTTTTCAATGAGCCGGATTACCCGCCTAACCAACGCGAACGTTCCGCCTCGCGTATCGCATTCGCCAAACACATGGCTGGTGTCTTCCGCCGCCTTGATGGCCGGACGCCGGTGACCATCGGCTGTGCCTATGAATACACCATGGAGCAATGCGCGGATGACGTAGATGTCATGGTGTTCCATAACTACCAGCAGACACGGGAAGCGGTACGAACCGACATTGAAAAGGCCAGGCTGGCCGCTACGGCGGCACACAAGCAGGTCATGAACGATGAGATGGGTTGTGTCTGCCGTGCCAATCCGTATGACATGACCATCCAGGAGCACATGGAGGCCCACATGGGGTTCTATCTTTGGGAACTTATGATCGTATGGAATGGCCGCGGCTGGGGTGATGTTCACGGCATTTTCTATCCCGACGGCTCTGTCCGCGATCCCTCCATTCCAATGGCCGTGATGGGCCTGTTTCGCAGCCGTGGCCCGAATGTGGTGCTTGAGCAACCCAACCGCGAAGGACGAGTGACCCGCGTAATCGCGGGTGCCCGCAAGTGGCTGGCCGCCCCGGCTGGTGACTGGAACGCGGGTTTGGATGTTGCGGAAGCTGCGGCCAACCTGATCGAGTCCGCTCAACTGGTGGCGCTCCGGGAACTGCCCACACGCCAGGTTGGGGTGCTGCGGCGCGGGCCGGAAAACCGTCCGGCGCTCAGGACGTTGCTCGAAGACGAAGCTTCTGCGCTCCAGCCTCACGCAAAATGAAAGCCGTGATTTCTCCCAGCGCGCCTGGTCTTTCAAATCCACCCCGGCGAGCATCGGCGGCGGCGACGGCGATGGCGAATCCCGACGCGAGTTGGACAAGGATTCTTCTGGTTGTATTCATGTTGAGAATTTGCGGGGTTTTGAGAAAAGCATCACAATTGCGGACGGATTGAATAAAGCCCATCGGCTGCGGTGGAGAATTCAACGGTGTTGGCGTCAATTCTTCGGACAGTTAATTCGTTATCGGCTTGTCGCACGGAAATGGGCGAAGCGGTGCGCAGGCGGCATGGGCCTGCGTATTTCGCCCGCACAGTCGCTGCTGAAAGCTTTCCATCTTTCCACGCAACATCCAGCGTGAAACCGCCACGCGCCCGGAGTCCACAGGCGGAGCCGGTCGGCCATTCTTTTGGCAATGCCGGGAGCAATTCGATTTCGCCGGCATGCGATTGCAGAAGCATCTCAACCACGCCGGCGGCGAAAGCTTGAATGCCCTGGTTCCCTTCCATCGATGGCACGCGGTTACTGTCGTCCCGCTGCGGATGGATGCTGATTTCCGTTTGCAATCCGCGCAGCACACGATACGCGGATTCACCATCGCCAAGTCGCGCATATACATTGATTTTCCACGCGGCCGACCAGCCGAGATTGTCACCGCGACGTTCAAGAACCTTCCGCACCGCCGCCGCGAGTTCAGGCGTGCCCCGCGGAGTGATCTGGTCGCTTGGGTAAGCCGCGTAGAGATGCGAAATATGGCGGTGCTGCACCTCGGCTTCGGGATAATCATCCAGCCACTCCAAAAGCCGGCCTTGCTGGCCAATTTGAATCGGCGGCAGCCGCGGCAAAGCCGCCTTCAGTTGGCCTCGCAGGTCATCATCCACTCCCAGCTTCGCAGAAGCTTCGAGGCATTCATTGAAGAGATCGCGCAACAGTTCGGAATCGAGAGCCGGCCCGGCGCAAAGCGCGTTCTGACCGCCGTCCGGCAAAAGAAAACTGTTTTCCGGCGACGCGGACGGACACGTCACCAGCCAGTGGTGTTTTGGATCCTCTACCAAATAGTCCAAACCGAATTCCGTTGCCCCTTTGAGCAATGGATATATTTTTGCGAGATATTTCGGATCGGGATCGAAGCGATAATGCTCCCACAGCGATTGCATCAGCCATGCGCCCATCATCGGCGTCATGCCCCAGGTTGTGCCGTCAGTCATCGCGGTGTTCATCCAAATGTCCGAGCCGTGGTGCGCGCACCAGCCGCGGCAGTCGTACAAGTCTTTCGCCGTGCGGCTGCCGCTCGCGGCGAGATTTTCAATGAACGTCAAGAGAGCGTCGGAAGTTTCTCCCAGGTTTGCGCTCTCGGCCGGCCAATAACATTCCTCCAGATTTATGTTGAATGTCCAGCGCCCGCGCCAGCGGCCTTGAAGGTCGTCGAGCCATATGTTGTGATTGTTGAAAGCGAGTGTGCCCGGACGCGAAGCGGCGAGCAAAAGATAACGGCCGTATTGAAAATATTGGGCGGTGAATAGCGGATCCGTTCCGCCTTTGCGCAATTGTTCCAGGCGCGTCGTGGTGTCCTGCGCCGCGGCGGCGTTCGTGCCGAGATCAATGGTGCAGGTCCGGAACAACGGTTGGTAATCGTCGAGGTGGCGCTTCTTCAATTCGGCAAACGAACGTGCGCCGGCCGCGTTCAAATAACTTTCGCAACGCGCATCCGTGTCCGCCCCGAGTTCATTCCAATTCTTATAGTTCGTTCCGCACGCGAGAATGATTGTCACCGAATCGGCCTTTTCGACGCGCACCAAACAGCCGGAGGCATCGGTCACGTTGCGCACCGACCCGCCCTCGGCTTGAACTCGCACACGGCCCTGCCATTTCATCCGGCTGGGGATTTGGTGATTCGGCTCGGTCACACCGCCTTCAATGAGAATGGTTCCGGGACCGAGGGCACGGCACTCCGCAGACTTTTGCAGGCTGCTTAAACTGGTGCTGAACGTGATTTGCCCCGGATGGTCGCAAGTGACGCGCAGGACGACGACCTGGTCGGGATAACTGGCAAAAACCTCGCGAGTGAAGTGCGCGTCGCCGATGCGATAAGTCACGCGCGCGATGGCGGAATCCATGTCCAGTTCGCGCCGATAATCCTGCACGGCTTCGTGACCTTCAAACCGCAGGTGGAGCCGGCCCATCGGTTGATACGTTTGGACGAACGGCACGGGATAGCTCAAAAGATTAGTCGCCAGTCTGGTGGCCTGGGCGAATTTACCCGACAGCGTGAGGCGGCGGATATCCGGGAGCGACTTGAGTCCGTTGGGATTCACCGGATCGTAGGGCTGACCGGTCCAGAGCGTTTGGTCATTGAACGGGATGATTTCATCGCGCACGCGACCATAAACCATCGCCGCGAACCGGCCGGTGCCAAGCGGCAAACCTTCCCAGAATTTTGTCGCTGGCGTTCGATACCACCAAACTGTGGCCGGCAGCGGCGGCTGCGCTTCTCCAGTAAGCCTTGCATCAGGCGGAATCTGTGCGCCTTCCAAGTCGGAGACCGTTTTGAGAACGGCTTGATTAGAAACAATGACGCCTGAACCTTCGCCGTTCGACGAAGGCGCGAACGCCAGCACACCTGCCGACACCAGCAAAGCTCTCAACCAGAGGACACATGGCGCCTTCTGGCAGCGGTTGTCCATGTCTGGCCGATGAACTAAATGCGCGAATCTCGTTTCCATCTGGGAAAGCGCGTAACGGCCTCATCGCCAGATTCACGCGGCGGTAAATTTACATAGTTTTAGGAGCACACGACCATATTGTCGACTTGAATTGTCGGTAATCGTGATCGGCAGCCAGGGCTAGGTCCGCCGTGCAAACACCCGGCGACTTCGACATCTGGCGTCGTTCCCAGCAACCGGTCCTCTGTCTCCGGCCAGTGCTTCTGCGCCAACGGTTCCTGCCAGCCAAATCCGGTTTTTGCAGGGTCGCCTCGCCGGGGTGACCCTGACGGCTCGGCGAGCCGTCCCTGCCGCCGATGAAACCCGCCTTGTCAGAAAGTGGTATGCGACCTAATATCAATCAAACCGAAGAATTTACTTTCCTAATGCATGATCGCCTGCAATTATCTGGGCGCTCACCGAAAAGAGAGCATTCTTCGTTCGAGCTTTATGAAGACGCCAAGTTTGTTGGTTGCCCTGATCATGCTGTTGGGCTGCGCTGCCAATGCGGCCAGGGATTACTGCTTCGAGTGCCACCTGGTCATGGAAGGGATGAGCGTCATTTTTACCAATGATATCCATTACTCCGAGGCGATCAGTTGCGTTAATTGTCACGGCGGCGACCCCGGTGAAAGCGACCAGAATATCTCAATGAGCGCGAGCCGTGGTTTCAAGGTGCGTGTCACGCGCCAGGGCATTCCCGAATCCTGCGGGAAGTGTCACGCCGACGCCGATTACATGGCCACCCACCACCCGCAATTGCCGGTGGACCAGCTTTCAAAATTCCAGGCCAGCGTTCATGGCAAGCTGCTGGCCGCGGGCCGCAAACGGGCGGCCGAGTGCGTTGATTGCCACGGGGTTCACAATATCCGCGACGTCAGCGATCCGCTCTCCACCGCCAGCCCGCAGCTCATTTCCAAAACGTGCGCCAAGTGCCACGCTTCCACGTTCGACGCTTACGTCAACACCAAGCATGCCCGGTTATTTGTGGACCGGCAACGGCCTGGCTGCACGATCTGCCACTCCAGTCATGACATCCAGCCGGCCACCACGGCGGAACTCACCGGTTCCACGTCCGTATGCGCGCGTTGCCACACGGCGGGGACACCGTCCGCCAAGCTGGCGGAGGAGATGGCGAAAGTTCTGACCAACTTGGAAGCGTCCGGTCCCGACAAAAAAGACGCCCTGGCCCGGGCGCGGGTGGCGATGCACAGCATGGATTTTAACGCATTGACTATGGCCGCCAAACCAGTATCTTCACCTCCGAGCCCCGATGCCAAATGAACTGCGTTTCTGCGCCGGAACCGACCTGCTGCGGTGCAATGGCCGAACCTAACCTCTACTGATGAACACCAAGAACAACCTGCAGATTACTCGCCGCAAATTTCTGGAGCAATCGGTGGCCTTGGGGGCCGCCGCCGCACTGCCGCTCGAAGTCTTTGCCGCCGAAACGCCTATTCGCCGCGCCACCGATGTCGTTGAACTGGGCCCTGCCAAAATTAAGGTGTCTCGAATGGGAGTCGGCACCGGGACTTACGGCGCCGGGCAAAGCTCCAATCAGATTCGGGCTCTCGGCGTCAACGGAGTCGCGGACATGCTGACCGCGGCCTACGACAAAGGCATTTTCCTGTGGGACACCGCTGATGCCTACGGCACCCATGACGCGGTGAAGGTCGCCCTGAAAAAGGTCCCGCGTGAAAAGGTCACCGTCCTGACCAAAACCGATGCCTGGACCTCAGACAAGACGAAACAGGACATTGACCGCTTCCTGAAGGAGCTGGGAACGGATTACATTGACATCCTGCTGCTCCACACCCGGATGCGGGGCAATTGGGATGAGTTGGACAAGGGTGCGATGGACATCATGGCAGAGGCCAAGCAAAAGGGAACCATCCGCTCCGTCGGCATGAGCTGCCACTCGGTGGAGGCGATGGAAACGGCCGCCAAGAACTCATGGCTGGATATCTGCATGGTCCGGACCAATCCTGCCGGCGAGCGCATGGACGCGGACCCTGGAACTGTGTTGCCGGTCATGGCGAAGTTGAAAGCCAGCGGCAAAGGAATCATTGGAATCAAGGTCCTCGGGGAGGGTTCGTTGGTTGAAGGCGGCCTCGACGACGCCCTGCGCTATGCCGTCTCCAAGAATGCCGTGCACTGTTTTTCCATTGGTTGCGAGAGCCTCACCGAGGTTCTGGACAACGTCAAACGCATCGAGAAACTGGCCGTGCCCGCCTAGCTCGAAGCAATACTGCCCGATTCGGGAAGGGGGATGAGGGCAATTGCGAGGGCCTCAGGAATTGCCTGGAGGATGTTCGCCTTGGGTTGCCGGCTGGCCGTAGTTGGGACCGCAGCATTGGAACGTTGCGGCGTGGCCCTGGTACATCGTGACCCCCCTCCGCCGGCCCCGGTCAAGCTGACCAAAATCAATTGTATTTCGATGAAAACACTGCGCTTTCTGCAAGCCTGGCAGCGCGAGCTTTACAA
>JBEKVM010000157.1:0-14722 GCA_049513975.1 Verrucomicrobiota bacterium | reverse complement strand
GCGCTGTATCCACTCCAGCCGCCGCCTCGACCCGTTCTGGAAAGAGCGCCTCAACAGCCGCGCTGCCAGCAATGATTGCCTAAAGCTGGCAGCCTAACCGAAGAATTCTGTCGTGCGCCCGGCGCAGCTCAGCTTTTCGGGAGGGCGTCTTAATTGCCAACGACCAATTCTCAATCACCAATTTTCAATTCTGAAGCAGCGGTCAAGCCCGGAAAGCGGAATACGGGTTGCATTCTGGCGAATTTAACACCGCCGCCTCTTGACGGAGTGGACAAAGCTGCGGTACGACCCCTTTGACCCCTTTGACGGTAGGACCCCTTTGGCTTTGATGCCTTGCCTGGAATCCTTAATGCAGTCGCTTCACCCGGTAAAACCGCTGCGGGCCATTCGTGACGTAGTCGGTCAAGTTGAGCATCGCTCCGGTGGCGGGCATGGCGCTGCCCAGGTTGGTCCACTGGCTCGAACTCAAGTCAGAATTGTACTGCAACTGATACGTCCCCACAGCCTCCGTGCTCCAAGTCAGACTCAGTGTGCCGTCAGTCAGCGTCGCCGCCACGAACTCCGGCACCAGGGCCAGCCGGAACACAGTCCCGGCTCCGACGGGGCCGCCGGAGGATGTCGTGCCATAGAAACTGCCGTCGCTGCCCTGCACCAGCCCGGCAGAGGGAAATTCGCCATCCAGGCCGCCGGTGAAGGAATACAAATTGGTTAGCGTTCCGTTGGTGTTGATTTTGAACACGGTGCCAGGGCCGTTCTGTCCGGCCACGCCGCTGTACCGTGTTGTGCCATAGAAACTGCCGTCGCTGCCCTGCACCAGCCCGGCCCTGGGGGAGTAGCCACCATTGGAGCCAGTAAACGAATACAAATTGGTCAGCGCCCCATTGGTGCTGATTTTGAACACGGTGCCAACATTGCTCGTGCCGCCGAATTGTGCCGTGCCATAGAAATAGCCGTCCCTGCCCTGCACCACGCCATTTGGATCCGAGCCATCATTGGTGCCGGTGAACGAGTACAAACTAATCAGCGGTTGATTGGTGCCTATTTTGAATACGGTGCCGGCGCCGTTCGTGCCGCCGCCTCCTGTCGTGCCATAGAAACAGCCGTCGCTCCCCTGCACCAGGGCGGCAGCGGGACCTCCGCCATCATTGCCGCCGGTGAAGAAATACAAGCTGGTCAGCATTCCATTGGTGCTGATTTTGAACACGGTGCCATAGCCTGGGTTGTAATATCCCTGGAACGGACCGGCGGCCGTCGTGCCATAG
Source organism: Verrucomicrobiota bacterium (assembly GCA_049513975.1). Lineage (GTDB taxonomy): Bacteria > Verrucomicrobiota > Verrucomicrobiia > Limisphaerales > Palsa-1400 > JBEKOF01. The sequence continues at coordinate 13,460 of JBEKVM010000157.1, read as the reverse complement.
AATTCTCCGTCGCTGCCCTGCACCAACCCGGCCTGCGGAAAGGCGCCATCAAACCCGCGAAATGAATACAAACTGGTCAGCACCCCATTGGTGCTGATTTGGAACACGGTGCCGGGGCCGACCCGGCCGCCCGTGCCGCCCGTGCCGCCCAGTTCAGTCGTGCCATACAAATTGCCGTCGCTGCCCGCCGCCAGACCATTGGGCGAGGAACCATCATTGCCGTTGGTGAAGGAATACAAAATGGTGTACCCCCCATTGGTGCTGATTTTGAACACGGTGCCGGCGTTGTTCACGCCGCCGCTGCCTGTCGCGCCATAGAAATTTCCGTCGCTCCCCTGCACCAGCCCGGCTTGAGGGTTGTTGCCGTCATGACCGCCGGTGAAGGCATACAAACCGCTCAGCGCCCCATTGGTGCTGAATTGGAACACGGCGCCAACTCCGTTATAGCCGGCCTGCGCCCCACCGACGTAGGTCGTGCCATAGAATTTGCCGTCGCTGCCCTGCGCCAGCCCGGCCTGGGGATATCCGCCATCACTGCCGCCAGTAAAGGAATTCAAACTGGTCAGCGACCCATTGGTGCTAATTTTGAAGACGGTGCCATAGTTGTTCGTGCCGCCACTGACTGTCGTGCCGTAGAAATTGCCGTCGCTGCCCTGCACCAGGTCATTGGGATCCCTGCCATCAGAGCCATTGGTGAAAGAATACAAACTGGTCAGCACCCCGCTGGCGCTGATTTTGAAGACGGTGCCATCGTTGTTCGTGCCGCCGGCGGTGGCCGTGCCATAGAATTGTCCTTCGTTCCCCTGCACCAGCCCGCCGTAGGGACTGGCCCCATCATTGCCGTTGGTGAAGGAATACAAACTGGTCAGCGCCCCACTCGGGCTGATTTGGAACACGGTGCCAACGTTGCTCGTGCCGCCGCCGGCGGTTGTGCCATAGAATTGTCCGTCGTTCCCCTGCACCAGCCCGCCGTTGGGACTGGCCCCATCATTGCCGTTGGTGAAGGAATACAAACTGGTCAGCGCCCCATTGGCGCTGATTTTAAACACGGTGCCATAGTCGTTCGTGCCGCCGTATGTTGTCGTGCCATAGAAATTGCCGTCCCTGCCCTGCACCAGGCCATTTGCACCCGCGCCATCAACGCCGGTCAAGGAATACAAACTGGCATACGCTCCATTGGTGCTGATTCTGAACACGGTGCCATCGCCGTTCGTGCCCCCTGCGTATGTCGTGCCATAGAAAGTGCCGTCCCTGCCCTGCGCCAGCGCGGCCATGGGAGAGGAGCCATTCGTGGAAGACTGGAAGGAATACAAACTGATCAGCACCCCATTGGTGCCGATTTTGAACACGGTGCCAATGTTCTTCGTGCCCCCCGCGCTGGTGGTGCCATACAAATTGCCGTCGCTGCCCTCCACCAGCCCGGCCTCGGGATAGGCGCCATTCGTGGAAGACTCGAAGGAATGAAGGCTGGTTAAGACCACGCCCGCCTGCGCGCCAAAAGGGGCCGGCGCGAGCACTGCCATCCAAAGCATCCCCATGAGGAAAGCCAAAACCGGGTTCCGGCCAGATGCCGGTTTAAACGTCGCAAGAAAACAGCCGCCACGCGGCCGCGCCGCCAGATTTCGGGAAGGCTTCAGGTTATTCATAATGTTGGTTTTTCAGTTAAATTTCATTTGAGAAGTGGAGCGGGCCGCTGCCGAGCAGATTGGTTTGCAGCGGAATCCAGGTTTGCAGGTCCGTGCTGGCCTGAATGACCACGTTGGAGCCGGACGGGCCGGTCACGTTGAAACCAAACACACCATTCGTGAACCCAAACGCCGCGCCAGTGGTGATGGCAAGGGGTGTGGGAACTGCGGTAATAATAATCTCGCCATTGCCTATCTCGCCATACACGGGATTGCCTGGGTCGTCTGGGCTGGCGATGCCGGAAAGCTCGGCGAGAGTCGTTATTGCAGATGAGTCAATGATTGAGCCGCCGCCGCCACCGCCGCTGCCGCCGCTAAAGATGATACCGCCGCCGCCGCCGCTATAGCCGCCGCCACCGCCGCCGCTGCCGCTGTAGCCGCCGGCAACGCTATTGCCGTGGCCACCTCCGCCGCCTCCGAAGCCGCCGCCGCCGCCGCTATTGAAGCCGCCGCCACCATACCCGCCGTTTTCAAAACTGCTGCCGCCGTTGGTGACGCCGAAGGCAGTGCCGCCGCTGCCGTTGCCTAGGAAGCCGCCGCCGCCGCCGCCGGTGGTGCCGTCGCCACCGCCGCCACCGCCGCCACCGCCGCCGGGGGCGCCGAAGCCGACGTGGCCGCCGCCGCGGCCGCCCTTTGTGCTGACGTTGCCGTTTCCGCCGCCGCTATAGCCGCCGACGCCACCGCCGCCGCCGCCGCCTGCGATGACCAGCGGTGTGTTGCCTTCGACAACGAAGCTGCCGCCGCCGCCGCCGCCGCCAACTATAGCGTTGCCGCCGCCGCCGCCCACCAAGAGAGTGAGGGTCGTGGATGCTGAGAAGTTGAATTCGCCGCTCATCTCGGCTCCGATGCCGCCACCGGTCGCGGGGAAACCGACACCGCCGCCCGGAGCGCCGTAGGCAGTGATGATGTAAGTGCCGGGCGGCAGAGTGATATTCGTCTCCGACCCGCTGAACAGGTATATGTTGGTCTGGGCGGAACCGGCCAGCACACCAAAGTGCAAGACGACCGCCATGAAAAGGCCGCAAAGGACGTTTTTAGATTTCAGATGAAAACCTCTTAAATTGAACGTTGCTTTGGTCGCTGTCCGGCCCACCCCCATCGCCATGACACCGAAATTGTTCAAATAACTCATAATCTTGCCTGTCCATTTAAAGTTTCGTTGCATGAGCCGATATGCTCACCACCAACCAGTGCGAAATGGCGGGGACAAACGGGCAAATTATTTGCAAGAGGTGCGTTGGAACGTAGGCGGACCAACCGGAAAGGAGCGCGCAACGGCAAAAGGACCGGGGAACGGCGGAAAGGTGCGCGTTATGCCGCAGACCAGGACCGCGGTTCGGCGCGATGGGGTGCCTGCGCCATGCCGGCGTCGTGGATCACTTCCAGGAAAACAGGCTCGGGCTAGCTACTTCGGCGTCCCGGGGACAGGTCCGGGTTTTTCGCGTGGTTCGCGTGTTTCGCGGTCCAAAGAATTGCTTAGGAAAAAGAAAAACTCTTCATCTGCGTTCATCTGCGTGATCTGCGGGCAAAGGCCTTTTTACAATCTCCCCACCCAGGGGCAATGAAACATTTTGCAATAAAATGATTGATTTATCCCAATTCCAGCCGATAATCTCTCATATTCGATCAAAACTCGTCAACCCGGATTTGGACCAGAAAGCGCTCGCGCCCCAGCGCTGGGACAGCCTCCGCGCCTTGATCCGCGACAACGGCGTCAACCGCGTCGAGGATCTCTGCCGCCGCCTCCATGTCTCCCCCGCCACCGTGCGGCGGGATTTGGACTTGTTGGAGCGCACCGGGGCCATCCGCCGGGTGCATGGCGGCGCCGTCAGCGTCGAGAACCGCCTGGACGAGTCCCTTTTCGAGGACAAAACCTCCCTGGCCGTCCGCGAGAAGCGGGGCATTGCGGAGGCCGCCTTAAAATTCATCGCGCCGGGCGATACCATCTACCTCGACGGCGGCAGCACCGTTCTGGAACTGGCGCGCCTGCTCGGCGAACGGAGCAATCTGACCGTCGTCACCAATTCCTTGCACGCCGCCCACGAACTGGCCGGGCGCGGGCCGCGCCTCATCGTCATTGGCGGCGAATTGCGCCGCCTCAGCCAGACCCTGGTGGGACCCCTCACGCGCCTGCTCCTCCAGGAACTGCATCTGGACAAAGCCTTCATGGGGACCATCGGTTTTGCTTTGAAAGAAGGTCTCACCACCACCGACCCCAGCGAGGCCTTTACCAAACAAGCCGTCATGGGCCAGGCCCGCCAGGTCATCGTCCTGGCCGACAGCAGCAAGGCCGGCAAAGTTTCTTTCGCCAGCGCCGGCCGCTGGGCCAATGTCCACGTTTTGATCACCGACCAGCCCCCGGCCTTTGCCGCCGCCCTGGTTCACAAAGGCATTAAAATCGTCCGCGCCTGCAACACAAGGTAACCGATGAAGAAATCAACCGCCTATCTCAGCGATTCCCGCCCGAAATTCACCCCCTTTGTCATAGACTGCGGCCGGATTCCCGCCTATCGCTACAACGGCACTCTCCAGGCCCAACTCCAAGCCGGCACGCTCACGCCAGCCGAAGCGGTCGCGATCCTCGAAGACATGCTCGTCATCCGCGAGATGGAAGAGATGATCGTCAAGCTTCGCTCCGGCGCCTACGACCCCATCCGCGACTTCAACTATCGCGGGCCAACCCACGTCTCCGTCGGCCAGGAAGGCACCGCCGCCGGCGCTTGTTGCGCCCTGCAATTGCCCGACAACATCACCAGCACCCATCGGGGCCACGGCGAAAGTCTCGCCAAGGGAACCGTCGCCATCCGCCAGATGACCGATGAACAACTCCGCCGCCGCGTGCCCAACTGCCCGTCCTCCCGCCACGAGGACTTGGTCCAAGCCGCCCTCGAACATCACGTTTATCGCACTATCTGCGAGCTTTTCGGCAAGGACGACGGCTATTGCCGCGGCCGCGGCGGCTCCATGCACATCGCCGATTTCACCGTGGGCCATCTGGGCGCCAACGCCATTGTCGGCGGCGGCGTCCCCATTGCCACCGGCGCGGCCCTGGCCAACCGCTACCTCCAGCGCGGCAACGTCGTTTGCTGCTTTGCCGGTGACGGCGCCTACGCCAACGGCGTGGTGTTGGAATCCTTGAACTTCGCCGCCCAGGCCCAGTTCACCAACCACCTCGCCTCCGGCCGCAAATCCGGCCTGCCCATTATTTTCCTGGTCTGCAACAACCATTACGGCATGACCCACCGCAGCGATGATGAAGTCATGGGCGTGGACCACATCGCCCGGCGCCCGGCCGGCTTTGCCGACAACAACATGCATTCGGAAATCGTCAACGGCATGAACGTCCTGGCCGTGCGCGACGCCGTCTTGCGCGCCGCCCAACTTTGCCGCGACGGCAACGGACCCGTCTTCCTGGATGTCAATTGCTACCGTTATTGGGGCCATTCCCTCAGCGATCCGCGCAACGAATACCGCACCAAGGAAGAGGAAGCCTCCTGGAAAGCCATGGATCCCATCGCCGCCTTTAAGCAGGAATTGCTGGAAGCCAAAGTGCTCGACGCCCCGGCCCTCGCCGCCGTGGAAAAACGCGTCGCCGACCGCAACGCCAGCGCCGCCAGGCGCGCCGCCGCCGCCGCCGATCCGGACGCCAGGGATGTCCTCACCTTCATGTACACCGATACCAAGTGCGAGACCGTCCCGCCTGAATTTGCCAAGGTCGAACTCGCAGGCCCGCTCCCGGAAATCAAGCGCGTCAACGGCGAACTGACCTACAAGGACGCCCTCAAAGAAGCGCTCGTCGAAGAAATGGCGCGCGACAAGCGGGTCATCTTCTTTGGCGAAGACGTGGCCGATTACGGCGGCGCCTTCAAGGTCACCAAAGGTTTGCTCGAAGCCTTCGGCCGGGATCGGGTCTTCAACACCCCCATCAGCGAAGCCTGCATTTGCGGCGCCGGTTGCGGCGCGGCCATGAACGGTCTCCGGCCCGTGGTCGAACTCATGTACTTCGATTTCGCCCTGATGTCCTCCGACCAGATCAGCAATCAGGCCGCCAAATGGCATTACATGAGCGGCGCGCAAACCGAAGTCCCGCTCGTCATCCGCGCCTCGGCCGGCGCGGGCAAGGGTTACGGCGGCCAGCATTCCCAGACGCTCGAATCCATTTTCTGCCACATCCCCGGCCTCTACGTCGTTTACCCGGCCACACCCGCCGATGCCAAAGGCTTGCTCAAATCCGCCATTCGCGACAATAACCCCGTCCTTTTCGTCGAATCCCAGGCGCTCTACTCTTTGAAAGGTCCGGTGCCCCAAGGCGAATACCTCGTCCCCCTCGGCGTCGCCGAAATCAAGCGCGAAGGCGCTGACATTACATTCGTCGCCTGGGGGCCCTTGGTTCACGACTGTCTCAAGGCCGCGGAAAAGTTGAAAACCGAAAAAAATGTCAGCGCCGAGGTCATTGATCTGCGCAGCCTCGTGCCGCTGGATGTGGACACGGTATTGCGCTCCGTTCAAAAAACCGGGCGCTGCGTCGTCGCCAGCCAGGCCATCCATATCGGCAGTTACACCGGCGAAATCGCCTCCACCATTTCTGACGCCGCCTTTGATTACCTCGACGCCCCCGTCAAACGCGTCGGCGCAAAAAACGGCATCGCTCCGCAGTCCCACATTCTGGAAGCGGCCTTCCTGCCAAACGTGGACGATATTCTGGCCGCCGCCAGCTCCATCCTGTAAGGCACGCCATGGCTACCCCCATCATCATGCCCAAGTTCGGGCAAATGACCGAAGAAAGCGCCATCGTGGAATGGCTCAAAAAGCAAGGCGACCCCGTTGCCAAGGGCGACATTCTCTTCACCGTCGAAACCGACAAGTCGGTCATGGACGTGGAGAGTTTCGAGGCGGGCACGCTGCTGAAAATCCTCGTGCCCCCGCGGGTCTCCGTCCCGGTGCAGAGCACCGTTGCTTTTCTCGGCCAGCCGGGGGAAGCCATTCCCGCAGTGACCGCACCGGCGCCCAAGCCTGCCCCAGCCGCGGGCTTTGTTCCCGTCGCGCCGCCATCGCCGCCGCCGGTGGGCACAGCGCCAACGGTTGGGACATCCGTCCCGGACGCCATTCCCCCCCGTCCCGCGCCGGCTCCATCGGCTCCCGCCCTTTTCCGCATCAGTCCGCGCGCGGCGGCCCTGGCCAGGCGGTGCGTGATTGACCCGGCCCCGATCAAAGGCTCCGGCCCTCTGGGCCGGGTGGTCGAACGCGACGTCCAGCAATACTTGGATTCGCGCGGCTACCACCATCTCCGCCTCACTCCCGTCGCCAGGGAACTGGCCGCCAAGGAAAACGTGGATTTGCTGGCCGTCACGCCGGGCGAAGGCGGACGCATCACTCTCGCCGACGTTCAACGCGCCATCGCCGAAAAACCAAAGACCATGTCCAGGATGCGCCAAATCATTGCCCAGCGCTTGACGCAGAGTTTCCGCGACACACCCCATTTCTACATCACCGTTTCGGTGGACATGACCGGCCTGGTTGCGTATCGCAACGAACTCAAAGCCGCGGGAGCGCCCTACACCATCACCGACTTCATCTCCCAGTCTGTGGTTTTGAGCCTGCTGGAGTTCCCGGCCGTCAACAGCAGCACCGACGGCAAGACCACGCGTTGGCACGGCCAGGTCAATCTCGGCCTGGCGGTTTCCATCCAGGGCGGCTTGGTCGTCCCCGTGGTCCACAACGCCGGACCCATGACCCTTCCGGAAATCAGCGCCGCTTCCAAGCGCCTCGCCGACAAGGCCCGCGCCGGCAAACTCACCCCCGACGAGATGTCCGGCGGCACCTTTACCATCTCCAACATGGGCATGCTCAACGTCGAGAACTTCTCCGCCATCATCAACCCCGGCGAAGGCGCCATCCTCGCCGTCGCCAGCACCCTGCCGCAACCCGCCGTCCGCGACGCCCAGCTCGTCATTCGCCAGATCATGAAAATGACGCTCTCCGTGGATCACAGGCTCATTGACGGCGCGCTGGGCGCTCAATTCATCAACGCCGTCAAGGCCAAACTTGAGGACCTGGAATTATGGAAACGGCTGTCGGCGTGAATTCAACCTTTAAGGATGCAAGAACTGGAGCCTTTTGACCGGAGCAAGACAATGAGCTTTCAAGCAACCCGGCCATCTGTTAAACAAAACCCATGAAAACGCTCGATGATGATCTGCTTCGGACGGCGACCCGGCGGCTCGTGGCTGAATTCCAGCCGGAGCAAATCTGGCTGTTCGGCTCGCACGCATGGGGCCATCCGCACGAAGACAGCGATGTGGATTTTTTCGTAGTCATCCCGCACAGCGACGAGACGCCCATCCGCCGCTCGCAACGGGCGCATCGTTGTTTGCGCGGACTGAGGATGCCGAAGGATGTCTTGGTCGAAACGCGGCAGGAAATTGATCGGGTGAAAGAATCCAAGACTTCCTTGGAAAACGCCATCCTGCGGCGGGGCCGGAGGCTCTATGGCTGACAACCCCATCCCTGAAGCCAAAGCATGGATGACCAAGGCTTGGCGCGATTTGGAAACCGCCCGGCGCGTCGCCTCCGGGCAGCCGCCGTTTTATGACATCGCCGTTTATCACTGCCAGCAGTCGGCGGAAAAGGCGGTCAAGGCATTCCTTATTCACTGCGGTAAAGCCTGCGAAAAGACTCACGACATCGAAGTGCTGGTTGACCTCGCTTGTGAAGCCGATGCCAAATTCAGCGAACTCGCGGATGCCGCCGACGCGTTGACTCCCTACGCCACCCGTTTTCGCTATCCTAATGCGACCTTCGCCGTTGAACCGCGGCCGGTGGAATATGAAGAGGCGTTGCAACATGCGAAAACCATATATGAATTTATCTTGGACCGGCTTCCAAAAGACGCCCGACCGGAAGCAGAATGATATGACAGGCAATCGTCCTGCGCGAGATGGTGAAGCTCACGCTCTCGTGAGGCCATCGCATTAAGCTTTTACCAATTTGTGGAAACATTTGACATCGTAGTTATCGGCGCCGGCCCCGGCGGCTATCCCGCCGCCATCCGCGCCGCCCAACTGGGCGCGTCGGTCGCCATCGTGGAAAGGGAACAGCTCGGCGGCACCTGCCTGAACTGGGGTTGCATCCCGACTAAAACGCTGATCGCCGCCGCCGATACCCTGGCCAAAATCAAACGCGCCGCCGCCTTCGGCGTCACCGTCACCGGCCTGTCCGTGGACTACGCGGCGATGATCGCTCAAAAAAATAAAATTGTCGGCCAGCTCAAAGGCGGCATCAAACAACTGCTCGCGGCCAACGGCGTCAGGCAATTCACCGGCGTCGCTTCCTTCAAGGATCGCCACACCATCGCCATCAGCGGCGGCGCGGACATCGGCGCGAAAAAAATCATCATCGCCACCGGTTCCACCTCCGCCATGCCCGCCTTTCTTCCCCGGCATGAGCGCGTGGTGGAAAGCCGGGGCTTCCTGGACATGACCAGCCTGCCCGAAAGCATGCTCGTTCTCGGCGGCGGCTTTATTGGCTGCGAACTGGCCTGCATGGCCGCGCAGTTGGGTGTGAAGGTAACAGTCGTGGAATTGCTCGAAGAAATTCTGCTGCCGCTCGACCCCGATGTCCGCCGCGAAGTGCGCGCCCACATGGAAAAATCCCTGGGCATCCGCATCCTCACCGGCAAAGCGCTGGAAAACATTCAGGCCGGCGGCCAGGGCGTGAGCGGTGATTGCGGCGGGGAATCGCTTCAGGCCGCCCTCCTTCTCAGCGCCGTCGGTCGCACGCCGGTCACCGACGGGTTGAAACTGGAAAACGCCGGCTTGAAAACCGGCGCACGTGGTTTTATTGAAGCGGACAACTGCTGCCGCACCAGCGCCGCCAACATCTTTGCCATCGGCGACGTCACCGGCAAGACCCAGTTGGCCCACTACGCCACCGCCCAGGGCCTGGCCGCCGCCGCCAACGCTGTCCACAATAAATACCAGCCGTGCGACAACCTCGTCCCCAACGTCATCTTCACCTCCCCGGAGGTCGGCACCGTCGGCCTCAGCGAACTCGACGCCAAAAAGGCCAATCGCGCCGTCAAAACCGGCAAGTTCCGCTTCGCCGGCCTGGGCAAGGCCCTCGCCTCGGGCGAAACCCTTGGCTTTGTCAAATGGATTGCCGACGCCGCCACCGATCAACTCTTGGGCGCCGCCGCCGTCGGCCCGCACGCCACCGAACTCATTGCCGAGGCCACCGCCGCCATCCGCGCCGAGTGGACCACCCGCGAACTGGGCCGCACCATCCACGCCCATCCCACCTTCAGCGAAGCCTGGATGGAAACCGCCCATGCCCTCCACGGCGAGTCCATCCACGCCCCGCCCCGCCGCAAACCCTGATTCTTTCCTGAACGGCGTGTTGTGATGTGCTAACCTATTTAGGGTAATAATATACTTGTAACAATATCCTAAGCTACGCATTACAAAATACTTTCCTTAGAGCGCGAAAATAAATACAAATATCCTTTGACAATGCGCAAGCGGTAGTGCATATTATGGGTAATGAAAATAAACAATGCGGCGAAACTTCTTGGCCGTCTTGGCGGAAAAGCCGGGACTGGCAAGGCAAAGGCGCGGACACACGCCCAGGCCGTTGCGGCGGCTCAGGCCCGTTGGAACAAGCCCGGAGCGCGTAAAACTCCAACGGCGGAGGAATTGAAAGCATGAGCAATACAAACGAAAATCCAAAGACTTTGCAAGAGGCAATGCGCTGTTTTGCAGACCCGGACACGGCTCTAAAATTCATCATGGCAATCCGCTGGCCTGACGGTGTTGTGAAATGCCCGCGTTGCGGCTCTACCCATGTTTCTTTTACAGCCAAGCGCCGGGTGTGGACATGCTGGGATTGCCCGAAACAGATGCAATTCTCCGTGAAAGTCGGCACGATCATGGAGGACAGCCACATCCCGCTGGACAAATGGCTTTCGGCTTTCTGGCTTATGTCCAGCGCGAAAAACGGAATCAGTTCGTATGAGTTAAGCCGGGGACTTGGAATCACGCAAAAGAGCGCGTGGTTTTTGAGTCACCGTATTCGGCTGGTTCTGAAAACCGGCTCGTTTGAAAAATTTTCGGGCATCGTGGAGGCGGATGAGACATATTGTGGCGGACGTGTCCGCCTGATGAATGCCCGCCAAAGGGGCAAGGCGGGGCGGGGAACTGGGGGTGTTGGAAAGGCAATTGTCATGGGGCTTTTGCAGCGGCACAGCACAGGGAGCAAAGTCAGGGTCAAGCACGTTCCAAACGCCAAGCGGCCAACGGTGCAAGCGGAAATCCGGCGGCATGTCCAGCCCGGCTCACAGGTTTTCACGGATGCCTTGCGCTCATACAATGGACTTGAACGGGATTATATCCACCAGACAATTGACCACGCAGAAGCCTACGTGCGCGGGAACGTCCACACGAACGGCCTGGAGAATTTTTGGTGCTTGCTTAAACGCTGTTTTCGGGGCACACACGTCAGTGTTGAACCGTTCCATCTGTTCCGGTATCTGGACGAAGAGGCGTTTCGGTTCAATCATCGGCAGGATAAAGATGGTGAGCGGTTCGTGAAAGCTGTCGGTGGAATTGAACGGGGGCACATGACCTATCGGCAATTGGTGGGTGGCGCCCTTGATCCGAATTGAAAGGGAAGCGGGCGGCAATATCGCGGAAAACGAACGTAAAATCGAGCTTGACTGTTTTTCTAAAATGGTCAAACTTAATATGAATATATGAGCGAGCCATCAATCCATCCAGATCAGCCGAAGCCAAGCGGCGTGACTCTCGTAAACTGCCGATTGGAGAAAACTCAGAATTTCCAAAGTGTGTTTGTGATTGGGGCATGGGGACGAATAAGCGGACATGGGGAAATCATTCTCTCGATGTTCAATGAACTGCCAGACCTTGCAAGTAATGTTGTTTATTCAAAAGACGCAGACGGGAAGTTTTTTGGGGTTCCGAAACTTGAGTATCGCCACGATGCAGAAACCTTAGTAAGAGAAATCCCGGTTGATCTCATTATGACGTTGGATGCAGCAAAACGCATCAGGGCTACTTTAGATCATTTTATAGAACAGCGCGAACAGCGGGATGCTCAAAAAGCGCAAGCTCTAACCGCACAGAAAGCACCTTAAAAAATGACCACTAATTTTCCAATTGCTATTGTTGTCGGTTCACTGACATTGCCAGTTGGTAATCCGATTGTAAATATATCCACGGTTGACCCGCAATCGTACATGGAGTTCTACCCAGGACTATCCAAATCTGAACCAGGCTTTCCGAATTGCCCAGTACAGCAAAATGACACCTTGCAGACGGAGCTTAATCAACCAGTTTCTGAAGGCGCGGGAGTTGGTTTGTTCCTAAATTATGAAATGGAAATGTCCCCTGCGATTCAAGTCGAAGTTGCATCGGAAACATTGCAAAAGGAATTCTATTCACTCGTAAAACGGTGGAAGGATGAGACGTTTGCTATCTCATCGCTCACTAAAATATATGCCCACCCTGCATATCAAAGAATAATAGCAATGGGAACTGATGGCATCCCGTTTGTATTAAAAGAACTCGCTAAGAACCAAGGCCGTTGGTTTTACGCTTTAAAATTCATGGCTGGGAAAGATATTTCAGAGGGAATGAACAACTTTGAGGATGCTAAGGATGCGTGGTTAGAGTGGGGATATAGAAACAACTACATTTAACGGTTGTCAATTGTGAAGGATTGTTCTTGGTTGTTAAAGTCACCAGCAACGGATGATTTTAAAAACATCCGTCCTGGCAACTTTAAATGTGTTAGCGATAGAACTAATACGTCTCCTTGTGGAGGGTATAACTGCATTGCGTGGGCGGCTGGTAAGCGTGACAAATGGTGGTGGCCTACTGCTGGAGACCCATGCGCCTTTTGGCCAATTCCAATAGACCCAATAGACCCAGTAACTTTAGAACAGTTTAGAAAGGCATTCGAGTTTGAAGGATATTCCGTATGCAGTCACTCAAGATTTGAACGCGGATACGAAAAGATTGCAATTTTTGTGGATGACAGTAAAGAGCCTACTCACGCAGCTCGTATGCTTTCCAATGGTGCGTGGACGAGTAAAATGGGAGATGGTGAAGATATTGAACATGGAACACTGACGGTAATAGAGGGTAAATTATACGGTAAAGCGGTCGCTTTTATGAAAAGGAATAATCCATTATTTCAAAGACCTGGCATACTAATGAGAGTGCTCTCGCGTCTTAGGAAATTTTTGAAAATTGATGAGCGGTAAAAAACATCTGGACGCCAACGACGTTCCGTTGATTCCGATGGACGACTTTAAAAAGGTCGTCAAGAAAATCCTGTCCTGCACGAAGGCAGAATCGGATCGGCAGTTGGCAGAATTTCAGGCCAGCAACTTGAGAAAGCGAGAGGCCAAAAAGCGCGGAGGCTGAAAACCGGCGCAGTGGCCCGCGCTCCCTGGTCAAAAAACTACATTGTCACAAGTATATTATTACCCTATTTAGCTTCCTCGACATTTTCGGTGGAATACCAAATGACTTTGGGGACCTTGGTTTTGGCAATCCCAACGGGATTGAAGCTCTCAGCCCAGGGTTGCGAGGAACGAGCTACCCTGGGTGCGGATACAGAGAAATCACAACCCTGAAAGAGGGTGTTTCCAAATTGAATAAGCGAATCGTTGAAAATGAGGCGGTTACGTGGTTTTCGATTTTCACTCCAACTCCAGCTTCAGTTGCTTTGGCATTAGTTGCTCCAGAAGATTTGCAT
>JBEKVM010000156.1:0-11866 GCA_049513975.1 Verrucomicrobiota bacterium | reverse complement strand
TGCAGCCGCAGCAGGCAAACCAGTTCATGGCATCCTGACGAGGCGTTGTGTCTGCAGTGTCATTGGAAATGCGCCCATCTTTTTTCTCGACAGATTCAAGCACGTTATTAAAATAAGCTTGCGCACATTGAATGCCGGCAATGTGCGCAAGCTTATTTTCAGAATGATTCAAAAAGCAGTAAGATAAAATTGTAACTACAGGAGCCCATTAAAGAGTGTTATTTTCACGGGAGGCAAACCAGTTCGTCGCATCCTGGTGAGGTGATTTGGCTACAGTTTTATTGAAAAGGCGATAGAGCGCGAGCCTGCGCGCCCGGACCCGGCCTGACGGCCACTCTCTCCCGCTCCCGCGGGCGAGGGCGGGGCTTCCGGTTAATAATGTCCGCCAGAGTGAAAAAGGGAACAAGGTAATTGCGGATTGCGGATTGCGGATTTTAGAGCGCGAGCCGGCGCGCCCTCACCCGGCCTGACGGCCACCCTCTCCCGCTCCCGCGGGCGAGGGCAGGGCTTCCGGTCAATTCCCACTCGACGGTCGGAAATCGGCCAGGGAAAGCGGGGGCGCATAGACGCCCAGGAAGTCACGCCGCCACCACTGGCCGGTGGCCCGGCGCGCGGCCGGATCGGTGAAGCGGTATTGGTAGAGCAGGGCGCGGATGTATTTGGGCGGGGCCTGCGGGAAAGGATTGCGGGCGAGCAGGGCGACGACGGGCGGGGAGTTTGTCAATAATTGTTTTTCCAGGCTGCGAAACCAGGGATTGTCTTCCACCGTGCCGAGGGCGGCGAACCACATCTGCCAATCCAGCCGCGGTTGATGGGGCGCGACGAAGGAGGGGCGGCGCTGGAGATCGCCGGGCTTGTATTTGAATTCGTAATCCTCCCAGGTCTGCCCGTCGTTGCTGCCTTGCAGGATAATCTCCGGGCGGGTTTGGGTCATGACGGCAAAGAGGCCGTAGCCGTTGAAACTGCGGAACGGGCCGAGCCAGCGGAAAAGAGCGACCAACCCGCGAGGCACGGCTTGCGCGACAGGCCCGGGCATGGGGAGCGTCAGGGCGGTCATCAAAACGACCAGCAAGGCGAGGGGCGCGGTGATTTTCCACGGCCAGCGCGCGCCGGAGGGACGGGGGAGCGGATGGCGGAATCGTTCCGGCAGGAATTTCCGCAGCGCCCCGTCGTCCAGCAAGGAAAGACACAAGAGAATGGTCAGCCCATTGAAGAAAGTATAATTGCCGGTGAGCAGGATGATCCCCTGGAAGAGGGTGAAGATGACGGCGGCGAGCAGGCGGGGTTTGCGCCCGCAAAAGATCATGAAGGGCACCGCCAGCTCGATGACAAACATGAGGAAGCAACAGACGCTATGCACGCTGGCGGGGAGCTGATGGGCGTACCAGCCGATCCAGGTCGGCAGGGGCTGGGTTTCGTAATGCACGCGGAGGGCGGTGAGATGCCGCCAGGAATCGTCGCCGCCGGCCAGCTTGACCCAGCCGGACCGGAACATGAGGCGGAAGAGCAGCCAGCGCAGGAGCCAAAGGGCCGGAAGGGACGGTTCGGGCTGGCGCCCCGGCCGCTCCCACAGTTGCAAGGGGGCGAAAAAGATGGCGAGGAAACCCGTTTCGAGGAGGAGGATGTCCCATTGGAAATCGAGGAAGGGACTGGCCAGGGTGGAGAGGGAGAGGTAAACGGCCCAGAGGAGAAAGAGGGCGGGGGCGGGGGCGATCCCGCCGAGTAATAGAATTGACAATATGATTCCCGCGCCGCATTGCCAGTGCAAGGCGCGGTCGCCGACGACCCACCAGCCGAGGGTGGGAACCTGGTGAAAACGGTCCGCGCCGATGTGGCGGTCGGACACGATTTTTTTGAGGTTCTGCATCAAGTTTTGGGCGGGAGCGATGCCCTGGCGGCCGATCAGGCCGTCCATTTGCATCCAGAGCGAGACGAAGGCGATGAGGTAAATCAAAGCCAGGCCGCGCAGAAAGAGGCAGCGGACCCAAACGTACCGGGGCGGGGCAAGTTGGGTCCCAAGAAAGAAGCGGTCGAGCCTGGAAAGGAACTGGCGGTGCGCGGCCACCTGCTCATAGACCAATTCCGTCAGGAGGGCGAAGGGGGGAATCCTGCGGTAACACCAGAAAAGCCAGCGCTCCGCCCCGCCCGCCGCGAGCGCGCGGAAGGCGGCGTCCGCTCCGGTGTGAACCGCGCCGTCGGGCAAAATGAGGTGGAGGGCTTCCGCAAAATTTTGCCGGGGAATTTCGGGATATTTTTTTGCGACCGTCTCATCCTGGTAAGGCAAATAATTAACGGCGTCCCCGGTGGCGCGCTGCCAGCGGGCGGCCCAGCGGCGGCAGAATCCGCAATCGCCGTCGAAAATGAGGAGCGGCTTGGGCGGGGGTGATGCGACTCGGGCGTCATTTGGCACAAGCCGGATTTTTTAGCCTGCTAGAAGTGGGCGATGATGTTGTCGGCGAATTCGGAGCACTTGATTTCTTTGGCGCCTGCCATCTGCCGGGCGAAATCATAAGTGACGCGCTTGGAGGCAATCGCGCCGTTGAGGCCTTTCAAGATCAAATCGGCCGCTTCAATCCAGCCGAGGTAACGCAACATCATTTCGCCGCTCAAGACCACGCTGCCGGGGTTGACCCGGTCCTGGTTGGCGTATTTGGGAGCGGTGCCGTGGGTGGCTTCGAAGATGGCGTGGCCGGTGATGTAATTGATGTTGCCGCCGGGCGCGATGCCGATGCCGCCGACTTGGGCGGCCAGGGCGTCGCTCAGGTAATCGCCGTTGAGGTTGAGGGTGGCGATGACATCGAATTCTTCCGCGCGAGTGAGGACTTGCTGGAGGGTGATGTCGGCGATGGCATCTTTGATGACGAGGCCGGCGCCGGGTTTGCCCTGCGGGATTTTGCACCAGGGGCCGCCGTCAATCTCGACGGCGCCGTAATGCTCTTTGGCTATTTTATATCCCCAGTCGCGGAACGCGCCTTCGGTGAACTTCATGATGTTGCCCTTGTGGACAATGGTGACACTTTTGCGTTTGTTGGCGATGGCGTAGAGGATGGCGGCGTGAATCAGGCGGATGGTCCCGAGATAGCTGACCGGCTTGAAGCCGATGCCGACATCCACGACGGCTTCGCGATGCGGCGCGCCCATGTCCTCAAGCTGCTTGAGCCACTGCGCCGCGGCCTCTTTGGTTCCAAAGCGAATCTTCTTGAATTCCTTGGGAAAATTTTGGGCCAGAAAGTCCAGTATTTTTTGGCTCTCCGGCGTGCCGCCGGCGTATTCGATGCCGGCGTAGATGTCCTCGGTGTTTTCGCGGAAGATGACCATGTTCACTTTTTCGGGATGTTTGACCGGGGAGGGGACGCCGGCGAAGTATTGCACGGGGCGGAGGCAGACGTAGAGATCGAGCATTTGCCGCAGGGCGACGTTGAGGGAGCGGATGCCGCCGCCGACGGGCGTGGTGAGGGGTCCTTTGATGCCGACCAGAAATTCCTGGAAAGCGGCGACGGTATCGTCGGGCAGCCAGTTGTTGAATTTTTTGAAGGACTCTTCGCCGGCGTGGACCTCGAACCAGGCGATTTTCCGTTCGCCGCGATAGGCGGCCTGAACGGCGGCGTCGAAGACCCGGACGCTGGCGGCCCAGATGTCCGGCCCGGTGCCGTCGCCGCGAATGAAGGGAATGATGGGATGATGAGGAACGTTGAGTTTGCCGCGGGCGATGGTGATTTTGCCGCCGGCGGGTGGAGTGACGTCTTTATAGGCCATATTAAATCAGTTAAAAGTGGCCTTCACAGATAAAGGCAAATGGTGGGAAAGCAAGCCGGGAATGGGGGGAAGGCTGAAGGCAAGGAGATCCTCGAGCCACTCGCCGCACGTCTGGTTTTTGAGTTCAATCCGTCGGGGCCAAATCCAGGAATTGGCGGGGAGTGACAATGCTGACCGTTTGAAATTCTTTCAGGCTCAGCAGATCCGCATCGCCCGTCACCAGGTGCGAGCAATGCGAATCCAACGCAGCAGCGAGAATGCGGTTGTCATCCGCATCCCGGCAAATGTTGATGAGGGAGACAACTGGCACGGCTTCCGTTTGCCGTTGCACAAATAAAGCCATCAGGCGGGCGTGGCGGTGGGAAAACCCAAATTTTAGGCGGAGCTTTTCCTCAACTTCCTCAAAAACATCGCGCGAGGCGGCGAATTTGCAGGTGCGGCGCGTCGCCCGCCAGACACGCCGGCAAAACCCGTCCGTCGTCAAAATGGCAAGCCAGACGTTACTGTCGAGAAGAACGCGCACGAGGCAGGGCGAGAATTTCCTCTTCCGTCAGGACGCTTTTGCGTGGCAGGCGGTCGAACGCCGCCAATGCGCGGTCCATTTCGTTTTCCGCCGAAAAAAGATATTGATAGACGCGCTCGACCTGCTCATCGGGCAGCCGCTGGATTTCTTCGATGACTTGAGTTGCGTTCACGGTTGAGATGTAAGCACTGCCGCCAAAAAAAGCAAGCCGGGAAATGAGAACCCCCTTCGTTTAGTGCGGCGGAATTTGGTTGCAAATTGGGCGTGGAATGGTGAACTGGAAAATTATGTTTCCTCCGCAGAATTATCAGGCGGCGCCGGCGCGGAATCCGGCGCCGGGCTGGCCGAAATAAGGCGGCAACTTCCGGCCGGCAAGAAATGAAAACAACCTTCCTTCTCCATTCCTTTCCAGCATTCGCGCTGTTGGGGCTGGCCCCGGTTGCGCCCGGCGCGCAGAGCAGCGGGGGAACTGGCGATTTGCGTTCCATCACCATTGTGACCGCGCATTCGTCGTTGATGCTTTCCACCGGCGCCGACGGGCGGCTTTACCAGCTTCACTATGGCAGTTCGGATTTCAATGTCATCGTGCCCAGGGGCGGGCCGGGGCGCGAAGTGGAGTTTTATCCGCAATACGGGGACGGCTTTGACGAAAGTTTTATCCCGCGGCCGGCCCTGCAGGTGACTCATGCGGACGGCAACCTGTCCACAGATTTGATTTATGTGAAGGACAGCGCCGAGGCGATTGAACCGAACATCACGCTGACGCGCATCGAATTGCGAGACCCGGCTTATCCGTTTTTCGTCACCTTATGCCTGAAGAGTTATCGCGAGGAGGACATGATCGAGCAGTGGACAGAAATCCACCACGAGGAAAGCGGCCCGGTGGTTCTGTATCGCTATGCGTCGTGCGCGCCGCTGTTGCAGGCGAAGGAATACTGGCTGACGCAATTTCACGGGGACTACGCGCACGAGGCGGCCCTGGCGGAAGAAAAACTGGGACCGGGACTCAAGGCGCTCGATTCGCACATAGGCGTGCGCGCCACGCGGTATTGTCTGCCGTCGTTCATCGTGTCGCTGGACGGCCCTGCCAGCGAGGAGAGCGGCCAGGCGGTGGGCGGTTCGCTGGAGTGGTCCGGCAGTTTTGAAATCGTCTTCGAGCAGGACCCGAAAAATCATTTGCGCGCGCTGTGCGGCATCAATCCGCTGGGCGAACAATATCATTTGGAGCGCGGCGCCGTATTCAAAACGCCGGCGATGCTCTGGACCTGGAGCGCCAGCGGCAAGGGCCGGGTCAGCCGGAATTTTCACCGCTGGGCCTTGCGTTACGGCATCCGGGATGGAGGCAAGCCGCGCCCGGTCCTGCTCAACAATTGGGAGGCGACCGGCATGAACTTTGATGAAAACCTCATTGTCTCCCTGTTCGATGGCGCGAAAGAAATCGGCGCGGACACATTTCTGCTGGACGACGGCTGGTTCGGCAACGCCCATCCCCGCAACCGGGACAATGCCGGCCTGGGCGACTGGCAGGCCAACACCAACAAGCTGCCGCACGGTCTTTCCTATCTGGCCGATGAAACGAAAAAGCGCGGCGTGAATTTCGGCATCTGGATCGAGCCGGAAATGGTCAATCCGTCCAGCGACCTGTATGCCAAGCATCCAGAATGGGCCATGCAAGAGCCGCATCGCAAACCGGACTTGAGCCGCAACCAACTCAACCTGGATTTGAGCCGCCCGGCCGTGCGCGATTTTGTCTGGAGCGTCGTGGACGAAACGTTCGGCACGCCGGGAGTGGCCTATGTGAAATGGGATTGCAACCGTTTCGTCACTCAGCCGGGGTCAACTTATCTGCCCCCGGACCGGCAGTCGGATCTGCTGGTGGATTACAACTTTGCGCTCTACGAGGTGATGGCGCGGATGGTGAAGAAATATCCGCAGGTCATGGTCATGGAGTGCTCCGGCGGATCGGGCCGCGCGGATTACGGGGCGATGAAATACTTTCATTCCTTCTGGCCGAGCGACAACACCGACCCGCGCGACCGGGTGAAAATTCAATGGAGTTTCAGCCACTTTTTCCCGGCCGCGGCCCTGGCGGCGCACGTCACCAAAATGGGCAATCGTCCGCTGAAATTCGCGCTGGACGTGGCCATGAGCGGCGCGCTGGGGGTGGACATGGATCTGCGCAAACTTTCGCCCGAGCAGCGCAAGACGCTGGCGGCCGGGATCGCGGTTTACAAGGAGAAGATCCGCGACGTGGTGGAGCAGGGCGACCTTTACCGGCTGGAATCGCCCTATGAAAAACCGCGCGCGGCGCTGGATTATGTTCTGGCCGACCGTTCGCGCGCGGTGCTGTTTGTCTATCAGCTTGAAGACGCAACAGCCGAGGCGGCAAAACCGCGCGGGATTGATCCACAGACGCATTATCGCATCTCCGAACTCAACCTGCCCGCCGGGGCAAAATCACAACTCGCCGGGGACGGGCAGACGGTGGACGGCGCCACCCTGCTGCGGGATGGACTTGTGCCGCCGTGCCAGAAGCGATTTCAGAGCGCGGTCATCGAACTGGCCGCCGAAAAATAAAATGCCCATCGCCGCAAACAGTCTGTTTCGCGTCATGCGTCAGTCCAGGCTGGCAGGGCGGGCAGTCCCTTGCCCTCCGCACGACAGTGGTCCGACGTTGGTTGCTCTGGCGATGCCCGACGGCGGGCAGGGGACTGCCCGCCCTACCTTTCCCGGCTCACCCAAGACTGACGCATTCCTGTTTCGCCGGGTTTTCCGTTGCGTTGGCCTGGTTTTGCCGCTTTTCTTGCCGGCGGAGATTGTATTTGCGCAAACCACCTACGAAGCGGAGTCGGCGGTCCTGGGCAACGGCGCGCAATCGGCCAATTGCCCGACCTGTTCGGGCGGGGAGCAGGTCAAAAACATCGGCGGAGAAAATTCCGGCACGGTCACCTTTCAACACGTCCAAGCGCCCATCGCCGGCTTGTATCCGATGACGGTGCTTTACAATGTCGGCGACGACCGGTCCTTCATCATCACGGTGAACACCCACACGCGCTTCGATCTCATTTTCCCCAGGACCAGCCGCCGCAATGCGACTGCTGACAGCAGCAAGACCATTCTCGTTCCGCTGAAGACGGGCGAAAATACCATTGTCTTTGGCAACGCGGAGGAAGGCGGCCCGGACCTGGACAGCATCATCGTTGGGGCAGCTCCCGTGGAATCATGCCGGATTGCCGGCGCCATCAAAAACGCGGACGGCTCGCCTTTGGCGGGCGCTGAAGTGTTGCTTTCCGTCCCGTTCAAAATGGAAACAGTGACAGACGCGCAAGGCCGTTATGAATTCCCTTTTTTGCCCAGAGGCGATTATTACGTGCGGCCGGTTTCTTCGCAAAAACACTTTTCTCCGTTTGAAAATCATTGTGCAGCGCCGGCTGCAAACGCGGAAGATCAACATTTCACGGCCAGAGAGTTCGCCGCCCAGGCCCAGGACAAATCGGTCATGCAGTCGGGCAAATGGCGCATTGAATATGATCTGGCGGACGGCGTGGCGGATATTTTTTGTGACGGCCAACTTTTGCTGGCAAAAGCCTTCGCGGTGGCGCGCCTGCCGGAAACGGTGACGAGCATGGATTACAAGACGCACCAGGTGACGCAGGAAACGGTGCGGGACGGTTTCGGGCGCGGCGTAAAATTTGTGGTGGCATCCGCCAATGGCGGCGGCGGTGAAATGACGCAGACGTTCCGGCTTTATGAGAATGCGGATTACTTTTTGACGGAGATGGCCGTATCCGGAGAGGCCAAAGTGACCGCAAATTACATGTCCCCGCTCACCACGCAGACGCCGTCGCGTTTTCTTCCCGCCGGGGACAACCGCGCCTTGTTCGTGCCCTTCGATAATGACAAGTGGATTCGCTACGATGCCTGCCCGTTTGGGGTCGAAGTGACCAGCCATGAAGTGACCGCGCTGTATGAGAACACGAGCCGGCGCGGGCTGATCGCCGGGTCAATTGAACACGACACCTGGAAAACCGGCGTCAGGTCAACCACCTTCTCCAACGCCATCACCAGCCTGGAGATTTTTGGCGGCTTCACTTCCAGCAAATCGCGCGACGCGCTGCCGCACGGAGCCATCAGCGGCCGGACCATCGCCTCTCCCAAAGTATTCATCGGCGTTTTTGCCGACTGGCGCGCCGGACTGGAAGCTTATGCCAGGGCCAATGCGGTGGTCGCGCCGCCGCGCGTCTGGACCAATGGCGTGCCCTTCGGCTGGAACAGTTGGGGGAAATTGCAGGGGAGGATTTCTTTTCAGAAGGCGGTCCAGGTTTCGGATTTCCTTGCGACCGAACTTCCCCGGTTTGAAAACGACGGCGTGGTTTATGTCGGCCTGGATTCCGGCTGGAACAGATTCACGGACGGCGAGCTCAAACAATTTGCCGACCACTGCCGCTCCAACCATCAGGAAGCCGGGATCTATCTCACGCCCTTCGCCAGTTTTGGGAGGAACGACGAATCCAGCGTGGAGGGCACGGATTATAAATTCAAGGACCTGTTTCTTTATGCCAATGGACAGAAACAAACCGTGGACGGGGGCACGGCGCTGGACCCGACGCACCCCGGCACCCAGCAAATGATCGCCGCCACCATCGCCCGCTTCAAAAAAGCCGGCTTCAAATATGTCAAAGCCGATTTTCTGACGCAGGGCGCGCTGGAAGCGGACAAATACTTCGACCGGCGCGTCACGACCGGTCTCCAGGCTTACAACGAAGGCATGAAGTTCGTTGACGAAACGCTAGGCCCGGACATGTATCTGAACCTGTCCATATCGCCGTTGTTTCCGGCGCAATACGCCAACTCGCGCCGCATCGCCTGCGACACTTTCGGCGACATCGGCAAAATCGCCTACACTCTCAACTCCCTCACCTATGGCTGGTGGCTGTCTGGCGTCTATGATTTCAACGACGCCGACCATGTGGTGCTGGACGGCTACAGTGAAGGGGAAAACCGGGCGCGCGCGACCTCGTCCGTCATCACGGGAATTTTCATCTCGGGTGATGATTTCAGCGAGGGCGGAAGCGCCACGGGCAAGGAACGCGCCAAAAGATTCCTGAACAATGCGGAGGTCAACGCGGTGGCCAAAATCAAAAAATCGTTCCGCCCGGTGGAGGGCAACACCGCCAATGGAGCGGCGCACCTGTTTTCCTACGAAGACAAGAATTATATTTATCTCGCCGCTTTTAACTATGCCAAGACCAACGCCAGTTGCAGGGTGGACTTCCGCCAACTGGGGCTTGAACCCCGGGGGCCAATCGAGGTGAAAGAACTCTGGAGCGGTATGGTCAGCCAAGTGTCAAATCCGATGACCATCCAGTTTGATTCCGCCGACGCCCGGCTGTATAAGTTTTATAAAATGAAACCGTGACCGTCTCCATTCTGCCATCCATGAAAAACGTGTTGACATGTCTCGCCCTGATTCTGTTGGCGCCCGGGGTTTCGCAAGCCGCCCAAACCGCGTCGCCGGCTCCGGCCGCGCCCCGGGGAGGCGGCGGGCGCGGCCCGGCCAACACGAACGATATGTTCTATAAGCTCGGGCCGGACTCCAAACCGATGGAGGGCGTGCCGAAGGGAAAATTCGCCGGCCCGAAGATTCTCCCCAGCAACGTTTTTCCCGGCACGCAGCACACCTATGACGTCTATATCCCGGCGCAATATGATCCGGCACAACCGGCCGCCGTGATGATCTTCAACGACGGGCCAGCCATGAAGGCGGAGCCGGGCGACGTGCAGGCGCAAAATGTTTTGGACAACCTGATCTTCCGCCGCGAAATACCGGTGATGCTGGGCGTGTTCATCAGCCCGGGCCGGCGCCCGGACCAGCCCGAACCGACGCCGCAGGATTGGGGCGACAACACCTCCAATCGCCGCGAGGAATACAACCCGCCCACCGACCAGTATGCCCGCGTCATCGTGGAGGAATTGATGCCCGCGTTGAAAAAGGATTACAATATTTCGCCCGACGCAAATCTGCACGGCATCATGGGGGCCAGTTCCGGCGGCTGCGCCGCCTTTGGGGCGGCCTGGTTCCGGCCGGACGATTTCCACAAAGTCATTACCATTGTGGGCAGCTTCACCAGCATCCGCGGCGAGTACATTTATCCCGAACTGGTGGCGGCCAGTGAGAAGAAGCCGATCCGGATATTCATGCAGGACGGGCGCAACGACAATCGCCGGCCGGGAAATCCCAACGGGGACTGGTTTTACCAGAACGTGCGCTTGATGAACGCCCTGACGAGGAAGGGTTACGAAGTCAATTACACCTGGGGCATCGGCAATCACGGGCAGAAGCAGGGCGGGGCGGTATTCCCCGAGATGATGCGCTGGCTCTGGCGGGATCAGCCGGTTTCCACCGATCCGGAGGACCAGGTGGAGCGGTCGTTCCGCGCGCCGGCAACCCCGCCACCCAAGTAAGGCAAAGAATCTTGTAACCTGTTGACGGGAAATATAGTCTTTCTAATAAGCGAGCCTCGGAAAGAACGCGCACGAAGTGTGTTCTTTGCCGGGGCTTGAAAATTGACAACTAAACGAAATTCTAAAAAAGTATGAAATTGACATCGAAATCTTTGATGAAAGTGCTTGCCTGCACGGTAGTTGCACTTGGAGCGGTCAGTCTGGCCCAGGCGCAGCCGAAGGCGGTTGACCCCTCGGGAACCTGGACATGGACCGGCGGCGGTCGTGGTGGTGGCGGCGGCGGCGGCGGCGGCGGCGGTGCTCGCGGCGGTGGCGGAACCAATACTCTGGTTTTGAAGTATGAGGCCGGCAAATTGACGGGCACTTTGCAAGCTCCCGCAAGGGGTCCGCGCCGTGGCGCGAATGCCGACGCGACGACCCCCGCACCTGCCCCCACACCTCCTCCCAAAGTGGAGATCAAGGACGGCAAGGTAGATGGCGACACGGTTTCCTTCTCGGTTACCTCCAGCCGGGGCGGCAATGACATCACGACCCTCTATAAGGGCAAGGTCACGGCTGACAAAATCACCGGCACCAGGACGGTAGGCGACAACGACCCTGTGGATTGGGTCGCCACCAAGCAGGCACCGAAGGTGTAACGCACGTTTGAATTCAACGGCGCAGTTCCTGAGGGACTGCGCCGTTTTTATTTATCCGCCCGGCGGGGGATGCCTCATGGCGGCGCTTCATGCCTCTATCGTCACGGTATCATACCGTTTCCAGCTCGTAACTGCACTATTGCCAAGGCGATTGGCGGCGGTCGCAGACCGCCGCTACAGTGCAAAAGCAAACTGGAAACGGTATCAGTGGAACGGAGATGCGCGCACCCCGGCGCGGGCGCATCTTGATACTACGACCATGCATGGCATGAACGCCGGCCCACGAAACAGATGGAAACCTCCTCACCCCGACCCTCTCCTCCACAAGTGTGTGGAGGAGAGGGAGAAGAAGCGCGCGGTGGGGTTCCTCGACGTTTTCGGTGGAATGCCGAGAGAAGTTTGGGGCGGCTCCATTGGTTTTTCAATCCCAACGGGATTGAAGCTTTCAGCCCAGGGTCGCGAGGAACGAGCTACCCTGGGTGAA
>JBEKVM010000155.1:0-11874 GCA_049513975.1 Verrucomicrobiota bacterium | reverse complement strand
GCCAGCGGCCCGTAAATCCCCTTCCAGTAGGTCCCCCCCAGTTGCGCCGCCGCCTGGCTGCAATAATACGTGCTGTAAAAAAAATTGTCGTCCGTCCCGATCAGTTCCCCGAATCTCCGGTATGGATGGGCCAGCAGCCACTTCCCCGCCGCCAGCGCCGCCGGCGTTTGGTGCTCCCCCGCCAGTGACAGGCATAAAATTCCCGCCCCCATCATGCCCCGGCTCGACCGCACGTCCGTCGCCCCCTCCAGCGCGTAATTAAACACCCCCTTCTTTTCGTTCCAGCACCGGTGGACGAACTCCATCGCCTCGTCAACGTAGCCCTGCGGCACGTTGAACTCCGCGTTCCGCGCCGAGCGCAAAAACAAAATCTGCCACGCCGTCACCGACAGGTCCGAGTCCGCCGCGAAATGATCCCAGCGCAGGTGCAAATACCGCCAGCCCCCCCGGTCCGCCGCATGGGCCTTGGGATGCGTTTGCAATTCCCGCGTGAATTGCAGCGCCTTGCTGATCCCCTGCTTCACCTCCTCCATCCTCCGCCCGGTGACATGCCCAAATACTTCTCCCAGCATCAGCCCGGAAATGGCGTGGTTGTAAACCGCCGTGTGGGTGGCCTCCATGTCCACATGCATCTTGTTGGTCAACGCCTGAAAGCTAAACAGCCCGTCCTCCTTTTGGCAGGCCAGCACAAAATCTATGGCCCGTTCCATTTGCGTCCCATACGGTCCCAGGCCGGGCTGGTGGCCCCGGGCCAGAAACGCCAGAACGCACAAGCTCGTCACCGCCGGTTGCGCCGCCGGCAGCGTGGGAAACGAACCGTCCGCCGCCTGCTGCGTCGCCATCCAGGCCAGCGCCCGGTCCACCGAATCCTCCACCACCGGCCACTTGCCGGGTGACAAAACCTCCGTCAGCGGGTTGGCCGGCCGGACTTGGGGAACATGATTGCTGGCAGTGGCCCCTGCCGCCCCCGCCGCCTGGGCGCGCCCGGCCCCCAGCAGCAGGCCCAGCAAACACGCCCGCCCGCCGGATGCTAAGATGCGCGCCATCATATCAGCGTTGGTAAATCGGCAAAAGTTGATACGGCGGGGTCAGCGACAGCACCGCCATGGCCGTGCTATAGTCCTTGCCCAAAAACTGCACATCGCTTTCGCTCCGGTCCACAGGCCATGAGCCATCCGGCAATTGCGCCCCCAACAACACCCCGCTCAGCGCCGGATATATCCCCTGCCAGTAACGACCCCCCAGTTGGGCGGCCGCCTGGCTGCAATAATACGCGCTGTAGAAAAACTTGTCGTTCTCCCCCAGCGGTTGCCCGAACTGGCGGAAAGGATGCGCCAGCAGCCAGTCCCCCGCCGCCAGCACCATCGGCGCCTCATGCTGCCCTGCCAGACACAGTGAGAGTATCCCCGCCCCAACCATGCCCCGTCCGCCGGCCACACCGCCGCCGTTGCCGGAAAGGGCGTAATAAAATATGCCTCGATTCGGCGACCAGCACCGCTTCACAAAATCCAGCCCGTCGTTGACGTAGGACTGCGGCACATTGAATTCCGCGTTCCGCGCCGAGCGCAAAAACATCAGTTGCCAGGCCGTGATGGACAGGTCGGAATCATACGCGCTGTGGTCGTAACGCAGCCGCAAATAGCGCCAGCCTCCCCGGTCCGTCGCAAACGTCTTCGACCGCGTTTGCAGTTCCCGCGTGAATTGCAGTGCCTGCTCTATCGCTTGTTTGACCTGCTTCATCCTCTCCCCGTTGACGTGCCCGAACACCTCTCCCAGCATCACCCCGGCGATGGCATGATTATACACCGCCGTATGCGAAGCCCCCCCGTCCTGGTGCATGGCTTCCGGCGGAAGATAAGTAAACAGCCCGTCCGGCCTCTGGCAGGAAATCACAAAATCTATCGCCCGGTCCAGCCGCCCGCCGTACGGACCCAATCCCGGCTGATGGCCGCGTGAAAGAAAGGCCAGCACGCACAGGCTCGTCACCGCAGGCTGCGCCGCCGCCGCCGTCGGAAACGAACCGTCCGCCCCCTGCTGCGCAGCCAGCCAGGCCAGCGCCCGGTCCACCGACTTTTCCAATTGCTGCCATCGCTCCGGGCTGAGCGCCCCCGCCAGTGGCAATGTGGCCGCCGCCGGAGTCGGCACCGCCCCTCCCCCGCCCTCCGCCGCCTCGCAAAAAAGCAGCAGCGCCAGGAAAACCCCCGCGCCGCGCCGCCAGACTTGGTGTTGGCCGTCGCCCATATCAACGCTGATAGACCGGGAGAAGCTGGTAGGCCGGAGTCAGCGAAAGCACGGCCAGCGCCGTAGTGTAAACCGGGCCGTACGCGGCGTCCCCTCCTCCACCCCGTCCTCCCCCACGCCCTCCTCCCCTAAATGAAGAAGGCTCCAGCGGAAAGGAGCCGTCCCCCTGTTGCGTCTGCACCAGGATTCTGGCAATCGGCGGAAAAAATCCCGTCCAGTAGCGCCCTCCCAATTGCGCCGCCGCCTGGCTGCAATAATAAGTGCTGTAATAAAACCGGTCGTTCCCCCCCCCGGCTCCGATCCTTTCCCCAAAATATTGAAATGGATGCGCCAGTAACCAGTCGCCCGCAGTCAGCGCCTCCGGGCTTTGATGCTGTCCCGCCAGCGCCAGCGAAACAATCGCCGACCCCATCAGCCCGCGGGTGACATAAGAACTCTGATTTCCCTGCGCGGTATAGTGGAACAGGCCGTCTTCCTCTACCCAGCAGCGGTGGACAAAACTCATGGCGTCGTCAATATATTTTTGCGGCACGTTGAATTCCGCGTTCCGCGCCGAACGCAAAAACATCAAATGCCAGCCCGTCACCGAAAGATCCGAGTCGGCCCCGTTGAACTGGATTCGCAGATAACGCCACCCTCCTTTGTCCTCGGCAGCCTGCTTGGGGTGGGTTTGCAATTGGCGGGTGAACAGCAGCACCTTCTCCATGGCTTGTTTGATCTCCTTGGTTCGCTGCGCGTTGGCGTGCCCAAAAACCTCCCCCAGCATCAATCCGGCAATGGCGTGATTGTAGGTCCCGGTCTGGGCCCAGGGTGGCAATCTGGCCCGGCCTCCACCGCCAAAGCCGTTGAAATCCTGCTGCCCCGCGTCGTCGGGTGCTACGTAGGAAAAAAGTCCATCCGGCCTTTGACAGGATATGACAAAATCTATCGCCCGGTCCATTTGCGCTCCGTAGGGGCCATAGCCGGGCTGATGTCCGCGCGATAGAAACGCCAGCACACACAGTCCCGTGATGGCGGGCTGCCCCTCCGCCTGGGTCGGAAACGACCCATCCGCCGCCTGCTGCCGCGCGATCCAGGACAGCGCGCGGTCCACGCAATCCTCCACCTGCTTCCATTGCGCCGGCGGAAGCGCCGCCGCGAAGGATTGCGAGGGAACGGCCGGCGCGGTGTTGGCCAGGCCGCCGCCGCCCGCCGCTGGCAGCCCGCTCCATCCCGCCAGCAGCAGACAGCAGATTCGAATCGGCGCAAGGGAAATGCTTTTCATGTTAGCGTTGATAAACTGGCAACAGTTGAAAGGCCGGCGTCAAGCTCAAGACCGCCAGCGCGCTCGTATAGACATTGCCGAACATCATGTCCCGATGTCCCACCTCCGCCGGCCACGAGCCGTTCGGTGATTGCGCGCTCATCAGCGCCGCTGCCAGCGGTGGAAATATTCCCTCCCAATAGCGCCCCCCCAGTTGCGCCGCCGCCTGGCTCGTGTAATACGCGCTGTAAAAAAAACGGTCCGCCACCCCAATCCGGTCGCCAAAACCGCGATACGGATGGCTCAACAACCAGTCCCCGGCCGCCAGCTCGATCGGGCTTTGGTGTTGTCCCGCCAGCGCCAGCGACAAAATCCCCGCCGCCACCATGCCGCGCCCCGTCCGGATGTCGCCGGGGCCGGTCCCGTCAATCGCGTAATAAAAGACCCCCTCCTTTTCTTTCCAGCAGCGGTGGACGAACTCCATCGCCTCGTCAATATACTGCTGCGGCACGTTGAATTCCGCGTTCCGCGCCGAGCGCAAAAACATCAACTGCCACGCCGTCACCGACAAATCCGAGTCCGCCGTCAGATGGTTCCACCGCAAATAAAGATACCGCCAGCCTCCCTTGTCGCCCTCGTACGCCTTGGACCGCGTTTGCAGTTCGCGCGTGAACTGCAGCGCTTTTTCCATCGCCCGCTTCACCTCCACCGCCCTCCGCCCGGTCACGTGTCCGTAAACCTCCCCCAGCATCAGCCCGGCAATGGCATGATTGTAAACCGCCGCGTGCGACGCTTGGTCATCCTCATGGATGTGGTTGGTGATCGGCTCGAAGGAAAAAAGCCCGTCCGGCCGCTGGCAGGAAATCACAAAATCAATCCCCTTCTCCATCACCGCCCCGTACGGTCCCAGGCCCGGTTGATGGCCCCGCGAAAGATACGCCAGCACACAAAGACTGGTGATGGCCGGTTGCGCTTGCGGCAAGGTCGGAAACGTGCCGTCGGCCGCCTGCTGGCCGGCCATCCACTCCAGCGCGCGGTCCACCGCCTCTTCCATGCGCCGCCTGTCCCGGGCGGAAAGCGCCTCCGCCAAAGGCTTGGCGGGCGCCACCGCGCCATCCTCCGCCGCCCCCGCTGCCGCCGCCGAAAAAAACAGCGCGGCCAGCAACGCGCGCGGCCGGGTCAGGGTCTTGACGGATTTGCAAACAGCCATAATCTTTCTGCGCCGATCTTTTCCAAGCATAACCGGAAAAGCCCGTCCTGTCCCGCCAATTTATTTTCCCCGCCAATTATCGCTGGCAAAATGGCGGAAATATGTGACAATGAAGCCAAGGATGTGCCTGTGTTACCCATGTCCTGGAAAACTGGCGGACGCAGGGAAAATATGTCCTTATGGACGCAGGAAAAATATGTCCCTACGGACGCAGGAAAAATATATCCCTATGGACGCAGGGAAAAAATGTCCTTATATCATGTTTATGCCATTATTCATTTGGCCGCGGCTTCAGTCGCGCCTGCTTTTTGCCGCCGCCACCCTCTTCGCGGTCACCGCCTGGCCGGCGGAACCGCAACAGGTTAAGGGCCATGTTCCCGCAGCGGTGGCCGGGGGTTTGGCCCCAGTCGGCCGCCTCCCCGCCTCGCAGCAGTTGCCTCTGGCCATCGGACTGCCCCTGCGCAACCGCCAAGCCTTGACCAACCTCCTCCAGCAACTTTATGATCCCGCCAGCCCGCTCTACCACAAATACCTTAACCCGGAGCAGTTTACCGCCAGCTTCGGGCCGCGGGAAACCGATTATCAGGCCCTCCGCCAATTCGCCCAGTCCCACGGCTTGACCGTCACGGCCACTCATCCAAACCGGATGGTGCTGGATGTGAGCGGGTCGGTGGCGGATGTGGAAAAAGCTTTTCATGTCAACCTGCGGGTTTATCCCCACCCCACTGAGCCAAGGACGTTTTACGCTCCGGATGTGGAGCCGACGCTGGACCTGGATGTTCCAGTGCTGAACATCGCCGGGTTAAGTGATTTTGCCAGACCACATCCCGCCTCCCTTCATGCGCGCCCGGCCGCGCAAGCCCCCAACGCGACCTCCAACGCCGGTTCTGGGCCGGCCGGCGAGTACATTGGCCTGGACTTCAGGGCCGCTTATGCGCCGGGAGTGACGCTCACCGGCGCCGGCCAGTCGGTCGCCTTGGTGGAGTTCGACACCTATTACGCCAGTGACATTACCAGTTACCTCGCATTGGCAAACGGCGGGCTGGCCAACACCAACGTGACCGTGATCCCCGTGGGCATAGACCAACCAACCAATACTACCCCTGGCAGCGCCAACATCGAGGTGGCGCTGGACATTGACATGGCCATCTGCATGGCCCCGGGCTTATCGAGCGTGATTGTCTATGAAGCCCCGAACACCAGTTCGTCAACCCCTGCTGACGACATGTTCAACCGCATCGCCACCGACAATCTGGCCCATCAGATTAGTTCTTCCTGGAGCGGGTTCACCGACGCCACCATCCTTCAGGACATCCAGGAATATGCTACCCAGGGCCAATCATTTTTCATCGCCTCCGGCGACAGCGGAGCCTATAACTCGCTCAGCCCGCCTTCTCCGCCTTGCGACGACACTTATGTGACCTCCGTCGGTGGGACAACTTTGAGCACGGCCGGCGCCAGGGGAGCGTGGACCTCGGAAACTACATGGAACTGGTTCAACACCTCGTCCGGGACCAATGGAAGCAGCGGCGGGATCAGCCCCACTTATGCCATTCCAAGCTGGCAACAAGGCCTGAGCATGTCCGCCAACCATGCGTCCACCGCCTACCGAAATATCCCTGATGTTGCCATGATCGCGGACCAGATTTATGTGTTCGCTGACAATGGCATTGGTTATGAGATCGGCGGCACCAGTGCGGCCTCCCCGTTGTGGGCCGGATTTATGGCCTTGGTCAATCAGCAGAATGCGGCTGTGGGAAACCCGCCGGCGGGGTTTTTCAACCCGGCCCTCTACGCGCTCTGTCAGGGCGCCAATTATAACCCCTGCTTCCATGACATCACCACCGGGAACAATACCAACCTCATCAGCCCCAATCTCTATTTTGCCGTTCCCGGGTATGACCTCTGTACCGGTTGGGGCTCGCCCACCGGAAGCAACCTGATCAAAATCCTGGCGGCGCCCCCCGATGTTCTCCAGATCACGCCCCTCAGCGGCTTTTCCGCCACCGCCACGGCTGGCGGTCCGGTTAAATCATTCTCACAAACTTTCCTGTTGACTAATACGGGGCTGGCGGCGCTGACCTGGACGCTGGCCAACACGGCTGCCTGGCTCAACAATTCAGCCGGCGGCGGCACACTCGCCGCCGGCGGATTTACCAATGTGACGGTGAGCCTGAATCTGGCCGTCGCCGGCGCTTTGGCTGCGGGCGTTTATGCCACGAATGTGTCGTTCGAGAATACGAGTGATGGGGTGGTGCAAAACCGCTTCTTCACCTTGGCGTTGGTGGGGCCGCAATTAGTCCAAAACGGCGGATTCGAGACGGGTGATTTTACCAGTTGGACCCTGACGGGCAGCGGTAACCCCGGCTATAATTTTGTGGGCAGCACAACATTCTTGCCTGTCACTAATGGTTATGGGCGCCACCGTACCATCACCTATGACGGCCCTTACTATATTCACTCCGGCAGCTATGCCGCATTCTTGGGAGAACCGGATGGGCTGGCCTATTTGAGCCAAACCCTGACGACCGTTGCCGGGCAGGTGTACTTGCTGTCCTTTTGGTTGGCTAACCCGGGAATCTGGGACGGCGTGTACCCGCCAATACCGAACGAATTCATGGTCGCCTGGAATGGAAGCACCATTTTCGATCAAAGCAACCTGGGAACCATCAGCTTCACCAACATGCAATTTGTGGTTTCGGCCACCGGCGCGAGCACCACCCTCGAGTTTGGCGTTGAAAATCAACCGGACTATTTCGGCCTCGATGATGTTTCAGTCACGCCCGTTCCTCCTCCCGTTTTCCAATCCGCCGCCAGCGCCAGCGGCTCCATCACCCTGACCTGGTCGGCCGTGGCAGGCGTGACCTATCAACTCCAGTACTCCACCAGCCTGGACACGCTCAACTGGATCAATCTTGGAGCGCTGACCAACGCGAGCGGCCCCTCCATCTCCGCCTCCGATGTCAATCCTGCGGACCCGCAACGATTCTATCGCGTGCTCGTGGCGCCTTAGAGAGACACCGCCATGCGGAGAACTTTTCACCGCCTCCTCATCGGCGCTTCGATTTTGCTCGCCACCTCGGCCCTCGCCGGCGCCGGACGGCGCGCCAACGCCAACGCCGCCCTGTTGCAGACCCTCCCCATTCCTGTCCGCCGCACCGTGCAGGCCGAAATCGCCACCGGAACGCTCGACTCCGTCAGCCGCACCAACGGCGACGACGGCGAAGTGATTTACGACGTTGACTTCACCCGCCTCGGCAAATCGCGCAATATGACCGTGGCGCTGGACGGCAAACTGCTCGATATACAGGTCTTCCTTGACGAAACTCCCTTCCCCGTGCGCACGGCCATCCAAACCCTCAGCCAGGGCGGCCAACTGGGGGACATCACCAAAAACATCGGCGATTATGACGACTTCACTTATGAGGTGGAACTAACCCGCGACGGGGCAACGCGCACCTTTACCGTGGACGACAACGGGGTGTTGCTTGAGATGCAGGTTCCCCTCAAGGAGACCCCACCCTCCGTCCAGCATGCCATCAACGCCAAGGTGGGCGCGGACATTTTGGGCGACATCACCAAAACCATTGACGGCGACCAGGTGAACTACGCTGTGGAAATGACCAAAGCGGACCGGAGGCGCAGTTTCACCGTCAGCGCCAAGGGAGAATTGGTGCAAGAGCAGGTCTTTGCGGACGAGCTTCCCCAGCCGGTGCAAAAGGCCGTTCAGACCCAGGCCAGGCGCGGCCATCTCGGCAAAATCAACCAGTCAACCGAACAGGGCAAAGTTTCTTACGAAGTCACTGTGAACATCGGCCCCAACACCTGCCGCGTCACCCTCGACGCTGCTGGCGCGCTCGATTCCGAAGAACAAGACTTGGTCTGGGCGTCCCTCCCCGCAAAGGTCAAAATAGCCCTCCACCCCCTTCAGGTCGCCGGAGAGCAAGTCAACGATGTCACGCGCACTACCAAAGGAACCAACACCACCTATGACATTCAACTGCGCCTGGGGCCGGCCCGTCGGACACTCACCTTTGACAGCGATGGCAATATCGTCCCTCCCTAAAAGAAGAATCCAGGCTTGGCCATGCTCCCGGTCCTACTTGCTGTTCGATGCCATGTCTTCCACGCGGTAGAGGTGCGTCTTGGCCCGCAGGAAAAGGGACTTGCCGCTGACGGCCGGCGAAGCCATGAAGCCGTCGTCGAGAGAATTGGTGGCCAGGATCTCGCAAGTCCGTCCCGGTTTAAGGACCGTGGCCACGCCTTGCTGGTTGAAGAAGTAAAGGCGTCCATCAGCGTAGATGGGGGAGGCATCGAAGCTGCCGCCAATGCGCTCGGTCCAGACAGGCTGGCCGGTGGCGGCTTCCAGGCAGGTAACGAAGCTTTCGTCCGCTGCCGTGTAAATCAAACCGTCCACCGCGATGGGCGAGGCGTATTTGCCAACGTGGCTCTTGAGTTTCCAGACGACGTTGCTGCTGGTAACATCGCCCCATCCATCAGGTTTGACCGCCCACAGTTCGGTATTCGCCAGGCCCGTGACGATGATAGCGAGGCCGTGGTCGAAAATAGGCCTGGGCGCGCCCGACCAATCGTTGAATTGGACTTTCCAAAGCTCTTTTCCAGTGAGCGGATCATAGGAGTAGGCGGCCTTGGCACCGACACTGAGCATCTGGAGCTTGCCGGCGGCGGTCACAATCAACGGCGTGCTGTGGGCCTTGCGGCGGTCTCCGTCCCGCACCATGCGGTCGGTGGAGTTCTCGTCGTTCCACGCCACGGAGCGGTCTGTTTTCCAGATTGTCCGACCTGTCAGTTTGTCCAGAGCGGCGTGATATTGCTTGTCCACTCCGTCCAGGGTCAGGATGAGGAGGTTGCTGTAGAGAACCAACGAGGAGGAAGGGCCGCGATAATGGCGGCAAGGCAGGTCATCGCGCTGCCAGATCACTTTGCCGGTGGCTGTATCCAAACAGGCGGTGCCGTAGCTTCCAAAATGGACATAGACCCGTCCCGGCTCGATGGCAGGTGAAGGCGTGGCGTAACAATTCATGGCCGCCCCGTTGCCCAGCGGCTCCGGGTTGTCGCAGTGGAACACCTCTTCGTTGTAAATGATTCTTCCCGTCTCGGCGTCCACGCAAATGGCATGGAAATCATGGCCGTCCACGGTGGCGGAAGTCATCCATACTTGCCCGCCCATGACCACCGGGGTGGACCAGCCGCGAAGTGGGATTTCCGTCTTCCATCGCACGTTATTTGTCTCGCTCCAACGCAGCGGCAGGCCGATGGCGGAAGCCTGGCCGTCGCCAGTCGGCCCGCGGAATTCCGGCCAATCGGTGGAGGCGGCCTGCAGTCCGCAGATGAGGGAAAACAGTCCCGCCGCCGCGAGCGTGCTTTGGCCGGCGCGGGTTAAGCCGCGGGCGAGAATGGAGCGTGTGGCAAGGGCTTGCGACATGACGGCATGGTGACACCAGGGCGGGGCCAAGTCAAGTTTGCGGGACAGGGCGAACCGGCCCGCTCCGGGGTTCAAAAAGAAACCTTCCCTGCCCCGGCGCGTTTTGACATCGTGGAGTCTGTCGAATGAAAAACCTGTGCAAAACGCTCAGCCTGATCGTGGCTGCACTGGCGGCCCTAGCCGCCGCCTCTGCCGGCCCACCCCGCCCGCGCGGATTGCTGGTTATCGCGCCCGAAGTGTTTCATCCCGCCCTGCGCGATTTCCTCGCCTTCAAAAAGAAGCTGCTCCCGGTGCAATTCAAATCGCTGGAGAGCGTCCTCGCCGCCGGGCGCGGGGTGGACGACCCCGAAAAACTCAAGCGGTTCCTCTATGACCAGTGGCGCGCCCACAATCTCGGCTACGCCCTGTTGGTAGGCGGCGCGGATGTCATGCCCGTGCGCTACATGGTCCTGGACCGCGTTACGCCCGCTGCTTTCAACTATTCTTTTTATCCCAGCGACCTCTATTACAGCGCGCTGGCCAAACCGGACGGCTCCTTTGACGACTGGAACGCGCGCAAGGATTCCTTCCACGCCCTTTATTTCGGCGAGGTGCGCGGGGAAGCGAACAAAAACGACCCCATCAATTACGACGAAGTCACCTATCATCCCGACATCGCCATCGGCCGCTGGCCCGTCAGCACGGTCGAACAGGCGCAGCTTATCGCGGCCAAGACCATCGCCACCGAGCGGAATGTATTAGGCGACGCCAATCCCAATGTCCGCCGCGCCGGTTTTCTGGCGGTGGGCGGATGGGTTGATGCGCGGCCGCTGGAGGACGAACTGGCCGCCAAGCTCTCTTCTGGATGGCTGGTGGAAAAGCGGTATTATTCCGATGGACGGCCGGAATCCGGCCTGCCGCCCGACCATGCCCAAGTGCGGCTGCTCTTCAACAGCGGTGCCGGGTTGATTCTCCATACCGGCCACGGCCAGCCCGACGCCTGGGACAAGTGCTTTTCCGTCCGCGATTTGCGCGAGTTGACCAACTCCGGCTGTTTTCCCGTCGTTATTTCGGCGGGTTGCAGCACCGCCCATTTCGCGCCCCTTCCCCCCTATGAGCCCTACGTGGACATTTACGGGCAGGAGCACAAAGGAACCGATGACCATGAGGTTTTCACCGCGCCCCCGCCACCGCCCAGTCCGTACCAGCGCGGACGTTTCAATCCGGGTTGCCTGGGCGAGGCCCTGCTTCGGAGCGCGACCAACGGAGCCGTGGCCTACATCG
This sequence comes from Verrucomicrobiota bacterium, assembly GCA_049513975.1. Lineage (GTDB taxonomy): Bacteria > Verrucomicrobiota > Verrucomicrobiia > Limisphaerales > Palsa-1400 > JBEKOF01. The sequence goes on along the minus strand of JBEKVM010000155.1, from coordinate 471 downwards.
GCTGCAACACCGGCAGCCAGCCTTGCGCGCTGACGCTGGTGGATGGTTTTGTCGCCGCACTGGCCCAACCCGGCCAGCCGCGCTTGGGCGATTGCTGGGCCAGTGCGGTCAAATTCTATTACGACCGCGAACACCTGGCCTCCTTGAAGCCGACGGACAGTTGGTATCCGCCGTCCATCTTTTTTCAGGGGATGAAATTCATGCTCTTCGGTGACCCCAGCCTGCGGCTGCCCGCCAACCAGCGGCTCCACGCGCAACGGTAGCTCTCTCCCGCCCCCCTTTGAGGGCTTGCCTTTGGCGCCGGTTTGGGCTGGCATGAACCCCAACGCCGGGGCTTGGAAACGGCGTGAGTCCGTGCGAGATGATGTGATTACAATGATTGTTCGATATGACATAAAAATCGTAAGAAGAACCTGCGATTCCGTTCGCAGTAGCCTATCGGCGCTGGCGGGATTGGCAACGATCCTGTCA
>JBEKVM010000154.1:0-11970 GCA_049513975.1 Verrucomicrobiota bacterium | reverse complement strand
TGTTGCCGGCCAATGACGCCCCAATACCGGCCCGGCTTTTGTTCCATTACCGGCATCTTTGGAGTGCGGCGGCTTGCCGCCGCTTTCGAAAGCGGGAGCAAGCTCCCGCACTCCAAAAGCGGCTGTGTTGCCGATCATCCTACTGTCTCCTCCGGTGAGTTAAGCCGAATTGTGACGGAATAGTGACACGCCGACGCGCGCCCGCTCCACTCAACCGGCCACGGTCCCGAAGCTTGCATGTCAGCCAGCCTGCGTTTAGATTAGCCCCATGAGCACAGCGGAATTAATTTACTCGAAGGCCAAGACGCTGCCCGATTCGGCGCAGACGGCGGTGTTGCAACTTGTGGAGTTGCTGGCCAAAGCGCCGTCCATCAAGACGCCGGCTCGCATTGAGCCTGGCAGCGCCCGCGGGTTGGTCAGCATGGCGGAAGACTTCGACGCGCCGTTGGCGGATTTTGAGCCTTACATGAAATGAGCTTCCAATTGTCAGCGCCGACACCGCCTTCGACGCTTATTCCATCCGCCGGGTCTGGGCGTAGGGATCATCCATTTGAAACCGGCGGGGACTGTCAGTGAAACTGTCAGTGAAAATACTGCAAGAGTACTGAAGAATAGTGGCAGGGTTACGCCAAATTCTTCTTGATGCTCAGAGGAAAACCCCGTATTCTCCTCGTAGCTGAATCGGGGACGCAGTCCAAGTCCGGCCACTGGCTCCGGCTTCTCCCCCGCTTTCCCCGTGGATTTCGCCCGGTTCCCGCCAGATTTCGACTTGACAGATGTTTTTGAGCGGCGCGTCAAAGGGCATTTCCCGCGCATTCACCCGGCCGCCGGTCCGTTTCACCGCGGGAAGAGCCCATGGCTTTGCCGGTCAAGCCAGGATTGATTTGGTTTCCAAAATCGTTCCCTTGGTCGGCAAACACCGGCTCATCTCTCCTCCTCACGGACCGGTTTGAGATCAATGTAAGTGGGCTGATTGGGATCGCCGGGGATTAGTTGGCCGTCATTGACAGAAAGTTCGACGACGTTGATGGCGGTGGTGCGTCCCCGTCCGGGACGCGGACCCGGAGGCGCGTTGGTCTCCGTGGTTGACGCGCCTGAAGGCACGGCCCCGAAAGGCCTCGGCCCTCCGGAATAGAACCACCAGGCGCGGTCGCCGCTGACAACCACATCCCCATGCGAGCCGAACAAAGCCTGCTCCTGAAGCTTCCAATTCAGGCAGTCGTCGGAACGCCAGACGCGCATGCCGTTGTTCCAGCAGTCGGCGATGAGCCAGAAACGGTTTTTCCAATGAAATACCTTCGGGCCTTCGCCGCTGAAATTGGTGACGGCGTTGCCTTTGGCTTCCCATTGGAAAAGGTCAGCGCTGTCCGCGTAAGACAACGTCGGGGTTTTGCGTTCATCCTTATACCACATCCGCCAGATGCCGCCGGGCAGTTGCATGACACACGGATCAATCACCCGATCAGACTTTAAATCGAGCGGGGAGACGGTCTCCCATTTGACCCCGTCCCGGCTGGTCAGGTGGACAATCTGGCGCGGGTGGTTCCAGTCCGTGAAGATGCCGGGCACATAGGTCAGGTACATGTGGTAGGTGCCCTGGAACCAGATGACCTCCGGCGCCCAATAGGTATAATCGTCCGGGTGCGTGTCCTGGCCGTAGGTGATTTTGGCTTCGCCACGGTAACTCCAGGTCGCGCCGCCATCCATGGATTCAGCCATGCCGATGTGAGTGCCGTGAACCCAGGTGACGCCGGGAGTATTGGTGGCGGTGGCCCGCCGCTGCGTATAGTACATGAACCATTTGTTCTGCTCGGCGTTGAAATTGATGACCGGATCGGTCGGCGCGTCGAACGGCGGATCGCGGTAGAGCGGTCGGGGAGCGAGTTTGCCCGCCGGCGGAAGGCTGGTTGCCGGAGTCTGGGCGGAATTGAGGCCGCACGATACGATGAAGAAACAAATGGCCAGGGCTGGCGAATGATTAAATTTCATAAGAACAAATTTAGTTTCGTTGCCTGATCAGAAGCGGGGTTTGTTCGCTCTTTTTCCCTTTGGCCGCGCCGTCCTTTTAGGGACGCTGCGCGGGCGCCTCATCCGGCCGTGCTGGCGCGGAAAGCTTTGGCAAATCGCGATCGAAGGCCGCTCCGTCGAATGGAACCACGATCACTTTGCTGCCGTGAGGTTCGTTCCCCCGGTCCTGTTCTTTGGGGATGTCAATGCTGGCAAAGGTGACCGCCGCCACATGGCCGCTTTCGAGATAAACGCCGGGGCGCTCCATTTTATTCCAATGATTGACGGTTCCATCCGTATAGCGCACAAAGTCAGTCGTGGGATCGTAAGCCAATCCCCGCAACGTCCAATTGTGGATTCCATCGCTTGAAGTCAGGTGGAAGGCTTTGCGGGCGCTCCAACTGTTGACCACGATGTGATAGAGGCCGCCGCTAAACCACACCACCGGATCTTCCAGGTTGGCAACGGGCTTGCCGTCAATCGTCTTCGGATAAACACTGGGACCCTGAACCGCGTAAGGCCCCATGACTCCGTTGGTGCTGATCAAAACCAGGCCGGACCGCTGCACGATCTCGAAGCCGCCGTCAGGCCGGGCCATCAGGCTCATGTTGGACCCCAGTCTCCTGGCGTTTCCGCTGAACTCATTGGTGGTGAATGTAACCGGCCCTTCAAACTCCCACGGACCATCCAGGGACTTGGAAATGTAGATGCTGCCCGGCCTGGTCTCGCTAATCAACACCGCATAACGTCCGTCCGGCAAAACCAGCGCCGTCACGTTATGTCCTCTTCCCGCCACACCGTTGACCACGTCAGGCCAGACAAGTCCCTTGTCAATATAGGGACCAAAAAGATTATCGCTGATGGCATACACGGCTGACGAGCCGCCCCATCCGCCGTGGCCTTTTGCCTGGTCCCAGCGGCTGGCAAACATATAATACTTGCCATTGGGCGACTTGATGATCTGCCCATCCCAATAATACCACTTCTGCGGGGTGGTTTCCGGCCGGCCGTTTGTGGTGACGAGCGGAAGATCCCTCAAGCTCGAGTCCTCCAAGCCGTTCTTTGTGTCCCGGGGCAGGATTCCGGGAGCACCCCATGTGTTTGTGGTCAACGAGCCAATAATCGGCGTCGGCTGGAAATAGTCAATGAAAGTCTTGTCGGCGGCGGACGAGGAGGCGGCGCAGGCGGCCGACACCACCGCCATCAGCTTCGTTAATGTTTTCATAGGACTTGTTTGAATGTGTGTTTGGTTGTTTCACTCCCGCTGGAAGACCCTGTAGCGATAGATGCCGAAGGAGTTCATCCCCGGCCAGCGCCGGTCGTGGTCGGTCTCGTCCCCGTTCAAACGGCGTCCCGGCACCCAGCGGCCGTTGTCGTTCATGCTCTCGTCAAAGCTCCCCAACACCACGGTCCCGCGCCCGGGCGTGTTTGGCGTGAAGGTGACGCTCATCGGCCCGCCGACAAAGACATACGCGCCGGGGCCTGAATTGATGACCAACCGGACGGGCGAAGTGTTGGTAAACCCATTGCCGCCACCGCCGCCGAATCCCCCGAATCCGCCACCCCGGCGGCCACCGCCCCGTCCGCCGAAACCGCCTCCGGCGCCATACCGGATGTTCAAAGTGTAATCGCCCAGCTTCAACTCTTGCGGCGGGGCATTGGTGTCATCCGCCGACGGCAGGAATGCAATTGTGCCCTTGCCTTGATTGTCCAGAATCACCGGCGCCACAAAGTTCAAAATGGCATAAGTTTGCGCCAAAGAGTCGGGAGGAGGCGGCCCATTGGTGGCACTCTGCATACCCCGTCCGCCGCGGCCAAAACCGCCAAAGCCCTCGATGCCAAACGGCGAGAAACCGATGCCGTTGTACTTGACCAAGCAGATCAGGGCGTTTCCCGCGGCCCCGCCGCTGGTGTTGGCTTCGGGAATGAACAGCGGGTTGCCATTGCGGGTGAACCGCGCGCAAGTTTCGTCGAACTGGGGCAGATAGAGGTCCGGAGACAGCATGTCAAGGTCCGGCGCGCCAAAGCGCCAGATATCATGCACTTGGGGAACCGGCCCGCCGCTGGGATACTCACCGGGCCGCGGACAGCCGGGCTGCTGCAGCCAGGCATTGCAATACATCGGAATGTCGTATTCCGCCTTGCCGGCGGCGGCAATCTTGTTGATGTAAAGCGAGTAGCGCCAGGCCATGAAGATTTCATCCACCGGCCAGCTTAACTCCCGCCACAGCGTGTCCTTTTCCTGTTGGGTCAAGTCATTGTAGGGTTTGGCTGCATCCGGCTTGCCTGGACCAAACACTTCTTCCCAGGTGCCCGAAGTTTTGAAGCCGTTGGCGGCCCACAGATCGTGCAGTTCCGGCGCCAGGGTCTCCTTGTGTTGCGCCAGATAGTTCATCAAATCCTTGGGCGCCGGTTTGGCAAAGGCTTCGTTTGCCGCGGGACTGTGATCCCTGGATTCGTCACGAACGCCCACCTCGTTCTCCACCTGCATCATCAGGACCGTGTGCTCCTTGCCATCCACCTCGCGGATGTGGCGCATCAACGCGGCGAAGGCCCGCGCGTCGGCGTCCCGCGTCGCGTCGCCAAAAGTGGAAAGAGTGTCCAGGGTCCTGCCCCTGCGGTCCTTGACCCACGGGAAGCGTTGCGGGTTGGTCTTCACCCAGTAGGGCTGGTAGGAGGACACGCCGTTTTTCCAGCTTGCGAACCACAGGAAAACCAGCCGCAGATGATTTTGCCGGGCGTCCTGGATGCAATCGTCCACGGTGGTAAAATCGAACCTGCCTTCTTGCGGCTCGATAAGTTCCCAAGTGACCGACGCCACGACGGTGTTGAGATTCCTTTGCGCGAGCGCAGGCCAGATCGCCTTCATGTATTCACGGCTCGATGAACTGGAATTGTGCAATTCACCGCCCAAGATCAGGAACGGTTTGCCGTCAACCACCAGTTGGCGGACCCCATGCCGGGTTTCCAGATGCGGCCGGAGAGGGTCAGAGGCCGGCGCCGCATATCCGAGAGCCGCCGAGGCGAGCCAGGCGGCGGATAACAGTATTTTATTCATGATTTTATTGTTCAAACAGGGGGGTTCCGGCTGGATCGGACCTGTTAATTGGGGAGCGGGTTGGCGGTTGCGGCCGCTGGCCCAAACGATGGCTCCAAGGTGATTTCACGCGGAAATGACTCCTTTGATTTTGAGCGTGACGGCGCTCGCGCAGGGCGGCTGGTCAGGCAGCTTGACGTTCAGCCCCTGCTCATCCTGGGCCCACTCGATCCGTCCGCCGTAACCGAGCAGCGAAACATCCGCGACTTTGCGTCCGCCAATCTGCGGCGAGTTGATCGCGAGACTTTTGATCACCGTGCTGTGCGCTTCGGGCCAGACCATAATAAAGGCGTAGAGCGTGTCCCCCTTCATCGTGAAACGCACATCTTCGGAGGTGTATGGCCGCACATCGCGCGCGCCGCCAAACTGTCCCCGCTCCTGCGTGCCGGTGACCGACGGCCCTTCGCCATAAACCTGCCACGGGCGCGTGGCATGGATGCCTTCGCTGTTGACGTCCATCCAAGCGGTGAATTCGGACAGGAATTTGAGTTCATCGTCGTCCGGCATGCCGTGGCCGGGCAGCGGAATGCTCAACTGGAGGTTGCCGTTTTTGCTCACGATATCAATGAGCATCTGGGAGACTTGTTTGGCCGTCTTGTATCTGTGCTGGTCGAACAGGCTGCGCTCATAATGCCAGGAGCCGATGCAGGTGTCGGTTTGCCAGGGCAGAGTTTCGCCGCCGCTGGTCACGCCGCGCTCGACGTCGAGCACCAGGGCGCGGCGTTGTTGGGCGTTCAAACCCTTGCCTGTCAACACCGCCTCCAGTTTGCCGCCGTGGCGCGCCAGGTTCGTGTTATAATAATAGGCCGCGATGCGCAGTCCGATGTCGCTGGCGGGATAAATGGGCAGAATCGTGTCGTCGAAATACAAGAGGTCGGGGTGGTACTTGTCAATCAGGTCAATGATGCGGTTGAAAAACTTCTCGACATAGGCCTTGGCCAGCGGGGGATTGCCGTTCTGCGGCCAATCGTAACGGCCCGTGGCGTGATACTGTGCGTAATAGTCCTGCGGATCCAGTCCCTGCCACCATTGGCCTTTCCCGTCCGCTTTGGTCATCCGCCCGTCGTAAGGCACGCCAGCCAAAGGGCCGCTCGGATCGGAACCCTGCGCCGCTTCATACCAACTCCAGGCGCGATCGCCGTGCGACGAAACCGCCAAACGCAACCCCGCCGCGCGCGCCGCCTTGGCCCAGCCGCCGACAATGTCCTTCTTCGGCCCGATGGCGACGCTGTTCCACGGCTGATACTTGGAATGAAACATATCGAAGTTGTCATGATGATTGGCCATGGCCGCGAAGTATTTCGCGCCGGCGCGCTTATAGAGTGAAATAAGATGCTGCGGATCCCAATGCTCGGCCTTCCATTCGTGGACGACATCCTTGAAGCCAAACTTCGAGGGATGGCCGTATTTCTGGACATGGAATTTGTAGATGGGACCGTTAAATTGATACATTCTTTGCGCATACCAGTCGCCCATCTCCGGCTGGCACTGCGGCCCCCAGTGCGCCCAGATGCCGAACTTGGCATCGCGGAACCAATCGGGCACTTCGTAGCCGCTGGAGAGCGATTCCCACGACGGCTGAAACGGCCCGCGGGCCACGCCAAAACCGGCCGGCGCGGAAATCGCCCTCGGCGCCGGAGGCAAGCCGGACGCGGGAGCGGCGACGGGGGTGAGGCTTTTAGTGGCGCAGGATGGCAGGAGCGGCAGGCTGGCCGCGGCGCCCGCGCAGAGCGCGGATTTTTTGATGAATTGACGGCGGGAGAATTGATTGTTCATAGGATGAATTCTTGAGGTTTATGGCTTGCGTTGGAGACTATGGCTTGGAATCGTTATTGGTTTGATCCGGCTGCGCCAGGCAAAGGCCGCCCGCCAGAACAGTCAGGCACGCTATGACTGCTGCTTGTCTTTTCATACATTGATATTAGTCGGGGTTGTGTGCCGATGCTTGTTATTCGGGGTGGACCCTGAGAAGAACCGCGCCGTGGGAATTGACCACGGCGGAAACCTCTCCATTGACGGCGCCGGATTCTTTGTGCGTCCAGAGATCGCGCACCGTGCAGGAACCGGAGAGGCCGAGATCGGTGAGGGCAACCGAAACCCTGGCGGGAAGAGTCGCAGCCGGATCGGTGGCGGGCGGAGCATTGGTGGCCGGCGCAGCGACGGCCGGAGCATTGGTCGGCGCGCCGTCAGGACCGCCGCGACCACCACCACCAAAACCGCCTCGCCCGCGGCGGCCGCCACCGGGAGGAGGAGCCGGCGAGGTGTTGAAGAGGGCGACATATTTGTCTTTCGAACCGGGAACATCCGCCACCCAGACGATGCGGTTGGTGCTGTTATAGACCTGCTTGTTGTGGGTGGAGTTCTGGTTAACGGCGATCACCTCGTCATTGGTCAACAATGCAAGAGTGAACCCGTCATTTTTGGGCAGGTTCCCGCCAAGGATCAGCGGCGAGCGCGCCACCGACCAGAGCGTCATGAGCGTGTACTGTTCGTCCGGAGTAAACTTTGTCCAGTTGTCCCTTTCCTGCCAGGCTCGAACGTTGCCGAGCGGAATCATGTCCGCGTCGGGCCAGTGGCCGGGGGCGCGGAATGGGGTCCAATTGTTGAGCCGGGCGAACTGGGCGTAAAGCGCGGGCCAGCTATCCCAGAAGTCGCCGCTGATCCGCCATTGGTTGGCGTTGGTCTGGACATGCTCCCCTTGGTTGATGGGCGTGCCGCCGGGCGAGGTGGAGAAGAGGATGGCCCGGCCAGACCGGTCTATCGCCTTGCGAATCGCTTCGATCTCGGCCTGATGATAGGGGGACGAGAGGTCGTCAACCTTGACGAAATCCAAGTCCCACGATGCCAGCAGCGCGAAGACCGAATTGTAATACTCCTGCGCACCGGGCTTGGACATGTCCACGCCGTACATATCCCCGTTCCAGCGGCACACGTTGACTTTGTCGGCAATGTTGGCGGCGTGGAATTCCGTCCCAAGGATTGGCGTGTTGTCCCGATCCACCGCCTGGCGCGGGATGCCGCGGAGAAGATGAAGCCCGAATTTCAGGCCCTGGCTGTGCAGGTAATCCGCCATTGGTTTGAACGAACGGGATTCCTGCGTCATCGGGAAGCGGTTGGGGGCGGGCAGCAGCCGCCCGTTGGTGTCCGTTTCAAGGATGGCGCCGCGGCGGTATTCGGTGGTGTGCGCCAGCGGCTCATACCACTGGATGTCAATGGTTATGACGTTCCAGCCGTGCGACTTCAGGTTCCGGGCCATGTAATCGGCGTTGGCGATGACATTGCTTTGCCAGACGCCGGCACCGTAACAATCCCAGGAATTCCAACCCATCGGCGGTGTTGGCGCCCACGACCAATAAGCGGGATCAGCCGCGTTCGCGGTCAAGAGTCCTGCCAGCAATCCCATCACGATGAGTTTTACGTCGAGTTTGATTGTCAGTTTCATAATTTAGGACGGGTTTGTTGTCACTTTGCCGGGGGCGACCCTTGGGGCGGTCCGGCTTTGGCGATGCCCACATCAATGCCCCGGCTGCCAGCGCTGTTGTGGCAGTGCGCCGCGATGACATTCCGCCCCGGCTTGAGACTGGCCTGCGCCTCCGTGCTGATCGGAACTGTTTTGTAATCATCCACAGATCCGGTCACGTTGCCGGCGAGAATCCCGTTGAGGTAAATCTCCGCATCCTCATGGTGTTTGACCAGCAGATCCAGCCGGGCCGGAATTGCTCCCGACACTTGGAATTCCCGCCGAATCCAGATGTCCGCGCTGGTCCACTCGGTCCGGGTGCCTGTCATTCTGTGACCGAAGGGGGCCGGGCCGGTTTGCCAGGCCGGGGCGTCGAAATCCGGCGCAAACCAGTTGCCGGCGGGTTGGTTGGTGGTATAGCTCCAGGTGACAGGCTCGTCGCCGGAGGTCGGCAGCCACTCGGGATTGGGATTGGGCGGCAAGGGCGGAAACTGGCCCTGGTTGGCGGCGGCGACAATTTTTTGATCCAGTTTGACGACGGCGCGATCATAGGTCAGCAGGCCGTTGATCTCCTGCTCCACGTCCGTCAATTGCGTGTAAATGAAGGCGCTGACGCCCAGTTCATCCTTCATCTCATAGGCCCTTTTCAGCAAGGCCTGGTAACGCTTGGTCGCCAGCCAACTGCTGTTGAGCACGCTGCCATAACCATAAGTGCTGCTCTTGGTCCAGCGATGACCCTCCACCTCCATGGTCACGCCGCCGAATTCGCCGTTGACGGCGGCGCGGTTTTCCTCCGGGGGGCGGGAACCCGGGCCGGGGTAGGCGTGGGTGTCGTAGAGGTCGCCCACTTTTTTATCCGTCCAGCCGCTGGCGTTGTTGACCAGGCGGGTGGGATCAAGCTCTTTGGTCAGCGCCACCACGCTCTCGGTGTCATGCTGGCCCCAGCCTTCATTAAAAGTGGTCCAGACGACGATGGAGGGGGAGTTGTAGAATTGGGCGATAATGCGGCGCCATTCGGATTCAAATTGTTTTTTGGCGTCGCCGGACAAGGCGTTGTTGCGGCCGCCAAACATCTGGGGCATGTCCTGCCAGACCAGGATGCCGAGCTTGTCGGCCCAGTAGTACCAGCGGGCCGGTTCGACCTTGGCGTGCTTGCGAATGGTGTTCCAGCCAAACTTTTTCGTCATGTCAATGTCAAACCGCAGGGCCTGGTCGGTTGGGGCGGTGTAGATGCCGTCGGGCCAGTAGCCTTGATCGAGCGGGCCGCACTGGAGAACAAGTTTATTGTTGAGGAAAATGCGGGTGCGCCCCTGTTCGTCCTTGCCCAGGCTGATTTTACGCATCGCGAAGTAACTGTCCACGCGGTCCACCGTCTTGCCGTCCTCAACCAGTTCCACCGCCAAATCGTAAAGGTGCGGAGCGGCCGGCGACCAGAAATGCGGATTGGCGATGGCCAGATTGATCTCCGTCCCGGCCGTTCCCGTGGCGGTGGCAACAGTTTTCCCGCCATCGGATGCCGTCGCGATGACTTGCCCGGCGGTGGCGGCGTCCACCGTGAGCCGGAGTGTCGCGTGGTCCACATCCGGGGTGATTTTCAAAGCGGCGATGTGCTGCACCGGCACCGTCTCCAACCACACCGTCTGCCAAATGCCGGAGACGGCGGTGTAGAAGATGCCGCCGGGACGCAGGCGTTGCTTGCCCAGCACTTGCGCCTCCGCCACATCGCTGCGCACCGGATTCCAAGCCGACACCATCAATTCGTTGGCGCCGGCCTTCAGGCTGTCGGTGATGTCAAAATCAAAACCCTCGTAGCCGCCCCGATGCGCGCCGATGGCATGGCCGTTCACCAAGACGGTCGAATCCCAATTGACGGCGCCGCAATGGAGCAGCACCCGCTGATTCTGCGCGCCGGCGGGCAAGGTGAAAGTGCGGCGATACCAAAGGCGCTGGCTGGGGATGCTGGCTTTACCCACACCCGACAAGGCCGATTCGTAGGGGAAGGGCACCAGAATCCTCGCGTCAAAATTCGTCGGCGGCGCCGTGTCGGCGGCAGCCGTCAGACCGTATTCCCAAAGTCCATTGAGATTCTGCCAGTGCTTGCGCCTCATCTGGGGGCGCGGATATTCGCTGAGCGCGTTGGCCGGTGAGACCTCCCTGGCCCAGCGCGTCATTAAATGACCTTCGACGGCCTGCCAACGCTGCGGCGTGGCGCAGGAACAAAGACCGGCCAACAACCACGCGGCCAACGGGCCGCGCCCGCCTTTTTTCGACAGGATCTTCATGGGAATTCTCATGTGTTCAGTGATATAGACCATCCAAGTCCGGTTGGCGATCTTTATGGCAAGTTGGAGGACAGCCCAGGCTCAACTCGCCGCAGGTATTCCACAGAGGCATGCGTCTGGCGGGATGTGGTTTTCGAACCGCTGCTGTCAGAGGTGTGAAGTCCGCCGCATGTTGCCTCGGTGCGAGGGGAGCTACTGCTTCTGATAGACGCGCACATAATCAATCTTCATGATCTGGGGCAGGATGGCGTCATCCACCCCGGAGGATTCGGCGGCGATATTCAGGATCCGGTACTGGGGTTTATCGAAGGGCCATTGCAGCTCGCCCAGGCTGTCGTCTTTTTTGAATGTGAAATACTTGTTGTCGTCCACGAAGAAGTCCATGTGGTCCGGGAACCATTCCACGGCGTAAACGTGAAACTTATGATAGATGTCATCCACCAGGAGGCTCTTGGCCGGGTTGGGCTTGCGGGGACCGGAGCGCTCGGAGGCGGTATGGATGTGGACGGCAACCTCGTTGGGCCGGCTGCCCCAGTGCTCCATGATGTCAATTTCGCCGCCGGCCGGCCAGCCGCCGGTGTTGCCCAGCGTCCAGATGGCGGGCCAGATCCCTCTGCCGGAAGGCAATTGGGCCCTGACCTCGATGCGCCCATAAGTCCAGGAGGCTTTTCGGCGGGTGGTGACGCTGGCCGAGGAGTAGGGATGCCCCTGGAAGTTGTCCTTGCGAAAGGTGATCACGAGGTTATGGCCGTCCACGCATGCATTCTCCAGGCGGGCTGTGGTATAGAATTGCGGCTCGCGGTTGCGCACGAAACCCTGTTCATAACCCCATTTGGCCGGGTCGGGCAGGCCCTTGTAGTTGAATTCATCCGACCAGACCAGCTTCCAGCCGGGGAGGTGCGGCGCGCTGACGCAGCCCCAGGAGGCGCAGGCGAGCAGGATGGCGAGCGAGGCGGGAATTGAACGCATGGGAAAGTCCTTTCTATTTGAGATGTTACAGGTTTTGCCCTGCTGTCCAAGAATTAAGACCAACATGTTGGTATCTGTTTTAAGCAGCGAGTTTCAAAAATTGGAGCGTCGCGAGCATTTCCCTCTGGAGGTTTTGATAGTGCATGTCCAAGCGG
>JBEKVM010000153.1:0-12397 GCA_049513975.1 Verrucomicrobiota bacterium | reverse complement strand
GGTGTCGTAATCGATGTTGACGAAGCGTGCAGCCATATATTTGCATTGACTGACCGCTTGGCCCCTCGCCCTGTTCAAATCATTTCAAAAAATCTTCGCCCAAAGTCCGACAGGCTGCTAGACGACGATGTTGACGAGGCGCTTGGGAATGAGGATGACTTTTTTGACGGGCTTGCCTCCGAGGAACAGTTGGATCCTCTCGCAGGCCAGGGCGGCGGACTCCACTTCGGCGGGCGAAGCGTCGGCGGAAATGAGGATGCGGTCGCGGAGCTTGCCGTTGATCTGAACGGGCAATTCGATGGTTTTTTCGACCAAGAGAGCCGGATCGAATTTTGGCCAGGGTTGGTAGGAGAGGCTTGGGACCGCGGCGGGCAGGGGACTGCCCGCCCTACCTTCTGCATTGGCCGTCAGTTTGGCGAAGAGTTCCTCGGCCAGGTGCGGGGCGAAGGGATGGAGCAAAATCAGGAACTCGCGCAGGACGGAGGCGGGCTTGGTTTCCCAGGCGATGGCGTCGTTGACGAAAACCATCAGGGCGGAAATGGCGGTGTTGAAACGCAAACCCTCCAGGTCTTCGGTGACTTTCTTGATGCAACCGTGCAGGGTTTTGAGCTGGGCGGCGGTGGGGGCGGTGTCCCGGATGGCGGCGCTGAGTCGAATGGCTTCCAGCGCCGAGAGGCTTCCATCCGGCTGGGCGGTTTGGGTCTGCTCGAATTCGGTTTCACTGCGCTCGTCCACGAACAAGCGCCAGACGCGGCCGAGAAAACGATAGACCCCTTCGACGCCGCGGGTGTTCCACGGCTTGACCATCTCCAGCGGGCCCATGAACATTTCGTAGAGGCGGAAGGCGTCGGCGCCGTATTCGCGGAGAATATCGTCGGGATTGACGACGTTGCCACGGGACTTGGACATTTTTTGGCCGTCTTCGCCGAGGATCAAGCCCTGGTTGACCAGTTTGAAAAACGGCTCGGGAGCGGAGACATGGCCCAAATCAAAGAGGACTTTGTGCCAGAAACGGGCGTAAAGGAGATGGAGGACGGCGTGCTCAACGCCGCCGATATAGAGGTCTATGCCGAGGGTGGTTTTCTGGCGGCGGTCATAGACCGCCGCTACAGGAGGGAGATTAAGAATAAGACTTGGAGGAACCCTCACCTCACCCTGACCCTCTTCCCTCCCATCGGATGGGAGCGGAGAGGGAACAGCAGGGGGAGACGCAATGTCGTGCGGAAATTTAGCGGGCAGCGGCTGGTTTGGGTCAGTGGGATTAAGATTAGGATTAAGATTAAGATTAGGATTAGGATTAAGATTAGGATTAGGATTAAGATTAGGATTAGGATTAAGATTAGGATTAGGATTAAGATTAGGATTAAGATTAGGATTGGGAGCGGTGCCCATCCAGTAATTCTCCGCCTCCTTGCCACAGATGGCGCGGTGGTTGGCCGGATCGGTGAAGCGCAGGTAATACCAGCAACTGCCGGCCCACTGGGGCATGGTGTTGGTTTCGCGGGCGGAGCCGTCGGGCAAATGGACCCAATCCTTGGCGCGGGCCAGCGGAGGCTCGCCGCTGGCGGTGGGTTTGAAATCGGTCAGTTCGGGCGGCAGCACCGGCAGGGCCGACTCCGGGAGGGCTTCGTGGCCGGCCGGTTTCCAAACGATGGGAAAGGGTTCGCCCCAATAGCGCTGGCGGCTGAAGAGCCAGTCGCGCAGTTTATAGTTGACGGTTCCGCGGCCCAGCTTCTTTTCCTCCAGCCAGGCGATGATCTTCTTCTTCGCCTCGCCGGTGGGCAAACCTGTGAGCAAACCGGAGTTGACGCTGACGCCGTCGCCCACAAACCCGGTGGATTCGCGGCCATCGGGCGCCTGCACGACGACGCGGACGGGCAGATCAAATTTTCGCGCGAATTCCAGGTCCCGCCCGTCATGGGCCGGAACGGCCATGATGGCGCCGGTGCCGTAGCTGGCCAGGACGTAGTCGGCAATCCAGATCTGGATTTTTTCATTGTTGACAGGATTGAGGGCGCAAGCGCCGGTGAAGACGCCGGTTTTTTCCCTGGCGAGTTCGGTGCGTTCCAGATCGGATTTGCCGGCGGCAAAAGCCTGGTAATCGTGGACGGCCTTTTTTTGTTCGGGCGTGGTTAAGGATTCCACCAATTTGTGTTCGGGCGAGAGCACCATGTAAGTCGCGCCGAACAAGGTGTCGGGCCGCGTGGTGAACACACGAATCTTTGCATCCGCAATCGGCAATCGGCAATCGGCAATTTGAAAATCCACCTCCGCCCCCTCGCTGCGGCCGATCCAGTTGCGCTGCATTTCCTTGAGCGACTCGCTCCACTGGATTTGCTCCAGGCCCTGCAGCAGGCGTTCGGCGTAGGCGGTGATGCGCAGCATCCATTGCCGCATCGGCTTGCGCACGACGGGGAAGCCGCCGACGTCGCTTTTGCCGTCCACCACTTCCTCGTTGGCCAGCACGGTGCCCAGTTGCTCGCACCACCAGACCGGGGCTTCGGTGACATAGGCCAGGCGGTGATTGTCACGGTGAAGGCGGCGCGCTTGCGGAGACGGGTTGCCGGGCGGGTCGGGCAGCGTCTCGATAGGCTCGGCCTTGTTGCTGGCCGGGTTGAACCAGGAATTGTAGAGTTTTAGGAAAATCCGCTGCGTCCATTTGAAATAATTTGGGTCGGTGGTGTCAATTTCGCGGCTCCAATCGTAGCTGAAGCCGAGGGATTTAATTTGGCGCTTGAAGACGGCGATGTTGGCTTCGGTGGTCTGGCGGGGATGCTGGCCGGTGCGGATGGCGTATTGCTCGGCGGGCAGGCCGAAGGCGTCCCAGCCCATGGGGTGGAGGACGTTGAAGCCGAGGGCGCGGCGGTAGCGGGCGAGGATGTCGGTGGCGGTGTAGCCTTCGGGATGGCCGACGTGGAGGCCGGCGCCGGAAGGGTAGGGGAACATGTCAAGTATATAATACTTGGGCGGCAGGCGGCAGGCGGAAACGGCCCCTTGCAGGCCGTGCCTTTGGGCGAAGGGATGCTCCGGCGGAATCGGGTCCAGCGGATTCCAGGCGCGGAAGGTGGCCTGGGCGTCCCAAAAGCGCTGCCATTTGGCTTCGATCAAATGAAAGGGGTACTGCCGGCGCATCGTGGCCCTATTCTTTTCCCTGCGGGATCACGCCCTCCGAGATCAATTTCTTGAGCTTGGGGGTGATGACGAACTGGCAGTAGCCCTGGTTTTTGTTGGAGTTGTAATAATTCTGATGATAATCCTCCGCGGAATAAAACGCCTTGAGCGGAACGATTTGGGTGACAATCGGGTCCTTGAACCGTTTGGCGGCCCTGGCCTTGGAGGCTTCGGCGGCCGTTTTCTGCGCGTCGTCGCTGTAAAGGATGATGGAGCGGTATTGGGTGCCATGGTCGGCGCCCTGGCGGTTGAGGGTGGTGGGATCGTGGGCCTCCCAGAAGATTTCCAGCAGCTTGTCGTAGGAGAGGACGGCGGGATCAAATTTGAGCTGGATCACTTCGGCGTGGCCGGTGGCGCCGGTGCAGACCTGTTCATAGCTTGGGTTGGGCACGGTGCCGCCGGCAAAGCCGGAAGTGACGGATTTGACGCCGGGGATGCGTTGGAAGACCGCTTCGGCGCACCAGAAACAGCCGCCCCCAATGGTGGCGGTTTCCATTTTGGCGGGCGCATTGGAGGATTGGGCTTGTGCATTCATAACGGGGACCAGAAAGCCGGGGAGGGCGATGGCGGCGAGGAGCGCGCGCCACCGGGCCGGCTTGTCCGGGTAAACAGCAAAACGATTCATAAGAATTTCGGACAGCATGGCCATTCCGGGTCCAAGTTGCAAATCAATCATGGCAGGGAGAGATTAGCGCCAAGTGACGAAATGGCAAAATCCGCATTTTGAGCTTGATATTCTGACGGCTTCATCCATGATAAGGGTGAATGAAACTCTTGCTAGTCGCGGCCAGCTTGATAGGAGGCAGCCTGGCCGCAAATGCCGGTCAAGCCGCCATCACCTCCGGGCCTAACGACCTGACGATCAATGCCGGGTCAACCGCCGATTTCATCGTAACCGCCACCAACGCAACGATATATCAATGGTCATTTGAAGGGACCAATATCATTGGGGCGACCAATGCGGAACTTAACTTTAGCGACGTGAGCACCAATCAGGCGGGGGTCTATTCGGTGGTGGTGGGTGGTGGTTCCAGCGAGACGAACATCACCAATTCAGCCAACTTGACCGTCCTTCAGGGAACGATTGTTAATTTCCAAATCTCCGGTTTTGCCAGCGGACCGAGCAACATTTTGGTGGAGTTGTTCGACCACGACAAACCGGCCACGGTGCAGAATTTCCTGCATTACATCATTTCCGACTCGTACACGTACGCGAATGGGTTTGTGCCGGGAGGTTACACGAATACGTATTCATCGGGGGTTTATACGAATATGTTTTTTGACCGGCTAATTCCGGGTTTTGTGCTGCAAGGCGGCGGTTGGTTCGCGTATGACCGGACCAATTCAACGAACAAACTGTTTGTGGATAATATTGAGACCGCTTACAGCGGATTGAACTTCAGTCCACCGTTTCCGCAGCAGGTTGACAGTGAGTTTTATGTGGGGCCGAAAGTGAGCAACACCAAAGGAACCATCGCCATGGCCCTGCCGGCCGGCGACGTCAATGGCGCGGCGAACGCCTTTTACTTCAATCTGGCGGACAATACAAATCTTGACACCGTGAACAGCGGCGGCCCCTATACCGTCTTTGGGCGGGTTTTGAACGGCACGAATGTGTTGGAATACTTCAATAATCCCAAGGCCTTTTCCAAGCCGGCGTTCACCAGGGTTCCAACCCACAACATCTTTACCAACGGCATCTTCGACTACGTGCTTCTCAATCCGACGGACACAACGGAGCTGACCGATCTGCCGGTGAATTACCACGGGACCAATTTGCCAGCCGACAGCAATCTGTTTTTCGTGGATTTTAGTTTTCCGGCCACCAATGCCCAGCCGGTCATTGACACCACCCCGCCGACGGCGGCGATTACTTTTCCACCCGCCAATATCATATTGACCAATGGCATTTCGCTGACGGTGCGGGGAACAGCGCAGGATGATGTGGGACTGGCCCGGGTTTTCTGTTCGCTGGCTGACCAACAAGGCTCTGGCGGGGCAAACGCCATCGGCACCACCAATTGGTCGGTCTTCTTTGGCCTGATCCCACCGGGTGTCTATCGCATCATTGTTGCACCGCAAGACGGCGCTGGAAACCTGGACCCCAATCAGATCATACAGACCATGATTGTTAGCGCCGTCCTGACCAACGGGGTTGGCAGCGTGTCCGTGACCAACGTGGCCAACGGCGCCTATGCCGGCGACGCGGTGGGCGCCAATCTGCTGGTTAAGACCAATTACGCCTTTGGCGCCCAGCCCGGTCCGGGCCAGTTTTTTGTCAATTGGACCTACGGAACCAATGTTTCCTTCAATCCGAACCTGACCGTCAGATTTGCCTCTAATATGGTGTTGACAGCAAACTTCCTCTCCAACAGCGTTCCCGGCGGGATCACTTTTACCAATCCGCCCGTGGGGGGAAATACGACCAATGGCACTTTCCCGATTGCGGGCGTCATCACCAGCGGACTGTTCACCCCGCCGGTCACCGTCACCTGCCGGCTGTTTTCCGCCACCAACCAGCAGTTGGCCGGTCCCGTCCGCCAGATCAAGGCCACCAACCACTGGTCCTTCCCTCTAACCAACCTGGCGCTGGGAAGCTACTATGCGGTAGTTGCGGCCCAGGACGCCTTGGGCCAAGGCGCGGTCATCACCAACGATTTCACCGCCGGGCTGCCCATGACGGCGCTGACCAATACGAATGCCAAGGGCCGGGGCACGTTCACCCCGAATTACAACGGGCATTTCCTGGTGGAGGGACAGCATTATTCCATGACGGCGACGGCGGCGGCCGGCTCGCTCTTTGACACGTGGAGCGACGGCGTCAACTATACCAACAATCGCGTGGTCAGCTTCAAGATGAGTCCCGGCCTTGTCCTCACGGCCACCTTTGTCTCCAACGATTTTCCCGCCACGATTGCCAGCCCGATTACCATTACCAATCCCACCCCGGGCGCCAAGCTGACCAACCAAACCTTTAACTTGGCAGGCACGATCAACCCGGCCCTGACCAACCCCGTCGTGAGCTATCAGTTGTTCTACGGCTCCAATTCCGTAATGGCTCCCAGCGCGACCAACGTCACCATCATCCCCGGCGCCGCGCCGGCCAGGACAACCTGGACGGCGGGCCTGACCAACGTTGCTCCCGGCTATTACACGGTGGTGGCGACTGTTACTGATGTGAAGGGGCGAAGCACGCTGATTTCGGAGAGTTTCCAGGTTTTGGCGCAGGTGCTTCTGCAAAGCAACCCCGGCGGTTACGGCAGGGTTTTTTCCAATTGGACCACCGGGCATTTTGTTTCCGTTGGCGTCCCCCATGCCGTCGCGGCCGGGACCAACGGGGGCTATGTCTTCGCCTTTTGGAGCAATAGCGTGACGGGCGGTTCGAGTGCCAACAACCCGCTGGCATTCGTGGCGACGACCAATATGACGCTCACGGCCAATTTCGCCTCCAATTATTTTTTCAACGTGGCCGGCACTTACAACGGACTGTTCTCTCCCTCGGATACGAACACCTTCATCTCCCCCACCAATTCGGGCTATTACACGCTGATGGTGACAAGCAACGGGGCGATCAACGTGAAGTTGTGCTTCCCCGGCCTGACCAATACTGCCACCGGGCAGTTCCCGCTGTACGATCCGGCGGGATATGCCAGCGCGGGATTTTTTTGGAAAGGGCTGGACGGCAAATATGTGACGAATTATGTGGAGTTGGATTTGACCAGAGGGTCGTATTCCCTCATCGGGGAGGTGACCAACGCCGAGTTTTCGTCCTCTCTTCAGGCCTTCCGCGCCGCGACCAACCTGACGGGGAGCAGCGCGGTCATTCCCGGAACCAATGTCTTCTTCATAACTGGTGATCATGGCGCGACCAACAATCATCCGGGCGGGGACGGCTACGCCTCGTTGACGCTGGGCGCCAATGGGGCGATCAACCTGATTGGGCACCTGGCCGACAACAGCTCCTTTTCCCAAAGCACCGCCGTCGCCGCCAGCGGCACCAACGCCGCCTGGCCTTTCTACGCGTCCCTTTACGGCGGCAAGGGAATCATTCTCGGCTGGGAAACAAACACTTCGCCCACGAATTTTGCGGGCGAGGTGGTGTGGAGCAAGCCGGCCATCCCGGCCAAGGCCGGCGTCTTCTACACCAATGCCTTTCTGTGGCTCACCAATTCCTATTCCTTCGGCTGCATTCTTCCCGTCGCGGGGACGCACTATCAGATCGCCTTCGGCGGCGCGACGTTGACCAATGGGCTGACCAATACGCTCACCGTCGGCACCAACGGCCAGTTCACCGTGGATGCCAGTCAGACGAATCAATTGACACTGATGTTTATTCCGAAGTCGGGTGTTTTGACCGGCTCGTTCTCTTATCGGTCCAGCAAGAGCAACCATGCCTTGTCCGGGGCCTTCATCAGTCCGGCCTTGGGCGGTTCCGGTTACTTCCTGGACACCAACAACAGCGAGACCGGCTTCTTCGAGATCGGGATTGTGCCGTGAGCCGCCGCCCCAATTTTTCCGGGGAGCACGCGCGCCCTGGCGTGTCCCAGTCGGCGCCCCCGCCGGCTGGTTTCCACGGTGGCGGGTTAAGCGGGAGGCAGGAGGCCGGTGGACTTCTCCCCCGATGACCGCATTAGTGATGGCCACGCGCAACGCGCACAAGAGCCGGGAAATCCAGCAGGTCCTGGCCGCGGATTATCAATACTTCACACTCCATGATTTCCCCGCCGCTCCGGAAGCGGTCGAAGACGGCGCGACTTTCGCCGCCAACGCCGCCAAGAAAGTGTCCACCCTGGCCGATTGGCTCACTGCCAATTGGCGGATTTCGACACTGCCACCCTCCGATTCCCTTAAGCTTAATGTCATTCCCCCGCCCTGCGAAGGGGGGAGAGGGGTTCCTTCCATCACCGCCTTCTACGTTCTGGCCGACGACTCCGGCCTGGAAGTGGATGCCCTGGGCGGCGCGCCGGGCGTCCATTCCGCCCGCTTCGCCGCGCTGGACGGCGGCGGTGCGGACAACTCGCCCGACAGCGCCAACAACACCAAGCTCCTGCGCCTGCTGGCGGGCGTTCCGCTGGCGCGGCGGACCGCGCGCTTTCGCTGCGTTTTGGCCGTGCGGAGATTGTTTTTGCCATCCCCGCCGGAGACCGTTTTCTTTGAGGGCGTCTGCGCCGGCCGGATCAACCTGCAACCGGCGGGCGGCGGTGGTTTCGGCTACGATCCCCTGTTTATCCCCGATGGTTGCGCGCAATCCTTCGCCGAGCTTGGCGAAGGGGTGAAAAACACGATGAGCCACCGCGCCCGCGCGCTGCAAAAGCTCAGGCGGTATTTGATTTCCACTTTATGAAGAGCTTTGCCCGCAGATTGACATAAGTAATACCGTTTCCAGTTCGTAACTGCACTATTGCCAAGGCGATTGGCGGCGGTCGCAGACCGCCGCTACAGTGCAAAAGCAAACTGGAAACGGTATAATGCGTCGGCGACGGCCGGGAAAGGCAGGGCGGGACTCTGTCGAGCCGTGACTTTTTCCAAAGAAATCGAGTTTCGGCTCGACGGAGTTGCCCTGCCACCCATGACAAACGCATCACCCGATAGAAAACTCTTCTTTTCCCCATCTGCGTTAATCTGCATGATCTGCGGGCAATGAATTTTATGCAAAACCGCATCCCCAGCGCCATGCGCGCCGTCGTTTATCGCGGCCCCAACGACCTCCGCCTCGAAACTGTCCCTGTGCCGGCCATCCGGCCCGGCGAGTTGCTCGTCAAGGTCGCCGTCTGCGGCATCTGCCCGACCGACATCAAAAAAATCCAGCACGGCACCCTGCCCCCGCCGCGCATCTTCGGACATGAAACTGCCGGGGTGATCGCCAAAATCGGGGCCGGGGCGGGCAAATTTCGCGTCGGAGACCGCGTGGCCCTCCACCATCACGTCCCCTGCCTGAAGTGTCATTTTTGCCGGCACCGCGCCTTCGCCCAATGCCCGCAATACAAGCGCACCGGCATCACGGCCGGTTTCGAGGCGGCCGGCGGCGGTTACGCCGAATATGTGCGGGTGATGCGGTTTGTGCTGCCCGGGGTGGTGAGAATTCCCCCGCGCAACAGTTTTGTCGAAGGGGCGATGCTGGAACCGGTCAATACGGTGTTGAAGGCCGTCAACCGCCTCGGGTTGCGGCGGGGAGACAGCGTGCTGGTCATCGGCCAGGGGCCGATTGGCCTGATGTTCACCGGGCTGTTGCGGTTGCGGGGGATGAAGGTCCTCGCCACCGATTTGATGGACTCGCGCCTGAAACTGGCCCGGCAATGGGGCGCCACTGCGGCAATCCGGGGCGACGATGGGGGCCTGCCGCACAAGCTGGCCAAGGCCGCCCCTTGTCTGGACGCGGCGGTGGTCGCGGTTCCATCGCAAGCTGCTGTATCACAAGCACTTGAACTTGTGCGTGGTTCCGGGAAAGTGCTTCTTTTTGCACACACCCATCGGGGCGGGGAAGGCCGCATCCCCCTCGCCGCATCCGACGCCCCCCATCCCTCCACTTTTCAGCCTTCAGCCTTCAGCCTTCAGCCTTTCCTCGACCTCTCCACCATCTGCGTTGACGAAAAAGACCTCATCGGCAGTTATTCCGCTGATTTCACCCTGCAGGAAGAGGTTGCCGGCTTGATATTCAGCCGGAAACTGGATGTTCGCAAGCTGGTGACCCATCATTTTCCCCTCGAACAAACCGCCGCCGCCATCGCTTTGGCCAGTTCACCGGCGGGAGATTCTTTGAAAGTCGTTGTAAATCAAGGAGTAACAAATTAGGAATTGCCCGCAGATCACGCAGATTGGCGCAGATAAAGAAGGCAGACTTCTCCTCTTCCGTATCCGCGTTAATCTGCGTCAGTCTGCGGGCAAGTGTGATTTAATTGTAAGTTGTTGTGTTTAAGGTGCTTGCGTTTATTTCAAACCACGACGGTCCGGGATGAATTTATTTTGAAAAAAAACTTTACAATGCGGGCCGGCTGGGGGACTGTATTAGAGTCAAAGCTTATGGAAGCGTATCAGGAAAAAAAACTGAAAAAAGTTAAAAAAAGACGTTGACATCGGCTTTGTCATTTGAGAAAGTCCACACACACGGACAACAAAACATTAAATTATGAGAACAAAAACACTCCTTCTGTCGGGCGTCGTCGCCGCGCTGACCAGCGCGTCCCTCATGGCGCAGGTTTATTCGCTCAACGCGGTCGGTTACATCAATGTGACCATCCCGCCTGGTTTCTCGATCGTTGCAAACCAGTTGAACACCACCAACAACAACATTTCGCCATTGTTGGATTCGCAGATCAACCCGGATGGTGTCTCGGGCCTCAACCTTTGCACGTTCTACAAGTTTGCCAATGGCCCTGGTCCATACACCACGCTGCAACCGGACTTTTTTAGCGTGAATACCATTCCCTGGGATCAAGCGTATGCGTCCAATACGACGCTGAATCCTGGAGAGGCTATGTTCGTTAAGAACCTGAATACGACGAATGTGGTCGTTACCTTCGTGGGCACAGTCTTGCAGGGAAGTCTGACAAATACCGCGCTGGTTGGGCCTGGCTTTAGCCTGGTCAGTTCACTGGTTCCGCAAGCGGGCCGGGTGGACGTGGACTTGGGGCTGCCGGAAGTGGATACTGACAACGTGTATATTTACAACCCAAGCACCGCGACAGTGCCCGGCTGGCAAACCTATACGGGTGATGAGTTCTCTACTCAGGGTCAGCCTTGGGACAGCCCCACCGGCCAGCCGCTGAATCCGACCGTTGTTGTCGGCCAGGGATTCTTCTACCATGCCTTTGAAACTGGTTCAGCCATCGGCAACGCACCCAACGGAGGGACTACTTACACGACAGGCGGCTATTCCGCTCTTTGGACGCGCACCTTTAATGTCAACTGACACCAGATCACAAATCATATAGAAATTTAGAAACTGCCAACAATTCCTAATCAAACAATATGAAAAAAACATTATTGATCGGCCTGTTCTCTGCTATGGCGCTTGGGGCTTACGCTCAAGGCACCATAAACTTCAATGACCGCGCAGGTGACGCGACGTTCCATATCTACTCACCGCAGACCAGCGGTGTGGCGCAAAATGGCAGCACGGCCACGGACGTTCCTGCCGGCTCGTTTGTTTTCGGCAGCGGCAGTGTATTAATTGGCGGATCATCCGGTGCAGCCGGACTTCCAGTCAATTATGGCCTTGGCAATAACTTCACCGCGCAGCTCTACGCAGCTCCTGGAACAGGCGACGCTGTTTCGTCGTTGCTTCCGGTGACTCAATACGTGGCGTTATTCCGCCAGACACCCCAAGCGGTGCTTGCGGGGACATTCATCCCGGCCACGCCCAGTCCTGATGCTGGGATTCCAAACACCTCGGGCGGTTCAGCAACTGTCGCCGTGGCTGCCTGGTATAATGCCGGTGGCACTATCACCAGCCTGGCCGAAGCCCAAGCTGACCTTGTGCCTTGGGGCGAATCGCTTCCGGTCAACCTGACTGCGCTTGGCACGGTCACCGGGACACCCGTTCCTAACCCTGCGGAAGACTTGATTGGAATTCAGAGCTTCAGCCTGCAAACACAGGTTCCTGAGCCGAGCACGATTGCTCTGTGCGTATTGGGCGCCGGCGCATTCCTGGCCCGCCGCAAGAAGTAATTGGTTTTTTCCCTCACGAGCCGCCCTTGACGGGGCGGCTCTTTTTTTGCCCCCATTGACATCGGGCGGCCGGCAGAATACGTTGCCCGGACAAATGGCGCGTTCGTCTATCAGTTAGGACACGGCCCTCTCAAGGCTGAAAGACGGGTGCGATTCCCGTACGCGCTACCACTGCCCCGGATGCCCCGCAGATCAAGCCGGAATAAGGAGTTTTGCCCGCAGATCAGGAAGGCAGGAAGAATTTTGCCCGCAGATAACCGGGCAGATTGACGCAGATAAAGAATTCAGAATTCTTCTTTTCCGCATCTGCGTGAATCTGCCCCGTTATCTGCGGGCACATGTCTTTTCTGGAACAAAGAATTCGCTTCTTTATCCCTGTTAATCCGCGTAACCTGCGGGCAATAATCCAATGGAAAACTACCCCCACAAAGAACAAACATATCGCATCATCGGGGCTTGTTTCGAGGTCTCCAACGAAAAGGGCTGTGGCTTTCTGGAGGCTGTTTACCAGGAATGCATGGAGATCGAACTCGGTCTGCAACACATTCCTTTTGCCTCC
>JBEKVM010000152.1:0-12678 GCA_049513975.1 Verrucomicrobiota bacterium | reverse complement strand
AGCATCGGAAACGGGGCGTTCGAGGGTCTTACCAACCTGACCGGCATCGCGATTCCCGGCAGCGTCACCAATATCGGGGATTTAGCGTTTGAGCTCTGCTACAGGCTGACAAACGCCAGCTTGGCCAACGGCGTCCTCAGCATCGGGGAGCATGCGTTTGAATCCTGCACCAGCCTGACCAGCGTCACGATCCCCAGCACTGTCACCAGCATTGGAGAGGGTTCGTTTACTTATTGCACAGGGTTGACCAACGTCACGATTCCCGGCAGCGTCACCAACATTGGGGACTCGGCGTTCATGTTCTGTTACAGCCTCACAAACGCGACAATCGTCAACGGTGTTACCAGCATCGGGGATGGGGCGTTCGCCGAGTGCATCCGATTGGCCGGTGTCACAATTCCCGCCAGCGTCACCAACATCGGGGATTCTACGTTCGCAGGCTGCACCATGCTGACCAATATCACCCTTCCCGGCAGCATCACCAGCATCGGGAATTCTGTATTCGAGGGCTGCAGCGGACTGACCAACGTCACGATTCCCGGAAGCGTCACCAACATCGGGACTAATGCGTTCGAAGGCTGCTACAAGTTGGCCGGCGTGACGATTCCGGGCAGCGTGACCAGCATCGGGGAGTCAGCGTTCTACATGTGCGAGGACCTGACCAGCGTTACCATTCCCGGCAGCGTCAGCAGCATCGGAGATGATGCGTTTACGCAATGCAACAGCCTGATCAGCGTCTATTTCACGGGCAATGCTCCGATCGCTGATTCGTCTGTGTTCAATGGGCCGTTGCTCGGACCTGTCCATGGCTCGACGGTCTATTATCTGCCTGGCACCACCGGTTGGAGCAACACTTTTGGCGGTGACCCGGCCGTGTTGTGGAACCCGCTGATCCAAACCGGCGACGGCAGCTTTGGCGTGCGGAACAATCAATTTGGGTTCAACATCACCGGCACCCCCACCATCCCCATCGTGGTGGAAGCCAGTACAAGTCTGGCCGGCCCGGTTTGGACTCCGCTGCAAAGCCTCACGCTCACCAACGGTTCCTATTATTTCAGCGAACCTTTTCAGCCGGGCAGTTCCGGACGCTTCTATCGCATCACCTCCCAATGAGGCGGCTTGCGGACTCACCGAAAAAGCTGGCCGGGTTGGAGGAAGGATTCCGCCGGTGGGACGCCGACGGATGGGGACACCAGCCCTCAAGCCCCGTCAGAGAGGAAATATGCCGCTCCTGACGGAGCTTGAATTATTTCCATCGTCCAACTACAAAGATTTCGCGCCTGACGGCGCTGGCCTGAGCCGCGTTGGATTTACGATGAAGGCCTGCCTGGCAAGGAGGTGTGTTCGGCGAGGGCGCCGAACACGGCACGCGAGGGCGCGCGCGCTCCCCGGAAAAGTTCGTGCCGGCGCGGCCAGCGGGCGGCAGTGTCCTGATTTGATTGTTGTAGTGTCGGTGGTGTGCGCCGATTTCGCAGCCCAGGCTCGACGCTACAACAACGGGCGGACGATTTGATTATGGGAAGGGCTGGTGGTAGGTTGATTGGCAGACAACATTGGATATGAAGACAATTGTGGTTATTGCGGCAATGCTTCTGGCCATCCCATTCCAATCGGCGGCGGGGGCAACCAACGGAATTGAATTGAAACAATTGGTCAGGCAATACCTGCCGGGCTGCGCGTTGCAACCGGCCACGGCGGCGAAACCCCGGGCGCTGGTTTCGGCCACCGGCGAAACGCTGGGTCTGATGTCGGCCGCGCGGGAAAACTCCCAACCCAGGAAGGGAGCCGGCTATTGGCTGACTCCCACCATGGCCTTTCTGAGCAAGCAGCGGATTGCCGTTGCCAGCGCGCCGGATGCGGCGGGCGTGATCCAATTGCTGCATGTCATTTGGCGCGGACCCGATTTTGTCAAAGAGAGGATCTACAACGCCATTCCATGTGATGGCGGATGGGTGGTCGAAGTGGGCCACGACTCGGTGAAATATCCGGGGGTCGTTCCGGCCATGCCGCCTTACGAACTGCTGGTGGACGACAGCGGGCATGTCGCGCAGATTCGGGAACGCTGTTACCCTTTTCGCGGCAGCGCCCGGGTTTATGGCGACACCGTGCGCTCGGTTTACGAAAGGGAAATGAAACTGAACGGCGGGGTCAACTATCCGCAAGAGGTTGTCAAGGAGCTGGCCAAGGAGTGGGAGAAGGAGAAAGCGCAGAAGACAGCCAATCAGAAGAAATAGTGAATTTTTGGCAGTGAGCAGTTAATGGCGATGGTGAAATGAGGCGACACCTCTTGGATCCGGGCCAAAGCGGAACTGCGTTCCGCACTCCAGGACGCTTCGCGCGCAGCGCCGCCGCCGAAAGTCCGGCAGGTCTTGGAGTGCGGGCGCGACAGCGCCGCTTTCCCGCTTTGGTCCTCCGCTGTAGCGACCGTCTGTGACCGCCGCCATTGGATTTCGGCAATAGTGCAGATTCGGACTGAAAGCGGTCTCACACCACAGGTTGGGCCGGCTCTATTTTGCGGATGGGGAATTGGTGGCGGTTTGGTAGGGATGCAGCCGGGGCTTTAAAGAGGGATCGAGCCGTTGGATCTGGCGTTTTTCCAACCCTTTCACTTCCCGGTTGAGCCGGTTCAAGGTGGCGGCGTTGGCCGCGATGAGCATGACCATGACCGCAAGCAAAGCCAGGATGACCAGCACGGCGGAGCCGCCTTGGGAGCGGCGCGCGGGGCGGGAATGGGAAAAACGGGTTTTCATCGAAGGCTGGCGGCGCCGGCCACGGTTTCAAAGGTGAAGCGCGGGCAGACCTTGGCATCTTTTCGCGTCGGTTGGAGTTCCAGTTCCCAGGTCCACGCCGTGACGACTTGGCGCGGATCGGATTGCATCTGCGATGAATGGATGTTGGTGAAGAGGAGATTGGTGGCAGCCGGGAAACTGGTTTGACGGCGGAGTTCTCCTTTGGCAAAGGTGTAAACAACCGGGCCGGCGGCGCACGGGATGCGGAGTTGCTCAGCGTCCCCGGCCTGGGTCAATTGCACCGGCGCCGTGGCCGCGCGAAGGTCGGCGCGCCATTGCTCGCCCGCGTGCAGGACGCGGATGATGTCATCGGCGTTATGGCGCAGGGCTTTGGTGTTGTCCCAGCAATGATAGAATCCTCTCATGGTGACGACCATGATCACCGCGAGCGCGGCGATGTAAACCAGGCATTCGAGGAGAAGGTAACCGCGTTGGATGGGAAAGCCAGGAAGGGCACTCCGCTGCCCGCCGCGGCGCGCACGGAGTGCGCGCCCTACCACCCAAGACTGAGCCTTTGCCGAGCGGGTTTTCATGGGACGGTCGCCTCCCGGACGACGAGGCCGATGCTCCGCTTTTCGTTGGAGGACCATTGCAGGCGAAGATGGTTGCCGGCGCGGGTGAATTGAAATTGCCCCGGCGGGAGGCTGGCGGCGGCCTTGGCGTGAACGGCGTAGGGTTGCGGGCCTTCGGGAAGGGCGCGCCATTCTCCGGCGGCGAGGATTTCCATTTCGCCGTCCACAATCTCCATGGCCACGGCGCGCTCATATTTGGCGCGGAACAGCCTGGCATTGGAACCGGCGGCGTAACCCAGGGGCAGGAGGGCAATGGCGAGAAGGGCGATGGCGACGGCCAGTTCGGCCAGCAACATGCCGCGCGGTTTTATATGCTGGCGCGGGCGGATTACCATAGCACGGCGGAGTTGGTGAGTGAAGTCAGGAACATGAAAGCGGAAATGGCGACGGCGCCAACGAAGAGTCCGCTCCAGAGGACCAGGGCGCTGGTGATGCCGTGGGCGGCGGCTTGTTCCTGTTGGAAGGCTTTGGCGTCGAGGGATTCGTGCCAGCCGGCCAGGGCTTCCAGAAAGCCGGTCTGGCCGTGGACCGCGTTGGCCAGGCGCCAGGCAAATTCGCCCGAATCATCCAGGGACTGGACGGCCTGGGTGAGCTTCATGCCCTGCCGCAAACTCTCGACGGCCCGGGCGGCGCGCCGGCGAAAGACAGAGTTGGCGGTGCCATCGGCGGCGAGGGCGACGGCTTCGGCTTCCGGCACGCCGGAATCCAGCAGGATGGCGAGCAGGGTGGAGAAATCGCGCTGCAAACGTTTTGTGCGCCACGGCAGGCGGAAATAAAGCCGGTCCAAAACAGGATGCCAGAAAGCGGAGGACGGCACGCCCATGTAAAGGAACGCGGCCAGCCAGAGCAACAGAAGCAAACCGATTTGGAGCGTGAGCAACAGCGCGGCATGGTTGAAGAGGAAGTCAAGTCCAGCGACGTTGCCGCCCATTTCCGCGCTGATTGCCCTGAACTTCGGCATGACTATCACCTCCAGCGCTCCGAACACAAAAACGCCCGTGGGGGTGATGCCAAAAGTCAGGATGACCAGATAGCTGATGGCGCCACGCGTTTGAGAAACGGCGTCCTGCAACAAGTGACGGCAGGCCGGCAAAACTTTTCTCAAATCGCCGATTTTCTGGCCGGCCAGCAGTATGGCGGCGACCTGCGGCGGCAAAAATCGCGGCACTTTGGCCAGCGCGTCGCCGAGGCGCAGGTTTTGTTCCAGCCGGGCGGCCAGCAAGGGGAAGTGCTTTCCCATGGACTGGTCACCGCTGTGCGAAACGGAGATCAATGTTTCTTCGACAGGCCGGCCTTGCTTTATGGCCGATTCGATTAATTCCAGAAACAGCCGCGCCCGTTCCGCGCGGCGCATCGGCAACGTCAAGAGGAAATGGATGAGGAAAAGAAGGCCGCCCCACCCGGCCGTCCAAATGCCCAACAAAAGCCCGGTCACCACCCACCTCAGCAGAATGTCGGAACCATCGTTCATGGAGCAAATCGTTTCGTCAGGTCAGTTGTTACATGTCGTTGCCCCCGGCGTTCCCGATGGCGTTCATGAACGCGACAAAGACGCCGAGCACGGGCTGAATTTGAGACACGATCAACATGCCCAGCGCGAGGACTGAGCAGGGCAAGGCCGAATAGAGGAGCATCTCGGTGCGGTAAGAGGCGCGGGCCTGATAAATCTCCGCCGCGCGTTCAAAACCGGCGGGCAAATCCTCGTGTGATTGCGAGACTGTCCAGATAAAAAGCGGCGGGAAAATGCGCCCGCCTGACGCCATCTCGGAAAACTGCCCATGACCCGCGGCGAGCCGTTCCCGCCAACGGGTGACCTCAGCTCCGGCGGGGGTGCTGCGCTCCAGTTGTTCCATGAGACCGAGGGCCTTATCCAGCGGCACGCCGCTTTTGAGCATGAGCGCCAGCGCGGACGCGACTTGGGCCAGGCTGGCTTCTCTGAATGCCGGAAGCCGCCAGCGCAACGCGCATCGCACACTGGGCACGGTTACGGCAACACAAATTATCACTGCCACCAACCCGATCAGGACTGGCACCAGCCAAAGGGCTGCCAAAACATGCCACTGATCATAGCCTGCCTGAAGGAAATTTGGAACCACCACGGCCTGAACGAGCTTGCCCAAAATCAAGGACAAAAGGCAGGACAGCAGAAACGCGCCAATGAGCACAATCACCGGATAGACCATCAGGCCTTTGAGCCGGGTCCAGACGACGTGGCGGCGCTGGTAATGGTCGGCCAGCATGGTGAGGACGGCGGGGAGGTTGTTGCTTTGCGCGCCGACTTCCAGCATTTGACGGTAGAGGTCCGGCAACTTCCGTCTGGCGGCCGCCTCGCGCAAGGGCGTGCCTTTGGCCAGATCGGCCTCGAGCTTTTCCAGTTCGGCACGAAGCTGGCCGTGGCGCATGTCGGCGCAGAGCCGGCGCAAGGCTCTTTCGAGCGGGATGCCGTCGCGCACCATGGCGGCGAGTTGCTGGTTGAAGAAGGAAAATTCGTCGTTTTTCATAAGCCGAAAATTCGCTGCATTTCGGGTTGGTTGGTGATGCCCTTTTGCAAAAGCAGCCGCGCGGATTCCTCCAGGGCGCACTGCGGCGCCACCGGCTGCAATTGGTGGGCGCGGATTTGGGCGCGCAAGGCGTCGTTGATTTTCAACCACTCCACCAGCGGGACGCGGCCCTGATAGCCGGTTTGCAAACAGGCGGCGCAGCCGGTCCCGCGGCACTGGCGGCAAAGCCGGCGCATGAGGCGCTGGTTCAAAATCAATTCCACCGCCGCGGCAATGGCTGAGCGGTCGGCGCACAAAACGAGCAGTCTTTCCAGCACGCCCTGGCAGGAACCGGCGTGCAAAGTCGAAATGACCAAATGCCCGGTGAGCGCGGCGCGCACGGCGATGTTGGCCGTCTCTTCGTCGCGGATTTCCCCGATGACGAAGGCCTGCGGGTCCTGCCGCAGCAAATGGCGCGCCGCCTTGGCGAAATCCAGCCCGCGCGCCTCGCTCACTTCCGTCTGCATGACGCCGGGGACGATTTGCTCCACCGGGTCTTCGATGGTGATGATATGGCGCCCGCCCGGTTCGGCCAGGGCGCGCAGGCAGGCGTAAATGGTGGTGGTCTTGCCGCTGCCGGCCGGGCCGGTGAGGAGCATCATGCCGGAAGGCTGGCGGAGGAAATGATTTAACTCCCCGGCCGCTTCGCCGGGAAAATCCAGTTCGGCAATGCCTTTGGCGGCAAGGGGATTAAATAGGCGGAGGACGATCTTTTCTCCCGTCACCGTCGGATAGGTCGCCACGCGGATGTCGCACAGGCCATGCACGTCGCCTTTGTCAATACGACCGTCCTGCGGCATGGACTCCTGATAAGTTTTCAGGCGGGCGAGGAATTTGATGCGCCCGAAGACACGCTCGGCGATGTCGGGGGCAAGTTTGGTCGCCGGAGTCATCAGGCCGTCCAGGCGGAAGGAAACCGCCGCGCCGCTGGGATCCATTTGCAAATGAATGTCGCTGGCGGAAGCGCGCTCGGCCTGGTGGACCAGTTCCTCGACGATTTTGGGCGCGGAAGCTTCCGCATTTTCCGCCCCCGGAATTGGCTCCTTCTCCGCCAGGATGGCCGGCTGGAAAGCTTTCATGGCGGGTCCTGGACCAGGCTGTGCAAGCCGTGTTCGTCGTGCATGAGGGTGTCGAGGCGCCCCGGCAATTGCGCGAAGGCCTGGCGCATCTGCCGCTCATCCTGCAACAACCTGTGGGAAACGGCCTGGGGCAGGCGGCTTTGCCAGAGGCAAAAGCCGGCGACCAGGACGGCCATGATGAATTTTGAATTCAGAATGGTGAATAGTGAATAGTGAAGAAGGGATGAAGGGGAGGCCTGGGAATCGGGAGCGGGAGCGGTCCGGGCTTTGGCCAGCACCCGTTGCGGCAGGGTTTGCCAGAATTCCCCGTCGCGTTCGGGCACGCGCAGGGATTTTATTTTTGACTCCAAATCAAATTCTTTCATGGCCCTCCTCCTTCTCCCGCGGCGGCCAGCCAGCGCCGCAATTTTCTCCGGGCGGCGAACACCCGCCAGGAAACGGTGGTTTCCGAACATCCCAGAACTTCCGCCGCCTCGGCGTGGCTGAGGCCGTCGTAAAGGGTCAGCATGATGGCGGCGCGCTGTTTGGCCGGCAGTTTGAGCAGGGCGGCGTGGACGCTTCGGCCCGTTTCGTTCCGGGCCAGCGTCGTTTCCCCGGCCAGTTCCGGCGCGCCGTTGGTCTCGGCCCAGCCGGCCTGGACTTGCAGGCGGAGGGTTTCCCGCTGGCGCCAGGTCAAACAAGCGTTGATGGCAATGCGATATAGCCAGGTGGAGAATTTCGCGGCGGCCCGGTAGGAACCGATTTGCCGCCAGGCGCGGAGAAACGTTTCCTGCGTCAGGTCCTCCGCGTCCGCGGCGGAACCGGTCATGCGATAGGTCAGCGAGTAAATCATGTGTTGATGCTGGCGGATCAGCGCTTCAAAAGCCGCCGCATCGCCCTGCCGGGTTCGCCAGATCAAGGTCCCGTCGTCCGCGTCCCCCGTGCGGCTTTCTTTTAACCATTCAGACCAGCCGGACGGGAAAATCCTTTGAAATCTTTTGCGGGGCGGAGCGCCGGGACCCAGGGTCAGGTCCCCGTCAGCCCAGGCTGGTGCGGCCGAGGTTCTCATATTTGGTCCGGCTGGCTCATATTCCTTCTCCTAACACATCAGACGGGCGGGAGTGGAAAATCCTTTGAAATTTTTTGGCCGCCCGCTCCTCATCGCCATCCTGCTTCTCATCCTACTCCTGTTCGTGATTTTTGCCAGCGCTAATCGGCCGGGTGCGGAAGCGGTTCCTTCGGATAAGCAGATTAAGATCAAGATTACGATTAGCCTTCTTTTGCCTTAAAGCATGCATCGGGACCATGAACCTGCCGCTGCTCGACAGACCTCCGTGGAACAATTCGTGTCCGTCCGCTGTTCCCTCTCCGCTCCCATCCGATGGGAGGGGAGAGGGTTAGGGTGAGGTGTGGGTTCATGGAAAGAGCCGGATACCGCCACCCAACAGCGGGCCGGCGTCCCGCCTCAGGGCAGGAACTTGTCAATAAAAGTCAGGTAACCCTGCCTCCCGCCCATCTGGGTATGACGCTGGACGGACTTGGCCAGTTCCCGCAGGCAACTGACCAGCTTTTCCAGAGGGATCGGGGCGATGCCGGCCCATGCCTCCTCCGGCCCGGCCCGGCGGCCAAGGCGGATTTCGCACATCCCGGTCACGGCTTCGAACACGGCGGCGTCCAGCCCGGTCAGTGTTGGCGGCTTGGCGGTGTGACCGCGCCATTGATCCCGATACTGCTTAAAGGCCGCCTCGTAGGCGCGCAGCGCGGCATAATCGGTCATTTCCGGATGGGCGCGCCAAACCTGCGCCACGCTGAATTCCAGATTTTGCAAAACATCCAGGTTTTCGTCTTCCCATTTCATAGCCTGCTCATGGCGCCAGTTTATCATGGGTCGGGCGGCCGGCAAGTTTTTCACTTTCAAACCCCGCTTGACGCCAGGCCGGCTTGGCCCCATGATCGGCCTGCCGGGTAATTTCCACTATCCATTATTATGAGCCTCGACAATCTTTATGCTAAATTGACGGTCAAGACCAAAGCCAAAATCGTCCTGATGGTCCTGGACGGTTTGGGTGATCTGGCGACCGCCGAACAGAATTTTCTCACGCCGCTGGAAGCGGCCCGCACCCCCAACCTCGATCCCCTGGCCCGGATCGGCGCCCAAGGGCGCATGATTCCGGTCGCCCCGGGCATCACTCCGGGCAGCGGGCCGGGGCATCTGGGGTTGTTCGGTTATGATCCGCTGGAATATGAAGTGGGCCGCGGCGTCATTGAAGCCCTCGGCTTGGGGCTGGAGTTGCAGGCGGGCGATATCGCCGCCCGCGCCAATTTTTGCACGCTGAACGATAAAGGCGTCGTGACCGACCGCCGCGCCGGACGCATTGAAACCAAAGTCACCGAGGAACTGTGCGCGCTGCTCGCGCGCAAGGTCAAAAAAATCGGCGACGCCCAGGTCCTCATCCAGCCGGGCAAGGGGCACCGCTTCGTGGTCATCTTGCGCGGGCCCGGTTTGGAAGGCCCGCTGACGGACGCGGACCCGGGCCGGGAAGGAGTGCCCGTGCCGGTGGCCAGGGCGGTCAATCCCGCCTCGGCCAAACAACGCAAGACGGCGGAACTGGTGGCTGAATTCTACAAAAATGCCTTGCCGGTCATTGCCGGAAAGCATCCGGCCAACGGCTTTTTGTTGCGCGGCATCGCCCATCAGCCGGCCATTCCGCTCTTTGAGGAGCGCTACCGCCTCAAGCCGGCCTGCCTGGCGGTTTATCCCATGTACAAGGGGCTGGCCCAACTGGTCGGCATGACCAAGATCGAAGGCCCGCAAACCATCGCCGAACAATTCCAGCGCTACCTGGCCGAATACGACCATTACGACTTTTTTTTCATCCACTACAAGTACACCGACATGTACGGCGAGGACGGCAATTTTGAGGCGAAGAAAAAAGCCATCGAGGATTTCGACGCGGCGCTGCCGGTGCTCCTGCAAAAGCGGCCGGAGGTGCTGGTCATCACCGGCGATCATTCCACGCCTTGCGCGGTGAAGGGCCACTCCTGGCATCCGCAGCCGGTCTTGCTGGTTTCGCCGCGCTCCGGTTCGGACAAGCTGGAGCGCTTCACCGAGACGGGGGCGAACCTTGGCTCGCTGGGCGTCTTCGAGGCCAAGTATTTGATCCGCCTCATGCAAGCCAACGCCCTGATGTTTGACAAATTTGGCGCGTGAGTCTGCCCGACCCGCCAGCCCCGGAGACCAGCCCTTACGCGGTCCTGCGCAACCGCGATTTTGTTCTTTACGCGGTCGGGCGCTTCATCGCCTCCCTCGGCCAGCAAATGCTCACTGTGGCCGTCGGCTGGGAGCTTTACGAGCGGACCCACTCGGCCCTGGCCCTGGGTTTCACCGGGCTGACCCAATTCCTGCCCATGGTGGCGATGACCCTGCCGGCCGGGCACTTCGCCGACACGCGCAGCCGCAAAGGCATCATCATGGTGGCCCAAGGGATGATGGCGGCGGCTTCGCTGGGGCTGGCGCTGATTTCGTGGCGTCAGGCCCCTGTTTCCCTGGTCTATCTTTGCCTGCTGTTTTCCGGCGTGGCGCGCGCTTTTCACTGGTCCGCCAGCGCGTCCTTTTTGCCGCTGTTGGTTTCGCGCGAGGAATTTCCCCGGGCCTTGAACTGGTCCTCCAGCACCTTTCAGTTTTCCGCCGTGACCGGTCCGGCGGTGGGCGGGCTGCTCATCGGCTGGCTGAACAGCGCGCTGAGCGTCTATCTGTTCAATGCGGTGGCGGCGGTGGTTTGCCTGGCGCTGATCGCCTGCGTGCGGACCCATCACCGGCCTGTGGTGAAGGAAACACCTTCCTTGAAGACGCTGCTGGGCGGGTTCCATTTTGTTTTCAACCACCGCATCATTCTGGG
Organism: Verrucomicrobiota bacterium; assembly: GCA_049513975.1. GTDB lineage: Bacteria > Verrucomicrobiota > Verrucomicrobiia > Limisphaerales > Palsa-1400 > JBEKOF01. Next base: position 1,820 of record JBEKVM010000152.1, on the reverse strand, counting down.
GATGATCAGCCTGGACCTCTTTGCGGTTTTGTTCGGCGGGGCGGACATGTTGCTGCCCATTTATGCGAAGGATATTTTGCACGTCGGCCCGCGCGGGCTGGGATGGTTGCGGGCGGCCCTGCCGGCCGGATCGCTGGTTTGCGCGTTGATCGTGGCCCATCTTCCGATCTTCACCAAGGCCGGGCGCGCCCTGGTTTGGGCGGTGGTGGTGTTCGGCTTGGCCACCATCGGCTTTGGCTTTTCCCAATGGTTCTGGCTCTCCCTGCTCATGCTCTTCCTCTGCGGCATGGCCGACACCATCAGCATTCTCATCCGCCACACCTCCGTGCAATTGCTCACGCCGGACGAAATGCGGGGCCGCGTCTCGTCAGTCAACAATTTATTCATCAGCACCTCCAACGACTTGGGCGGGTTTGAGTCGGGAGCGGTCAGCTATTTCTTTGGCCCGGTTTTTTCCGTGGTCTTCGGCGGCCTGGCCTCAATCGCCGTGGTGGCGGCGGTGTGCTGGCTGCTTCCTGAAATCCCGCGTTACGGCAGGCTGGTGCAACCGGCCCCGCCGTCCCTTCCCGGTCCGGAGGGGCCGGCCGCGAAAACGTCTTAACGCGCATCGCATAATTTATCTCCATTTTCTATTGTTAATCTCCAAGGAATATGGTGGCCGCATTGGTTCTGGCCGACACTGTGGAAAGGTGATGGTTGATCGGAATCGCGTTCATCGCATCATTGCCAAATTGGGCAAAAGTATGGTTGGACCCCTTTCACCTAATTTTCACACATGGCCAAGAAAACCCCGACTGCGGAAGAAAAGGCCGCTCCCCAAGGCGCGGACTCACACCCACGGCCATTGCGCGCCGCCCTTCCTCGCTCGTGGGCAGCCATTAGAAACCACAGGAGTTTAAAAAGTGAGGACCGACACTTGTACGCGTCCGGCTGTATGACCAGGCACAAGACGGCCTGGAATACGTGACGAAGTGCCTCAGCGGCGGTGACGCCTACGAGACTTCCAAGTTCGCGGAGGGCCTGTCGCACCTCACGCTCTCAGACGGGCTTTGGAGACTGCTCCGCGCCCGTCCAGTGATGGGAGAGAGGCGTCTTGCACAACGAAATACGCCGCCAGCCAGCGCCTCCCCCTCATAGGGGAAACGCTCCTGACGGCAGGCCAATGGCCGGTTGTGACATCTCAAGCGGTTCCTGGGGATCGGGCAGGGCGGGCTTTAGCCCGCCCGCCCGACCCCAGGTTGCTTGAAGACTCCCTATGTACATGAACGAACACCCCAAGCGGCTAAAAGAAGAAAAGCGATGCCCGGCGCATCGCAGCGCCGCCCCTCGCGGCGGCTGAGAGCGAGTGATGGACCGTCTGACTTCTCCCCCCTCCGCGACAGCGGAAAACTATTTTGACACCCCATAAGCGGCCTTTGCCTTTTCCTCAATGCCTTTAACTCTCCTGGTGGTGAGGGCGGCGGATTCCATGTTGCGAAGGGCAAAAAGGGCGCAAGCTGGAAACCGGCGACTTCACGAGCAGGCTGACTACAGGGGCTTCGGCGAGTCTGGGACGTTTGTGGCGTAGCTCTTGAAAAGGGGAATCAAACGGCTCAGTCTCGACGAAACGGGGATTTTGTCACTTTTCAGCTTCCCGCGCTTGCCCCCTTAACGTTATCCTTTAAGCCTGCCAGCAGCCAGTGCATCGCAACCCCGACTTGGGCTTGCCTCGAAAAAACGGACAGTAAAACCGAGTCATTTAGTTAGTTGTTTTTGAGTTCGAAGTCAACGGGCGAAAGGTAATCCAGCGCGCTGTGGGCGCGTTGGCGATTGTAGAAGGT
>JBEKVM010000151.1:0-12717 GCA_049513975.1 Verrucomicrobiota bacterium | reverse complement strand
TGCGGCCCAACAGCTTGCTTTGGGATATTGCTGCGCTGGGGCTGATAACCGTCGTGGCGGTCGGTGCATTCGCCTTCATGAACCGGCAACGAAAAATCGCCCTTTTTTAACGGGCTGCTAACGCTTGCTCCATCTGGCCCGCTTCAGAGTTCCAGTACGCGGTGGACTTATCCATTTCGTCCCTACGCTTGTCCATCTCGCATTCCCAAATCCAATCTTTGGCCTGTTCGTAAGTCAACAGTTCACCAGTGTCACTGAGGTCTTGATCTGGATTCTTGCCGAGATACCGGAGCTTTTCCCGCTGCTCTTCCGTGGCCGGGCGATTGTAATATTCCGCATTCTTTTCAGGGAATCTCCTGACGATTTCATCAAGCGCATCGCTGGCCTGGCCTTTGGTAATTCCTTCATCCCATGTGCAGCCAAAGTAACGAAGTTTTTCCTTTTGTTTTTCTGTCGCCGGTTCTTTTCGCACACGCTCGACATAAACCTCTCTTTTGAGGTTTCTTTCGAGAACTTCGCGTGGAGTCTGGCCTGAACTGTTCCGCAAATTCCACATTTCAGAAGTCGCGTAGATATTTGGTACTAAATGCAAACAATTGGAAGCCGCCAAGTCGTGCAAAACAGTGCTTCTGTAACCAGTGGCACTGAGAGCCAAGATCTCTGGTATGAGAAACTCTTTTGGGACTTGATCAGCGTGCCCAAATAGGGCAGCGGTATGCAAAGGAGTTCTCGTTCGCGGAGGAGTCGGACCAGTGCGCGATTCCTTGTTTGAATACTCGGTCGAAACGGTCAGGGTTTCTTTGGTCAAAAACTCGGGCGGTATTTGGTCAAGGTGGCCATATTCTGCGGCAAGATGAAGGGGCGTTCGACAGGAATTGTTTTGTGCCAAAAACAATTCAGTGCAGAGAAGATGCCGCGGTATTTCGCTGATTTTCCCGGTTTTAGCGGCGCGGTGCAAAGGGGTATCGCCCGATTTTGTCGTGGCCCTGATTGTTTCCGGCGTCAGTTTTGCCAACCGTGAGAATGCCGTCTTCTTTTGCTTTGGAATTTGTGAGGCCGGATTCTCCGTCGGCGGGATGTGAATAGCAGGCAAAGGAGCCAGGTTCATGGGCGCATGAAATGTGGCCGCTGAGTCGGGCAGGAAGAGCTTTGTTCCCAAACCGCAGTGAGGGCAAGGAATGAGGCTGGTTTCCTCGGCGAAGTTTACGGCATCAAATTCAATTCCGCCGTTGCAATGCTGACAGCGGCAAGTGACGTAACGATTCGTCGGTTGGTTTGATGGTTGGTTCATACGAAATGCCAACGATTCAAGGTTGACGTACGACGGGGACGTGGAGCAAGAGAAATCGCAGCACTTTCTCGGCTGAGTTGAAATTTACAGCAGTTCACTTCGTAAGATGTTGGGCTGCATCAATTTACGATATTCATGTCCTCCCTAAACTTGACTTGCTTCCCATTTGTGATGAATGACTTGAATCTAAAGCGTCGGAGCCAAATTAACCGGAAAAAACGTTTGCGCCTTCAAGCGCCTGTGAAGCTTCCACCAGCGTCGGAGAAAGCGGTGAATTATCTCGTGACCGGTCGTTGGTGGTGGTTGGGTTGGCTGTAATATGTGATAATTGTTACCAGATGCACGAAGAGGGTGCGAAACTCCCTGGTGGTGGCGCCATTGTCCCCAATGTTGCGAAGGCAGCCGGGGCGCAATCCTGTGGACAATGCCGCCACCACCAGGCACTTGTCGGGGCGGAGCGTGCGCGTGTTGGCATTCGGCTTGGCCTTCATGTCTTGAGCAAGCCGGATGACGACACGGGAACGAGCCGCGGGGGAAAGGCCTGTAACTACTCAGGTAGGGACGCCTCGCCGAGGCGTCCGCGCCGCGTCCAGCGGCGCAACGGATCGCCCCCTGGACGCCTCGGCGAGGCGTCCCTACCTAAACAGTCACAAATGCCTTTATCAGACGCACAGGACTTTTCCGTGGGAGGCGATTATCGGAAGGCGATTTTTCGCTGGAAACCAAACCGGGCGTATGGAATTTAAAACGGTGGAGTTAGAGCACATCATGCGGCTGGCAAAAGCGCGGGCCCGTCCGCTCTGATCCAGCGCCTGTCGAACCGTCAAACATTTCGGCGCGGCAGGAAATAACCGATGATCTGTTTGGACGAACGAACGCAGATTTGAATGTGATCCAGTCTTCCCAGAAGTAAATGCCGTGCCCAAGCCAGTCCCAGGCATTTTCACTTGGTTTGAGTTCGGTTTCCCCGGCGACAATCCGCCCGGCCAAATTTCGGTCGCAACCGTGATAGCCGATGGCAAGCGAGTGGGAAAGCATCAGCGGAATTGGGGCTTTAACTTGCCCGTGGCTGTGTGCATGCCGGTCGCCACCAAGAGACGCAATGAAGCCGTTCGCGAAGCGGTAATCCGCTTTCCGGTCCGCCGAAGCTGCCGCGCTTCCGCTTTCCAGTCTATCCCGTTAGTGTGTTTGCTGACGAACACGTTTTTCATGCAAAGTTATGGTGCCACACTGGACGGCCTGAAACAACACCTTTTTTGCCGCAAATCGAGTCCCGGCGGTCCAAGCGATTTTTGTCTGTGCTAGTAGTCAAGACGTGATTTCGCGCAAACACCACTCTAAAATATGTTTCTCCTGCTCGGTTGATGCTTTGCCCACCGCCTGCGAAACCCGCTCTTTTGCCGGGAATGCCGCGGCGCCCATGTAACCCAGGGCCACAGCCGCCCGCTCGCGGACGACCATGCTGCTGTCTGAGAGACAAGCTGATAGCTTGCTGATGGTCTCATCCGGCGCGCAGTTCAGCAATTTATAACCCCACGTTGGAACCTCGCCGGCGGTTCCATCCACAATCTTTTGCACCAAATTCAAGGCCAGCGGGCGAAGCCTCTCACCCAGCTCACGAATATAGGCCTCGTACATGGTCGTATAAAGATCCAGCCCGGGGCCGCCGGGGCCGCCGCCGCCGGGACCGCCTCCGCCAGGCCCTCCCCTGCCTCCAAAGCCGCGCATGCCGCGCTGGGCATCGGATTCCCAGGGGAAACCGTCCGCCTTCATTGCCCAGATTGTGGCTGACGGGATGATGGGTTGGGGTAGCCCTGTATTCTGCGCAGCCGGGATGGCGTCGGCGGCATCAGGGCCAAGCAGCGCGAGATAAATCATCATGTTGTAGAGGTTGATCTCCGATGCGCCCTGTAGCTTGCTGACAATGAAGTCCACAGCCGGATGGGACTCCTTGCCGCCGATTTGCGCCAGCGCGCGCACGGCGGCCCATTGCACGGCCGGCTGGTCGGAAGACAACATTTCCGCCAGGCGTTTCGGAGCGGGACGGGCGCGCGGGCCGATTCGGCCCAAGGCGTCAGCGGCATCAATGCAGGTATTGGGATCGTCCAGGAGGGGGATCATCGCCGGTGCCGCGCTGGCCGCGATTGGACCAAGCAGGGCAATGGCCTGCAGAGCGGACACCCGGGTGGATTCATTGTCATCCCTGAGCAAGAGCGCCAGCTTGTCCACCAGTGGAGCGGCCCCGGGACCGGAGCGGCCCGTGGCCTTGGCGGCGTCACGGCGCACAGTTGAATCGGGATCCGCCAAACCTTTGGCCAGGACTTCGACCGCAATCTTGTTCTCTTTGTTGATGCAAAGGAGCGCTGACGCCGACGAAAACCTTGCGCGAGGAGTCTTGTCGCCCAGGAGTTCCGTCAGGATGTTTTCCGCAGCGCCGGCTTTGCGACCAAGATCTCGCACTTCGTCAGCCGACTCGGCCCGCATTGTGGCATCCGGGTCCCTGAGTTGCGTCAACAGCGTCGGGAGATCCTCCTCGCCCACCCTGCCTTTGCCGATGAGGTAGGCCGGATTGGCCGATACAGCCGCGACCGTCGTCGGCATGGCCATGTTGGCACGAATGCGTTGGACACGAATGAGTCCCGGCAGGCTCTGACGATTCAAGGCCAGGTCGAAACTGGCGGCGTCGTCCACGCCGTGTTGAACCGTGGTGAGGATGGCGTCCTGGCCCGCCAGCATCCGGGTGATGCCGTCGGCAAGACGGGTGACGGAGCCGTAATACGCCAGCGGAAGGTCCGCGCGGTCGGCGCCCAGTTTCCATTCGCCGTTACCGGAGGAGCGAACCGCATACCACCCCTCACCGAGGCACAACAACTCCGTGGCGCGCGAGATGAACAAGACGCCGCGCGCGCCGGGCGCGGCCCACTGTTGGATGGTGCGCGGGACCAGGGAGCCGCCCACCGCCGCGACGTCGTGCTGGATTGGATTCCCATCCAGGTCGCCTTTGATGGCGCGAACCCCCTTGAGCACCAGGGTATGGTTCTCATGGCTGAACTGCATCACCTCAACCAGATAAATTTTCTGGGAATCAGCGATGATTTTCGCAAGGGTTGGGGCCAGATCAACAAAGGCATGGGCCTGGTTAGCCAGACAAAGGCAGGCCAGTGTCAACTGCAACAGGCGGTTATGGAGGAACGAATGGATTAGACGTATCATACAGAATTCCTTTGATTTAATTGATGGAAATACGCACAGCACAGATTTGGACATTTCGATCACTCAAGGTAGCCCAGGCTGACCAGCACTGTTTCCTGGTCGGCTGTCAGCAATAGCCGCAGATTCTTTTCAGCGGCGGACAAGTCAGCTTTGGCTTTTTGGCGCGCATTGCGAACCGCCGCGAGTTTCTCCTTGATCTGGTCCGCCGGGGTCTTCGCATTGGAAAGGGCGGTTTTGAGTTCGGCCAGCGCCGTGGCGACCGCATTGTTGCCTCCACCCATGCCGGGGGGACCACCTCCCCGGGGGCCGTTCGGGGCGCTATCGCTGGGAGCTGTGCCCGGTGCATTTGTCGTTCCCGCGCTGAGGCCCGGCCCGCTCGCGCCGCCGCCAGGCCCGCCTCCGCCAAATCCGCCACCAGCGCCAGGGTCGCCAAAACCGTCGTTGTCTGGGCCGCCGCGGTCAAATCCACCGCCACGGCCACCGCGGCCAAATCCGCGGCCTGCGCCAGGGTCGGCAAAACTGTCATTGCCCGGGCCGCCGCGGCCCAATCCGCCCCCAGGGCCACCGCGGCCGGGGCCGCCGCCAGGCCCGCCTCTTCCAAATCCACCACCGGGGCCGCCCCGCCCGCCGTTCCCGCCTGCAAAGCCCGCATTGCCCTGCGCTCCAGCCAAGGCATAATTCGCCGTCTGGCGTGCGGCCACAACCGATTGCAGAATGGGCCCAATGACTTTCCATTCTTCATCCGTGGCGTGAATCTGACTTTTGACCCCATCCAGCCCGGGATTAGCCGGCAAATTGCCACCGGCTGTATTGGTGTTGCGCGCCGCTTCCACCCGGTCCCCGCTCCCCGCTTGGGCTGAAGGCGTGGCTGTGACTGGCCCAGGCACTGGGGACCGATCCGGCTGGCCTGCTTGGGCCGAAGCCGCCGACACCAAAACCAGCGTGGATAAAATTCCGGCAAACAGTTTATTGCTTGTATTCATAAGTCGTATTTTCAAATGTTGCATCATCAAACCCCTGGTTCACGCTCTCCCGACTAAAACGCCCCGCGCGCCCGGCCAACTTCGATAGTGTCACTTACGCATAACTCATAACATAACTGACCTTAAGTTATGATTAAGGCGTTTTGGCGAACGCCAAATCATCGCAAGATCGCCCCCATCAAGCCACTTTCAGCACGGCTCTTGACACAAACAAAGCCGGCAAGTAGGTGAGGAGATAGAGCCACAACCAGCCTATATCCATCATGGCGAGATCCTTGGCGAAAGGCAGTTGATCGTGCGCACCCAGGCCTGCCAGTGGTTGCCAAAACACCGGCTTTTGCCTGGGTGGTGGGTAAACCGCCCGCAATTCCTTTACGGGGGCATCGGAGCCGCCCCTGGCGATCAAATTCCCGGGTGGAAATTCCTCGCCGAGCACGACCTTCAGCGTCACCGGCGGGTGGCCCTCTGCTTTCACCTTCACGGAAAACCGTCCCACGGTGCCTGGCGGGGGCCGGATCATCCAGGTGATGCCGCGAGGAGGAATGCCCGCGTCCAGGTAATTTTGGAGGTCGGCCGCCGTTTGCTCCCGGGCCGTATCTGGAACCACCTGCAACTCCCACGGAAGATCGGGTTGGTTTCGGGGCTGGCGGTATAGCGCCAGCAAATGTTCCAGCGTTTTGCGAATCGGCGGCAACGTGCGCGAAACCGGAGTCGTCTCATCCAGAGCCAGCGGAGGCGGCACTTCGATTCGCACTGGTTGGCTCCAATCGCTGCTCACCGTGGCGACAACTTGCACAGACGAACCGGCCAACCCTTTCGGCAAAGATGGATCCAGGCGGTCCTTGAACCATACGAACGAAATCACCAGCAATCCCAGCAGCAGGCTGACCGGAACCATTGCCGCCATAAGCACGCGGAGATTTACCGGCGTGGCCAGTTGGAGGAACGCTTTGCGGCGGGGCGCATTTTCTGGAAGCGACCGGGCCTGTTTGACGAGGAGCGCGGCCCGGCGTTTGGCTTCGAGCAGCCGGCGATTGTCCGTGGCGAATTTCTGCACCAATAAAACGGCCATCCCCATGCCTGCCGCAACGATGGCCACCGCCGCCGGCTTGCCCAAAAAGCGGACCAGTGGCCACAAAAGCAAATCGAGCAACGAAAGCGAGGGTTGATACACATATTCCTTGGGCAGGAAGAAGAAACCCAGAAGATAAATCATCCACAGCGCCGCGGCGGCATTGCGAAGCTTTGCGGCCTGACGCTCTTTGCGTCCGGGGGGAGGGGGAATCAATTCGCGCGGGACGCGGGTATCATTGGGATCAATCGCATCCGTCGGCGGAAGCGGGTTGGAATGATGCAGCGCGCGAGCCACCCAGCCCTGATTGCCATTGACGCTGATCTGCTCGCCGTCCTGAAAAAGCCGGGTCGCATCCGGCAGAACAACCGCCGGCAGGCCCATCTCGCGTGCCACCACCGCCCCGTGCGAAAGCGCTCCACCACGCTCCAACACCAGGCCGGCGGCATTAACAAACAAGGGAGTCCACGCCGGATCAGTGCTGGGGCAGACCAGAATGTAACCGCGACCAAGCTCGCCTGCACCGGCGACGGACTGGAGGATGCGCGCTGGACCGGCTGCCTGGCCGGCTGAAATCGGCAGGCCTTTGCAGCAGCCTGCGGTCGCTTTTATCCCGCTGGTCTCGCCCAGCCGGTCAACGGCTTGTGCGTCAATAACGCGCGGCACGGTGAGACGGGTTTCGGCCCGATAAGTCAGCTCATGTTGTTCGATCAAGTGGAGCGGCGCGAAGCCGGCGCGCAACGCATCGAAAAGTTCATCACGGGTCAGATGGAAAACACCGTCGCCAATGTCCAGCCGGCAGCCGGCCTCCAGGGCCAGGTCACGCAGCAAACCATAACCAAGCATGAGCAAATCCTTCCCGTCTTCCCGAAAAGGCATGTAGCGGCGCACGAGGTCGAGGCGGCGGTCAAATTCTTTGGCGTCGGCCGCCGACAGGCGCGACCGGAGATCGGCTGCCTGCTGGTTTGCCGCGGCACTGCCGCGACGATACCGCTCCAGCGGAGGTTCACCCGCGGCCAGACGCGCCGCCATCTCACGCAAGACCGCCGGCCGCTCGCGCCAGCGCGGCGCCGCCAGGTCGAACTCGCCCGGCCCGCGGTGGCCATGCGCCGCCAGCCATGTTTCCAGCGACCGTTTGCCGTTGGCGACTTCGTAGAGCTCAGCATCCGCGATTACCGTGCGGTCAGGCTCTGCGCCGATGGAAATGAGCCGCAGCAGCGCCTCCGCATCGTCATCCCAGAAATTCTCCTGCAAAAAAGCCTCCAGCTCCGCCCAGGCCATGCCGCAAATCAAGCCCGGCATCAGCGTCTCGGGGCCAAAAACATTCAGGACCTGCTTCTCGTGCTCCTCCCAAAGGGCGATCAGTTCTTCAGCCGAAAGCAAGTGAAGACATTTCTGTCTGGATCGGGCGGCGTATTCGGTCACCGCCGGCGTCGTCTTTTCGCGGAATTCGCCGGCAACATGCTCCGATAACTGCCGGAGCTTTGCGCCCGCCTTGGACATTCGCGCGGCGGCCCTGGCACGCGATGAATACGATCCTCGGGGCAGCGTGGGGGGCTTTTGCGAAGCGTCAGGATCGCGGACCAACTTCTCGAGGTCATACGCAAAGGGGAAATTCTCGCAGAACATCTCCGGAGCGCGGGCGACATCCATATAAATGCGGCCGGCCACAAGCTCAAGGAATCCCTCGCGATCAATGATCGGCGCAGGCTGAAACCCCGCCTGCCGATACATCGCGCCAAAGCCGCCCAGGCCCGACATGAACTTCCGGATCACGCTCCAAGTCAAAGAGGTTGGATGCGGGAGTGTTTCGGCCAGATTATGCAGGACCCATGGCCCGCGCCCCGCCGACATTTCCTCGCGCAAACGCTGGCGGGTGGCCTGCAGCACCACCCCGGTCGCTTCGGTTTCCCGATGCGTCGTAATGGAGCGCGACTGCAACAAATAAAGATTGCCGTCGTGGAATGCCCATTCGATGTCCTGCGGCGCGGCGAAGTGTTCCATGATCCGTGTTCCCAGTTCCCATAGACGATGCACATCACGGCTGCTCAGGCAGGACTTTTTGCGCAAGGATTCCGCCACTGGCTCCTCTTGGCCCGTCCCGGCGGCCAGATACACCTGTTTGTCCGCAATCTTGGCCGAAAGCACGCGGCCTGTGTTCCGTTCGACCGTAAGCACGTCAGGCTGGACGCGGCCCCCGACGACGGTTTCGCCCAGGCCCCAATTTGCCTCGATCAGCATTTTCCCGCTGCCGCCGCCATTCGGGTCCGCGGTAAAGAGCACCCCGGCCACATCCGCCGGCACCAGTCGCTGCACCACGACCGCCATGGCGATCTTGGCGGGTTCAATTCCATGTTCCTCAAGGTAGGCTCGGAGGCGCGGCGCATCCAGGCTTGCCCAGCACCGCCGCACCGCTTCCAGCAACGCCGTTTCACCTTCCACATCAAGGAAGGTGTCGCACTGCCCGGCCATGGAGGCCGCAGCCATGTCTTCAGCCGTTGCTGACGACCGGACGGCCACCGCACCCGCACCCATTGTTTGGTACTCGCGGAGGATTTCCCCGGCTGCTTGAGCCGGAATCTCCATCGGCTTGCCTGCGGAAGCGGCTTCTTTTTGGGCCAAACGGTAGGCCCGCGTGTTGACCACAAAGCCGTTGGGAACTGGAAATCCCGCACGAATGAGACGCCCGAGACTGGCCCCCTTGCCGCCCACCAGCATAACTTCGCGGCATTCCTCCAGATCTTGTGTAAATTCTTGGAGCGAGATCATTTGTCGCCTCCAGATCCTTGCAGGCAGCGCAGCCCGCCGGTTTCACTGCCCACGAGGATGCGGTCATCCATGACCTGCGGTGAAGAAAGTGACAAACCCGTCCCGGGCTGGCTCTGATCGTTCAGGTAAACTTTTTCCAGCACTTTCCCGTCCCCGGTCGCCAGCGCCGCCAGATAGCCGTCGCTGCTGACGGCATAAACCCGCTCTTTGGCAACGGCGCAACCGGTGAGCACCGGCGCATTTCCGCTGACGCGGGTCCTCCACAGGATGTGGCCATCGCCGGCCTCCAGTGCGACCACTTCGCCGTTCCGGACCGGACAAATCAGCATTCCGTCCTGAAAGGCAACCGCGCCGAGGACGGCATCGTCCATGGAAGTTTGCCAAATTACTTTTCCGGTTTGCCGGTCCAAAGCCAGCACCAGTCCTTGAGGGTTCCGGCCGGAATGGACCATGTCACCGTTTCCACCCCCCGCGATCACCAGATTCCCCGCCAGCGTGACCGGCGCCAACATCGGCTGGGCCGCCGCGGTTCGCCAGGCGATCCGGGCGAGTTTCTTTTTTTGCAGTTCCTCGTCAGGCTCGCTGCGGATTGCAACCACCGCCTGCCCATTGCAGCCGCTGCCGATAAACACCATGCCGCTTTCGTCAATCGCTGGTGAACTCTCCGGGTCATTTACGGCCTGCTTCCAGAGTAGTTTTCCGTCCGGGATGCGCACCGCCAGGACAAATCCGGGGTCGCCAACAGCCTTTCCATCATCTCCCTCAATCGCTCCCGCGCCCACCACCGCCACGTCGCCGAATATGGCCGGAGACGATTCAACATGAAGCGGTGTTTTCACAGCCCAGACCTGCTGGCCGGTCGCGGTATCGAAGCAAAGCAGCGAGCAGTCCCGATCCTGGTGCAATCCTTGCCCAATGACCAAGTATTTGCCATCCGCTGTCACGGCTGGCGAACTGAAGAACGGCCGCAACGGCTCATTGCCATTTTGCGTCGTTTGCCAAAGCGGTTTGCCGGTGTCGAAATCGAGGCAGGCCAAAAGGCCCGTATAGGCGCCCAAATCCGCCTGGCAGCCCGACGCGTAAATGCGCTTCCCCACGACCGCCGGCACCCCAAAAAACAGAGTGCCTTCCGGCTTAAAACTCCACAGCGCGTTCAATCCGGCTGGCGGTCTCCCGCCGTTGTAATGATCACGGGAAAAATCCCGCCCGCCCGCTGGCAGAGATCCCGGCACAGCCAGGGGAGTTCCTTCCGGCGGGGCGGCCGAAGCCACCACCGGTTTGGCACGATTGCCGGACACCTGACGCACACGCTCCTGGGCGATTATCTCTTCCGCCACTTTCGCCCAATCAATCCGGCTGGCCTGAGGCTGCTCGTTTCGCCCGGCGCGCCCAACCGGCGTGCTGGAACGCCCCCAGCACATTGCCGCAACCATCAAGAGCAGCAACCCTCCCGCAAGAAGACTTGATGCCAGCATTCTTCTTCGCAGAAGTTTCATCAGCGCGCGCGGTTTGAACAGGATTGCCGCGACGCCGGCCATGCCTGCGACAATCGCCGGAAGCGCCGCCGCGCCCGCGTTTATGGCTATCGGGATGACGGCGATGATGTGCATTTGATTGCCTTTCTGGAAAGGCCCCGCCTGGCCGGCCGGCTTCCACGTCTTTGCGCTACTGCATTCATTTAGGACAATCTACGGCAAAGAACATTAAGTTATGATGAAGACACTCAAATTGATAATCATGGCGCAGGCGGCACTGGACCCGGAAGCAGACTGCCCCCGCCGGCCAGGTCATAAGTCTTGCCGCCAAGCCAGTGGTTCGCGGGGAGGCCCGCGTTATAGCGGACCTGGTGGCCATTGCCGTGGATATTGGTTATGGCAGTGCCCGAAACCCCATCCGGGTTGCTGAGACTGGTTAATAATGAATCGGCCGTTACATTCCACTTGCTGGTGGAGTCCATCGTCAACGCCGCGCCTTTGACCAATCCCGTAAGCGTTGTGCCGTTCTTCAGTGTGGCAGCAAGCGAGCTGATGTTGTCACAGGTCAGGTTGCCGTCCAGAGTTTCCCCGTCGGCGGTGAAAACCGCGTTGCCGCCGTTTGAACCGCTCCTGCCCCAGCGGTCGGCGCTCGCGCTGACCAGCGTCCCCGATCCCGCGGCGACTTTGACTCCCTTCAGTGCGATCACTCCTCTGGTGTTCGAGACATAGAACAGTGGGCCGACAGTCGCCGTCAGCGAGCCGCCATTCATCGTGAAGGTCCCTTGCCTCCCCGGCGCGTCGCCCGAGAAACTCTGATAGATCATCACCCCGCATCTTCCGCCGCCCGACAGGGTGCAGTCGCTCACGGCAATGGAGTTTCTGCCTTCGATCACGGCGGCCTCGGAGCCGGCGGCGCTAAAGATGGCGTTGGCGGCGGTGATGTTGCCTGTGGAATAAATCCCCGGCGAACCCGATCCGGAGGTGCGGAATGTTCCGCCGGTGGCGGTGATGGTGCCTCCGCCCCGATCGGTGGCGATGGCAGCAGCCCGCGCTCTTGAGGTGTTGATATCCACGTTGTCGAGAGTCAATGAGCCGCCTCCCGTCGCCATCACGCCGTGTCCACCGTCGCCCGTCGCCTTAATGGTGACCCGGGACAAAGCGATCGCCGCCCCCCGACCGCTGGCGAAGACGCCGTTGGCGCCGGTGCCGCTGCTCGTGACCGATCCGCCGATGATTGTCACTTTGCTGCCCTGGGTGGCCAGCACGGCGGCATTCAATCCGTAGAAGCTGCTATTCTCGGTCGAAGAGGAATTGCCGGTCGTCGTGACCGTCGGATTGAGGAGGGTGAGGTCGCCGCCGTTTTGGACCAGGATGGCCGAGACATCGTTTGTGGCGGACCGGTAACTCTGGTTTTCTGTCTTCTCGTTCCCGCCGTTCAAGGTATATGCGGCGCTCAACGTGTAGGGTGTAGAGCGTGTCCCGCCGCTTCCGCCTGGCCTGCCTGGCCCGCCCCGCCCACCCGAACCACCTCTCCCCGGTGGCGCGCCATTCGGCGGCCCGTCCTGCCCGCACGCCGGCAAGGCAACACCAAAAACCAACAAGACCAGCCACAACGCGCCCGTCAGGGCACGGCCCGGTTTTACAATCATTCTTTCGCTCTGAACCAATTGATGTTTCATAATGCGATAGAATACCCCCTTCTCCATTGAGTTTTGATTAAGACAAGCGGACAATTCGCAAAAATTTATGTCAGAAATTGCCGCATCTTAATCATTTCTTAATAGATCCCCGGCTAGTAATACTCGGTTAAGTAGTCAGGATGAGTTTTCGAATTTCGTCTGACACCAGGGGCACTTACCGGAGAGATGAATCAGCGCCGCTTGGAGTTGTTTGCGAATCATCGGCAAGGTCACA
>JBEKVM010000150.1:0-12800 GCA_049513975.1 Verrucomicrobiota bacterium | reverse complement strand
ATGAACAGGATTTACAGGATTTCGAACGGAGTCAGAAAAGAATCCCATCGTCATCCTGTCCATCCTGTTAATCCTGTCAAAATTCCATTGCGTTTTATCAGCGTCATCGTTTGGCGAACACGTCCACGGAGAAGCGGAAATTTATGCGCAAGAGCCAACTGTGGTCGGAAGATTTCACGGCCAAGCTGTTTTGCAACGTCGAGTTCTGGCTTGAACGTCTGCCGAATTTGATCGAGCCTCAGCCAGCGTTCTCGACGAGTGCATGATCGAGTGGCCGCAACTGATCCGCCTTCGCAGGGCCTACGGCGGACAGGCGGGATGGGAACGTCCGGTGGTTGTGGCCGATGCGTGAGGGGATGCGGAAATGGCTGACGGTTCGGGGGTATCAAATTCACAAGTTTCCTGACGTGCGGCGTTGGGACAGATCGCAATCGAGGGAGGTCCCCACGCGGCGGGATTGACGGATTGCATGGTTGTGGTAGCGTTTTGGAATGAGTAGAGACGTACCAAAATCCATTCCTGCGGGAAAGTTTGAGCAAATCACTATGCAATCGGATGGACGTTTATGATTTTCCGTTACCTTCTCCGTCGCAGAATACAACGCATTGACAAAATGGCCCTTCTGCCGGAGGACTACAAAAGGAATGTGGAAAGCGGAAGTTATGATAGGTTTGCAAGAATGAGTGAGTTGCGCGCATTTCGACATCTGTTTTTTCCGAAGAGCGTCATTCGGGAATTCATGAAAAGCGACCCACAGGCATTTTCGGAGTTGCAGCACGCGATAAAGAAGGCACTGTCGGAAAGTGAAGACAAAGAAAAGCGGGATAAAAGCACGTCGGCGTAAGGAAAAACGATAGGCTGAGTTTTAGCCGGCGAGTAGAGGGAAGATTGGCCTTCATTGATTCACCGCCAGTGGCAGCTTAACGATTTGCGCCTCGTAATCTTCCAACGAGGGAACGATGACCCTGGCCTTCTTGGAATAGGCCCGCACGAATGCTTTGGAACTGTGCCCAAGGGCCTGCTGGGCGAACCGTTCCGGCATCCCCACCGTCTTGGCCCGTTCCGCCCAGGCGTAACAATACGGTTAAAGATGTCGCTGAAGGAAGGCCCTTCCCGATCCGCTCTTGAGGTAACGCTCAAATGCCACTGCACGTTCTTTGCTTTTGAAGGCCGTTGCCGATCGAATTTCCCAAGGAGTGAATTTGGACGTGTGCGGAACTCTGCCCGCATTGTGCTCGGCCAGGCGCTTCTTAAGATCGGCTGTAATGCCGGTGTAAATCTGGTTCGGATGCGGGAGAGATTGCAGGAGGTAAACGTAATGGAAATTGTTCATCGTTGAGGCCCGCCGTCGCTCCGCAAAGCGGCGCTATGGCGCGCAGCCTCCGCCACTGAAACCGATTGTGCCACGCTGTTCAACAATTATTCCGAAGGCGGGCTTGCCAGCCGTAGCGCGAAGCGCGGAGGCTGGAGCCAGTGGCCGGACTTGAACCGCACGCATCAGGTCACTTCCTCCCCGCCGGTTTTATCGGGGTGATTGCCATGCGGACGGAGGCGGGGCTGAAGGAGCTTGGCCACCAGGCCGGTCCAGCCGGTTTGATGGGAGGCGCCCAGGCCGCAGCCCGTGTCGCCGTGGAAGTATTCGTGGAAGAGCACGCAGTCCCGGAAATGCGGATCGGCCGCCAGTTTGGGGTGGGATTTGAGGACGGGACGCTGGCCGTCCTGGCCTTTGAGGAAGAGGCGGGTGAGGCGGCGGGCAAGTTCATCGGCGACTTGGTTGATGGTCATCATCCGGCCGGAGCGGGTGGGACATTCGATTTTGAAATCGTCGCCGTAGTAATGGTGGAATTTTTGCAGGGACTCGATGATGAGGAAGTTGAGGGGCATCCAGACGGGGCCGCGCCAGTTGGAGTTGCCGCCAAAGAGGGGGGACTGGGATTCGCCGGGCTGGTAGCGAACTTCCAGGACATGGCCGTCAAGGCGGAATTGATAGGGATGATCGCGGTGGCAGAGGGAAATGGCGCGCACGCCATGATCGGAGAGAAACTCGGTTTCATCGAGCATGCGCCGGAGCAGGGCCTTCATGCGATGGCCGCGCAGGAGGGAGAGGAGGTGGCGCTGGCGTCCGCCGCGGTCGTTCCAGCGGGAAACCAGTTTGGCCAGGTCGGGACGGTAGTTCAAAAACCATTGCAAGCGGCGGTGGAAGGCGGGCAGTTGCTCCAACAGGTCATGCTCCAGCGTTTCGACGGCAAAGAGGGGGATGAGGCCGACCATGGAGCGCACGCGCAATGGCACCATGCGGCCGTCGGGCAGATTCAAAACATCATAGTAAAACTCGTCCGCGTCGTCCCACAGGCCGATGCCTTTGTCGCCGATGTTGTTCATGGCCTCGACAATGTGGAGGAAGTGCTCGAAGAACTTGGTGGCGATGTCCTCATAGACTTCGTTGTGCCTGGCCAACTCCAGGGCGATCTGCATCAAATTGAGCGAATACATCGCCATCCAGGCCGTGCCGTCCGCCTGGTTGATGAACCCGCCGGTGGGCAGCGGGGCGCTGCGGTCGAACACGCCGATGTTGTCCAAGCCGAGGAAGCCGCCCTGGAAGATGTTGCGACCCTGGGCGTCCTTGCGGTTGACCCACCAGGTGAAGTTCAACATCAGTTTGTGGAAGACTCGTTCGAGGAAGGCGAGATCGCCCTGGTCGCCGCGCTGTTTGCGGTCCATCTGGAAGACGCGCCAGGCGGCCCAGGCGTGGACGGGCGGGTTGACATCGCCCAAGGCCCATTCATAGGCGGGAAGCTGGCCGTTGGGGTGCATGTACCACTCGCGTGTCAACAATACGAGCTGGCTCTTGGCGAACTCGGCGTCCACCAGCGCCAGGGGGAGGGTGTGGAAGGCCAGGTCCCAGGCGGCATACCACGGGTATTCCCACTTGTCGGGCATGGAGATGATGTCGGCGTTGTTGAGGTGCGTCCAGTCGTGGTTTCGCCCGGAACGGCGCTCGGGGGGCGGCGGAGGCTGGCCGGGGTCGCCTTTGATCCATTCGGGCACGTCGTAATAAAAAAATTGCTTGGACCAAATCATGCCGGCCAGGGCCTGACGCTGCACCTGGCGGGCGTCCGGGCTGGTGATCTCGTGCTGCAAGGCGGCATAGAACTCGTCGGCCTCGTTGCGGCGCTGCTGGAACAGTTCGTCGAAACCGGCCCAGGGCTGGGGGGCGTTGCCGCGGGTCAGGCGCAGGCGGATGGCCGACTGGCCCCCGGCGGGCACGGCAAGTTGATAGTGGGCCGCCATTTTGGTGCCGGTCCGGTTGGGATTGACCGCCGCTTTGTTGCCGCCGATCAGATATTCGTGGAAGGCGTCTTTGCAGTGGCCATTGAGTTGGTTCCCGCCGTGCAGGCGGCGGACGTTGGTCTCGTTTTCGGTGAAAAGAAGTTCCGGCTTCCCCTCACAATAGAATTCGTAGTTGCCCAGGACCGGGTGCCGGGCGGCCACGGTGTTGTCGTTGGCCGCCTTGAGGCCGGGCCGGTCCGCGCCGGGTTTCCAGGACCAGGTGTTGCGAAACCAAAGGTGCGGCAGCACGCGCAGCACGGCCTTGTCCGGTCCGCGATTGTGCGCCGTCACCCGCATCAGAATGTCCTCCGGCCCGGCCTTGGCGTATTCGACGAAGACATCAAAATAGCGGTCGTCGTCGAAGATGCCGGTGTCAAGCAATTCAAATTCCGGCTGGTCCATGCCTTGGCGGCGGTTCTGCCCGACCAGGAGGGAGTAGGGGAACTGCCGCTGCGGATACTTGTAGAGCATCTTCAAATAAGAATGCGTCGGGGTGGCGTCCAGATAGTAGTAGAGTTCCTTGACGTCCTCGCCGTGATTGCCTTCGTGGTTGCTCAGGCCGAAAAGGCGCTCCTTGAGGATCGGATCCTGGCCGTTCCAGAGCGCGAGGGCGAGACAGAGCCGCTGACCATCATCGCTGAAGCCGGCGAGGCCGTCCTCGCCCCAGCGATAAGCGCGGCTGCGGGCGTGATCGTGGGGCAGATATTCCCAGGCGGTGCCGCCGGGGCTGTAATCTTCGCGGACGGTGCCCCATTGGCGCTCGGAGAGATAGGGACCCCAGCGGCGCCAGTTGGCCTGGCCGCTATTGGCTTGCGCCAGGCGCTGCTGTTCGGCCGTGGGGGGTCCAGGCGCGTTCATGCTGTTTTATCGGTTCCGGTCGGGGTCATGCACTGCGGCAGGATTGTGGGGCGATTGGGGTTTTGGCGCAACATTTCTTGCGAATGCGAGCGGGGCGATTTTGCCAACATAAAAAACAGCTTGATTAGGCTTGATTAGGCTTGATTGGCCCTGCTCTGGTGGCGCTCGATTTTAGGTGTAACGTGTTCATGTTGAGTCGGTTGTATTGATTTTCCGAGAAAAGGCGCAAAATGCCCAGCGCAGCAAAGCCGCAACCAAAATGAATTGATCCCCCCTTGGGGTCGGGAAGTGAAACCAGGTGAAACTAGGTGAAACTGGCTGAAACCAGGTGAAAACAGGTGAAAATTTCTGGTGGCGCCTCCTGCGCCAGGCTTCGGCCTTCGGTAAAGCTTCCGCCTTCGCATGGCCTTTGGCGGACGGGACGGCGGGCAGGCTGACCCGCACGCCCCTGGACGCCGGCCCAACCTTGGCCATCTGAGTCTGACTCCTCGACTCTACGTTCCTTGCACTCACACGGGAAGTTTATCAATTAAGGGCGGATTGTCAACGGGAAAATGGGGAGAAATGCGGATGGTTGCAAGGTCTTAAACATTAGATACTTGGGTAGCTTGTTCGGCCCATAGTGAAAGACAAAACGCGCAGAGCGGCAAACGGCAAACGAGGAAATTGAACCACGGATTTCACGGATTCCACGGATAGAAAAGACCTTTCAACTGTCAACCCCGAAAGCTATCGGGGCAAGAGTCGCCAAGATGATAAAGGGAATGGGTGGAGGGTGGCTCTGGGGAAATGATAAATTATGATTAGGATTAGGAAAAAGGAAAGGGCGGGCTGGCGGCTCAGAGGGCGTGGATGGGAAGGAGGACGGTGAATTCGGAGCCTTGGCCGACTTTGCTGTTGACTGTGGCCTTGCCTTTGTGGGCCTCGATCACGGCCTTGACCACGCTCAAACCCAATCCGAGGCCGCGCTGGGAACGGCTCTTGTCGCCACGATAGAGGCGCTCCCAGATTTTGTCCTGCTCGTGCTCCGGGATGCCAATGCCGGTGTCGCGAAAACGAACGACGGCGTCCCCGGCGCGGCAGGCGGCGGAGATGGTGACGGCGCCGCCCTCCGGGGTGTATTTGAGGGCGTTGTCAAGCAGATTGGCAAAGGCCTGGCGGATGCGGTTGGCGTCCACGCTGGCTTCGCAGGAGGGCGGCAGTTCGGCGACGACGCGGATTTTCTTTTCCTCGGCGACATATTCGTAGATGTCAATGACTTCGCGGAGGAGGCGGCAGAGGTCCACGGGCTGGCGCTGAAGGCGGAGGGTGCCGGCTTGGGCTTCGGCGATGTCCATGAGGGTGGTGACCATGCTGAGAACGCGCTCGGATTCCTCGACGCAGTCGGCCAGGGCCTCGCGGGTGGCGGCGGGATCGAGGTTTTGCTGAAGGGCGGTTTCGGCGGCGCCGCGCAGGCGGGTCAGCGGGGTGCGCAAATCGTGGGCGACGTTGTCCATGGAGTCGCGCATGGCGCGGATGAGGGCCTGGTTTTTGTCCAGCATGGTGTTAAAGAGGCGGACCAGCTCGTCCAGTTCGTCGCGGGAGGGGCGGGTGGGCACGCGGGCGTCGAGGTTGCCGGTGTGGATGATGTTGCGGGCGGTGAGGACGATTTGGCGGACGGGGAGGAGGGCGCGATGGGCGAAAAAGGCGCCGCAGCCCAGGCCGATGAGGGCGATGGCCAGGCCGGTGGGCAGGGCGGTCTGCCGGAACGGCTCCCAGAGCATGTCGCGGTTGCTGGTAATGCGGCCGACGACGAGGGTGGCGCCGTCGGACATTTTCGCCACGGCCCAGGCGAAATCTTTTTCGGAATTTTTCGGGCTGCGATTGATTTCGAATTGGTTCCAGACCTTGTGGAAAGCGGGCTGCATGTCGAAGCCGCCCCAGCCGTTGGGAACGACCTGAAAGCCGGCCAGGGAGACCTGGGGGGAATTGAGGTTGACGTAATAGGATTTGTCATCGGCGGGAGGGTTTTCCTGGGTGGCGCGGGCGCGCAAAGCCGGGGCGCCTTGGGCCTGATAGACGGTGGCATATTCCTTGAGCTGGGCGAGAATGACTTCCTGGTCTTTGCGCTGGAAGGCGATGCCGACCAGATAATAGACCAGGGCGAGGAGGAGGGCGGTGCTGAGGGCGAAAATCAAGGCATACCAGAGGCTCAGGCGAAAGGCGAACTTGCGAAGAAGGTTACTTAAGAACATAGCCCACCCCGCGCATGGTTTGCAGCCGCGTCTTGTCCGGGTCCACTTTGGCCCGGAGGCGGTGGATGAGGACATCCACGACATTGGTCTGCGGATCGAAGCTGTAGTCAAAGATGTGCTCCAGGATCATGGTCTTGGTGACGGGACGACCGGCGTGGCGCAGCAGGTATTCGAGCAGGGCGAATTCGCGGGCCTGCAGTTCAATTTTTTCCCCGCCGCGCCTGACTTCGCGGGTGAAGAGGTCCATCTCCAAATCGCCGGAGGTCAGGCGGCCAGGCTCGGCGGTTTGGGTGGCGCGGCGGATGAGAGCCTGGACGCGGGCGGACAACTCGGAAAAGGCGAAGGGCTTGGTCAGGTAATCGTCGGCCCCGGCTTCCAGGCCCTTGACGCGGTCGTCCACCGCCGCCTTGGCGCTGAGAATAATAACCGGGGTGCGGATTTTTTTGGCGCGGAGGCGATGGACCAGGCTGAGGCCGTCGAGCTTGGGCAGCATGATGTCCACCACGGCGGCGTCATAAGCGGTGGCTTCGGCAAAGACCAGGCCCTCTTCGCCGTCGGCGCAGCGGTCCACGGCGTAGCCGGTTTGCTTAAGCCCTTTGACAATGAAGGACGCAATTTTGTTGTCGTCCTCAACGACCAGAATGCGCATGCCGTCGTCCATCATAAGTCAAAGGGGGTTGGGAGTCGAGAGCAGTTGCGCCTTTCCAAATGCCCGTCTAAGACGAGGATGCCGCACCTGAAGAGCGTTCGGCGGGACGCCGAACGCGGGCGAGACGCCCGCGCTCCCCGAACTCCCGCGTTTCGCCGATTCAAGATCAAGTGTATCATGTGGAAGGATGTGGCCGGCGAGGGCGCCGGCCACCACACGCGAGGGCGCGTGTGCTCCCCGGAACGGATCGGGCGCCGCCTTGCCTGTTGCCCCGAAAAAGGCCCTCCCGGATTCGCCACGAATGCGGGAGGGCTTTGCCTGATTGATGCAGCGGGCAGGATTAACCTGCCTTGCTTTCGTCCACCACCAGATAATGGGTGCCGTTGTTGCTCCACACCCGGAGGAGAGTGATCTTGTCCTTGACGTTTGAGGTCAGTTTGACGGCGTCATCGGCGGATCGGACGGGGTGCTTGTTGATCTCCAGGATGACATCGCCTTCCTTCAATCCGGCGTCCGCCGCCGCCGATCCTGGCTCGACTTGGGTGACGACCGCGCCCTCGATTTTAGGAGGCAGGGAGAATTGCCGGCGCATCTGCGCATTCAAGTCCGACACAGCGACGCCATTGAGGGTGTCGTTGGAATCGGACTCGCTGGAACCATTTTTAGCCAGTGGCGCTTCGCCGGGCACTTCCTTGATCAGGACGTCAACGGTCTTGGCGGCGCCGTCGCGCCAGATGCGCACGGGGACTTTTTCGCCGGGGGCAACGGCGGCGACTTCCAGGCGGAGTTGACTGTCGTCGGCAACGGTCTTGCCGTTGAATTGCAGGATGACATCGCCGTTTTTCAGGCCCGCCTTGGCCGCCGGGCTGCTGGGTTCCACTTCGCCGATGAGGGCGCCTTTGGTGCTCTTGAGATCGAACTCTCTGGCCAGGACGGGGGTGAGGGGCTGAGGAATGACACCGAGATAGCCGCGGGTGACCTTGCCGTCCTTGACCAGGCTGACCATGACCTCGCGGGCCAGGTCGGTGGGAATGGCCAGGCCGATGCCCTCGTTGCCGCCGCTACGGCTGAAAATGGCGGTGTTGACGCCGATCAAGCGGCCATCGGTGTCCACCAGCGCACCACCGGAATTGCCGGGGTTGATGGCGGCGTCGGTTTGGATGAAGTCCTGATATTTCAGGTTCATAGCCAGGCGACCGGTGTCCATGTCGGTGGGCACGCGGCCGGTGGCGCTGATGATGCCCATGGTGACGGTTTGGGCGAGGCCAAAGGGATTGCCGACGGCCAGAACGACGTCGCCGACCTCAATTTTGGAACTGTCGGCCAGGGTGATGGCGGGGAGGTCATGCGCGTCAATTTTGACCACGGCGACATCGGATTCCTTGTCCTTGCCGATGACTTTGGCGATGAATTCGCGGCCATCCTGCAAGGTGATTTTCACCTTGTCGGCATCATCCACCACATGATTGTTGGTGAGGATATAGCCGTCCTTGGTCACGATGACACCGGAACCCAGCCCGTGCATGGGCGGGCTGATGATCCGTTGGCGTCCGCCTCCAAACTGGTTGCCAAAGAATTGGCGGAAGAAGGGGTCCATCTGAATGCCGGGCATTTCCACCGAGGATTCCTTGGCGGCGGTGGTGACCTCCACTTTCACCACGCTGGGCATGACTTTTTTGACAACATCGGCGTAACTGACGCCCGGTCTGGCGTCGCGCGCCAGGGGGTGGTCATCAATGACCAGTCCCATGGACTTGACCTTGGCGGAGGGTTGATCACTGGCGTGGGCGGTGAGAATCACGCCCACACCCGCGGCCAGCAGCAGGCCGCCGGTGAGAAAGGCGGCCACGATTTTGGGGGTTCGAATTTTGATCATAATTGTCGTTTTGTTAAATGTTTTTGTGAACCGGCATCCGGTTGATGGAAGGAGGTTGCCACAGGGAGTTAACGGGAAACTTTCCTGAACATTACAAATTGGCAATGTTAATGGCCCGGCGAGTTGGTGAGAAGGGAGAGGGCGCGGAGGAGTTGCGGGTCGCCGCAGGATTGCAGGCTGGCCGAAGTGAGGTTGGTCTCAAGGGCGGGAATGAGGGGAAGGGTGTTGGGGGGCAGGGCCACCTCGGCGTCGGGCTTGAGGCCCCTGTGCCAGAAGGAACGGCCGGCGGGAGTGAGCCATTCCCCCACGGCCAGGAGGAGGGCCGACCCGTCAAACAACTGATATTCCTCCAGAACGGTGCCGGTGCCAAAAGTCCTCTGTCCCACCAGGAGGGCGCGGTGGGCGTCGCGCAAGGCGCCGGCCACGATTTCGGAGGCGCTGGCGGAACCGGCGTTGATGAGGACGACCAGGGTCATGTTGGTGGCCACGCCGCCCGGCTGGACCGGTTCGGGGGTGATTATACCGGCGGCGTTTTTTGACAAATAGACGTTGCCGCCGGCAAGGAATTCGCTGGCGACGGCCGCGGCCTCGGCGAGGACGCCTCCCGGATCATTGCGCAGATCCAGGATGACGTTGGTCATTCCCTGCTGCTGGATTTGGAGCAAAGCGGCGCGAACATCCCGGGCCACGCCCTCGCTGAACAGGGCCACCCGCAGGTGCGCCACCTGTCCGCCGGGCAAGGCGCGCCAGGTCACATTGGGGACTTTGATGGAGGCGCGGACGATGTTGAATTCCTTGCGCCGTCCGTCGGCGGGGTCGAGCACGCCGAGGCGGACGGCCGCGCCGACCGGCCCGGTGATGAGGTCATCCAGTTGGCTCAAGGGCAGCCCGGCGACGGAGCGCCCGTCCACTTCCAGAATGATGTCCCCCGCGCGCACGCCGGCGCGCAGGGCCGGGGAGCCATCGAGGGCGGCGACGATGACGGCGCGGCGGTCCTGGGTTTTGATTTCGACGCCGATGCCGGTGAAATGGGAGCGCATGGCGGCGCTGGCGTGGCGGCGCATTTCCGGGTTGAGATAGACGGTGTGGCCGGAGTCGCCCAAGGAATCGGTCATGCCTTCAATGGCGGCGTGGGTGAGGACGGAAGATTTCAAGGCGCTGCGGTCCACGTAATCGCGCTGGATGATGTTCCAGGCCTGGGCCATGAGTTGGAAATCGCGTTCCGCGCCGCGGGGCATTCCGGTCATGAAGACCCAGCGGTCGTAGAGAACGCCGGCGCAAACGGCCAGGACCAGGCTCAAGGCCCAGAGATAGGGCCGGCGGGGCGGCCGCACTGAAAACAGCGACAATTTTTCTTGACTCTCACCATTCATACGAAGCAAAGCTGGCCAAGCATGACCCGGACGGCGGACCCGCGCCAGAAGAAATGCAGAATGCAGAATGCAGAATTGCGAACTCAGCGCTGACCCCGCCATTCCAGATTCACTGTGCATCATTGACGCCCACTCCACCCTCTGCACACTGAACTTGGCATGTCCGCGTTTTGCCATGAATCCAAAACCGGCGGTGTGAAAGCCTGACAATAGGGCGGTTTGACGGCACTTGGATTTGCTTGATGGGCGGCGCCGGCTCCCGTTATGATTCTTCGATGCGGAAACTGGCTTTTATCCTGCTTGGCGCGCTCACGCTGGCGCAGGCGGATGGTCCGTCGCTCTCTCACGCCGCCGACGCCCCGCCGCCACAGGCCTACACCCGTGTTGCCAACCCGGACACCAATACCGTGCAATTGCAAATCGCCCTGCGCAAGTTCATCCCCGCGGAAAAGGCCGGCCCGGTCATCTGGCTGGCCGGGGTCATGCATGTGGGCGAACCGGAGTATTACCACGCGCTGCAACGTTTTCTCGACGCCCAAACGGTCGTCCTCTACGAAGGGGTCAATCCGGAGGCCCACCCGCATCATGTTCACGATGCCACCGCGGCGGCCAGCAATGATGCCATGCCCGCGGCGCCGCCAACCGGCACGAACGCCGGTTATTCGATGCAATCCGAGCTGGCCCGTTGCCTGGGCCTGGTCTTTCAGTTGGAGGCGATTGACTACGACCGCACCAATTTCCTGAACAGCGATCTTTCGATTCTTCAACTTCAGCGCATCATGGCCGAGGGACGGCCGCCCGGCGGGCCCGGTCAGGAAGGCGGGACCAATGTCTCTTTCGAGGTACTTCTGCAAATCATGGATGGCAGTTCGTTTCTTGGCTCGCTGTTCAAAATCGGGATGCAATTGGTGGCCAGCAGTCCCGAGCTACAGGGTGTGGCGAAACTGAGCTTGATCGAAGCGGCCGGACGGCTCAAGGGCGATTTGTCCGATGTGCAGGGCTTGCCGCCGGATTGGAAACGCCTGGTCCAGGTCCTCATCCGGGCCCGCAACCAGCATCTGCTGGGTGATCTGAACGCGGAGCTGAAAAAAATTTCCCCGTCCGGCTCGATCGCGGTGTTTTATGGGGCCGGCCACATGGACGACCTGGAAAAACGCGTCACAGGCGAGCTACATTATCGCCCCGCCGACGAGATTTGGCTCTGCGCCTTTTCAGTGGATATGCGCAAGAGCGGCATTTCTCCTGTTGTAGCTCAATGGATGCGCACGCTGATTGAGGGAGAAATGGACCGGATGCAGCGGCCCTGAACGAGGCCAGTGCGGTTTCAGACTGGTGATCTGTCCCGACTGTTCATTTCAGAAAACGGACAGCAGCCTTTGAATTGGGGACGGAGTCCAAGTCCGGCAACTGGCTTTCAGCTTCCCTCTTCGAGTTGCCGCGAGGCGGGCCGCCTTTGGTGCTGGAACAGGGATTGGAAGCTGGATCAGCCTTGATCCCGATGACGCATTACAAACGGCCTGCGGGAAGCAGCAAGGCCCGGAACGAAAGATCGTTCCGGGCCTTCTGGGGCGTGTCAGTTTGGAAGGGGAAGCGAGATTATTTGTCCGCGCCGGCTTTGCCGGTGAGGCCCACCTTTTGCAAGGCGGCGAAGACATCAGAGTCTTTAAAATCGCCTGTGACTTGAAAGGTCTTGGCGTTTTTCGCCACGCCGGTCGTGGCCTTGACGCCGGGCACGTCGGAGAGAGCATCGGTGACCGTCTTGACGCATTTGCCGCAGCAGAGATGGACGTTGCTGACCTCGAGCGTTTGCACCTTCGCGCCTTTCGCGCCTGTGTCGGTGCTGATCTTGATGTCCGCGTTGCTGCTTTTGCCGAAATAGCCGGCTTTGACCAGCGCGTCGGCGGCTTTCTGCACGGTGGGGGTGTCGGGCCCGGTCAAAGTGATGGTGTCCTCTTCCTGGTCGGCCACCGCCTTGGCGGCCGGCACTTTATCGGCGACGGTCTTCTCGGCCAGAGTGACGCAACTCTTGCAGCAAAGATGAACCCCGGTGATTTTGGTGGTGACATCGGCGGCGCGGGCCGAAAGGAGCATCGCACCCACGGCAACAAGACAAGCAAAAGCAGATTTCATAATTCAATAATTGTTTCAGGGCAACTGGCTGCGTTAATACTGACTGCGCCCATAAACTAAGCACCTTCCGGCCGTTTCGTCAAAGGAATTTTGGAGGCCATTTGCAATTCGGATTCCCGAAGGCGCAAAGGAGATCAAGATCAGGATTAAGATTAAAATCACAGCCATCCCATAACGACAGATTTGTGACGCTGACCTGTTGATTTGCAAGGGACTGTGGCGTTTTTGGCGGTTCCTCGACGTTTTCGGTGGAATGCCGAGAGAAGTTTGGGGCGGCTCCATTGGTTTTTCAATCCCAACGGGATTGAAGCTTTCAGCCCAGGGTCGCGAGGAACGAGCTACCCTGGGTG
>JBEKVM010000149.1:0-12938 GCA_049513975.1 Verrucomicrobiota bacterium | reverse complement strand
AACGCTTGAATCTTTTTTCTGGACAGAATTAAGTCCCTTGGTAAAATGAGACTCCCCCGCATTGAGTATTCGGCAATGCGGGGGAGTCTCATTTGCCAAGTGATTAGAGCAGTTTAAAGAATATTGTAATTACCGCAGGCAAACCAGTTCATCGCATCCCTGTCAGGTGCCCTGGCTACAGTTTTATTGAAAATG
Organism: Verrucomicrobiota bacterium; assembly: GCA_049513975.1. GTDB lineage: Bacteria > Verrucomicrobiota > Verrucomicrobiia > Limisphaerales > Palsa-1400 > JBEKOF01. The sequence continues at coordinate 12,743 of JBEKVM010000149.1, read as the reverse complement.
CTCTAACGGCGCAATTACTCTTTGAACTTCAGTTTTCCGGAGCCTATAATCGGCCGATGCTTGATATCAAATTGATTCGCGAACAACCCGAGGCGGTGCGCCAGCGCCTGGCCACGCGCGGGGGAGGGGATGAAAGCAAAATTGACCAGGTTCTTTCGCTGGACGAGCAACGCCGCAAGTGGCTGGTGGAAGTCGAGCAGTGGAAAGCTTCCCGCAATCGTGTCTCCAAGGAGATCGGCGCGCTCATGGCGCAAAAAAAGGCGGCCGAAGCCGAGGCCAAAAAAACGGAAACCCGGCAGATGGGGGAGCGCATCGCGGCGCTGGACAAGAGCATCGGGGAAGTCGAACAGCGGCGGGACGCCTTGCTGCTGCAATTGCCCAATCTGCCCCATGCGGGCGTGAAGGTCGGCCGGACGGCGGCGGACAACGTGGAGGTGCGGGTCTGGGGCCAGAAGGCGGCGTTTAAATTCAAGCCCAAAACCCATGTCGAATTGTGCGAGTCGCTCCACCTGGTGGATTTCGCGCGGGCGGCGAAAATATCCGGGAGCGGATTTCTGCTTTACACGAATTGGGGCGCGCGGCTGGAACGGGCGCTGATCCAATTTCTCCTGGAGCTGCACACCGGCGAACACGGCTACACCGAGGTTTCGCCGCCCTATCTGGTCAACGCCGCCTGCATGACGGGGGTGGGCCAGTTCCCCAAATTTGCCGATCAGTATTACGCGGTGCAGGAAGGGGTGGACGCGGCCACGCTGGGAAAACTGTTTCTCATCCCCACCGCCGAGACGCCGGTGGCCAACCTGCACCGCGAGGAGATTTTGCCGGAAAGCCGGCTGCCGGTTTATTATTGCGCCTACACGCCCTGTTTTCGCGGGGAGGCGGGCGCGGCGGGAGTGGGCACGCGCGGCATGATCCGCGTCCACCAATTTGACAAGGTGGAGCTGATCAAAATCACGCGGCCGGAAAAGGGCTACGAGGAGCTGGAGAAACTGGTCGGCAACGCCGAGCGGGTGCTGCAATTGCTGGGCCTGCATTACCGGGTGATCCAGCTTTGCACCGGGGACCTGGGATTTGCCAGCGCGCTGACATACGACCTGGAGGTGTGGGCGCCGGGGCAGGGGCAGTATCTGGAAGTGTCGAGTTGCTCGAATTGCGAGGATTTCCAGGCGCGGCGGATGAATCTGCGTTTCAAAAGCGAGGCGGGGGAGAATAAATTCCCGCATATCCTCAACGGCAGCGGGACGGCGCTGGCCCGCCTTTTTGTGGCGCTGGTGGAAAGCGGCCAGCAAGCCGACGGCAGCGTGCTCATTCCGGCCGCCTTGCAGCCGTGGCTGAAAACGGACCGGATTGCGCCACCGGCGGCCTAGGCCTTGCGCCCCGAGAAGATGAGCGCCCAGGCTGAAATTAATTCTCCTCTGACGGATCGGTCGGATCGGTCGGATCGGAGCGATCTTCACCGCCCCGGGGCCAATTTCGCATGAAAATTCTGCTCGCGAGCAGTGAGGTTTATCCTTACTCCAAATCCGGCGGCTTGGCCGACATGCTGGGCGCGCTGGCCAAATTTCTTGGGCGGGCCGGGCATGAGGTGGGGCTGGTGACGCCGCTCTATCGGGGCATTCGCGAGAGTTTTCCCAATGTGGAGCCGCTGGACTGGCATCTGGATTTGCCGCTGGGCGGGGAAGGAGTGCAGGCCAAAGTGTGGGTGCGGCATCTGGCCGACGGGGAGAGGATCTACTTCATTGATCACCCGCCCTTCTACGACCGGGCGGAATTATATGGGGAACGGGGCGCCGATTATCCCGACAATGCGGAACGATTTATTTTCTTCTCCAAATGCGTGGTCAACCTGGCGCGTTATCTGCCCTGGCAGCCGGAGGTGCTGCATGTCCATGATTGGCAGGCGGCGCTGGTGGCGGCGTTCGTGGCGGAGGGAAAGCGGCGCGGCGGCTGGGCCTCGCCGCCGCCGGTCTGCCTGACGATTCATAACCTGGCTTTCCAGGGCAATTTCCCCGCGGCGAAATTCGCCCTGACCAACCTGCCCGCCGAGTTTTTTCAACCCGGCGGGATGGAATTCTACGGCGGGATGAGTTGTCTCAAGGCGGGCATCACCTACGCGGACCTGATCACCACGGTCAGCCCGCGTTACGCGCGGGAAATCACCACCGAGCAGTATGGCTGCGGGCTGGACGGCGTGCTGCGGCGGAGGCAGGAGGCGCTGGTGGGAATTCTCAACGGGGTGGATTATGACGAGTGGACGACCTCGGCAGATCCGTATCTGAGCCACTTTTACAGCGCCCGCGATTTGCGGGGCAAAACGGCCAATAAAATGGAATTGCAGGAGGAGCTGGGCCTGCCCGTCCGCGCCGAGGTCCCGCTGTTCGGCACGGTGGCGCGACTGGCGCAGCAAAAGGGGGTGGACATTCAATTGGGGGCGCTGGAGGAGATGCTGGCGGCGGACATGCAGTTTATTTTGCTGGGCAGCGGGGGGCGGGAGTTCGAGCGCGGCTACCGCAAGCTGGCCCTGCGCCACCCCGGCAAATGCGCCGTCAAAATCGGTTTCGACACCACGCTCTCCCACCGGATCGAGTCGGCCTGCGATTTTTTCCTGATGCCCTCGCTTTTCGAGCCGTGCGGATTGAACCAACTGTACAGCCTGCGCTATGGAACGGTCCCCATCGTCCGCGTCACCGGCGGCCTGGACGATTCGGTGACGGACGCGACCGAGGACGTTGCCAAGGCCGACGGCATCAAATTCAGCGAATATTCCGTGCGCGCCCTGGCCAAGGCGATTCGCAAAGCGCTGGTCCTTTACGCGGACAAGGAATTGCTCGATTACTATCGCCGCAACGGCATGGCCAAGGATTTTTCGTGGAGCCGGACCGCCGCCGCGTACGAGGAAGTGTACCGCCCGGTCCTGCAGGAGCGCCAGGCGAAGCCGGAATTGCCGGCAGGCCGAAGTTCGGCTTGGAACGCAGATTGACGCATCAGACACCGAAGAGAAAAAGTTTCGTCGGGTGATTTGCCCGGATTCAGGCGCGGCCGGCCGCGCCGGGGCATTCGCGCTTTTTTGCGCTCGTCCCGGGCCATCAAGGCATTACTTTTCCCGGATGATTTTCACCCGGATGGACCCGACGGCCGGTTTTTCCAACCTGGCAAAGGCCGCGTGACTCAAATCCACGACTTTGCCGAATTGCATAAACGCCCTGGCCCCGCCCCTGTCGGTCACCTCCACCAGCACGCTGTTGCGCCCATAAACGACCTTGAGCCTGGATCCGAGCGGATAATTCCAACTGGCGGCGGTGAGAGCATCGGGATTAAAGGGACGCCCATTGGCCATGGGTTTTCCCCGCTCCGAGTCGCCGTACCAGGTGGCGCGGTCATAAAAGCAAGCGTGCCATCCGCAGGCCAACAAGATCGCGGCCAGCACGAGGGCAAATTTTCGTTTCACGCCGCCATGATAAACCCGGCTGGGGGCGGCCGCCAACCATTCCGATCAGCGCCTTTTGCGTCATGGGGGCGCATCTTGATACCACCACCATTGGATGGATGGAACCCCTCACCCTAACCCTCTCCCCACTTGGTGGGGCGAGGGATTTGGCAAATCGCATGGTGGTGGTATCAAGATGCGCCCGCGTTATGGTGTAACAACAATCGTTGGTTGCGCGTCTATGGAACTGCTGATAAGATGACCCAAGAGATGAGAAACAGCCCGGCCGGAAAAGCGAACGCCTTTACGCTCATTGAGCTTCTGGTGGTGATTGCGATTATCGCGATTCTGGCGAGCATGCTGTTGCCGGCGCTGGCCCAGGCGAAGGAAATGGCCAAACGCATCCGCTGCACGAGCAATCAGCATGAGATTGGCGTGGCGAATATGATGTATGCGGATGACAACTCCGGCGATTATCCGCCGCACGGCGACACCGTGCGCTGGCCCACCTTCCTGCTGTCGGAATATCAAAGCGCGGCGATTCTGCTGTGCCCGAGCGAGCAGGGCCTGACCCCCGCCACCTACGGCAACAACCCCGCTTATCCGGCGGATGAAGTGGCTCGCACCTACTTTATCAACGGGTTCAATGACGGCTACACGGATAAATATGGGGTCAATTGGCTGACCAACGCCGATCCTTTCATGAAGGAGAGCGACATCGTGCTGCCGTCGGACACGGTGATTTTCGGCGAGAAATTGTACGTGGCGCAGGACTTTTACATGGATTACTTCGAAATGGACGACGGCTTGCGCCTGGACCAGGCCAAACACAGCAAGTGCTTGAGCAACACCAATCTGGGAGGGTCGGTCTATGCATTTGTGGATGGCAGCACGCGCTTTCTGCGAGTCAACCAGAGCTTAAGCCCGGTGGTGCTGTGGTGTACCGATCCGATTTATCGGGCGGGCACAAGCCCTCCTTGAGCGGGTTTTTCGACGGAATGAGAGAGCAGCAAAAAAAGATTGAGCAATTGGCGGTGGTTTTCCGTCCAATCATGGATTCAAGTAAATCGAGTTGAAATGACCAAACCTAAAAGCCGCGGCCCGGGCGCGAAAGAGAACGCCTTTACGCTCATTGAGCTTCTGGTGGTGATCGCCATTATTGCGATTCTGGCCAGCATGCTGATGCCGGCGCTGGCCCAGGCGAAGGAAACGGCCAAACGCATCCGTTGCACCAGCAACCTGCACCAGTTGAGCGTGGCGTTGATGCTGTATTCCGAGGATTACGGCGGCGATTATCCTCCCCGGCCCAACGACAACCTGGGCGGCTCCTCCCCCCGCTGGCCGACCTACTTGTATCCCGATTATCAAGCTCTGAAGTTGCTGGTCTGTCCGAGCGAAACCGGGCTGTATCCGGCCACCTATGGCACCAACTTTCCCAATTTCCAGGATCAGGCGCCGCGCACTTATTTTATCAACGGCTTCAACGATGGCTACGCCGACAAGTATGGCGCGTGGCAGACCAACGGCGTTCCCCTGCCATTCCTGAAGGATAACGAGGTGCCACAGCCTTCGGAGACCATCATATTTGGCGAGAAACTGTATGGGGCGGGGGACTTTTTCATGGATTACTTCGATATTGACGACGGGCTGAGATTGGACCAGGCCAAACACAGCAGGTGCATGAGCAACACCAATCTGGGCGGCTCCGTCTATGCCTTTGTGGATGGCAGCACGCGCTTTCTGCGGGTCAACCAGAGCCTGAGTCCGGTGGTGCTGTGGTGTACGGTCCCGCTGTATCGCTCCGGCACCACGCCGCCGTGAGCCGCCCCCTGGGGGAGCCTCACTTGGGAATGGCCGGGGCCGTAAAAGGCTTGGAGACGCCTTTGAGGGGGCCGGCGGATATTTCCAACACGTACTTTTCACCCGGGACGAGCGGCTCGGGCCGCACGCCTTTGAGGTCCGGCTCCATGCCATCTATGTTTTGGCCGTATTGGAAAAACTTGACCGGCTCGGAAACGTTCTTGGAAACCAGGTGCCAGAGGAGATGCGCCACTGCGTTGGTGTTTTTGCCGGCCACCTCGGTCACTTTAATGCTGGTGAGCCGGTAGGTGCTGTCGAGCGTGAACCAAACCGGAAAAGTGGAAGCGTTGCCGGCGCGGCGGGGCAACTGGCGGATGGAAGCAAAGATTTGGATCTCCCTTTTCTCGCCCCAATGGCTGAAAAAATGAATGTAAGCCGCGATCACCAGGAGCAGCACCACGATCCAACCTATTTCTCTTTTTTGCATTCGTCAGCGGGGTTTGATTGGAACCCGGCGGCATTATGGCTGAGTTCGGCGCCACTTTAAACTTTAATTTTTCGATTTCACACCTTAAACCGGGTGTTGATGATCGCCCTGTTTGACATCGGCAACACCCGCACGCACATCGGCCTGGCCAATTCCAGCCGGGTCCTGCGCCAGATTAACGTTTGGACGGCGGACTGGTCGAATGGCCGGGCGGAGAGCGGGGCCATGAGATTTTTTCGCGGAGTTTCCCTGAGCGGCGCGGCTTTTTGCAGCGTGGTGCCGGCGGTGACGCCGCTGGTTTCCTTCCTCGTCCGGGAAAAACTGGGGGTGGCGGCGCTGGCGCTGACGGCGCGGACGGTGCGCGGGATAGGAATTGATTACCCGAAACCGCAGACGATCGGTCCGGACCGGCTGGCCAACGCCATGGCGGCCAGAAAGGCTTACGGCGCGCCGGTGGTGGTGGTGGATTTCGGCACGGCGGTGACCTTTGACATTGTGGACCGGCGGGGCAATTACGCGGGCGGCATCATCGCGCCGGGCCTGGACGTGATGACCGATTATCTGCATGAGAAGACGGCGTTGCTGCCGCGCATCAAAATCCGCGAGGTGGCGGCGCTGGTGGGCAAGAACACCGAACAAGCCATGTTGATCGGGGCGGTGCATGGCTATCGCGGCCTCATCCGCGAGTTGCTGGTGCAAATCAAGCGCGCGCTCAAGTGCCGCGACCTGCCGGTCGTCGCCACGGGAGGCTATGCGCGGATCATCGCGGCCAAATTGCCGGAAATCACCGCGGTGGCGCCGCTGCTGACGCTGGAGGGCCTGCGTCTGGCCTGGGAGGCCCACCGGGAGGAAGAGGAGGGCAAAGGCGGGGAAAGGCCCTGCCTGCTTTCCCGAGTGGATTGAGAGGGCGGGGAAAGGGTCCGGCGGTGGATTGGGCGGGGCCGGTTTCCCAGTCTTGCGGCGGGGCTGGATTATTGCCATTGTGCCCGTGATGAATCGCATTATCGAACGGTTTGCCCGCCTGAAGCAACAGGGCCGGGCGGGATTTATTGTTTACATTGGGGCGGGGGATCCCAATCTGGAGGCGACGGGCGGACTGGCCCTGGCCTTCGACCGCGCGGGCGTGGACGTTTTGGAACTGGGCGTTCCGTTCAGCGATCCCCTGGCCGACGGATTGGTCAACCAACTGGCGGCGCAACGCGGCCTGGCTTCGGGCACCACGCCCGGCAAAGTTCTCCAAACCGTGGCCGGCATCCGCCAGAAATCGCAAATTCCCATCGTTCTTTATATTTATTTCAATCTCATTCACCGGCACGGCCTGGAAAGATTTGTGCGCGACGCGGCGGCGGCGGGGGTGGACGGCCTGCTCGCCCTGGATTTGCCGCCCGAGGAATCGGAGAATTACGAGGCCCTGATGCGCCAGGCCGGCCTGTGCGTGATTTACCTGGTGGCCCCGACCACGCCGGAGGAGCGCATCGAATTGATCGTGAAACGGGCCAGCGGATTTGTCTATTACGTATCGCGGGAAGGGGTGACGGGGATGCAGGAGAAAGTGTCCGGCACCATTGGGCCGATGACCGCCAAAATTCGCGCCCATACGGATTTGCCCATTGCCGTCGGTTTTGGGATATCCACGCCGGAGCAGGCCAAAGCGGTGGCGGCCTGCGCGGACGCGGTGGTGGTGGGCAGCGCGGTGGTCAACCAAATCGCGCGGCACGGCGGCTCGCCCGATATGATTGCGCGGGTGGTGGAGTTCACCGGCGCGCTGATCCGGGCTGTGAAAGAGCCACACGTATGAAAGCCGTCGCCAAGAGAAGACACTTCGCGAAAAGACGGGCTGGTTAATCTGAACCGAGCCGCTATTACTGATGTGTCGTGGTAAATCAACGCATCAGGATACCTTAATCGTTGACAAGATCGGTGCGGAGCGTATATTTTTATAGGTGATGACAAACTTTATGACGCTTGAACAAGAATTTAAGTTTTACCTTCAGAATCAAGACGCCTTGGTGCGGGAGTACAATGGGAAGTTTATAGTCATTAAGGACTGTAAAGTTATCGGCGTTTATGACAACGAAATGCAGGCGATAACGGAAACGAGCAAAACTCACCAGCCAGGAACGTTTTTGGTGCAAAAGTGTGAACCGGGGTCGGAGGGATATACTCAAACGTTTCATTCGCGAGTGACGTTTGTATAATGTCTGCCAAGAGCTTCACCATAAACGCTCCCGGTATTCTTAGGGTGCTTGCAACGCCGGTTCAAGTTGGTCCGGCATTTGATCCGGACATATCCAAGCCCCCATTTGGGCCCACGCCCTACAAGGGCATTTGGGACACGGGCGCCACCGGCTCAGTCATTATGCAGAGAGTTGTTGAGGAACTGGGCTTAAAACCATTCGGAATGACCAAAGTGGTTGGGGTGAATGGCGAGCATGTAACAGAGACTTATTATGTGAGCATTGGGCTTCCAAACGGGGTGGGCTTCAGCAGTGTCAAAGTAACGAAGGGAAACATTTTAAGCGCGGATGTTCTTATCGGAATGGACATTATCTCGCATGGAGATTTCGCCCTGACCCATTTTGCTGAGAAAACTTGTTTTTCATTTCGAATTCCGTCCATGGGGAGAATTGATTTCAAAGACAAACCGCCTCCGGGAATGGAGAAGGTTTTGGAGGGCGGTATGCCATCGGTGAAACCAGGAAGTTCAATTCCTAGAGTGGGAAGGAATGACAGATGTCCTTGCGGCAGCGGAAAGAAGTATAAGAAGTGCCACGGAGTGGGAAGCTAAATGTCACAGACTTGAAACCGCAACAACAACCGGTTCGCATAAGCGCTGAAATGCCAGACGCTCGAATAAGGGATTGGCGGAAACGAGCCCGCAGCGCATCATGGAACAACCTGATCTGGGACTGGAGCAGACTTGGAATTTCGGCCTCCGGGCGTGAGGCTGCTGAAAGTCTTGAGTTCGCGCGGAGCGAAGTGTTCGCCCATCCCGATGTGATTTCGGCGCACCCGGAACTGGCAGACTATTATCGCCTTATGGCCGGCCTTCCGAAGAAGAGCCTGGACCAAACCCCATCTCGTTCCGCCGCCAAGGATACGGTCGCTCTCTGCAGGTTCATGAATGGGCATTTATCCTCGTCGCTCACCGTCGCGGCCAAAGCCAGCCGTGAAAGCCGTCTCCACCCAATCTTTGCCGAGGCCGCCAAACAGCAGGGTAATTGGCCCGACCCCGCATTAGCGGCGGTGCGAGAGGTGCAACAGATACTTGTCAATTATGCCACTGAGAAGGGCTTATTGGATTTGGAGGCGACTGCAAAATTGGCCGCGAAGCGCTTGAAAACTGCGCCGGGAATTAGCGAGGTGTTCGATTTGTTGGCAATTCTCAAAGACAAAGGACAGCGGGCCGAGTTTTTGGAGGAGCTCTTTAAGTTTCATCTGCGGGAAAAAATCTAATGACGTTTATTTGTGAAAAAATCGAAACAGAACAGTGAGCGGTTTGTGATTATCATGGCGGGGGGGCGCGGGGAGCGGTTTTGGCCGGTCAGCCGGGAGAAAATGCCCAAGCAATTGATCGCTTTGCTGGGCAAACGCTCTTTCCTCCAACAGGCGGTGGACCGCGTGCTGCCGCTGGTTCCGCTGGACAATATCCTGATCATCACCAACGCCGCGCAGGCGGCGGAGGTGCGGAAACAGTTGCCGAAGCTCCCCGCCAGGAATGTCATCGGCGAGCCGGTCGGGCGCGATACGTGCGCGGCCGTGGCGCTGGGCGCGGCGATAGCGGGGCAGCGCTCCACCAGCGCCGTGATGGCGGTGCTGCCGGCGGACCACGTCATTCCGGACGAGAAGAAATTTCAGCAGGTCCTGGCCGATTCTTTTGACCTGGCGGGCCGCGGGCAGGTGATGGTGACCATCGGCATCGAGCCGACCGAGCCGGCGACCGGGTACGGCTACATTCGCGTGGGCCAGGTTCTGCCCGCGCCGCATGGGGTGAAGCCGTATAAAACCATTTTTTTCAAGGCGGAACAGTTTGTGGAGAAACCGCATTTTGAGCGGGCGCAGGAATATGTGAGCAGCGGCCAGTACCGGTGGAACGCGGGGATGTTCGTCTGGTCGTTCGTGACGATCACGCAGGGATTGGAAAAGCATCAGCCGGAACTGGCCGCCGCCTGCCAGCGGTGGTTCCAGGCGGCGGACACGCGCAGGCTGTACAAGATTCTGGCGAAGGAATATCCCGCGCTGCCAAGAATCTCCATTGACTACGCGCTGATGGAGCACGCGCAGAATGTGGTGGTGGCGGACGGCTCGTTCGAATGGGACGATCTAGGCTCGTGGAACGCGCTGGGCCGGCATCTGCCGGCGGATGCGGAGGGGAACTGCGCGGTGGCGGATTTCATCCACGTCGGCGCGGAGGGAAACATTATATATGACGCGAGGACGAGGAACCGGACGCCGATCGCGGTGGTCGGGCTGCGCAACGCCATTTTGGTGGAAACGGACGACGCGGTGTTGCTGGCGCACAAAAGCCAGGCGCAGAAGGTGAAAGAACTGGTCAAGAAACTGGCGGAGGACAAGAAATACAGGAAGCTGGTGTAGGAATTGCGGATTGCGGATTTTAGAGCGCGAGCCTGCGCGCCTTCACCCGGCCTGACGGCCACCCTCTCCCGCTCCCGCGGGCGAGGGGGCATATTTGCGGATTGCGGATTGCGGATTGTGGATTTTAGAGCGCGAGCCTGCGCGCCCTCACCCGGCCTGACGGCCACCCTCTCCCGCTCCCGCGGGCGAGGGGGGAATGATTGCGGATTGCGGATTGCGGATTGCGGATTGGAAGTTCTGGAGCGCGAGCCGGCGCGCCCTCACCCGGCTTCGCCACCCTCTCCCGCTCCCGCGGGCGAGGGGAGGAACAAACGTCGCACTACCGTCGTGCGGCGGGCATGCGCCGTCGCCAAGGCTTTGGCGCACGGGTGGGACTGCCCGCCCTACCACCCAAGACTAACGTATTATACCGTTTCCAGCTCGTAACTACACTATTGCCAAGGCGATTGGCGGCGGTCGCAGACCGCCGCTACAGTGCAAAAGCAAACTGGAAACGGTATGACGGCCCCCCCCCGTTCGACCTCATTGGCCGGCGGGGATGGCGTTGGAATCCGTTCCCATCATTTTTTGCATCATCGGCATCATTGATTTCATCAAGCCGAGGAAATTGGTTTGGGAATTGCCCAGGGATTGAAGCTGGCCGGGGGAAAGAAAGTCGGCGGCTTGTTGATAGACGCGCTGATTAACCTGGTCTTGTGCTTGGATGGTTTGCTCCATTTGGGCGGAGGCGTCGCCTGACAGAGGCACGGACGGTTTGCCCGTGTTGGGGTCCACGGCCATGACGGAGTTTTTGCGTTCGTTAATCATGAGCTGGAGCAGGCGCTGTTGTTGATCGTCGGTCAGCGGATTGTCGGTGAAACTGGCTTTCATTTGGTCAAATATCTGGCGGTCGGGAAGAGTGGCTTGAAACTCCTTAAACTGGGCGGCCCCGTTGTCGCCGAGCAACAAGCGCATCTGCTCCTCCAAACCTTTTTGTGCGTCGGCAGCGGCGCTGACGGCGGCGGGGTTGTTGGAGCCGCTCAACATGGCCATGCCTTGAACCATGGCGTTGGTCACATTGTCCGTGATGAGCTTATAGAAGGCGTCGCGCTGGTCGGGCGTGAGATTGAGTTGTTTAACCAGCGGGGCGTATTGTGTTTTCAGGGCTTGGGCTTGTTGCTCACCAATGGCTTTGAGGTAGTCCGGGTCGTTCAGTATGTTTTCCATGATGCCGGCGAGGCCTTTGCCCTGGTGAGAAGCTGCGGAGGGATTGGCGGCCAGGACCGGAGCGGGGGCGGGGGCCTTGCGCGCGGCGGCGGACTGGGTGGATTCGCGCACGACGCTGCGGAGGGACCGGGCCATCGTCTCATCGCGTGTTTCCAACTCCTTGATGGCGGCCAGTTGTTTCTCGCTTTGGAGCGAGGCCTGCTGAAGCTGGCTTTGCAGCGAGGCGGATTCCACTTTCTGAGTTCGAATTTCGCCCCATTGCAGGGCGATGACACCTGCGGCGGCGACGCCGGCGGCGATATTAATTTTTGTCCAGGCCATAAGTTTGAGGGTTCCTTTCGCCAGGGTGAGTGTGGAGGCGGTCAAGGCCGAACCCTGGCAGGCGGCGGCGATGACGGCGGTGGAAAGTCCGGCCGGGGCGGCCTGGATGGAATGGGCGGAAATGGCCGCGCCCAAAGCCGTGGCCGAAAGCGTGACCCCGCGCTTGTGGAAAAAAGCGCGCAGTTTTTCCAGGGCGCGGCTGATGCGCATTTTGGCGGCGTCGTCGGTTGCGCCCAGGGCGGCGCCGACTTCCTTTAAGGGTTTGTTTTCAAAATAGCGCAGAACGATGGCATTGCGGTCGGCCTCGCTCAAGCCGGACATGGCCTGCTCCAGCAGGGGGCCGACCTGGGTCCAGTGGTCCGGCTCCGGTTGGTTCAAGGTGGATTGCATATAGGCTTGCTGTTCGCGGCGTTGGCGGCGAATTTCCCCGCGCAGCGCATTGGAGGCGGTGAGCCGCGCGGTCTGATAGAGCCAGCCGGAAAGGACGGTTCCCCGGCGCAATGATTTCGCCTTCCTGGCCAGCACCAAAAAAACGGCCTGCGTGATTTCCTCCGCTTCCTCCCGGTTGCCGATCTGCCGCCAGGCGGCCGAATAAACGAGGTTGATATAGCGTGAAACCAGGGTGGAAAAGGCCGCTTCGGAATTTCGGGCGGCGTATTCCTCCAACAGTTGCATGTCATCCAGCATCTGCATCTACTTAATAATGTCCGCCAGAGTGAAAAAGGGAACAAGGTAATTGCGGATTGCGGATTGCGGATTTTAGAGCGCGAGCCTGCGCGCCCTCACCCGGCCTGACGGCCACCCTCTCCCGCTCCCGCGGGCGAGGGCAGGGCTTCCGGTTAATAATGTCCGCCAGAGTGAAAAAGGGAACAAGGTAATTGCGGATTGCGGATTGCGGATTGCGGA
>JBEKVM010000148.1:0-12963 GCA_049513975.1 Verrucomicrobiota bacterium | reverse complement strand
AGGCAACTCAAGGCCGCGTTGGAGGCTGATTATGTCGTTTTGGGCGGCGGCAATGCGAGACTGCTCAAGAAACTTCCACCCGGCAGCCAACTCGGGGACAACGCCAACGCATTTCGTGGCGGCCTTCGCCTTTGGTCAAAATCTCACAATCGGAATTTCCTAAAATGAATGATTCTGAAAACTCCGTGGCCTTTGGCGCGCCCGGCATCGAACCGCGTTGGACCTCCAGCGCCAAGGAAGGTCTTGGCACCGCCTATCATACGAGTTGCCGGGTCTGGTTCACACTCAGCCACGGCATCGTCAACGAAATCTACTATCCCTCGGTTGATCAGCCGAACACGCGCGATTTTCAATTTCTGATCAGCGATGGCGAAACCTTTTGCCACGAGGAGAAGCGCGACCTGGAGCACAGGATCGAATACCCGGAAAAAGACTGTGTTTTCTACCGCCTGACCAATTCAGAGCCCAATGGGCGATACCGGCTGATCAAGCACATTCTCGCCGATCCGCATCGTTCGGTGGTGCTTCAGCACACCAAACTTGAAGTGCTGGATAAATCGTTGCGCGGCAAGTTGCGCCTCTACGCGCTGTTGGCTCCGCACCTTGGGCGTCATGGGGCGGGCAATTCCGGCTGGTGTTCTGAAATCGGAGGCAACAGCCTGTTGCACGCCGAGCGCGAGGACGTGCATCTGGTCATGGGATGCAGCCAGGGGTTCTTGCGGCGATCAATCGGGTATGTCGGCGCCAGCGACGGCTGGCAGGACTTGATGGATAATTTCAAGATGGACTGGGAATTCCGCAAAGCCGGCGAAGGCAACATTGCGCTGACGGGCGAAATCGATCTTCAGGGCGGCGACGAGTTTGCGATCGCCATTGCGCTTGGGAGGACCTGCCATAGCACGGTGGCCAAGTTGCTGCAATCGTTGGCGGAGCCGTTCGATGTTCATCGCCAAACCTATATCCGCCAATGGCAGCGCACGGTGATCAATCCGAAATACGATTTCAGCCAGCACACGTCCGATGGCGGCCACCTCTACCGGCTGAGTCGGTGCATCCTTCTCGCCCACGAAGACAAAACCTTTCAAGGCGCGCTGGTGGCCTCGATGAGCATCCCTTGGGGCGAGACCAAGGGCGACAACGATCTCGGCGGTTATCACCTGGTCTGGACCCGCGATCTGGCGCAGAGCGCGACCGCACTTTTGGCGACCGGCCAAACCGGGACTCCATTGCGCGCCTTGATCTGGCTGGCCGCTATTCAGCGGTCGGATGGCAGATTCCCGCAGAACAGCTGGATTAATGGCAATGCGTATTGGTGCGGCGTGCAGCTTGATGAAGTGGCCGCGCCCATTCTGCTGGCGTGGCGTTTGCAGCGTGAAGGCGTCGCGCTGGGCCGGTTCAATCCTTGCGTCATGATTTTGCGGGCTGCGGCGTATCTCATCCGGCAGGGTCCTGTGACTGCGCAGGAACGATGGGAGGAAAACGCGGGCTATTCTCCCTCAACGCTCGCCACAGTGATCGCCGGTTTGGTTTGTGCGGCGGAGTTTGCCAAACAGCGTAAGGACGCGGGAACCGCGGAATTTATTTTGCAATATGCGGACTGGCTGGCGGCGCATGTTGAAGAATGGACTGTCACCACGGACGGTGAGTTGGTCGAAGGTTTCCGGCGTCACTACATTCGGATCAATCCCACGGACCCGGTCGCGCCCGATCCACACGCTGATCCCAACACCACGATGCTGGCCATCGCCAATCGCGGCGGACTCCGTCCGGCAAAGAATGTGGTCGGCGGCGATTTTCTTCACCTGGTGCGGTTGGGCATCCGCGCGGCTAATGATCCCCTCGTGCGCGACTCCATCGCAGTCATGGATCGCCTGCTCAAGGTTGATCTGCCGCAAGGTCCGGGCTGGCGCCGTTACAATCACGATGGCTACGGACAGAAACAGAACGGCAGCGCTTTCGACGGCACGGGCGTCGGACGATCCTGGCCGATATTGACCGGGGAGCGCGGCCATTATGAACTGGCGGCCGGGCATGATCCCAAGCCGTTTATTGCCGCGATGGAAAAATTCGCCAACGAAGGCGGCATGATCACCGAGCAGTTATGGGATGCCGAAGACCTGCCGGAGAAGGGAATGAGGCGCGGGCTGCCCACGGGCGCGGCCATGCCTCTCTGCTGGTCACATGCGGAATATGTTTCCCTCGTGCGCAGCGCCCATGACGGCATTTGTTTTGATCGAGTCGAACCGGCCTACCAACGCTACGTCGTCAAACCGGTGGCAAGCCGGCACGAAATGTGGAGCCATCGTCATTCGATTCGCCGCGTGCCACCAGGACAAATCTTGCGCCTCATCGTAGAGGCAGAGGCGACCATCGTCTGGTCTGCCAATGGCTGGGCCAGCACCAACAATGCGAACACCAGCCAGATGAGCGCGCTGGGTTTGTGGTTCGCCGATCTTCCCACGGAGAATTGCCCCGACGGTGCGGTGATTGAGTTCACTTTCTTCTGGAAAGCAGCCGGGCGTTGGGGAGGCACAAATTATTCAGTGGCGGTCACCGGCCAAAGCCAGAGGGCTTTGGGACCGCGGAATGATCCCAAAAACAAAGTGCCCGTCACGAGGGTCAGGAAAAACCGTTAACGCAAAAATCATTCATGAAACCAGAAACCTCGCCCAAACCCAAAGGGCTCTCCGGCGGCGAAATCGTGGAGGCCGCCGGCTTGGTGAATTACCAGGACGGCTCCATTGTCAGCCGCGAAATTGTTAAGAAGCCAACTGGGAACGTGACCATCTTTGCGTTTGATGAAGGACAAAGCTTGAGTGAGCACACCGCACCATTCGATGCGCTCGTGCATGTGCTCGAAGGAGAGGCGGAAATCAGTATCGCTGGCAAACCACATGGCTTGCATGGCGGCGAGATGATTCTGTTGCCCGCGCAGCAGCCGCACGCTCTCAAGGCGTTGAAGCGGTTCAAGATGATCTTGACGATGATTCGATCTTCAACCTGAAGGCACGAACCACAAATCAATCAGAATGGACCAGGCCGATGAAAAAGCACTTTAAAGTTGGAGATCATGTGGGATGGAACTCGGAAGCCGGCCACGTCCGGGGGACGATCAAGAAAAAGATCACCTCAGCCATCGCGTTCAAGGGCTACACGGTTCGCGCCTCGAAGGAGGAGCCGCAGTACCTGATCAAAAGCGACACGACCGACCACATGGCCATGCACAAGGGATCGGTGCTCAAGAAACTCAAAAGCAAACCGGAAGCGCGCTGAGCATGAAAGAACGCTGATTGCGTGAAAAGAAACCGGCTAAACGAAGAACTTTCACCGCTGGTAATGACGATTGGTCACTCCACGCACACGCTGGATGAATTCATTGGCCTGCTTCAGGCACACGGAGCAACTTGCGTAGCGGACGTGCGCACCGTGCCTCGTTCCAGGCACAATCCCCAGTTCAACAGAACTTCCTTGCCCCGATCGTTAAAGAAAGCCGGATTGGGCTACGTCCATCTGCCGGGTCTCGGCGGGCTGCGTCATGCGAAGCGCGATTCGCTCAACGTGGGTTGGCGTAATGCTTCCTTTCGGGGTTATGCGGATTACATGCAAACGCCGGAATTCGAGCAGAGCCTGGACGAGTTGGTCCAGTTGGCGAACCGGGAGCAAATCGCCTTGATGTGCGCCGAGGCAGTGCCGTGGCGTTGTCATCGTTCGCTTATCGCCGATGCCTTGCTCGTTCGTGGAATCCGCACTGAGGACATCATGAGTCCAACACGCCGCCAGGTTCATACGCTGACTCCCTTCGCCAAAGTCCGGGGCACTACCATCACTTATCCGACCGAGGCCTCACCGAGTGTGGCAAAGAAGCCGACAGCCAAACGCGCCCGGCCGCAGCCCGTTGGGAATATCCGGCCAACCACAGCATCGGTTCCTAACCCATGAATCATGACGTCGCACACTTCGGTTTCCCGCTTTGGTTGCGTCTGACGCACTACATCAATTTCCTGTTTCTCACCTTGCTCATCCGTAGCGGCATTCAGATTCTTGCCGAGCATCCCAGGCTGTATGGGAACAAAGACTGCACTCCGGGCAGTGAATGGCTCAAGTTCACCAAGAACGTCATCCCGAAGGACAGACTCTGGACTTCGTCGGATGAAGCCGTGGATGTTTCGCCCTGGATGGCGCTTCCCGGCGGACGCGACAATCTGGGGATGGGTCGCCACTGGCATTTCTTCGCCGTGGCATTCTGGGTGCTCAATGGGCTGGTCTATGCGTCTTTGCTCTTTTGCACCGACGGCTGGCGGCGGTTGATCCCAACGTCCTGGGACTTCTTCCCGGCAGCGTGGCATACGTTCTTGACCTATGCGACTTTCCACCTGCCACCGCCCGGCGCTTTTCAGCCTTACAACCCGTTGCAACAACTTGCTTACGCCGCCGTTGTTTTTATTTTGGCGCCTTTGGCGATACTCACCGGGGCTGCCATGTCGCCGGCCGTGGATGCGCGCTTTCCATGGTACCCGCGGCTCTTTGGCAACCGGCAGAAAGCCCGGAGTTTGCATTTTTTGGTGATGGTGGCCTACTTGATCTTCATTCCCATTCACGTCGCTTTGGTGGCGATCGAGAACTTTCCGCAAAAAATGGATCAAATCGTTCTGGGCTTGGAAAACCAGCACGTCACCCTGGCGGTTACTTTGGGGTTGGCGGCCATTGCCGTGGTGGTGGCGATCCATGTGCTCCTGAGCTGGTGGTCGCAGCGGCGTCCGCGCACCGTTCAGCAGGTTTCGGGAATCCTCACAGATTGGTTGACACGCCTTTTGCTTTATCGGCTGACCAGCCGGCAGGAATACACCGAAGCAGATATTTCGCCTTACTTTTGGGTGAACGGAAAACCGCCAGTCAGCGAGGAGTGGAGTGAACTGGCCAAGGACGGTTTTGCCTGCTGGAAACTACAGGTGACCGGGTTGGTCGAACAACCGCTGGCCTTGTCCCTGGTGGAAATTCGAGCCATGCCATCGAAGCGGCAGATTACCCAGCACTGCTGCATCCAGGGCTGGTCCGCTTTTGCCGAATGGACCGGGGTGCCGCTGGCTGAAATTCTGAAGCGATGCAAGCCTCTTCCCCAGGTCCGCTATCTCATATTTCGCTCGCACCAAGTGGATGAGCAAGGCCGCGAGTTCTATGGTTCCCTGGACATTAAGGAAGCAGCGCATCCACAGACCATTCTGGCCTACGAGATGAACGGAGCCCCACTCCTGATGAATCACGGAGCCCCGTTACGGCTGCGGGTGGAAACCAAACTCGGTTTCAAAATGGTCAAATGGCTCAAATCCATCGAATTGGCGGAGGACTATCGGACCATTGGCGAAGGCCACGGCGGCTACCGTGAAGACGTTCAGTACTATGGAACCGGGGCTGAAATTTGATTCGGTGGGGTTTCACCCCATAGAAAATCTCAGCCATCCGCTTCATATTGTTCCACTGTCGTGTTGCGCCGCCAGTTGCGAGAGCACTTTTGCCGTCACGTTGGCGGCGGATCAAAACGCAAAATAGCAAATCAACAATTATTATGACGACACTCGAAGTTAAAGGGGACTGGAACATCACCAAAGGCAAGTTGAAGCAGAAGTGGGCCAAGCTCACGGATAGCGATCTCCAATACGTTGAAGGCAAACAGGAAGAACTGGTTGGCCGGATTCAGAAACTCACTGGCGAAACCCGCGAAGCCGTCGAAAAGGTGATCAAGGACTCCTCGCATACCTGCGGCTGCGACTGCAAATAAGCCGACATTCCAAGGGTGCGGATGCGCGAACGCCAAGAACATGGACGACCACGTTTATAAACTCATCGAACTCACCGGCACCTCGACCACCTCGGTCGAGGACGCCGTTGAAAAGGCCATTAAACGCGCCCACAAAACCATCAAGAACCTGTGCTGGTTCCAGGTGGTCGAAACCCGCGGCGCCATCACCAAGGGAAAGGTGGATCACTGGCAGGTGACCATCAAGGTCGGCTTCACCGTGGAAGGTTGAGCACAGGCAGACCCGAGAATGCGCGGACTGATCTTAACAATTTTATGACCAAAGAAAACATTACCACAGAATCGAGTATCACTCGCGAACAGATGATCCAACTGCTGAACGAGGATTTGGCAGGGGAATATCAGGCGATCATCGCCTACACCGTCTATAGCCAGGTGCTGAAGGGGGCCGCTTACACGGACATTGCGCGGGAGTTGGAAGCGCATGCCGGGGAAGAACTGGCGCACGCCATAAAAATTGCCAAGCAGATTGATTATCTGGGTGGTATGCCGGGTGTGACGCCCAAGCCGGTTAAGACCTCAAATGACCCAATCGTCATGCTGCGCGCGGATCTGGAGAACGAACGGACCACGGTGGGGCGTTATCGCGAGCGCATCCGCCAGGCTGAGGCGATGGGGGAATTTGCGCTGAGCGAGACTTTGCGAGCGATCATCGTGCAGGAGCAGGAGCATGAAATTGATCTGGCGGCGGCGCTGGGCATTGACGTGCCACCCGCAATAATGCCCATCGACGCAAAAAATGGTCGAACTCTGGCGAAGGATACTCATGCCCCAAGGCGATAAATCCTTTCCAATCGTGATCCTGGGCGGAGGGGTGGTTGCCGGATATGCCGCCAAGGAGTTCGCCGCCCAGAGCGGCAAAAAGGGGGACTTGGCCATCGTCACGGCGGAAAATGCGCTGCCTTATGAGCGCCCTCCTCTTTCGAAGGGTTTTCTGGCCGGCAAGGAAGAGGACAGCGAAATTCAAATCTCTGACGCCGCCTTTTACCGCGATCATGGCATCGCTGTTCTTCCCAACTTCCCGGTGGGCAAGGTGGATTTTCGAGTGCGCTGTCTTTATGGCCGTGCCGGTAAAAGGATTGGCTTTGATCAATTGCTCATTGCCACCGGTTCGACAGTTCGTCGGTTGCAGGTGCCGGGGGCCGACAGGCCCGAGATTTTCTATCTGCGGCAGATGAAGGATTCTCGGGCCATCCACGCGCAGATCAAACGAGGAAAGCGGGCTGTGGTGATCGGATCAGGCTTTATTGGAATGGAGGTTGCCTCCGTTCTGGCAAGCCAGGGAGTGCAGACGACCATGGTGTTTCCCGACGATCGGGTCTGGAAGCGACTGTTCACGCCTTCCATCTCAACTTTTTTTGAGCGCCAGTTTGCCGGGCATGGCATCACCTTCATCAAAACCGACAAAGTAGTTGCCTTGACGCACAAAAATCATGAGTGTCAGGTCAAGTTGGCATCGGGAAATCATGTGGCCACGGATTTCGTCGTGGCGGGAATTGGAGTAACCCCGACCGTCGAACTGTTTCGCCGGACAGCACTGGACACGAGCGACGGCATCAAGGTCAACGAATTCCTTGAGACCGCGGTGCCGGGCGTTTGGGCCGCTGGTGATATCGCCAATTACCCTGATCAAATCTTTCATCGTCCCATGCGGGTTGAACATTGGGATAACGCGGTGGAGCAGGGGCGGGTGGCGATGCGCAATATGATGGGAAAAGTTCAGCCTTTTATTCACGTTCCCTATTTTTTCTCGGATGTTTTTGACCTCTCCTATGAGTTTTGGGGCGAGGCGGATGGCCACGACGAGGTCGTTTATCGGGGCGATATGAAGCAAAAGCAACTCAGCGTCTGGTGGCTTAAAAAACGAACCCTTTGCGCCGCTTTGATCATGAACCGTCCGGAAGAGGAGCGGGCACTCGCCCCTCGCTGGATTTTGCGACGCACAAAGTTGGACGCGAAGGCGCTCAAAAACGCGCGCCACCTGAAGGCACTGGATACCTCCTCTTTGGTCGCCGGGAGCGGCACTACATTGTATCATGAATCTACCCCCGCCCATTCAGCCGGTTTCCGCGCGATTCCCCGCGTTGGAAGAACAAGAAATAACCCTGACCTATTTCGATCCAGAGGCACGGGAAGTGAAGGTGGCTGGCAATTTCAATACTTGGCGCCCTGAAGCCACTCCGCTGGCAAGCACGGGCGACGGGAACTGGATTGTCCGCTTGATGCTCCGGTCCGGCCAGTATGAATATCGATTCGTGGTGGACGGCTGTTGGAGCGAGGATTCACAGGCCCCGGACCATGTGGCCAATCCTAATGGCGGCTACAATTCGGTTTTCACCGTGCCGTTGGCGGTCAAGACTTCGATTTTGTGAATGCCAAGATCACCCTCCAGTTGTTTGCGGTGACGTTATCAGTCGCTTGGGTTTTGACCGGTTGTCAATCGCCGCCGGCTGAGTCTCCGACCGCAAGCAGCGTCCCGCTATCAACCCGAAACAATTGCTACAGTTTGCTCCATCAACTCCTGGACGAGCAAAAGGACGTCAGCATGCTGCGCTTCATCAAGAAGGAACATACCGACGTCAAGGACCTGATCAAGAGAATCGCCGCTGCTTCCGGCACTGGATCGAAGCTGTTGGAGGAATTTGCCAAACACGGTCCTTCGATCAATCTACAGGACATCCGGCTTCCATCAGGGGAGGCGGCCACCCGCGACGCGATTGCTTCCACCAAGAAGAAGGAACTATTGGGTCAAACCGGTGACACATTTGAGCTGACGTTACTTTTGACCCAAACCGAGGCGCTGAGTTATGCCAGCAACCTGGCGAAGGTTGCTGGTGAAAATGAGTCTCAACCGGAGCGCACTCGCGCCCTGGCGGGCGTGAGTGAGGATATGAACGACCTCTACCACGAAGTGTTCGCAATGTTGCTTTCGAAAACAAAAGTATCCCAATGAAATTGGATCAGGTATTTGAGAGCATGAGGCCATTGTTATGGGTGTCCCGCCAACTTGTGCCGGCGACTTGCAGGAAGGGAAAGCTCAAACAAGTGGCATGGGCCGATGAAGTGGTGTTTTATCCCACCATAATCTTGAATGGCGGATAACCGAAACTCCGATTTGCCGAACGCGCCCAACCGGTTAGATTTTGACTTGGAAGATAAATCGCCGCCGTGAGCCGGTGGCCAGCGGGGAATTATGAAAGCTGCTGAACTTATCGTCAAATGCCTCGCGAACGAGGGTGTCGGCTACGTCTTCGGCATCCCGGGCGAGGAAAATCTGGACGTGGTGGATGCGCTGGTTGGTTCCTCCATCCAGTTTGTCACGACGCGCCACGAACAGGGCGCGGCCTTCATGGCCGACGTTTATGGCCGGCTGACCGGCCAGGCGGGCGTGTGCCTGGCCACGTTGGGTCCGGGCGCGACCAACCTCCTCACCGGCGTGGCGGACGCGAATTTGGATCGCGCCCCCTTGGTGGCCCTCACCGGACAGGCCGGCTCGGACCGGATGCACAAAGAATCGCATCAATACGTGGACGTGGTCTCGCTGTTCCGTCCGGTGACCAAGTGGAACACAAGTCTGCGCATCCCGGAGATGATTCCTGAAGCCATTCGCAAAGCGTTCAAAGTGGCCCAGACAGAAAAGCCCGGCGCGACTCATATTGAAATTCCTGAAGACATCGCCATCGCGGAGATTGACGCCGTTCCGCTGCAGGTCCAATCACCCCATCCTGGACCGGCATTGGAAGAACAAATCGAAAGGGCGACCCATCTGCTTTCCCAGGCGCGGCGGCCGATTATCATGGCGGGGAACGGCGCGGTGCGCGCGCGCGCCGGGGAGGCGCTGGTTGAGTTCGCTGAGAAATTGAACATCCCGGTGGCCACCACCTTTATGGGCAAAGGCATTATTTCTGATCGGCATCCGCTCGCCCAAGGCGCAATTGGCATGCAGGCGCCGGACCATATCAACCGCGCTTTTGCCCAAGCCGACCTGGTGATTACCGTCGGTTACGATTTGGTGGAATTCGCGCCGAGCTTATGGAATCCGGCCCACGACAAGACCATCATCCATATAGACTCCTCTCCGGCGGAGGTGGACGCCGCCTACATTGTCGGCGTCGGTGTGGTGGGGGGCCTTTCCACTTCCTTGCGCGAACTGGCGCGGATAGGCGGTTCGCGGCAGGGAATGTCGAATTTGACGGTGCGGGGAGAATTGGAGGAAGAACTCAAACTACACCGCGATGACGATTCCTTTCCGCTCAAGCCGCAACGGATCATTTCGGATTTGCGCCAGGCGTTGCAGGATGAAGACATCGTCATTTCCGATGTGGGCGCACATAAGGTCTGGCTGGCGCGGTTGTTCCCCTGCTACCAACCCAACACCTGCATCATTTCCAATGGCTTTGCCGCCATGGGCATCGCTGTGCCTGGGGCCATCGCGGCCAAGCTGGTTTATCCAAACCGGCGCGTTGTCGCGGTTACGGGCGACGGCGGTTTTCTGATGAATTCGCAGGAACTGGAGACAGCCGTCCGTTTGGGCACGGGCTTTGTCACACTGGTCTTGAATGACCGAACTTATGGCTTGATCAAATGGAAACAAATCAACCGCTTTGCACGTCCGGCCTTCACCGATTTTGGGAATCCCGATTTCGTCAAATACGCCGAGAGCTTTGGCGCGCAGGCCTGGCGCGTGCAGACAGCCGGGGAATTGCTGCCGGCGCTGCAAGCTGCGCTGGAGAGCGGCGAGGTGACCGTGATTGATTGCCCTGTGGATTTCGGCGAGAACCTGAAACTATCGGAAAGGCTCAATGCCCTGGCCAAAACGGGGTGATGGCTCTTGATCAATATGAACCGCGAATTCAAACTTTTGATTGACGGACACTGGAAAACCTCGGCTCAACCTGTGGAGATTCGGTCGCCGTTCAACGGCGAAGTCGCCGGCGTGACCTGGCTGGCTACGCCCGGCGATGTTGAATCGGCCATCACCGCCGCGACGCGGGCGTTCCGCGACACCCGCAAGATGCCGGTCCACCAACGCGCCAGCATCCTGGAAAAAATAGTTGAAGCGCTCAAGGTCCAACGCGATGAACTGGCACGGCTGATCGTGCTGGAGGCGGCCAAACCCATTCGAACCGCCCGGGCTGAAGTGAACCGGGCCATCGGCACATTCACCGACGCGTTGGAAGAGTGTAAACGTGTCCGGGGCGAATGGCTGCCGTTGGATCTCGACGCCGCGTCCGAAGGAAGTTCCGCCCTGGTCAGACGTTTTCCCATCGGGCCGATCACGGCCATCACGCCGTTCAACTTTCCCCTCAATCTCGTGGGCCACAAAGTGGCGCCCGCGCTCGCCTGCGGCAATACGATGCTTTTGAAACCTGCGCCGCAAGCTCCCTTATCGGCGTTGAATCTTGCGCGCATTGTGCAGGAAGCCGGCGCGCCACCGGGTCAGCTTAACGCCTTCTTCTGTGCCAACGAACTCGCCCAAACGCTTGTGACCGATGAACGGATCAAAATGTTGTCCTTCACCGGCAGCGCGGCAGTGGGCTGGATGCTCAAGCAAAAGTCCGGCAAAAAGCGCGTTGCGCTCGAACTGGGCGGCAATGCCGCGGTCGTGATCCATTCGGATGCCGACCTGGACCGCGCGGCCGAGCGGTGTGCTTACGGTGGCTTTACCCACGCTGGACAGAGTTGCATTTCGGTCCAACGCGCTTTTGTGCATCAGCCTGTTTTCGACGCCTTTGCCGGCAGATTTCTCCGACGCGTCCGCCAACTCAAAGTCGGTGACCCGCTAAATGAGGCGACCGATCTCGGCCCCATGATCTCGCAACGGGAGGCCGAGCGCGCCGAAAGCTGGATCGCCGAGGCGGTCGCTGGCGGAGCCAAAGTGCTGATCGGCGGCCAGTGTGACGGCGCGATGATGCAGCCCACCGTCCTGACCAACACGCGGCCTGACATGAAAGTGTGCCGTGAGGAAGTTTTTGCGCCGCTGGTGGTATTGGAATCGTACCAGGATTTCAGCGACGCAATTGCCCGCGTCAATGATTCGTCCTATGGTTTGCAAGCCGGAATTTTCATCGGTGATCTCAAAGCTGTTTTCCAGGCCTATGCTGACCTTGAGGTCGGCGGGGTGGTTTGGAATGATGTTCCCACTTATCGGGGCGACGCGATGCCTTACGGTGGCGTCAAAGACTCCGGCCTGGGCCGGGAAGGGGTCCGGTATGCCATCGAAGAAATGACCGAGCAAAAAGTGTTGGTCTTGCGTCAATCCGATTGATCGCATCGAAGTTTCTGAATTATGTCTGCCAACACCCCCCATGCCGAAATGTTATTGGGAATTGCCGTCTGTTCGGGGGTTGCCCGGGGACCTGCATTCGTGCTGGCAAATCAGGGGCAAGTTGCCGTCCCGCGAAGATCCGTTTTGCCTGGAGAAGCGGAGGGCGGGTTGGCTCGATTTGACGCTGCCGTTCAAGAGGCGCAGAGAAATCTCCTGGTCCTACAGGATGATGTCCGGAAAAAAGTGGGCGAGCGCGAAGCTGGGATTTTTGACGCCCACCTGGGGCTGCTGCTCGATCCGGCTCTGCGCGAGGAAATTGCGGCACACTGTTTGAAGGACAAAATCAACGTGGAAGCCGCTTTGGCAGACGCCATAGAAAAGTTCAGCCAGATGTTTTCGAAAATCGGCGATGCCTATTTTCGGGAACGCGCCAGTGATGTGCGGGATGTTGGCCAGCGGGTGCTCGATATTCTGTTACAGCGTCAGGCGACAGGAGGTCTTGACTGTCCTGCCGGAAGCATCGTCGTGACCGGCGATCTCCTGCCCTCAATGACGGCGCGGATGAATCTCAAGGCTGTCGGGGGACTGGTTTTGGAACGAGGAGGGCAAACCTCGCATTCGGCCATCCTTGCCCGCTCGCTGGGAATTCCCTGCGTCATTCACGCCGCTGGCGCCGTTGGGAAAATCAAAACCAATGACCCGCTTCTCGTGGATGGTTTGAGCGGACGGGTTTTCATCAGCCCTTCCAAAGCCATCCTGCGCGAATATGACCGATTGCAGGCGGATTTCAAAGCCCACCAAGGCGCTCTGAAGGAGTTGATTGATCTGCCGTCGGTGACGCAGGATGGCACGCTGGTCAAATTATGTGCCAATATTGGCA
>JBEKVM010000147.1:0-13228 GCA_049513975.1 Verrucomicrobiota bacterium | reverse complement strand
TGTTCGATCAGGGATTGAGGGGTAATGGGTGTATTCATGGCAGAAGTATATATGTACATCTATAACTGGCAAGAAAAAAAGGAGGAAAATCAAGCACTCGAAGATTTTTGTCATGCGCCCGGCGGGATTGTCCAGGGATGTGCCAGCCAGTCTCTGTCTGACATGATTCCCAAAACTGGTAACCGGCCTGAATTGAACTCTAGCCTCCAAGCTCTGAGCCTGTCCGCATTGGGCGTGGTTTTCGGCGATATAGGAACCAGTCCGCTCTACACCTTGAAGACAGTGCTGGCCCTCAGCGGCGGGAAGCCTGATCGAGCCGTGATCCTCGGAACTCTATCGCTGGTCATCTGGACCTTGATCATCGTGACCACGATCAAATATGTTTCGTTTGCCATGCGCATCGACAACGATGGCGAGGGAGGAATTCTCGCCCTCATGTCGCTGCTTGGGGTCAAACTCAAGCCCCGCCCCGTCATCGTCGCACTCGGCCTTCTGGGCGCCGCGCTGATTTACGGCGATGGGGCCGTCACCCCCGCGATTTCCGTGCTGTCGGCGGTGGAAGGGTTGAATATCGTCGCGCCTTTGTTCTCGCCCTATGTTCTTGCCTCCGCGGTCGTGATTCTGGTCGCCCTGTTTTTCATTCAGTCCCAGGGCACCGCGCGGATCGGCCGGGCGTTCGGGCCGATCATGCTGACTTGGTTCGTGACGATTGCCCTCTTGGGCATTTGGGGAATTGCAAGGCATCCCTCGGTGCTGCTTGCGATCAACCCGATATATGGAATCTCCTATCTGCACTCGGGCGGGGTGACGGGATTTCTGGTGCTCGGAGGGGTTTTCTTGTGCGTGACAGGCGCGGAAGCGCTTTATGCGGACATGGGACATTTCGGCGCCCGGCCCATCCGCCTTGCCTGGTCGGCACTGGTCTTTCCGAGTCTCGTCCTAAACTACGCGGGCCAGGCCGCCCTGGTCCTGGAGGGCGCGCCAACGTCCGACAATATTTTCTACCGGCTCTGCCCGTCGGCTTTGCTCATCCCGCTCGTTGTGCTCGCGACCATCGCCACGATCATCGCCAGCCAGTCGATCATCACGGGCGCGTTTTCGATGACGCGCCAGGCCATTCAGCTTGGCTGGCTGCCGCGACTGAAAATCACCCAGACCTCGGCTGAGGGCTACGGGCAAATTTATGTGGGAGCCGTCAATTGGACCCTCATGGTTGTCACCTGCGGCCTCGCGCTGGCGTTTGGCAAGTCGGACAATCTCGCGGCAGCATACGGCATCGCCGTTTCCGCGACCATGCTGGCCACTTCGGCGCTGCTTTTTATCGCCATGCGCGAAGTCTGGGGATGGGGCGTTATCCGGGCCGGCGGAATCGCCGGCGCGTTCATTATCGTTGATGTGACGTTTTTTGCCGCCAATTCTTCGAAGATTGCCTCGGGCGGATATGTGCCTCTCCTCCTGGCGGCATTTGCCTATGGCATCATGCTCATCTGGCACCGCGGCGCCAAAGCTGTTTCCGCCCGGCTTCAGGAGGCGGTCGTTCCCATCGGCGTGTTCATGGCGGATATTGCGCAAAGACAAATTCCCCGGGTGCCGGGGACGGCGGTCTTTCTCACGCGCACCAAAGAGGACGTCCCTCCGTTGATGGTGTGGCACCTCAACCACAGCCGGGCGCTTCACCAACGCCTGTTCGTGCTCACGGTTGACACGGAGTCTGTCCCGTGGGTCAACGATGCCGGGCGCCTTGCAATAACGGAAGTCGCACCTGAGTTTTGGCGTGCGTCAGCCCGGTATGGATTTATGGAGCGGCCTAATATTCCGGCGCTAATCGGGCAGGCCCACGCGTCTGGCTGTGGCATCGATCTGTCTGACATCACCTATTATGTTGGTCACGAGACGATTCTCTCCCGTGACGACGGCAAAGGATTGCCGAAATGGCTGGCGGCGTGTTTTGTAGTGATGCAACGGAATTCCATGCACGTGAGTGAATATGTCCGGTTGCCCTCGGACGCGGTGGTCGAGATCGGACGGCAGATTTCCATTTAGGCGTGGGGTGAAGACCCCATAGGAACGGCTCAGTAGTATGTTATTTTAGGGCATGAATCTAATAATTGTTCTGTTTGTTCTTCTTCTGTTGTTCGGTGGGGGCGGATTTTACTGGGGAGGACCGGCTTTCGGCGGCAGTGGGATTGGTTTAATTTTGGCGATATGCCTTGTCATCTATTTCATGGGCGGATTCCGCACTAAACGCAACTGAAAATCGTGCGATCATGCCGTGAACGGAACCGCGAGACTGAGCCTTCAATGCCATGATGAAGGCCATGTTCACAGCGAAAGGGACAACGCAAGGTCCGCTTTCAGAGCAGTGCGATTTGCATATTTTTGATGGAGAATTCCGTCTAAAGCCGAGGCCGGGGCCTCGGATCCGGACCGACGTGAATGCGCTTTCCCTGCGATTCCTGACCCACCATTGGAGCGGCAAACAAATCGCCGAAAGTGTCTCCGGATATAATGGCGACGGAGTGTCGGCGCTATGTGGCATAAAAGAAGTGATTGAGGCAAGTGCCCGATATTTTCGTGGCATCATCAAAAAACCCACCCGCGATGGCAAAAAACCGGTTCCAACGTGAAGAAAAGCCAATTACACTTATGTCTGTCTTAACCACCAAACAAGCCGGCGTTCTTTTGAAGACCGTCCCGAACTGGTCGAAGCGCGATCAAACGATTGTTCGCACCTTTCAGTTTGAGGGCTTCCTCAAAGGCATTACCTTTGTCAACCGGATCGCCGGGAAAGCTCAAAAATGCAATCACCATCCGGATATAGATATCAGTTTTGACAAGGTGACGTTGGCGCTTACCACGCGTGAAGAAGGAGGCATTACGGAAAAGGATTTCTTCCTCGCACGCCAGTGCGATGAGATCTTGTCCAAATACTTTGCGCCCTGGTTAGCGCGGATTCCCAGCCAGGAACATTAAGGCCTGGACATCGCTGCAATACAGAAAGCAAGTGGAAACGGTCAAACCGAAACGGTCAAACCGCAGTCAATTCAACGCTTCGATTTTCGGGGGCTTTCACCGGAGTCCATACCCTCAATTCGACGGAGTGATCGCGGCGGTCGTCCACCAATGGGACGGCGATCGTGGCAAGTTCTTTTCCATCCAAAAGGAGTTGATTCGCTTGGTCCGGATCAGCGGCGAACCGGTTGATGGTGATGTGGTAGGCCGTTTGGCGATAGCGGTAATGGATTTTACATGTGGCCCAGCTTTTGGGAAGACGGGGGGTCAGGCGCAGTTGATCTCCCGCGAGATTTACGCCCAACAGCGTTTCGATGAGCAGCCGATACATCCAACCGGCTGATCCCGTGTACCAGGTCCAGCCTCCGCGACCTGTGTGCGGCGCGACGGCATACACGTCCGCCGCGACGACATAAGGCTCGACTTTATAGATGGCGATTTGGTCGCGCGTCCCGCTGTGATGGACGGGATTGAGCAGTGCGACGAGTTCCCACGCGCGTTCGATGTCCTCCAGGAGTGCAAAGGCCATGGCCGTCCAAATCGCGCCGTGGGTGTATTGGCCTCCATTTTCACGAACTCCAGGGATATAACCCTTGATGTAACCGGGGTTGAGCGGGGATTTGTCGAACGGCGGATCAAACAATTGAATCAGTCCGGCGTCACGGCGAACCAGGCGCCGATCCACCGACTCCATGGCGTTGCTCGAGCGGACAGGATCACCGGCGCCACTGATCACCGACCAGCTTTGCGGCAGGGAATCAATCTGACATTCTGGATTGCTCTGGGAGCCGAGCGGATCTCCATTGTCGAAGTAGGCGCGGCGATACCATTGGCCGTCCCAGGCGTGTTGTTCAATGTTCTGTTGCAGTTGCCGTGCCTGGGAGAGGCAACGTTCGGCAAAGGCCGGATCGCGGTGCGCGCGGGCCAGTTGGGCAAACTGAGTGAGCACGTCGTAGAGAAAGAATGCCAGCCAGACACTTTCACCGCGTCCCTGGCATCCCACCCGGTTCATGCCGTCATTCCAGTCGCCACAGCCCATCAAGGGCAGGCCGTGCTCGCCGAATTTGAGTCCACGCTCGATGGCGCGAACGCAATGCTGATAAAGCGTGGCCGACTCTTCCGAGAGATTCGGCAAATCATAGTAGGATTCCTCCTCCGGCTTGACTGGCCGGGCTTCGAGGAAGGGGATTTTTTCGTCGAGCACCCCGGTATCCGCGAGGCACGAAACGTAGCGGCATACCGCGTAAGGCAGCCATAGAAAGTCGTCGGAAAAATGCGTCCGCACGCCGCGGCCGGACGGTGGATGCCACCAATGCTGCACATCGCCTTCGCGAAATTGGCGCGCGGCGGCGCGGAGTAAATGCTCGCGCGTCAGGGCCGGCTCCGCATGCACCAATGCCATCACGTCCTGCAATTGGTCACGGAATCCGTAGGCGCCACCGGATTGATAAAACCCGGTGCGGCCCCAAAGCCGGCCGCTCAAGGTCTGATATAACAGCCAGCCGTTGGCCATCACGTTCACGGCGGGATCGGGCGTGTCCACTGTCACGGTGCCAAGGGTTCGATTCCAGTAATCCCAGACGCCTTCCAGGGCCACCCGGTTGGCATCGGCCCGGCGAAAGCGCCGGATGAGATTTTGCACGTCAGCCGTGCTGCGTCCCACCCCGAGGCGAAAACCCGTTTCCCGCTCCTGCCCTTCGAGCAAATTGAAGGAGACCTGCATCGCGCCGCAGGGATCCAGTCCCGCGCCGACTTTGCCGGATAGACGGACACGTTTCAGCGCCGCCGGTTCAGCCAGGCTTCCATTTCTGCCAATGAACTCCTTCCGGTCTCCGGTAAGAGTGCGCGTGGACTCGTTGACGTCCAGGAACACGATGCGATCGGGGAATTCGGTGTTGTAATAATTGCGCGCCAGCAGTGCGCCCGTCTTGAGGTCCACCTCGGTTTGCACATGAAGCAGGCTTTTGTGGCGCAAGTCGCCCAGCACCCATTCCCAGTATCCCGTGACCGAGAGGCGGCGCGGCCGGCCCGAAACATTGCGCAATTTCAACACCGTGAATTTCACCGGGGCGTCCATCGCGACGTAGATCCACAACTCGGAGGCGATGCCGTTTTCGGTATGTTCGAACACGGTGTAGCCAAAGCCGTGGCGAATCACGTATGGGGTGGTGCCTCGCGCGGGCAATGGCGTGGGCGACCAAAATTGGCCGGTCTGCTCATCGCGGATATAGAAGGCCTCGCCCGTGGCGTCCTGGACGGGATCGTTGCTCCAAGGCGTCAGCCGGAATTCATGGGAATTCTCAATCCAGGTGTAGGCAGCGCCGCTCTCGGAAACAACGGTTCCGAACCAGGGATTGGCCAGGACATTGACCCACGGCGCCGGTGTCATAAGGCCGGGCTGCAGGGTGATGACATATTCGCGGCCATCCGGGCTGAAGCCGCCAAAGCCGTTGGGAAAAATCAACTCGCGTTGCGCGTGCGCCGTGGAAGAGTCGGCGGACCCGGAACGGGTGGGAATCAGGGCCGGAATCAGCGGCTCCAAGACACGGCGATGTTCCAGTTGTTCCGCCAAGCTTCCCTTTTCATCGTCCAGAACAATTCGCGCGGCGGATTGCAGCAACACACGGTCATCGTTGGGAATCTGTTCGAGGCGCCGGACAAAAATGCCGCCCGGCTTGTCCAGCATTTGCGCCTCAATCCCGGAGGAAATCAGATTGGTGATCTGATCTTGCAAGGATTGGCGATAAACCGAAACGTCCTCATTCAAGATGACCAACTCCACCGTCAACCCCTTCATGCGCCAGTAAGAGTGCGCCTGGATGAGTTGCCGGACGATCTCGATTTTCTCGGTGTCGCTGATGCGGAGAAGGATGATCGGCGCGTCGCCCGAAATGCCGTAACTCCAGAGGCCGTCTTGCCCGCGACGGTTGTTGAGCATCACCCCTGAGCTGGCCCGACGGGCCGGGTCGGCATAGATCAACGCGCTGGCCAGTCGTCCGTAAAGTTGGGCCTCTCCCTCCGTGACATTGAGATGGTGCAGCGTCACTTGGCTGTGGGTCCACGCCAGATCGAAGGCGCGGTCGGCCATGCGCGAGCTTTGATATTTTTCCATGTGGGCCAGTGCGAGTTCCCGGGTTTCTGTCATACCGGTAACCAAGTCAATAACCGCGGTCTCATGGGCTGGCAAAGACACCGTGCGCCGCAGCGAAATGATCGGATCCAGCACGGAACCGACCGTGTTGGAAAGTGGCGAAATACTTTGCATCGCGGCAGGGTTGGCCAATGTTCCGCCACGACCAATAAAGCAGGAGCGATCCGTTTCGCAGGAGATTTCCCCCTGCTCCCCGCCCTGACCCACCATCAGATGCAGCAACCAGGGCGGCTTTTCCTCCTGGGAACGGGCGCGGCGCGTGCAGAGGATGGCGGAGGAGTTTCGCGCGAATTCCGTCTCCACGAAAAGATTGCTGAAAGCGGGATGGGCCGCGTCCGCCGCCGGAATCGCCAGCACGACTTCCGCGTAGCTGGTCAATTCAATGAGGCGCGTCACGGGGGAACGATTGGTGATCGTGATGCGCCGCAGCTCCACGTCGTCCTCCGGCGACACGCTGATCTCGGTGTGGATTTCAAGGCCGGCATGCCGCTGCCGAAATTCGGCCCGCGCCTGGGTGAAGATGGCTTCGTAGCCTGTCGTCGCGCACAAGGTGGGCTGATAGGCGGCGGACCAGGACTCCCCCGTCGCCAGATCGCGCAGGTAAACAAACGACCCCCAGCAATCGCGTGTGCTGTCCTCCCGCCAACGCGTGACCGCCAGATCGCGCCAGCGGCTGTAGCCGCCGCCGGCGCTGCTGATCACGACATGATAGCTGCCATTGGACAAAAGATGAACCTCGGGCGCCGGGAGTGTGGGATTCGTGAATACGCGCATGACCGCCTCGCCGCTGCCCGCCAAGGTCGGCGATTCCTCCAATTTCAAATCTTTGGAGAGCACGCTCCCAGCGGCCTTGGGCACACGTTCCTGCAACAGTAATTCCGCGGCCTGGAGCATCGGACAGGCCATGAATCTCCGTTGCATGGGAAACTCCCGCAACAGATTAACCAGGGACAGCAAGCTCATCCCTTGATGATGCGCCATAAATGACCGGATCGAAGCGCTCGTTTCGTCCGGTGGCAGTCGTGACACGGTGTAATCCACCGCTTCGTAAAAGCCGTAGTCTCCTTCGCGCCCGTCCGCGGCCAGCCGTTGCAGGTTGCGACAGGCTTCCACGGGCGCAACCATCAACGCCAACACGGTGGCGTAAGGAGCGATCACGAGATCATCGGCCAAGCCTCTCTTCAAGCCCAGACCCGGCACGCCGAAGGCGCGGTATTGGTAGTTCAAGTGAACGTCGGTCCGGTTGTAGCCTGATTCGGATATACCCCACGGCACGCCGCGGGATTTCCCGTACTCGATTTGTTGTTGCACCGCCGCCTTGCAGGTGTGATCGAGCAAGGTGTGCTCATAGTTGGGCATGACCAGCAGGGGCATCAGATATTCGAACATCGAACCGCTCCACGAAACCAGGATCGGCCCACCCCGCGCCGCGACGAGCAGTCGCCCCATCGAGAACCACTGCTTCTGCGGCACTTGCCCCAAAGCGATGGCGACATAGCTGCACAAGCGCGCCTCCGAGGCCAACAGATCATAGAAGCTGTTGTCACACCGGCGTTCACTGACATTAAACCCGGTGGAAAACAAATCCCGCGCCGGGTCGAACATGAAAGTAAAATCCATCGCGGCCATTTCATCGCTTTGCGTGGCCAGATTGGCCAACGCGAGCAGCCGCTGCCGGGCATGATCGGAAGCCTCACGCAGGCAGCGCGACAGTTCCGTGAGCTGCTCTCGCTTTTCCAGCCGCGATTGGGTCGGTTCCGTCGGGAGAGTCTGCAACGCAGCCTCAAGCAACAGGCAAAGTGATTGGTCGAACGTCGCGACTTCCCGCAGAGTGGGTGCTTGGTCGAGTTGAGTGAGTTTCTGCTGGAACGTGGCCGAAGCCGACGAGAGGCCGTTCTTATCAGCTTTCACAGACAGGGAACGTGGTGTTGACCCATCCTCGCTCCATGGGCTTGGACATGGGGTTGGCAACGCCAGCCACGGTGCAAGGAAAAACAAGTCCGCCAACTGATCTTGGCAGTTTTCCTGCAAAGCTTGGGACCAGCGCTTGAGTTGTTCCCCCTCATTCACCAGGGATGCCGCGATTTCGGCCGCCTGACGCGTCGCCCTTTCCAACAAGGCAGACGCCGCGCGCAGACCGGCGGGCGGGTTCTCCAATTCTGCCTCGAGTGTTGCCAGCGCGGAGTTTTCGCGGGCCAAATCTCTGAGAACCCCCACCGTGTCGCGCAGACCGGCAAAAATCTGCGGCTCATAAATCTTTTGATCAGCCACTTCCCTCAGTCCGGAACCAAGTGTGAGCAAATGTCCCACCAGATTGCCGCTGTCCACGCTGGAAACATAAAGGGGAAGGAGCGGCCGCATGGCGCGCGTTTCATACCAATTGTAGAAGTGCCCACGATACCGTTCCAATCGCTGCATCGAGGTGAGGGCGTCTTGTGTCCGCCGGATCAAGCCGCCGGCTGAAAGATACCCGAAATCCCGGGCGGCCAAATTGGCCAGCAGCGCCAGGCCCATGTTCGTAGGCGAGGTTCGCGAAGCAATCACGGGGGCCGGAACTTCCTGAAAATTGTCCGGCGGCAGCCAGTTCTCCTGCGCGGTGACAAAGGTTTCAAAAAAATGCCAGGTTTTGCGGGCGGCGCGTCTTAAAAACAGCAGTTGCTCCGCAGTCAAATCCGGAGCCGGTGATTCAATGGGCTGGCTAATGCGCCAGGCGATCCAGGGTGCGACGAACCAGACGCCTAGAATTGGCAGGGCCAGGGACAGTTGGTCCAGTCGTCCGGTGGCCAGGAAAAGTCCGGTCGCCAGCGCCGCCACTGGGGCAATCCACATCGTGGCGTAAAAGCTGGCAAGGTTGGCCCGAGTAGTCCGTTCTGAATCGCCGGAGGTTCTCCATTCGAGGAGTCGCTTGTGCGTAACTATTTGGCGCAGCAATGTCCGACCGATCGCGTCCAGGCTGATGTAGGCGTCGTAGGGTAAAAATGCCAGTGTGAGAAAAATCTGGCCGAGTTGCCGGCCATACGATGCAGCCGCTCCCCGCAGGTGCATGGCCCAGGGCAAATCACCCGGTTTGCGGAACACATTGACCAGCGCCGCCAAAAACCCAGGGAGCGCGATGACTGAAACAACGAGCAGCGTGCCAAGGCCGCCGAGCTCGGGCAGGAGCAGCCAATTGCCCAGGAGGAGGAACACCAACGACACGGGAACCAGGCTGCGCCTGAGATTGTCGAGTATTTTCCACTGCGACAGTACGGAAAGCGGGTTGGCGATTCGGCGGGCGTCAGACCCGGGAACCCGGGGCAGGAGCCACTGCGTAATCTGCCAATCTCCACGAATCCAACGGTAGCGCCGATCAATATCCACATTGTAGCGGGATGGATGTTCTTCGTAAAACTCCACGTCGCTCACGAGGGCGGAGCGGGCATGGCATGCTTCCAACAAGTCGTGGCTGAGAACGGTGTTCTCCGGGAAGCGCCCCGTCACGGCTCGCTGGAAGGCATCCACATCGTAAATTCCCTTTCCGATGAACGACCCTTCCCGGAAAACATCCTGATATACGTCGGACACTTGCCGGGTGTAAGGATCAATTCCCGCGTCGCCCGCAAAAAGCCGGACAAACCAGGATCGCCGCGCGCTGGGCAGACTCACCCCGACCCGCGGTTGCATAATGCTGTAGCCTTCAGCGACAATTCCGCGCACCGCATCGAACGCCGGGCGGTTTAACGGATGGGCCATTGTTCCCACGAGCTGCCGGGCCGCATCGCGCGGAAGCTGGGTGTCGGTGTCGAGCGTGATAACATACTTGATGGCTGCCAGGATGGCCGTGTCCCCAACGATTTCAGAAAAGCGGTCGTGCGAACCGCCGCGGAGCAGGCTGTTAAACTCCATGAGCTTTCCACGCTTGCGCTCGTAGCCCATCCACAACCCTTCTCCCGCGTTCCAGCGGCGTGGACGATGAAATAAGAAAAAGAGAGTCTGGTTCTGGGAAGGATACTTCTGGTTCAACATCTCCACTCCGTCTCGTGCCCGCTGCAACAACGCTTGATCCCCAGGCAGAACTTCCTCCGATGCGTCGCGGAAATCTGTCAACAAGGCGAAGTGGAGGCATTCATCCCGGTTTGCAAGATGATGAATCTCCAACGTCTCGATCAGGCTATCAACCCCTGCCTGGCTCGTGAGCATTGTGGGAACAACCACCATGGCACGGCATTCTGGTGGAATCCCGGAGGAATAATCCAAACGCGGGAGCAGGTGGGGTTTCACGAGCAAAGTGCACAGCCAGTTCATCAACGCCACCGCCAGCTGGCTGGCGCACAGAAGGAAAACAGCCGTGAAGAAAGCGAGTTCCCATCTGGACACCCCGACCCTCCGGGCCTGTTCCACAAACCCGAAAGTGGCAAGCAAAGTGATCTCCGCGATGCCTCCAGCGTAAAATGTCAGCGGAAAACGGTGGATGCTTCGTTCGACGAGGGTTCGCCAGGGCCACCGTGCCTTGACCAGGCGCCCCAGCGTTGACTTGCCTTTGTCAATCAGATAATAACCCACATGCGCGATTCGGTCTTCGCGCCCCTTTTCCAGGGCGCTCTCCGCCGCCAATTGGATGGCGCGCCGCGCGATGTCTGCTTCCGATAAGCGGCTGTGCCGGGCGAGGAACTCGACCGAATGGCGATAGCGGTCGCGCGTCGCAAAATCCATCCCGCGGTAAACGTCAGCGGGATCAGAGCGCAACGTCTGCTCGACCAGACTCAGGGTTTCCACGAACTCCTTCCAATCCATCGCGCTCAAGAAGCGAAGACTGGATATGCTGTGACTCACCGATACCTGGTCGGCGGCCTGATTTTGACTGTCCAGATGGACCAACTGCTCGATGGAGGACCCTTGTTCAACCAGACATTGTTCGAGCCAGGTGCGGGCGAGGTGCAACACTGGGCTTTGTCGCGACAATCGCTGACAAAACTCCGCCACGAACGAACTGGAGATGGGGAGATCGGATTTCGCCATGCCCGCCACCACGACCACGAGGTGGCACGGGTTCTTCTCCGCCATCTCCTGCAGACGATCCACCCACAAGTCCGCCAGGTCGCGATCTTTCCGGGCGCCGCTCAGCCTGGTGGCGATGCGTTGGAGATTTTCGATCAGCCCCAGCCGCAACATAATTGGAAGGGCCCACAACTCGCCCAGTTTCAAAGAAACCACCGTTTGGTAGGCGGCGATAAAGGCGGTGAGTGGTGCCGCATCAATCTGCGCATCCACATGGGCAATCAATTCGAGCACGATGTCGTAAACGCGCGGCAACCCGGCGGAAGGGCTGTTCAAAAGGCGGGGCAACTCCCGGCTATAGCCCCGGGGCAAATGCCGCCGGGCCAGGTGAATTTGTTCTTCAATCAGGTAGAAATTGTCGAGCAGCCATTCGGCGGCAGGCGTGATGCGCCGGCTTGGATCTACCGCAAGGCTCGCGCGATTGAAGTCCCTGAGAACTTCCTCGTTTTGGCCCAAGCGTGCCAGCAGACGGTTGGTGCCCGGTCGCGTGACTATCTGGTGACTGACCGCGAGGGCTTTGGCGTGGCGCGCCAGTTGTTCGACACCAAACAACTCGGCTCGCAATGGCGGTTCGCCCGCGCCAGGGCGCGAAACCGCCTCTCTGGCCATCCAGTTCTGAAAGCGCAATGGCAGCGTCTGCATGTTGTTTTTGCTTCCGGTCGCGATTCCTGCAATTTGCCTGCCGGCGGAAATTTATCCTCCTTGGCGTCTGCCGCCTCGACCGGTGGCAACGGAGCAGATTGCACAATGATCAGTCCGGGCGCGGTCGCTGCTCGGGACCAACCCAATAACGCTGCCGCTTCGGCGATGATTACTGCCCAATTATGCCCTTGATCCCGGTTGGAAAATATGGGGTGTTATCCGTATGGCAAGATTTGGTGGCGACTTCAGCCCCTTCAGGTGTGGCGAGAAATGGCCTTGATCCCGTTCCAACGATGGATTCTTGGGCGAGGAGATCGTGCCTGCCCGGAGGGACTGGTTTTGGGGATCGTTTCGGAAATGGACTGGAACTTCCCGCGATTTAGCCTGGAGATGTCGGGATACCCCGCACCAAGGGCCGGGACACCTGCATTCGGCATACAGGTTGACTTTAAGAACTTGAATTTGAAGGACCGTGAGGGAATCTGGTCAGCCCTTTTAGCTGAGGCCGAGCGGCGATGTTTTGGGCGGTACTTGCGGACGGTGGAATCCGAAATAGGAATGCCCAGCTTGGCCCGTTCGGTTTGGATGCGGCGACTGCCCCAACTGGGATTGGCTTGCCACATCCGCTGAACCAGAGCGGTGAGTTCGCAGTTGGTGGAGGGTCTGGCACTGCGGCCCCGTGATTTCCATCGCCAGAAGAGGCGAAAGCCGCGGCAATACCAAGCGATGACGATTTGGGGTTGGAAGAGGAGCAGGGCGTGTTGCCAGCGTGGCCAGAAGCGCCGCAGGCCAACCCAAAGCAGGCGATCCGCAGGGCGGAGTTTGGGTTTGCGGGCCTGGCGATGGAGCACGGCGAGTTGATGACGAGGGCTTCGAGGTTGGCTTGAATTGCCCCGCCGCCGTTGCCATCCTGACATTTGCAGGAACAATATCAACGCAAGGGCATCATGTCGCTGCCGCAGCACGGGCATTTTGGCCGCGCCGGAGCAGCAACCGACACTGGCTGGCGCACGAAATAGTTCAACAACCTGTTGCGCGTGTTCAGTCGGGCTGTTTTTGGGTCGCATCGAGGCGGTGCGTAGGAATTGGGATGAGGCCACGGGATTTGAGCCAACCCCAACGGCCACGAATTAATTGCGATCACCAGGCTCTGCCGTATTGAACCGGCCCGGAAACCGCGTCCTTATGGCCCAAGGCGCGCGCCGCCAGGCGCGGCCAATACGGCTCGCGCAGAAACTCCCGCGCCAGCAACACCATGTCCGCGCGGCCATTGCGGATGATCTCGTCCGCGTGCGTCGGTTCGGTGATGCCGCCGACCGCCGCCGTCGCGATCCCCGCCTCCCGGCGAATGCGCTCGGCAAAC
Source organism: Verrucomicrobiota bacterium (assembly GCA_049513975.1). Taxonomy (GTDB): domain Bacteria; phylum Verrucomicrobiota; class Verrucomicrobiia; order Limisphaerales; family Palsa-1400; genus JBEKOF01. The sequence goes on along the minus strand of JBEKVM010000147.1, from coordinate 23 downwards.
GGCACCTGATAACCCGCGCCCGC
>JBEKVM010000146.1:0-13334 GCA_049513975.1 Verrucomicrobiota bacterium | reverse complement strand
TGTGACCTTGCCGATGATTCGCAAACAACTCCAAGCGGCGCTGATTCATCTCTCCGGTAAGTGCCCCTGGTGTCAGACGAAATTCGAAAACTCATCCTGACTACTTAACCGAGTATTACTAGGATAAAGCGTATATTTTACTCAAAAAGAAATGACCACTGAATTCTCGAAAATCTGTGCTCCCCACATTTCCAAAATCCCAGAAAATTCTCCAAGACGAGTGGAGTAAGATTATGTTTGCCGCGAAGGCAAAAGTTTTTCCACTTCATCTGCACCCCCAGGTCCTCCAGATTGTCGAAGGCAAAAGAAGTGACTTCCAACGCGATGATGGAATGATCAAACCCATTAACATCAAGCGGCATTCCGTCACCGTGCAACACCAAATTAAAGACGGGCGAGGAATGACGCTGGAAGATTTCCGCAAGAAAGCCGAAGAAGCCGGAGAAGCACTTGGCAGACAAATGTGGGAGAATATCACAGCCGTAGTCACTGAGGCCGTGGCTGAGACTGGAAACGAAGTAAAAGTTAAAAAAGGGAATTTAACCCAGGAGGACCTGCTGCGAATGATCGAGGCCCGAGAACACAATTTCGACGAATTTGGCAATCCAACGGGAACACTTGTTTGCGGATCGGAATTTGCAGACGAAGTTAAAAAGCGCATGGAAGAATGGAAGGACGACAAGGAATTCCACGCAAAAGCAGCAGACATAACGCGCCGAAAAAAGGCTGATTTTAATGAACGAGAGGCTCGTCGAAGACTGGTTGGCTAGGGCAAACGAACGCTCCTACCAAACGCCGTTCGCACAATCACTTCTGGCGGATGGTTTTGAAATCTTGCGAGTTGGCCATAGTGCCCATGAACATGGCAAGGACGTTATCGCCATCGATCCGAAGGGGAAGATTCATGCCTATCAACTAAAAGACGGTAATTTGGATCTGAAGGCGTTGGAAGCAAATTGGGGGCAAATTAACGCATTGGTTGAGACACAAGTCGAACACCCGGCCCTAAAAGGTCAACCGAATCACCAGCCGTGGCTGGTTGTTTCTGGCGAAACCTCTATTCCTGCTGAGGACCGCATCCGCACGCACAATATTACGTGGAAGAAGCGTGGATTTACAACTTTGCGCACATTGAGCGGCAGGCAGCTTTTGCAGAGATTCGCGAAAATGGCCTCAAATTTTTGGCCGCAAATGCCAGAAGATTCTCATCGACTATTCAATCTCTATCTGACTGAGGGCCATGGTTCCTTAGACAGAGATGGATTGGCAAAATTACTGAGCGGCGTCTCAGGTTCAGGGACACAATCGGGAAAGGCTGACGCAGCTAGGAGGTTGGCGGCTGCCAACCTTTTTGCCAGCTATGCAATGTCGCCATTTTACGCAGCTAAGAATCATTGGGAACTCATTCAGGGTTGGACAATCACCGCCGCCCAAATTGCCTGGTCAGCGGTAAACGCCGGTCTTCCATTGACAAGCTGGCGAGCGACCTTTCGTATGGCAGTCGAAGAAGCATTAAATTCCCTACAGGCATTGGCCGTCGAAGCTCTCCAGCAGAATGCCCTTGGTCCAGGAATTGGTTTCGAGATCGACGAACTCACACGCACTCGATGCACGATCTGTGCAGGCGCAATCGCAGTGAAGGCGCTGGTAGATCGCTACCACGGAAATCCGTGGGAACACGAACAAATGGCGCGGGAAACTTTGGAGCGACTCCTACAGAACCAAAGAATTTGTATCTGGGGAGAATCCGCCGTCCCATTCTTGCTCGCAGTGAGTTGGGCGGTTGATCAAATCGGAGGCGATTATGCCGCCGACAAAGTGTTGTATTCGATCGTCGATGCGATCGCGACGCAGAACAGCAGCCATACATCCGCAAAACTGGCTCCTCCCTACGATCCGGCCGACGAAGCAAATGCAAAGCTTCTTTCGCGAGTTCTGAAGGGGCACAAAGCAATGGAATTACAAGCGACGGCATCTTACGCGTTGGAGCCGGCTGTCCTTCTTTTCGCACGCCGGCTGTGGCGAAATGTGCTGGCCGGGGTCTGGTCGCCGATCGCCAAAGTCGACATCGTCAGGCTTGTTCCTGAATCCCCGATTGATTTGCTTCTTTGGACGTGGGGTAATAGCCGCGGATCTAATCAATCGCGGAAATTCTCAGCACCGCAAAGCTGGACAGCCCTGTTGGCGGAAGCCCGCCGGGATGAGGACGTTTCATTGCCAGATGTCCTTAAATCCGAATTGGACTTCGCGTTGCTCTTCCTTCTTTGCTTCCCGCACAGATTGACGACGGGACTGGCTAAAAACTTGGATAACCGGCTGCGGACATTATGATTTGAGGAATGTGTATGGGGCAAGCCCGGAATTTTGAGTCCCCATTGCGGAAATCTCACAAAGGCCGATCAATTTCGGCAGACGTTCAAAGTGTCAACGGCGGTCACCATCGCGAATCAGCCGCAAATAATCATCGGCGCCGGTTCCGGCGGGGAGTTGGCCGCGACCGCGCCACTTCTCAAAAACATCCAACTCGAGCTTTTTCCATGCGACGAGGGTGCCCGCCCGGCTTTGCACTTCAAGCACGGTTCCCGGCGCAAGTCCAAGGGCCTTGCGCACATCCTGCGGGATGCTGATTTTGCCGTCGTCCGTAACAACCGTGCTCATGGAGCCAAGATAAGGAATCCCGTCCGGAAGTCAACTGTGAATTCCCGGCGCAAATTCCGGCTGAGGCTTGATCAATATCGGCAGACGCTCCCTCTTTCGCTCTGTGTGCTATGGCGGGCAGGCAAGCCAGAACTCGACGTTGCAAAAAGGCTTGGCCGTGAAATGCTCCGGCTGGATTCCAAGGACAAAAAAGACCTTTTAACGGTCAACCCCGAAAGTTTTCGGGGCAAGAGTCGCCAAGTCGCAAAGACGCCAAGCCAGAGAAAACTCTTTGTGCCTTGGCGCCCGTGAAGTGCAATAGTGCAGAATCATGCAATTCCAACAAGATTTTAACCGCAAAGAACGCAGAGAACGCAGAGTGGAAAGGCAAAATCATGGAGGGCAAAATCATAAATTTTTCTTTGCGATCTTTGCACTGCAATATGTCAGAATCATTCACTTTCGGAAAGAAATTGACAGGATGAACAGGATGAACAGGATTCCGAAAGAACAGAACGATAACGCCTTGGTCGGGGACTTATCCTGTAAATCCTGTTCATCCTGTCAAAAACATCTCCTTTGGTTGCGGCTCGCTGCGCTGTGTTCTTTGTGGTCAATTCTGAATTGGCGTTGCGGAATTCGCACAAAGGCCGATCAATTTGGGCAGGAGTTCCCTCTTTCGCTCTGTGTGCTGCGGCGGGCAGGCAAGCCAGAACTCGACGTTGCAAGGCAGTTTGGCCGTGAAATGCTCCGGCTGGATTCCAAGGGCAAAAAAGACCTTTTAACGGTCAACCCCGAAAGCATTCGGGGCAAGAGTCGCCAAGTCGCAAAGACGCCAAGCCGGAAGAAACTCTTTGCGCCTTCGCGGCCTTGCGAGGTCGCATCTTCTGAGATAGACCGACGGCGGGCAGGGGACTGCCCGCCCTACCTTTGGTGGCCCACCAATGGCGGGGGGCGTGTCAGCGCTGTCGAGCTTTCCTTCTGGCTCAACGGGGTCTTGGGCCAATAGGCAAAACACTGAATTATACCGTTTCCAGATCGTAACTGCACTATTGCCAAGGCGATTGGCGGCGGTCGCAGACCGCCGCTACAGTGCAAAAGCAAACTGGAAACGGTATTGCCAATGATAGATGCTCAATGGCAAATTCTCAATTTCCGGCAGGGAGCAAAACCCGATGTGTTCTCAGGATTGAAAATTGGTCATCGAAAATTGGTCATTGGTAATTACGACAGCTAATCCCAGCCGGTTATTCCAGCGACGCCATCACGCGGGCCATCTCCAGCGCGGTCTGGGCGGCTTCGGCGCCGCGATTGTGGGTTTTGCCCAGACAACGCGCCCGGGCCTGCGCCTCGTTTTCCAGCAGAAGAACCTCGTGGATCACCGGGACGACGTGCTCGATTTGCAGGCGGGCCAGCGACGCGCTCACGGCATCGCCTATCTGCCGCGCGTGAACGGTCTCGCCGCGAATGATCACGCCCAGGCAGATGATCCCCGCCAGCGCCCGCCGCCCCTGCAAAAGCCGCGCCGCCGCCACCGGAATTTCATAAGCTCCCGGAACGCGCACGACCTGGATTCTTTCCGCGCGCGCCCGTTTCAGCTCGCGCACCGCGGCTATGAGCATGCCGTCCACGTAGCGGGCGTTGTAACGCGAGGCGACAATGGCAAAGGCGCTTCCCTGCGCGTTCCATTTTTTATTTTTCACCGGTGTCAGCATAAATTAAAAAATCACAGGCAATGCGTCAGTCTTGCGTGCCAATGAATTGGCAGGGTCGGCGCGCCGCGCCGACCGGACGCCGCGGCGCGGCGTCCCTACCACACAGGACTGACGCGTTGCACTCACAGTAAATGCCCCAGCTTGTCGCGCTTGGTGCGGAGGTATTTCCGGTTGTGGCGGTTGGCGCCGGCCTTGATCGGAAGCTGCTTGACGATTTCCAGGCCGTAACCTTCCAGGCCGACGACTTTCTTGGGATTGTTGGTCAGCAGGCAGATGGTTTTCAAGCCCAGGTCCACCAGGATTTGCGCCCCCAATCCGTATTCGCGCAAATCCTTCCCGTAGCCCAGCTTGAGATTGGCCTCGACCGTGTCGTAACCGCGCTCCTGCAATTTGTAAGCCTTGAGTTTGGAGGCCAGGCCGATGCCGCGGCCCTCCTGCCGCATATAGACAATCACCCCGCGCCCCGCTTCCGCAATCTGCCGCATCGCCTGGTGGAGTTGCGGCCCGCAATCACACCGGCGCGAGCCGAAAACATCCCCGGTCAGACACTCGCTATGCACCCGCACCAGCACATTTTCCTTGCCCGCCACCTGGCCGCACACCAGGGCCAGATGATGCTGGCCGTCGGTCTGGGAAACATAAAGATGCAGGTCAAAATCCCCGTAGGCCGTCGGCATCTTCACCACTTCCAGGTGCTGCACCAGTTTCTCCCGCGCGCGCCGGTATTGGATCAGGTCTTGGACGGTGCAAATTTTCAGCTTGTGGGCGCGGGCAAATCGTTTCAACTCGGGCAACCGGGCCATGGAGCCGTCGTCGCTCATGATCTCGCAGCACACGCCCATGGGCCGCGCCCCCGCCAGCTTCACCAAATCCACCGTTGCTTCCGTGTGGCCGGCGCGTTGCAGCACGCCGCCCGGCTTGGCCCGCAGCGGAAAGACATGGCCGGGCTGGGCCAAATCGTCCGGCACCGCCGTCGGGCTGGCCATGACTTTGATGGTGCGGGCACGGTCCCCCGCGCTGATTCCCGTGGTGATGCCCTGGGCGGCGTCCACGCTGACCTGGAAATCGGTGCGAAAATTGTCCGCGCTTTGCGTGACCATTTGTTCGATGCCCAACTGCTTGAGCCGTTCGTAAGTGGTCGGCACACAGATCAGCCCGCGCCCGTGCGTGGCCATGAAATTGACCGCCGCCGGGGTGACGCATTCGGCCGCCATGATCAGATCCCCTTCATTCTCCCGGTCGGCATCGTCCACCACCACCACCATGCGTCCCCGGCGCAACTCGGCGACCACCGATTCAATGGAGTCAAACTCAAGCTTCATACCAGGCAAAACTTAACCCCCGCTTGCGCAAAGGGAAGGAAAATGCCGTTTTGTCTTGCCCCGCCAGCCAGGCCGTGCCAAGTATTGCCTGCAACAGAAGGCGGAGAATTGCAGAACGCCTTTTTCACGCCCTGTTGAGACATGACCGCAAAAGACGCGACCGGCCCAAAACGCTTGTGCCTCTGGGCGGAAACCCCGGAGCAGCGTCATCACATCGAATCCCGTCTCCCCCAATACCGCCGGTCCTTCGTTCCCTCTTTTTATCAGGGCCAGGAACTGGCCGACATGATCAATGCCGGCCACGTGGACGGCATCATTTTCTACTCGGAAAAAGTCTCCCTCGTTAAAATCACCCTTTACCTACTGGAGAACCAATGTCCCTTCTGTTGCCGCTTCGTCATTTGCTCCCGCCACGATGACGGGCCTTATCGTTCGCTGGAAGGACTTCCCCCCACCATCTTAAGAGAGGAAGAAGCCCCCGAAACCTGGGCCGACCGCATCGAACGCGCCGTGCTCGTCAACCAGTGGCTCGCCCGGCCGGAATTTCGCATGATCCTGTCCCGCCTTCGCACCATTCCCAGCCTGCCCGAGTCCCATCGCTCCATCGTCGAGGCCCTGCAAGACCCGCAATTTGAACTGGAGCGGGTCGCCCGCATCGTCGCCCGGGACGTGGGCCTGGCGGCGCACCTGCTTAAAGTTGTCAACTCCGCCGCCTTGGGATTGGCCCATCCCATCCACTCCATTCCGGACGCCATCGCCCTGTTGGGCGCCACCCGCCTTCAATCCCTGGTCATGTCCGCCTGGGCCTTTTCCTTTGCCGACGAGAAAATGTGTCGCGGATTCAGTCCTGCCGCCGAGTGGCAACATGCCCTGGCCGTGGCCCAGACCGCGGAGAAACTGGCCAGGGAACGCCACGCCAAACCCGCCATGATCGAGATGGCCTTCATCACCGGCCTGCTCCACGACGTGGGCAAAGTCATGCTCGCCGCCAATTCCCCGGAAGCCTACGCCGGCATCCTCGCCCTGGCCAAAAAACAAGCCCAGCCCCTTTGGCGAACCGAGACCGAAATTCTGGGCTATTCCCACGCCGAAGTGGGAGGATGTCTGCTCGGCCTCTGGGGGCTGGATCTGCCCATCGCCCAGGCGGTTGCCGCACACCATCAACCTGACCTGGCCTTGTCCGAGGAGTTTTCCCCGGCCAAACTCGTCTTCGACGCCAACCACCAGGTCCACGCCGCCGAAACCATCCCCCCCGTGCAAAAGTAGGTCCATGGTGGGCTTCCCTGTTGTTTTCCAGCGCGGAACACATCAAATGGAGCCTGGCTTTTTGAGGGACTTTATGATTTGCTGCTTGCACCTCCAAATGACGGCCCTTTGAAAATTCTTGTAAGGTGGCTTCGGACCCTCGGGTAGATTATCGTAACAACTTGTTAATTCAGTCTCGAAGGCCCGCTCCGCATCGTCCGCGCCAGGGTCGTTGGGGTCAATAGCATGAGCAAATCTGTCGTACAGACCAACCAGGGCGTCGAATCTCGCCCTGGAGATATGATCTACGAGTGCATCATTTCGAGGCGCTGGCATTTTTTCCCCATATCACAAATTCTGTCAAAGTATTGGCTGGCTGAACAGTGTGGGTGCTCGCTGGAAAGCTTGCAGATTCTCTGCGCCGCTTCATCGCAAAAGTGAACCATCATACCCCATAAGGCCGCAACACGTTCCATGTCTTCTTCCGAACGGGCCAGCTTGGCCACTATTTTGTACATGGTCGTCAAATGCGCTTCCAACTGCCGCGCTTCTTGATTAAACGGGGCGCACAAATCAGGTGAAAGTCCGGGGACACGAACATCAAATTCGTGCAGAAACGACTCACCCAACTCTTGAACATCTGATTGCGCGAGACATCCGCTCATTACTGTAATATCTCACGCCCGCCGTGCCGGGTCAATCAATTCTTTCTCCGTCCAAACGTGATCAGTTCGTCCAAGGGCCATTGCCCCCGCTACCGCCCCGCGTAAAGTTGGGCGAAAACCTTGAGGAATTTTGCCACTGCGTCCCTTTTTTCTTCCCCCCTCGCCAGCACGTCTTGATGCACGATCTGGCCGGACTTCAAGTCGCCGCCCGCCAGGTTGGTGATGCACGAAACGGCCGCCACCGCCAGCCCGCATTGCCGCGCCACGATCGCCTCCGGCACCGTGCTCATTCCCACCGCGTCGGCTCCCAGCCGCCGAAACGCCCGGATCTCCGCCGGCGTCTCATAAGTGGGGCCGGACACCGCCAGATAGACCCCCGAATGCCAGCGCAGCTTGCTCGCCTTGGCCGCTTTTTGGACCAGCTTCGCCAGCCGGGCATCATAGACCCGCGTCAAATCCACAAAACGCGGCAGCCCGGCCAGCCCCGGCCCGCGCAGCGGATTGGCCCCCATCAAATTGATGTGGTCCTCCAGCACCATGAAATCGCCGGAACGAAACAGCCGGTTGGCCGCCCCGGCCGCATTCGTCAACAATAATGTCCGCACGCCCAGCTCCGCCAGCACCCGCACCGGGAAGGTCACCCGTTCCATGTCGTGCCCTTCGTAATAGTGCGCCCGCCCTTTGAGCACGGCGACCGGGATGTGGTCGAAGTGTCCGAAGACCAGCTTGCCGGCGTGGCCGGTCACGCCGACGGTGGGGAAGCCCGGCAACTGGCCGTAGGCCATTTCAAAGGCCGCGTCAAACTCGCCCAGGGCGTGTTGAAAACCGCTGCCCAGCACCATGGCCAGCGAGGGGCGCAGCGGCGTCTCCTTCTTCAGCAGCGCGGCGGTTGTTTTCGGATCATGCATGACGGCCCATTATTGCCGCATCCCCCCGCCGCGGCAATTTTATTCCGGGCTCCGCGGCGAAATCTCCCGAAACAATTCTCGACATGGGCGGGCGGCTGAGTATCGTGAATGCCATGAAAACGGAGGCTCTTTCAACCTCGGACGGGCATGGCAGGGCGGCATTCACGCTGATCGAATTGCTCGTGGTCATTGCCATCATCGCCATTCTCGCCGCGCTCCTGCTCCCGGCCTTGGCGGGCGCCAAGCAGTGGTCCATCAGAACCAAATGCGGCTCCAATCTCCACCAAATCGGCCTGGGCATGGCCATGTATGCCGACGACTACAAGGGCTTTTACCCGGAGTCGGGCGGCACCATTTTTTGGGACCAGACCGATCCCAATACCCATGCGCAAAGTTGGATGGAGCAAATCGTTCCTTTCACAAAGAGCAGCAATATCTTCCGTTGCCCGACCGATTTGCAAAGCCAGTTCAGCTACTTCAACGGAGCGCGGGCCGCCTATATCTTATTAAGCAATCTCGGCCCCGTGGACACCAAGCTGATTGTATTTCCCGCCGCCCAGGTGCTGTCCGGCGACACTCTTTGGACCATCGGCAGCGCGGCGGACTCCGACAAGGATGATTACTCGCAGAATTGCGTGGGCGGCGCCACCAATGGAAACCCGGCCGAGGGCTGGCAGGTTCACAGCGGCGGCCAGAACATTCTTTTCACCGACAGCCATGTGAAATGGTACAAGGCTTACACCCCCGCCGAAATGACCTTCCGCTACGATTCCATGCACGGATGGCAGTGAAGACTGGAATTATGAATAGTGAATGGTGAATGGCGAAATCTTTGCATTCTCCATTCTCCATTCATTTTTCCCTGATGCCCTGATGATGGCTCAACCCAATGGGCGTGTCACTTATTTACTAGAGCGGTTTAATTAAAACTGCAGCCGCACGCGGCAAACCAGTTCATGGCATGCTGACGAGGCGTTCTGGCTCCAGTCTCATTGGAAACGCTTGAATCTTTTTTCTCGACAGATTTAAGTCCGTTGGTAAAATGAGACTCCCCCGCATTGAGTATTTGGCAATGCGGGGGAGTCTCATTTGCCAAGTGATTAGAGCAGTTTAAAGAATATTGTAACTACCGCAGGCAAACCAGTTTATCGCATCCCTGTCAGGTGCCCTGGCTGCAGTTTTATTGAAAATGCTCTAGACAACCGGCGTCGTTGCGCCCGTATAGTGGCCGCACCAGAATCTCGTTATGGCACCAGGCCCGCAACGCAACGACAGCGCAGACCCGCCGGCTTTGTTCCCGCGGCCGCGGGTTTGTGAAGGGGTTGGCCTCCTTGTTCTGGCGATCCTGGCCGCTTACTTTCTCCATCTGTCCTGGCGCAAGTGGCCGGACCCCATCGTGGACACCGGGGCGCAATGGTATGACATCTGGCGGGTGTCCCAAGGCGCGGCGCCTTATCACGACTTTCTGTGGAACTACGGGCCGCTTTCCCTCCTTTGCAACGGGCTTCTTTTCAAGTGCTTTGGCCCGGGCATGATGGTGTTGGTCACGGCCAACCTGGTGGTTTATGGGGCCATCGTCCTGCTCGCTTACCTGGCCTTTCGCGCGGCCTGGGGGCGGCTGGCCGCCTTCGCGGCTTTGGCGGTTTTCATTTCGGTTTTCTCTTTTTCCATTCTCAACGGCGTGGGCAACTATAATTATGCCACGCCCTACACTCATGAAGCCACCCACGGCATCCTCCTCATGCTGGCGACCGCCTTCGTCCTGGTGCGATGGTGCCGCCAAGCCTCGCGCCCGCTGGCCTTTTTGCTCGGCCTGTGCGGCGGCGTGGCGGCGGTCTTGAAACCGGAATTCATGCTGGCGGGAGGCGTTTTGGGATTCGCCGGCCTGCTGGTGCGCTGCCGGCAACGACAGCCGCCGCGCGCGGCGGAGTATGCGCTGCTCCTGGCCGGAGCGGCCCTGCCCACTCTGGCCTGCGCCGCCTGGCTGGCCCGCGGGCAATCGTGGCCGGCCGCGCTGCTGGATTCCTGCCAGGCCTGGTGGTTGGTGCTGATGGATCACCAACGCAGCGCGGGCCTGGTTTACCAGCCGGCTTTCACCGGCCTGGACCATCCCTGGCGCAATGCCGGGTTGGAATTGCGGGCCGCCTTCCACGCCCTCGTGATGATCGCAACCGTCTGGGCCGCCGGGTGGTTTGTCAACCGGTCCTGGTCACGCATCTTGCGGCTGGTCACGGCCCTCGCCGCGCTGGCCGTGGTCTGCTCCATTCATATTGACAAGGAAGCGGGCCGGTGCCTGCCGGGATTGATGGCCATCGCCTTCGTGATCGTGGCGGCGCGGCTGCGGCGCGAGTTGCAGCAGAACGGACGCGGGGAAAAGCGCACCCTCATGGCGCTGGCGCTGGTTCTGCTGGCGGGTGCCATGTTGGCCCGCATGATCTTGAACGCGCGCATCAATCATTTCGGTTTTTTCCAGGCGGCCTTGGCGGGCATGGTGGCGGCGGCGGTGATGGTGGCGGAGATTCCGCGGTGGACCGGCGCGGGCTTGTGGGGGCGGCGTCTGGCGGCGCTGGGAAGCATGATCGTGCTGGGCTTGGCCTGCTCTTCCTTTGTGGCGCAATCGGCCCTCATCCGGGCGGACCAAACCCAGCCCGTCGCAGCCGGTCGCGACCGTTTTTACGCCTTCGCTCCCGAGGTGGATGAAACGGGCTTGCTCGTCAATTGGGCGGTCGAGCGCCTGCGAACCGTTCCGCCGCAGGCCACGCTCCAGGTGTTTCCGGAGGGCGTCATGATCAACTACCTCTCGCGCCATGTCCGGCCCCTGCCGGATGATTTCTCCGATGAAGATTTATATGTCAAACAGTTGGCCCGCACGCCGCCGGATTACGTGATTTTCATCTCGCGCGATTTGCGGGAACATGGCCTCGCCCAATTCGGCGCCCCCGGCCAGGTGGGAGAAAAAATCCTGCCTTGGCTGCGGCAAAACTACGCGCTCGAAGCCTCCTGTCCGGGCCGCGCCAAAGGCGCCACTCTGCTCCGCCGGAAGATCCTCCCTTAAAACCACTGGACGATGCGGTGCAAGACCTGTTGGTTGCATTTCAGCCACGAAATCAGCGCGTCCAGCAAACTGTGCCTCGTCAGCAGCGGCACCCCGATCAGCAGCACGAACGCATTGCCCAGGAAAATCACGGCGGCCGAAAAAATATAGCCTTGACTGGTGATGTCCGTTTGCCGGGTTCGCAAGATGTGCCAGGTCAAGGTGAGGTGAAAAGCGTAGGCCGCGCCCAGCAGCAAATGAAACCACGGCACGTAGGCCCGATGCCAGGCCCCAACCAGAATGAACACCACAAAAACCAGCACCAGCAGCACCGCGTACAACGGGAAAAAATACGGGGCCAGCACAATGAGAAAATTGCTTTTCGTGCTCACCACATGGCCGCCCTCCGACCCGGCTTTGAACTTTTTGACGCTCCCGCCGAAAATCCAGGTCCAGACCGCGTGGGTCAACTCATGGCCGAAGACATAGGCCCACATCGGCTTGGGCAGGAGCAGGAAGACGACAATCCAGCAGGCCACCCCGGCCAGCATGGGGAGCCAGACGCGGTCCGCCCCGCCGGTCGTCTGGCCCAAGACCAGCCAGACCGCCTTGGCCGTTCCAACGCACACCGGCAGCAGCAGAATCCCGACGAGCATTTTGACCCATTTCGGCACGCCCCCAGCATTGGCAATTCCCCCCGTGGAAGCGAGCATATTTCTCTAACCCCGCAGACCTGTGTGTAGCGTTGCGCCTGTGGCGCAAGGCCCGATTCTTCCCGCTTCCGGGGAGCGCGGGCGTCCTCGCCCGCCGTGCCCGGCGTCCCGCCGGGCACATGTCTCAGAATTTCTGTGTCGCCTCATCACCTTTCGCCCGGTGGCCGTGTGCAAACATCCCGCCGCTCCGACGCTTGCGGTTTGCCGTCCCAACTCACCCGCCACCCTCCCCAGTCCGCCATCCGCCAAATCTCTTCCGCGTTCTGCATTCTGCATTTTGCATTTCCCCCGCGCCATTCCCCTGAACTTGCCTTGCATGATTTTGCCCCGCATGATCTTGCCTTCGAACTGGCAGGGATCCCGACGCGTCGGGAAACAAATGCGCCAACGGCGGCTGGCTCCGGCGACTTGTTATGCGGCAAAATCGTCATAACTCAAATCAAACTCCGCCCGGCTTGGCTCCGTCAGACTGCTTGCGCGAAATCTTGTCTAAAGCGTCTGCCATGCGTTCGTGCGCGCGGACAAATCTGCTCGCAAGTATGACAAGATAGATGGCGACGCAAACACAAGCGAAGCCGTAAACCAATGCGAAAATCTCTCCGAGGTGATCCATAGTTTGTGCCTTGATTGTTAATGTGCGCTTGTTGACTAACAGTTAAAATACGATAGGTTGTTCGTATATTACAATGGCCAAATGAATACGAATGAAGCGGTGCGAAGGCTTACGGAAATTGTTTGACGCCAACATCTTGCGCTCGCGACCGAGCGCACTTACTGCGCCTGGCTCAGGCGATATTGCAACTTCCTCAAAGGGTTGCCGTTGCATTTGCCAAGTGAACATAAACTGGAACGGTTTCTGACCGTCCCGGCCCAAAAGGATGTCGCCGCCAGTACCCAAAATCAAGCCTTTAATGCGGATATTTCCAAAGTGCCGGGAACCCCAAGGGAGGGCGTTTTGGGAGTGCCCAACCTGCAATTTCATCGGAGCATGGAAAGCGGCGCTGGCGCGCACGCACTCCAAGACCTGTCGGCGCATCGGTCGCGCCCGGTGAACGCGAAGCGTCGTGGAGTGCGGAACGCCAGTTCCGCTTTGGC
>JBEKVM010000145.1:0-13458 GCA_049513975.1 Verrucomicrobiota bacterium | reverse complement strand
TCCGGAATTGCCCGCAGATGACGCAGATTCACGCAGATAAAAAAAGAATCAGAGTTCTTCCTTTCCCATCTGCGTACATCTGCCCCGTTATCTGCGGGCAAAGGTCTTTTCTTGTCTTCTCCGTCATTTCGTTCCGCCCGCCCGAAACGATACTTGCAGCAGGTTTCCCGCAACACCTGCCATTCCGCCGCCAACGCCTCATTGCGCAGGTGCTTCCCGCGCCGCATCCAGTAAGGCAGCTTGTAGTTGGAGAGGGTTTCAATGTCAGTGCCGGTCCGAATGTCTGCTTTGACAGCCACCACCACATGGAGATGCCACACGCCGTCTCTGTGCGGCTCCAGAACGCAAATCCAATCCTCGTAACGCCTGGTGATAACGTTGGACGCGAAGGTGAAAGCGCCAGTCCCAGGAAATTGGTATTCGTGACACAAGCTCACAAAATCTAACGGGTTCCTAACGGGTTCTAACGGGTATTCTAACGGGTCGGACCTCAAAAAAACCCTTTGTTTAAAAGGGTCCTAACGGGTTAACGGGTCCAGACCCCCAAAGAGGGGTTTGAACAGGGAACAGAGCAAACAGAGATTCTTTTCTTTCTCCGTGATCGCAGTGTTCCTTGTCCTCCGTAGCCTCGGCGAAGGGGGATCTTGTTCAAACCCGATTCTGCATTCTGCGTTTTCTTCAAACCGGGGCTTGACAGAAATTAGAACCTATGGTTGAATCTGTCCCGTGAGACACGTAGGCACTCTCAGAAGCGCCACCGCCCGGTCGCAACTGGCGCGGGCGGGCAGGACGGGTAGCAATCCCCGCAAGCTCCCTGCCAGCAGCAATTCCAATGAAGGTTAATGAAGGTTAATGAAGGTTAATGAAGGTCAATGGCGAGGATTTTTTACCACGGATGGCACGGATGGCACGGATGAAAGACAAGAGATCCGAAAAGTTTCGAATCCGTGAAATCCGTGAAATCCGTGGTGCAATGCTTTTGCTTGCGGCTCTGCCGCGCTGGGCCTTTTGGGCATTTCTGCGGCAAATCGATTCAAGTGCCTGTGCATGAACCATTTGTGCGCCAAAAGGAGTTTTCCCAACCAAGTCCCATCAAACCGAATCAAAGTAAATCAAAGTGCTTTTTTCAACCACCATGCCCATCACTCCACCACTCCACAACTCCATTCAGCCTCCGCCTTTCGCCTGCGCCCCGCTTGCTTTATCGGCGGGCTGAATTACTCTGCGAGACCTGAATTGATATGCAATTGGACAATGACGAAATCCGGCGCTACTCGCGCCACTTGATTCTGCCGGAGGTCGGGCTGGCCGGGCAGAAGAAAATCTGTTCGACCAGCGTGCTGTGCATCGGCGCGGGCGGGCTGGGTTCGCCCATTGCCATGTACCTGGCGGCGGCGGGCATCGGCAAGCTCGGCCTGGTGGATTTTGACACGGTGGATTTTTCCAATCTCCAGCGCCAGATCATCCACGGCACGGCGGACGTGGGCCGGCCCAAAATCGAATCCGCCCGCGACACCATCAACCGCATCAATCCCAACGTCGAGGTGGCGCTGCACAATACCCGGCTGACCAGCCAAAACGCGCTGGAGATTCTCGCGCCCTACGACATCGTGGTGGACGGGACGGACAACTTTCCCACGCGCTACCTGACCAACGACGCATGCGTGCTGCTGAAGAAGCCCAACATCTACGGTTCGATATTTCGATTTGAAGGCCAGGCCAGCGTGTTCGCGCCGCATTTGCACGGCCCGTGCTACCGCTGTTTGTATCCCGAACCGCCGCCGCCCGGGATGGTTCCCAGTTGCGCGGAAGGCGGCGTGCTGGGGGTGCTGCCCGGCATCATCGGGTGCATCCAGGCCACCGAGATTTTGAAACTGGCGCTGGGCAAGGGCAGTTCCCTGCTGGGCCGGCTGCTGCTGCTCAACGCGCTGGAAATGAAGTTCCACGAACTGCGGCTGCGCCCCGATCCCCAATGCCCCTTGTGCGGGGAAAATCCGACGATCACCCAGTTGATTGATTACGAGGTGTTCTGCGGCATCCCCGACCCGGCGGCCCAGCCCGTCTCCAACCCGGACGAAGTCACCGTGCAGCAGATGAAAGAGGCGCTGGACGACCCCAAGCTGGGCATCCGGGTGATTGATGTGCGCGAGCCGGATGAGCATCAAATCGCCCATGTCCAGGGCGTGCCGCTGATCCCGTTGAGTGTGTTGCCGCAACGCTTCACGGAGCTGGATCCCAACCAGCACATTTACATTCATTGCAAGAGCGGGGTGCGCTCCCTCAAGGCGCTGCAATTCCTGCGCGAACAGGGCTACAAGTATTTGAAGAGCGTCCGCGGCGGCATTGACGCCTGGGCGGACGAAGTGGACCACAATGTGCCGAAGTATTGAGGAAGAACATCCATCGTCACCCTCCTTTGCAAATTGCAAAATGCCCGGGCTTTCCTGCGACTGGAAAGAACTATCGGGAAAAACTTGCGTAATTAAGCAGGCATGATAAGATAAGGTGCTAAAATTACTTTTTTTAATAAACCGTATCTTATGAAAACTGACTTGAAGAGATTCTCCTTGTGGTTGTGTGTCCTGGCAGCATGGGCCGGCTTTGGCCGCGTCTGCTCCGGGCAGGTCGCGGTGAGCATCACCCCCAATGTGGTCAGCAACACTTACGACGGGAAGATCACGCTGCAAGTGACCGGATTGAGCGCCGGCGCCAGCGTGGTGGTGCAGAAGTATTTGGACGCCAACTCCAACGGCATGGTGGATGCCGGGGACATACTGGTGCAACAGTTCAATTTGACCGACGGACAGGCGGCGGTCTTCAGCGGCGTGACGAACAACTACGTTCCCGGCGACTCGGACGCGACGGCGGGCCAGATCACCGCGCCGTTGTATTTTCAGGAGGGCGACTTCACGCAAGATTTTGTCGGGCAATATTTGTATGTGGTTTACAGCGCGTCGGGCAGTTTTGCGCCCATCACCAACCTTTTCACGGTGACCAACGCGCTCGCCGGGCAGTCGTTCACCGGCAGCGTGGTCAACAGCGGCACGAATGTGCCCTATGCCGGCGTTTTGGCGCTGAGCGCCATTGGCAAGGGGGGGCCGGTGGGCGGCGTGGTGGCCGACAGTGCCGGAAATTATACGCTGGTAGTGCCGCCCGGAAGCTACTCGCTGGTCGCCACCAAAAGCAATTTTGTCGGCGACACGGCGGCGGCGGCCAATCTTTTTTTGGGCGCCGGCACGAACCTCAGCACCAATTTGACTCTGATTGGGACCACGCAAACCATTTCAGGAAAAGTTATTGACACCAATAATTCCAGCATCGGATTGCCGGGAATTTTGATTCCGGTGGAGGCGAACAGCCTGCT
Source organism: Verrucomicrobiota bacterium (assembly GCA_049513975.1). Lineage (GTDB taxonomy): Bacteria > Verrucomicrobiota > Verrucomicrobiia > Limisphaerales > Palsa-1400 > JBEKOF01. The sequence continues at coordinate 10,094 of JBEKVM010000145.1, read as the reverse complement.
GGGAATTGCCTACACGGACACCAATGGCAATTTCAGCGTCGGGGTGAATGCCGGCCAATGGAAAACTGACGTCAACAGCGGCGGCCTGGTGGTCCACGGTTATCTTTCCCCGCAAAACAAGATGCAGGTGGACACCACCTCGGGCAGTGTTTCGGGCTTGACCATCCCCCTGGCCAAAGGGACGGCGCTGTTTTATGGGACGATCAATGACAGTCTAAGCAATCCACTGGCGGGAGTTTCGCTCTATTCGCAAGACAACAACAGTCAATACGAAGAGGATGTCATAACCACGGGCAAGGGAAGATACTGGGCGGTGGCGGTGGGCGGCATGAGCGGCGACCCCTGGAGCGTGCAAATTAGCAACGACACCAATCCCGGCTTCAGCAATTATCTCTTTTCGCTTCCGCTTTTTGGCCAAAACGGAGGGACCAACATCAGCGTGGGAGAGGCGGTGGAGGTGGATTTCACGGCGATCATCGCCACCAATCAAATCTCCGGTTTTCTTCACGACAGCGGCGGCAACCCGATCAGCAACGTCCAGGTCTATGCCTATGCCGTGATCGGCGGGCAGACTTACCAACCGAACGCGAATACCGATAACAATGGCAATTATTCGTTCAACGTGGGCAATGGCAATTGGAGCGTCAGCGTCTTTTGCAGCGGCGGCAACAACAGCCTGGACAGCGCGCTGGGCGCCGGCAATTATCAATGTCCCAACAGCCAGGACGCCAATATTGTCAATAATAACGCTGTGGTGAATTTCACGGTCCTTCCTCCTTACACCGGCCCGTATCATATCAGCGGCGTCGTCACCAATAATGGCGGCAGTCCGGTGGCGGGGGTGCATGTTTATGCCAGTGATGGCGTGGGCGACAATCTCAGCACCACGACCGACGGCGGCGGCCACTACTCCTTCAACGTGGGCAACGGGAGCTGGAATCTGGACCTTGATTGCAACGACTTGAGCTCGCAGGGCTATGGCTGTGCCGGCGGCCAGCAGACGAATGTTTCGGGGGGCAGTGTGGTGGTGAATTTCACGGTCCTTCCCACCTACTCGGGAGGCCCGTATCAAATCAGCGGCGTCGTCACCAATAATGGCGGCAGTCCGGTGGCGGGGGTGCATGTTTATGCCAGCGATGGCGTGGGCGACAACCTCAGCACCACGACCGACAGCGGCGGGCACTACTCCTTCAGCGTCGGCAACGCGAACTGGAATGTGAACGTGGATTGCAGCGACTTGAACTCGCAGGGCTATGCCTGTCCCGGCGGGCAGCCGGCGAATGTGTCGGGGGCCAGTGTCGTGGTGAATTTTGCCGTGCAGACGTGCGGTTCGCTGGCCGTCCAGACGACAAGCCTGCCCGACACGATCGTGGGCGCCAGTTATAATTTCCAACTCAATAATTCCGGCTGCGACGGGCCTTTCACCTGGACGCTGACGCCGGGTTCCCTCGCTTTGCCGCCCGGATTCAGCCTTTCGTCCACCGGCTCTCTCTCTGCCGGGGTGGTCAGCAACGCGGACATCGGGACAAATTATTTCTCCGTGCGCGTGACTGACAACCAGGCGAACTCGGCGGACCAACCTTTGTCGCTGGCCGTCTATCCGGCCCTGCAAGTATCCTTCAGCGGCTCGGCCAATGGCACGGTGGGTGTGTATTACAGCTCCCAAATCGAGGTGTCTGGAGGCGACCCTTTCAGCACGGGCTTCCCTTACAGCGCCTCCCTGCTCAGCGGTTCCTACCCGCCGGGCTTGAACCCTTCCTATGGAACGATTACCAGTTCCAACGCGTCTTTTGTCCTTTCCGGCACGCCCACGCTGAGCGGCACCTTCCCGTTTGTCAGCGTGGTGTCCGACGCCGACGGCAATCAAGTGACCAACAGTTATTCGATCACAATCGCGTCCGGCGCCGCGTTGCAGATCACGACCACCACCCTGAGCAATGCGCAGGCCGGCCTTTTTTATACCAACCAGTTTCAGGCCACGGGCGGCACGCCGCCTTACAACTGGACGGTGGCGCTGGGATCGCAGCCGTTGCCAACCGGTTTGACTCTGGCGGGCAGCGGCGCTCTGTCGGGCGTGCCTGCCGCCAGCGGCACGAGCAATTTCATCGTGCGTGTGACCGATCACGTTTCAGCCACGCTCACCCGTTCCTTGCAACTCATCATCAATCCCAAACCCGTTCTTTCCTCCCCCTTCTGGCAGGCCAGCCGGTTTCAAATGCGGCTGACCGGGGCGGCCGGGCAGAATTATACCGTGCAAACGTCCACCAATTTGAGCAACTGGACTTCGTTGTACGTCACCAACAACGGGCTGACCAATTCCTTCCTTGTGACCGACCCGAACGCGACCAACAAACAACGCTCCTACCGCATTTTAGTCGGGCCATAGCCCGTTAAGGAGGGGGCATCATTCCGGCCGGCCCTGGCGCGTCAGGGCCTGCGCTCGCCTGGCGCAAGGGCCTTCAGCTTGGGGTCCAGGGCCAAGGCGGCCTGGAATTCCTTGAGGGCGTCGTTGGTGCGGGAGAGCAGCATCAGGGCATTGCCCAAATGATAGTGCGCCTCGCCGGTGTTTTGCAGGAGGACGGCGTTTTGAAAATTGGAAACGGCCAGGGGGAAATTATTTTGTTCCTCCGCCTGGAACCCGAGTTTGACGTAGCCGAGGTACTTGTTTTTGTCCACGATCAGGCGGTGCAGCATGTCGCCGCGGGCGCGTTGCTCCGACTGCTCCGCGGCGAAATCGGACCGCTGGCCGGCGACGTAAGCCGCCACCGTGAGGAGAAAGGCGCAGAACAGAAAGATCTCCAACGGCAGGCTGGGAGGCGGGTCGTAGTCCGAGGCATCCGCCGGTCCGGATGGGGCGGGAGGTACCCCGCCGGGAAAGTTGGTCGCATTCGCCATAATCTTTTTAGCGTGTCAATCTAACCTAACGCCCGGAAACACGAAATGAAAGTCAAATGGACTTCATTTTTTCGCCGTGGTGCGCGGGCTTGATGGTGCGGAAATCCCCCTCTTCGCAATTGCGCACGAACTCCTCGGTGACGGACTTCAATTCCTCCCAGCGCCCCCGGATGGATTTGGCTTCTGCGGCGGTGATCTGGTTGTCGTGGGCCGAGTCGGCCATGACGCCCAGCAAATCGGCAAAGTCCTGCACGACGGTGTTCATGGCGGGCACCAGGAAGGCGGGATGGGGCTTGCCCACTTTTGGGTTTTTGATGAAAAAACCGCCGGCCTGCTGGCAAAGCCATTGCACGATCCGCTCATCCCCGCTGCACCGCACCAGCTTGGCCACACGGTCCAACGGATTGACCGCGCCGCTTTTTTGCGCGGGCGGCTCGGCCCATTTATAGAGCATGGAAAGGGAAAGGCCCAATTCACCGGCGGCATGCTTGGGGCTGGTCTTTTGAAACACTTCGCGCAAGATTTCATGGGATTCCATGATGGGGAGAGTGCCGTAACGGAGCGCGCTTGGCAAGCCAACTTTGCGGCCCAACCCGCCAGCGCCTACCTGGCTTCAATGGCGTAAACGCGCCCGTCATTTCGCTCGGAGGCGGAGAAAGTCAGGACGTAGAGCTCCCCGTCCGCGTCCTCGGCAAAGCCGACAATGTTTTTGGGCTGTTCCAGCAGGGTGGCCTGGTCGGTCACCTGGCCGGCGGCATAACGAAACCCCCAGATCGTGCCCAACACGTAATCGCCATAAAGGTAAATGCCGTCCAGCGACGGATATTTTTTGCCGCGATAGACATAGCCGCCAATGACGCACATCCCGATGCTGTGCCGGGGAAATTTTGACTGGGACAGAAGATTGGTGTTGTGGGGATATTCGATGACCGGGTCAATGTACTGCGCGCCAGGCGGACCGGGTTTGAAATGATGGGCCCCTTCGCGCGCGCACCAGCCGTAATTGCCGCCCTTGACGATGAGGTCCACCTCCTCCCACAAATCCTGGCCCACGTCGCCGGCCCAGAGGTCTCCGGTTTTCCGGTCCCAACTGTAGCGCCAGACATTGCGCAGGCCCCAGGCATACATCTCCTTGCGCACCCCCAAGTTGCCCCACAGGTCCGGTTCGCCGACCCAGGGGTTGTCCCTGGGAATGCCATACTGCAATTGTTTCCGATCCCGGCCTGAGCCGATGGTGGAGCGGGTGTTGACATCAATGCGCAGGATTTTGGCGAGCAGGGTGGAGGTGTTTTGGCCGCTGTTAAACGGATCATTGCCCATGCCGCCATCGCCCAACGCGATGTAGAGGCACCCATCCGGGCCGAAACTGACCTGGCCGCCTTTGTGGTTGCCGAAAGGCTGCGGGACTTCCAGCAGGATGCGCTCGGAAGCGAGGTCGGCGCAGTCGGAGTTGGTGGAAGACACCTTGAATTCGCTGATGACGCTGCGGCGCGGGAACTGCCCGTCCCGATTGGCGTTCTGCTGGTTGTAGTAAATGTAGAACAGTCCATTGGTCATGAAGCCCGGATGAAAGGCGATGCTCAACAACCCCTCCTCATTATCCACATAGGGTCTGCGGTTGACGATGTTAAGAAATTCCTTTGCCTGGCTGCCATCGCCGTCCTTTGGCACGATGAGAATCCGTCCGGGCTGCTCGACAAAGAAGAAGCGGCCCGAGCCGTCCGGCGGCTGGCACATCCAAACCGGGCGATCCAGCGTCAGGGCCGGGAAGGCCGGGCGGAGTTGCACTTTGGGAAGGGGCTGGGCCGCCGCCGGACCGATGCCCAAAAAAACGGCGCACCAGGCTGAGAGGGCGACAGAGCCACGCTTAATCATGAAATCAGGTAAGCAGAAGATGCCCGGATTGTAAAGCGGGTTGACGGCGCCTTGTGGGTAATGCGTCAGTGACGGTGGCGCCAAAGGCAGGGCGGCCACTCCGCTGCCCGCCGCGGCGCCCACGGAGTGCGCGCCCTGCCACCCCAGACCGACGCATTACTATGCTGGCGATTTTTGCAAAATTGCGGCGTGACATTGGCCTCGCGCCGTGGCAAATCAAGCGCCTATGAAAAATTCGAAAAGCTGTTTGAGTTTCCTGATCGGGCTGGCCCTGGCGGGGATGAGCGTTCCGTTCGCATCTCCGTCCGCCGCCCAAACGAACCCGTCCCCGCCTGCCGCCAAAGCGCCCGCCGGCGAAAAGGAAGTGGCGGTGATCCAAACCACCGAAGGCGACATGGTCATCGAGTTTTGGACCGATGCCGCGCCCAAGACCATTGAGAATTTTAAGAAACTGGCGAAGTCGGGCTTTTATGACGGCACCGCCTTCCACCGCGTCATCAAGGGTTTCATGATCCAAGGGGGCGATCCGAACACCAAGGACCCGGCCAAAGAAGCCTCCTGGGGCATGGGCGATCCGGGCTACAAGATTGATGCCGAATTCAACGACCACCCGCACGTCCGCGGGGTCATTTCCATGGCCCGTTCCAACGATCCCAATTCCGCCGGTTCCCAGTTCTTTATCTGCCACGGCAACCCTTCCTCTCTGGACCATCACTACACCACTTTCGGCAAATTGATTAAAGGCGACGACGTTCTCGAAAAAATCGCCACCACCCCGACCCATCCGCCGGACCGCCCGGACAAGCGCATGGGCATCATCAGCATCAAAATTGTCCCCGCCAGTTCGGTCAAATAAGTCAATCCTTATGGAAAACAACGAAGTAGCGGTCATCAAAACCTCCCAGGGCGAAATCACGCTGGCCTTTTGGCCGGACGTCGCCCCCAAAACGGTGGAGAATTTCAAAACCCTCGCCAAAAAAGGATTCTACGACGGCACCGCTTTCCATCGCATCGTCAAGGGCTTCATGGTGCAGGGCGGCGATCCTTTGACCAAGGACCCCAGGCAGGAAAGCCGCTGGGGCACGGGCGATCCCGGCTACAAGATCAAGGCGGAGTTCAGCGACAAACCGCATGTCCGGGGCGTCATCTCCATGGCCCGCTCCTCCGACCCTCATTCCGCCGGCTCGCAATTCTTCATCTGCCTGGCGGACGCCCGTTTTCTGGACAAGCAATACACCGCGTTTGGCCAGGTGATCAAAGGCGACGATGTCCTGGGCAAGCTGGGCGACACCCCCACCACCCGCGGCGGCAGCGGCGAGAACAGCCGTCCGGTCGCCCGCGTCGGTGTCGAGAACATCAAAATCGTTCCCGCCGCGTGAGGAATCGGCCTTGTGACTGTCCCTGAGCTTGCCGCCTTGCTGGTTGCGCTGGGTTGTCCGGCGGAAAAATCGGGGGAAATGGCCGCGCAACTGGACAAGCGCGCCCGCCAACTGGCGGAGCAGAAGCAGAAAACCTACGACGAATCCCTGGCCCATCTGCTGAACCTGATGAAACAAGGCTGGGCCGCCCAGGAAGCCGCCAAGCCCCGCTAACCGGCAGGTTTTTCAATCCGCAATTGGCAATGAACTTTAGCCGCCAAAAAGCGCAAAAAGCGCAAAATCGGAATTCTTCTTGTGTGCCTTCTGCGCCTTTTTGCGGCCAATCCGCGAGGAGTGCAACCCCGAAAGCTTTCGGGGCAAGTCCGCAATCCGCAATTGTATGATTGTCCCGTGGCGCAAAATTTCATCCCGGTCGCTGGGCGATTTCCGCGTTTTCTCCCTGCGGGCAGATATAAAAATATCGCCGCGCACGGGCCGGGAACACGAATTCTTTGTCATGGATTCGGTCAACTGGGTGAACGTGGTGGCGGTGACGCCCGATCAACAGATCGTGCTGGTGGAGCAATATCGCCAGGGCACCGACACGGTGGAATTGGAAATTCCCGGCGGCGTGATGGACGCGCGGGACTCCTCGCCGGAGGCGACGGGATGCCGTGAATTGCGCGAAGAAACCGGCTACGAAGGGGAACGGGCCCGGGTCATCGGCCGGGTTTTTCCCAACCCGGCCATCATGAGCAACACCTGCTTCACCATCCTGGTGGAGAACTGCCGTCTGGCCGGCCCGGTCCAATTCGACAGCGGGGAAGATTTGATCACGCGTCTGGCGCCGGTGGCGGAAGTGGCCGGATTGGTGGCGTCGGGAAAAATCCGTCATTCCCTGGTGGTGGCCGCGCTTTATTACTTCGAATTGGTCAGTCGTTGAAATTGGGCCGGCCTTGCGCCTTGATGGCCGCTTCTTCCAGCGCATCCCATTCGCTTCCGATTAGTCGGCAGGCCTTTTCCAAGGGGCTCCTCGACCACGGTTCAAGGCGGGTGAGCCTTCTGCGGCTCCGTTTCCTTGCTTCCTGCTGGATCACTCTGGATGGGACTGGCATCGGCTGGGCTCGTCTGGCCGAAATGTCGCAGGATGTTACACGGAAGGCAAAATGTTTGTGGAACGCGTCGGTTTTGGATGGTAGGGCGGGCAGTCCTCTGCCCGCCGACGAAGGTAGTGTGACGTTCGTTCCTCCGCCAATGCCCGACGGCGGCCAGCGGAGTGCCCGCCCTACCATTCCGGCCCACCTCAAAAGCGACCGATTACAGGTTTTCAATGCCAAATCCAAATCGCCAGCCGCCGTTGCCCTGGCGGCGCCATGTCATTCTCTTCCCGCTGTCACTGGGAAATCGGCGGCCCGGACTGTTGGGCTGCCCGTTGTGCTGCCCGTTGGGCTGCCCGTTGTATCCATTCCGTTTCCCATGTGTCAAAATTGCCGTCCTCTGTTATCGCCACTTGAACCGATCCGTCAATGAAGAGGTAATCCCGGTACCATTCTCCGTCCGGATTATGGCGGGGCTGTTTCTCGCGGGCGAGGAAGAAGTACTCCGGGGTGTTTGTTGACAATGGCGTCCCATAATTAAAGAACTCGAACGAATTCGTTCCGATCCCTGACTGGTTACCCAAGGTGGCGGCCAATTCGTTCTGCATTTGCCCAAAATTTGTCGGAAACACGTTGTCGTTGTGCTCCAAATAAAGATGGCATGCGTGGCCGATGATCTTCAGAGTATTAGCGGTGGTAGCACTGATCGCTTCCGCCTTGAGGATGGCCGCCATTGGGGCATTTTCCGACTGCGCGGTAGCAAGTTCACCTTGCTTCTTCTCCAGCATCTCGCCAAGGACCCCAACTTGTCCGCGCAGCCTCATCAACTCCGTATGCTCGCGCCGCAGCCTTTCCAATTCCGCATTGTCCGCGTTGACCGGGGCCTGCGGCTGAGGCGGCTGAACGGGCTGGCCCAATTGGCCGATTTGTTGGCGCAAGGCGGCGTTCTCCTCTTGCAATTTGTGGTTTGAACGGTGTTCCGCCACCAGCCAGACGGCCAAACCGGCGGCAATTCCTGTGGCGACGATTCCAGTTTTGAACGAGGTAGTCATGGTAGTCAGTGTAGTCAGTGTGGTTGCAGTTGAGACGGTCGCGCCGGCCAGCGACACGCCCGCCAGCTTGGCGGCCAGTCCCGCGGGCGCGGTTTGAATGGCATTGGTTGACAGAACAGCCGAGAGCATGGCGGAGGTCGTGGTGATGCCGTGGCGGGCGAGGCGCGCCCGAAGTTTTTCCAGCGCGCGCCCCACCCTCTTTTGCGCTGCGTCATCGCTGATCCCCAGCGCCGCGCCGACGGCTTGAAACCCCTGGTTCTGGAAAAATCGCAGCAACATGGCCTGGCGATCTTCCTCGCCCAGATCGGCCAGGGCTTCGTCCAGCACCGGGCGGACACGCTCCCAGTCGGGTGATGTTGTGGAGGCGGAATCATAGTCTTGCATGGCCTGACTTTCCCGGTTGTGGCGCCGCTGCTCGGCGCGCAGGTGCTTGGAAACGGCGTAACGGCTGCTGCGATAGAGCCAGCCCACAATCGTGCTATTGTCATCCAACTGGCCCGCCAGCGAGGGCGCTTTGCGGGCCAGATCGGTGAAAACACTCTGGGCGACCTCCTCGGCGATGTCGGCGGAGCCAACCTGTCTCAACACGGCGGAATAAATCAGGTTGGTGTAACGGGCGACTATTTCTCCAAAAGCCGCCTCCGAACGTTGGCTGGCATATTCGCGGAGCAGTTGTGCGTCGGCCTTGGCTTGCATCTCACTATAATACACCCGCCGAAGCCAAAATCCGACAAGGTCTAAGTTTGCTTTCTAACTTTTTCCTTCTTTTCCTCCAATTCGGCCTGGAAGGTTTTGCGCGCGCTGACCAGTTGTTTTTCAATCTGGGCGTAGGCTTCGGCATCGCCTTTGGCGGCGGCGGCGCGCAGTTCGCCTTTGAGAAAGATTTCGCGTTCGGCGATTTTGGCGGCGTATTTGGAGTCCAGCTCGGCCAACTGTTTCTTTTGGTCGTCGCTCAATTTCGCGGTTGGGGCGTTTTTGCCCAGGCGCTCCATGGCCAGTTCGTAAGAGGATTTCATGGGTAGGACGGATGGTGATGTTTTATTTTTTCTTCCAGGGCATGTCGGGAAATTTGGCCGGGACGGGCGGCGGCGGCTTGGGCCGGGCGGCTGGCAAAGTGGATTCGGCCGCCGGCCGCGCGGCAGGAGCGGCCATGTCGCCGCGCCAGGACGCGATGCGCGCCTGCAAGGCGTGGTGTTCGGCGGTCTTTTTGTCGCCGGCCTTCATGTAGGCGCGGGACAAATTGGTGTGGACCATCTGGTCGTTGGGCCGCATTTTTTCCGCCTTGTGCCCTTCGGCGATGGCGGCGGGATAATCGCCCTGGGCGAAATAAGCGCCGCCGAGGGCCAGTTGGGCGTCAAAAAAATCCGGGTCTTCCGCCAGGATGGCCTTCAACCGTTGGATGGTGGCCGCGCCCTGGCCGGTGCTGAACTCGAACATGGCTTCATCAAATTGCTCCTGCAAGGTCATCGGGCGTCAATATACGCCGCCGCGGGGCAATGGCGAGCCTGACTTGATGGCAGGCATGGGACGCATGGGACGAATAGGACAAATGACCTGAAGGATTTTGTCTTGCGGCCAGGGCGGGCAGGCTGGCTCATGAAGGGCGGGAGGAGAGGGTGGGGAACCTCCTCACCGCGGCCCTCCTCGAAGGAGAGAGGGGGAAGAAGCGCGGGGCGGCAGCATCGGGATGCGCAGGGGTGCAGGACAAAATTCTTCACAAGCCGATGCTTGCAGAGGAGCGAGTATATGCGTCTCCATATACCCATCGCGCGCGCTTCCCCTCTCTCTCCCCGCTCGCGGGGAGAGAGCCGGAGAGA
>JBEKVM010000144.1:0-13601 GCA_049513975.1 Verrucomicrobiota bacterium | reverse complement strand
AGCGCCGTTACTGTCGGTTCTCCCGCGACCCCAAAAAAGTCCTTTGGTCTGCGCGGTATTTTAGAGGACATGAAGGAGTTCAAGAGGATTTCCAAATTGCAGGGCGGTCTGGTGCCACAATCGGCGGCGGCAACGGCCCTGGGTATCAGCCGTCAGCGTATCCATCAGCTTGTGGCAGAGGGGACATTGAGCCACTGGACGTTCTACGGGATGAAATGGCTTTCTGAAAACGAGGTGGTCTCGTTCGCCAAGCTCCATCGCGGAGAGGGTGAAAACCAATACCGGCCAAGTGCAAAGCAGATGTGGAAGGCGGCGCGTGAGGGCGGGAAAGAATTTGTGAAAGGACGGCGCGGGCAACGTGGCTATTGACGAATGTAAAATAGGAGATTGACATATTTCAATACCCACCCGATATTGCCTCCATGCGAGAGAAAAACAGCATGGAAGAATCGGGAAGCCCGGCAGGGTTGCAACTGCTGACCAAGAAGGACGTGGCGCGTCTGCTGGCCTGCTCCATCCGCATGGTGGAAAGACTGGTGGCGTCGGGGACATTCACGGCGGTTAAAATCCGGGGCGCGGTGCGGTTTCGGAAAAGAATTGACAGGATGGACAGGATGAACAGGATTCGGAAAAGACAGCTCAGAAAGGCGACTTTCCTGCTTCATCCTGTAAATCCTATCATCCTGTCAAAACGTCTTTTTTTGTCAAATGGAGCGGGTGAACCCGCCTTCGCCAAGGCTACTGCGGGGAGCGGGAATCGAAGCCTTGTCCCGGACTTGGGAAACCCTCCTTCTTCCGTCTTGATCTCAACCGGCCCCCGGATGGGTGCGGCGAAGTTCGTCACCTCGGCTTTCCCGTCTCCCGGGGCCTTGGCTTGGCAGGACTTCCGCCGGCGCTTCCCCCGGCCGACGCCGGGGGATCGCGAACAGAATTCCAAGGTTTGCAGCTATTGCCTCTGACCGTTAAAATGCCCTCTGGAGCGTCACGGTTGGAATTTCGAAGCTGGCCTGCTTTAGGTCATCTGGTGTTTGCCCGGAATCGCCACTTCGAATTTCGGAGCCGGACCCCATTCCAGCGTCTGCGGCATCAGGGATGTCTTCCACCCCATCGCCTCGTCCCATGTAATCCTCCCGCCGCTATAAGCCGACTCCCGGCCCATGATTGCGGTCATCGTGCTGTGCGCCACCGTCGTCGCCTCGTTGATGTAAGGATTCACACCGCGAACCGCGGCGATCAGGTCGGTGTGTTCGACCACCTGGGAATCCGGTTTCGGCCCGGTGAATCTGATCACGCTGTCGGCCTGGATGGTTCCGTCACCAACATTGTTGCACTTGCCTTTGGTTCCGACGACGGCCTCGCTGACGTTGCCGTCGGTGCCGTCAATCTGACGGCATTGGCTGAACATGCGAACCCCGTTGGCGTATTCGTACTCAATGGCGAAGTGATCGAAGATGTGGCCGGACTTGGCGCCGAGCGCCTGGCGGCCGCCCTGGCCGTAGGCCCGCACCGGATGGCCGTTCATAATCCAGTTGCAGACGTCCAGGTTATGGACGTGTTGTTCCACGATGTGATCGCCGCAGAGCCAGACATAGTGATACCAATTGTGGACTTGCCGTTCCATTTCGGTGTTCCATTTGTCTCCCCGATGCCAGATGGCTCCTCCGTTCCAGTAGCCCCGCAGGCAAAGAACCTCGCCGATCACCCCGTCGTGAATCTTCTGGATGGTTTCCATGTAGCTGGCTTGATGGCGCCGTTGCGTTCCCGCCACAACGCACAGTTTCTTCTCGCGAGCCAGTTCTCCGGCGGCGATGAATTGGCGGATGCCGGGAGCATCCACCCCCACCGGTTTCTCACAGAAGATGTGCTTGCCGGCCTTGACGGCGGCTTCAAAATGGGTGGGCCGAAATCCGGGCGGCGTGGCCAGGATGACGTAATTGACGTCCGGCAATGCCACCAGCTTTTGGTAGGCGTCAAATCCCGCAAAACAATGATCCGGATCCACCTTGAACTTCACTGCCGCATTCTTGGCAACGTCCTCGAAGACATCCGCCACGGCCACGATCTTCACGTTCGAGGCCGCGGCGATGGCGTTGCCGACGGCTCCCGTGCCGCGCCCGCCGCAGCCAATCAGACCCATCCTGATGGGATCATCCGGCGCGGCGTGGGAAGTCAGGACGAAGGGAAAGTTGCTCAAGACCGCCGATCCGGCTGCGGCCGCGGAAGCGCTCTTGATGAAGCGGCGGCGGTTGACCGCGGTTGGAGAATTGATTTTGTCTTGTTCGCTCATAATACGTGTCAGTTTGTTAATGGGTTAATCCGATTCCGAACATCGCCGGAACCGGCTGTGCGTTTTGCATCCGGCTAACGGCCTCTTGGCTTCGGGTCGAGATTTTCAGTGAGCTGGCCGGGCGAGATCATCGAGGCCACACCGTCCCGGGGGACTTCGATTTTCGCCGTCCACAAGATCGCGTTCAACACGAGCTTGCGCAAATTGTCGTCTCCCCAGTTGCGGTGATAATGGCCCCCAGTCAAACCAAAGCCCCGTCCGCCATCCGCGCGCACCACCGCCCACGCCACCGATTGCGGTTCGCCCCGGGCCACCAGTTCGCGCACCACCGGGTTGCCCTCGTGCGGACCGTCGTTGCGGTTGGTGGTGCTCTGATCGGGAACGGCGGTCAGGATCGGCGTCACGTCTTTCATGCCTTCGCGGAAGCGCATGTGAAAATACCATTCGTCCCGCAGCTTGAACGGTTTGACGCCGCGGGTGATGGGATGGTCCGGCAGGGATTTGAAATCGGCCGTCCAGGTGGGATTCACCGACCAGTTGATTTCGAATGCGCCCCCGATCCAGTTCAGAAATTCTTTCTCCCCCGTTTCAAGGGTAGGCTCGACGGCGAAGTGCAGGCAGACCAGGCCGACTCCCTGGTCCATCAGCGCGCCGATGGTCTTCAGCCGGTCCGGCTGCAAAAGCGGGTGTCCCCCGGCGCCATCGCTGTAAACCACAATCGTGGCCGCGCCCGCCAGGGCGTTAGGCGCGCCTGGCCAGCCGTTGCTGCACAGGACCGTCGTCACCCCCGGCAAATTATCCAGGCATGATTTGAGCAGGAGGCAGCCCGCCCGATGTTCATGCTCTCCCGGCCCGTGGCTGGGCGAACCGGCGATGAACACGATCTTCTTGTCAGCGCCCAAAGTGGTCAAGGCAACAACGGCCATGGCGAGGCTCAAAATTCTCTTATTCACGCGCTCGGTTTGATCTGGCTTGCACTTTCCATCTTTCGACCCGGCAAAACCTGGGTTAATTTAAAGCCTTCCGCAAAAACTTCAGCCCTTTGACGGCGATCTCCTCGCGCGTCGGCTCGATGCGCCGCCAAATGGCGGCCGCCCGCGCGATCACTTTCACGTCCGGCGTGAAGGACTCAATCACCACGTCACCCTGGTAGCGGATGTCCCTGAGCGCTTGCGCGATGGAGGTCCAGTCGGTATGGTCGTTGCCGGGCGTGCCGCGATCGCTGCCGCAGGCATGAAGATGGCCCAGATGCCGGCCCGCTTTGCGAATCGCCTCCGCCGCAAACTTCTCCTCGATGTTCATGTGAAAGGTGTCCAGCAGGATTTTCAAGGCCGGGCTTCCCACGTCGTTCACCATCTTCAATGCCTGGTCACAGGTGTTGATGAAATCTGTTTCAAAGCGGTTCAACGGCTCCAGACAGATTTGGATGCCCCGGCCCTCCGCTTCCCGGCAGAGCGTTTTCAAGTTTCTCACCACCGTGCGCCACTGACGGCGGTATTCGGACGGCGCCACGGCGTCGGCCCGACCGACCGAAGAATACACCGGGCCGATCACAGTGGAACAATTGAGGATCGCCATCTGATCCAAAACGCCCCTCATGTAGTTCATCGTGGCCGCTTGTTGCTTCGGCGCGCCCCGCAAATCGCGATCCGGTCCAAAGCAGGCGCTGACAGAGCCGCACACCAAACCGTGCCGGTCCAATGCCCGCTTCACCACGGCCGGGTCAATGTGGCGGGGGTCTTCGATCGCGATTTCCACGCTGCTAAAACCCCAGCGCTTGAATTTCGGGAAGAGCCCCACGCTGCGATCGGTAAATGGCGACGTGAAGAGAAAGGTGTTGATGCCAAAGCGCATGGGTGAAAAAACGGCGGTGTTCAGTTATTTTTTGGGGCCGTAACCGGCCGTGATCTCGCCCTTCTCGTCCAGTTTTCCGCAAGCCCAGAGCAGACCCCGCGTTACCAGATCAAGATAGCGGGCATCGTCCACCGTGCTGTTGTTGTGGCCAATCGTGGTGTTGAACACCCGGACACCGTGAAAGTCGTTCACCCAGACGACCACGTAATCATCTTCCTTGGCGGCGCCGTTTCTGTCCTTGACGCTTTGTTTGCCGTGCGCCAGAGCCGTGGCCGTGGGAAAAATCTGAATGTTGTTGTAAAGCTCTTCATTGGTCGTCGTCCAGCCGCCCAGACCTTCCGTGACCGGGTGATAAGCCGGCGTGTAGCTGATCGCGATCGGCAGTTGCGCGCCGTGGCCGCTGGATTGGATGCCCAGATACTCAAACCACATGGCCCGCTCAGCCCCGGCCACGGCGGCTTCGCCGGGGTTGCCGATGCGATAGCAGTGAACCGCGCAGTGCAGATTCACCCCCGGAATCCCCGCCCGATGCGGCGCCAGCACGCCCTTGATGACGGCGGGATCATTGATATCAGCCGCGCACTCGTCATGGATGACCACATCGTAACCGATGGCATAATCGGGGTTGCCATAGATGGGCAGAGGCGGCTTGGTCGCCGAACCGCCTGCGGGAATGTTTGTGTAGATCACATCCACGACCACGTTGGCCCGCGCTTCCAGGCCTTTTTTGAGGAGGTCTTTTTGCGCGGCGTAATCATGACAGCAACCCCCGGTGATTAACAGCGCGCGCAACGGCTTTACCTCCGCCCCGAACGCAACGCTTGGGCATAACGCCCAACTCAATAATGCCGCCGCAAGCAGCGAAACAGGTCTGTGCATGGCCGATGTTTACACACGCCCGGCGCATTATGCAAGGTCAAAATCCAAACGGCCGCAATTTAATTGGTCTTGGAAAATCAGCCGGTCATGAGGGCCGGCGGCAAAAAAAGGACTGGAAATTTCCAGCTTCCGCTGGTAGAGTTCAAACCAACCTGAGCAGTTCCATGAGCAGTTCAATTCCTGTGCCACCGCCGGCCAACCCCTGCCGCCGCAGTGCCTTCACCCTCGTCGAACTGCTGGTGGTGGTGGCCATCATCGGCATTTTGGCCGGCATGCTTTTGCCCGCCCTGGCCGCCAACAAAGCCAAGGCGCGCGGCCTTTTTTGCCAGAACAACAACAAGCACCTCGTCACCGCCTGGCTGATGTATGCCGACGACAATTCCCAGTTCCTGCCCTATAATCTGGGCGGCGCCGCCGCCCGCACCGGCAGCAATTGGGCCGCCGGCGTTCTGGACTGGGAGTTGAGCGCCGACAACACCAACCTCGCCGACCTGACCGAAGCGGCGCTTGGCTCTTATGTTTCCAAAGTGTCCACCATCTACCGCTGCCCTTCGGACTCGGTCCTCAGCGCCCTGCAAAGCGGGGCCGGCTGGAGCAGCCGCGCGCGCAGTTATTCCATGAACGCATCGGTGGGCAACGCGGGCGAAATTACCGCCACGGGTGTCAATACCAATAATCCCGGCCACGTGCAATTCTTCAGGCTGACCTCCATGCCCGCCCCGGGCCGCATCTTCGTCTTTTTGGACGAGCATCCCGACAGCATTTCCGACGGCTACTTTGTCAATCGCAGCTATTATCCGGAATGGATCCGGTTGCCGGCTTCCTGGCACAATGGCGCGGCCTCTTTTTCCTTCGCCGACGGCCACACCGAAACACACCCCTGGAAATGCCCCGGCACCATGCCGCCCGCGCTTCCGGACGCCGCCGGGCTGCCCATCGACGTCTCGGACGACCCGCGCGACTTCAACTGGATCATCGCCCACATGAGTGTTCCCAATGGAGCGCCGGGAGGCTCTGGTTATTGAAGGTATTTTCGAAGAAACGCCTCGTCACCCACCGTCGCCAGGAGATAGATCTTGTGGTCGTCCGACCATGTGGCGGTGGCCGCCTTGTTCACGCGGGCAAACACCGTGGCACCCGCAGGAGGGGCATTGGCGACGGCCTTGCGGTCGGCCACAAAAAGCCAGAGATCACTTTGATCCCCTGGAGGAAGGAGGCGGCCGGATTTGAAACAAATCATGGAAACAGGCGCTCCTTGCCAACTGGAAACCACGCAGCCGGCGGCGGTGGCCGTCTTCAGTCCGGCCGGCAGGGAGAAGCCGGCGGGCGCATTTTTCTCCTGCAGGTGCCTGAGGATCAGCGCCATATCTGGCGTTGTCAAATCCATGGAATAATGGCGCAGCGCCTTTTCGGTCATGCGCTTGCGATAGGCCGAATAGCGGTCGGGGGGGCCGTGGAGGGGCCAGATGCCCACATCAACGCCAACGAGCAACGCCACCACCGCCGCCGCGGCCAGGAGGGTTCCCCAATATCTTTGGAAAAGCGGCCGCTGGATTTTTCGTTCGGACAGGATTTGCTCCTTCAACCCCGGCGGAATCGGGATGGCTGCAAATTTCCGGCGCAGCGCAAGAAAGGCCTCGCAATGTTGCTCGAACCAGCGCGCCAGCTCCGGGTCGGTTTTGGCCATTTGCCGGGCCTGGTCAAAGAAGGGGTCGTGTTCGTCAGCCGTGTTCGGCCGGAACAGCGCCAGGATTTCTTTGGCCTCTGGATTATTCATGGCGGCCTTCCCGTCGGTTCCAGGCCGGGTTGCTTGCGGCGAAGATGTGTTTGAGTTGCGCCAGTCCGCGGGCCATGCGGGATTTGACCGTGCCGATGGGCACTTCCAGAATATCGGCGATTTCCCGGTAAGAACAATCCTCCAGGTAAAACAGCGCCACCGGCGCGCGATAGACTTCATCCACCTGGCTCAGGGCCTGCACCGCCTGCCTCGCGTCCAATTGCCGCGCCGCCTCGGGCAGGATCACCGGCAGGTCCGCATCCGTTTCCGTCAGCTCCGAATGAGGAAAGCGCGTGAGCGTGCGCCGCGATTCCAGGAAGGCGCGGTGCAGCGTGGTGAAAAGCCAGGATTTGACTTTGGACGGATCGCGCAATTGGTGGCCTTTGGTCGCCCACATATAAAAGGTGTGCTGCGCCAGGTCGCAGGCATCCGCTTCCGAGCGCGTCAAACTGATGGCGAATCGGTAAAGCGGCTCATAATAATCAGCCACCACCGCTTCAAAATCCGGACCTGGCATACAGCTCGATGTGGTTATGAGTCACAAACCTGCAAAAAGTTCCGACGAAATTCAATTCAGGGCGCGACTCCCGCCAATTTCCCAGGAAGCCCCGAAAAAGGCGAGGTTTATTTGGGAACAAACGGGCCGGCCGCCCATCCTTAACAAGACTTCTGTGTGATTATGAGGAGCCGGCAACCAGCACTTGGGGCGGGTTCGTGCCTGCATCGGAGCGCCGGGAATTTACCCGCTCCCGGCGTATGGCGGGCACGGACCCAACGGGCTGGTTCCGGCTTGGGCCGGGTCTCCGGGGCAGCCCCGCGCGCACAAGTGCCTGTCACCCGCTGGATAGCGCCCCAGTGGGCGGGCTTCATCGCCGGGAAAAGCGGTTGGAAATGACCCCGCCTCGCGGTAAATCCGTCCACTCGCGTCGCTCTCTCCTCTGCTGGCTCGTCAATTCCATGCGCGCATCATTTTGTTCCCGAAAAATTCAAAATCTCAGGAACCTGGCGCGCCTTCATTCATCCCATCCGATATGAAGTCAAATAAATTCATTTCTTTCCCGGCCTGCTGCGCGCATCTCGTCACTGCCACCATGCGCTTTGTCAATTCCCTCGCCCCACGAAGTGGGGAGAGGGTCAGGGAGAGGGGTTCTTTCAACCCGCCGGTGGTCGTGTTAAGATGCGCCTCGGCCTGCTTTCTGCGGAAGGCAGGATTGACCTTGCTCGCCTTGGCCGCGCCGCCGGCCCATGCCTCCACGGTCTGGACGGGTCCCGCGACCAACTACACCCAACCCGCCGCGTTTAATACCAGTGTGCCCGCCTCGGACCAACTCGCCAATGTGGATCAGATTACAGCGGATGTCTGGTTCACACGCGGGACGGATCACCCCCCGTTCAACGCCGCGCCTCCCTATAATGAGACCTCTTACAATGGCAGCACCAGCCCGGAGAATACGGAATGGGCTTTTGGCAATATCACCGACTACACCAACCTTTCCTACGATACCTGGGCCAATACGACCGGCTCGACGCAGGATAGAGATCTCTCCTTAAGCCTGCCGAACAACCCGTTGGTTCTGCATATCATTTCCGATGACATTTACCTTTCCGTGGAGTTCAGTTCCTGGACCCACCAAGGCGCCGGCTTCACCTACTCCCGCTCCACCCCTGCCGTCGTCATCCCTCCGGCGCCCACAGTGAGCATCACCAATCCGGTCGCCGGAGCCGTGTTCTCCGCTCCCGCGACCCTGAAACTGGGGGCCACCGCCGCCGTCAGCAGCGGGACCGTCACCAACGTCGCCTTTTTTGCCGGCGCCACCCTGCTGGGGGCCGCACAGACCAGCCCGTTCAAAACCACCTCGAGCAGTCTGGCCGCCGGCAATTATTCCCTCACCGCCGTGGCGACCGCGGCGGGCATCTCCACCACTTCGACCGTGGTCAATGTCAGTGTCGTCGCGCCGGTCGCCGTTTCCAACTCCGTGCCGGCCGTCGCCGGCGGCCATTTCAGCTTCAGTTACAGCGCCAATGTTGGACTCGCTTATGTCATCCAGCGGTCCGCCGATTTGATCCATTGGTCGCCGGTTTCCACCAACGTCGCCTCCAGCAATCCGGTTCATTTTGCGGATACCGCCACGGTGGGCGCCGCCGGTTTTTACCGGGTCGTTCGCCAGCCAAACCCTTGATGCGCTTTGCCCCAGCCAAAAAACTGCGGTGGCTCGCCATGCTGGCGGCCGCCTCGGGGGGGGGCGCATTTGCTTTGTTGCTCAATTCTTGTTCCACCGGTGGCGCAACCGTGTTTGCCCCCCCGCAAATTGCGGACGCCGCTTTTGTCGGCGACAAGGCCTGTGCTTACTGTCACGCTGGCATTGCCCGCGTCTTTCCGGCCAGTCCCCACGCCCGTTTGCGTCTGGAACAATCGCAAATGCCTGGCCAGACCGGCTGCGAATCCTGCCACGGCCCCGGCAGCAAACACGCGGCCACGGGAGCGGCCGGCGCAAATTTTATTGTTAATCCGGGCAAGGACCCCGCCGCCTGTTTTCAATGCCACCTGGATACCCAGGCTCAATTCCATCTGCCCCAGCACCATCCCGTCATCGAAGGCAAAATGAACTGCGTGCAATGCCACGATCCCCACGGCCAGGACATCTCCAAGCCGGCGGGCGGACTGGCCATGGCGCGCTTGAACGAAGCGTGCGCCCAATGCCACCGGGAACAAACCAAGCCGGTGGTTTTCGAGCATCCCGCTCTGCGCGAAGGTTGCGCCAGTTGCCACAATCCCCACGGCTCCATCAACGCCAAACTCCTGACCGTGCGCGATGCCAACCTCTGTCTGCGCTGCCACGCCCAGGCGCCGGGGCGCGGGGCGGCTCCGGGCAGGCTCTTTATCGGCAATGTTGACCACACCGGTTTCGTCCGTTACGGCACTTGCTGGACCGCCGGCTGCCATACCGCCATTCACGGCTCCAACACTCAACCCTTCTACCTCTATTGAAAGACCGGCCCGCCCATTGCGGAAAATCAGCCGCCCGCGCGAACCCTCCCCCGCGTCGGCCCGTCTGGCATTCCTGCAGATGGACGGTTGGCCGCTGCCTTTGGCTTCTCCTGTTCTGCCCGCGCCCCGCCGCCGCCCAAGTGGATGAATCCAAACTGCCTGCCCCCGCTGCCGTCACCGTTGATTTCGCCCGCGATATCAAGCCCATTCTGGATGCCTCCTGCCTCCGCTGCCACGGCCCGGAAAAACCGAAAAACAGATTCCGTCTTGACAACCGCGCGGACGCCCTCAAAGGCGGTGATAATGGAGTGGACATTCTTCCCGGCCACAGCGCCCAAAGCCCGCTCATCCACAATGTCGCCCAATTGGTGCCGGATCTGGAAATGCCCCCGCCGGACAAGGGCGATCCGCTCACCCCCGCCCAAATCGGGTTGTTGCGCGCCTGGATTGACCAGGGTGTGGCTTGGGACGCCGGCTCGCCGGCGGACAAGCTCACTTACTCCATTTCTCCCGTCATTGGCGGTACAATCGTCAGCGGAGACGCCCAAAAGTTTCGCGAACATTACTGGCAAACGGACGGCGTCAACGGCGGCCTGGCCCAATTCGAGTTGACTGAAAAGACCAGCCCCGACACCAAGCTTTCGCTCAGCGGTCATGCCTTGCTGGACGATTACAAACTTGAGCTTTCCCTCGGCAAGAACGATTTCGGCTTCATTCACTCAGGCTGGGAACAGTATCGCAAGTACTTCGATGGGACCGGCGGCTATGATCCCTTGTTGAGCCGGTCAGCTCCCAGCCTGGGAAGCGATTTGCATCTGGATATCGGAAAAGCCTGGGTTGATTTCGGCCTCACCTTGCCGAACTGGCCGCAAATGGTGTTGGGCTATGAACAGGATTACAAGGATGGGGCGGAAGCCACCACCGATTGGAACGCCTTCGCCGGCGGCGGCAATCGCAATTTTGCTCCCGCCGGCAAGGCCCTCCACGAAGAGGTCAATGTCATCAAATTCGACCTGGATCATGAAGCCGGCGGAGTGGCGATTGAAGAACGTTTTCGCGGCGAGTTCTACAACCTCAATACCCATTACACCAACCTGGACGCCCGCGACAGCGCCAGGGAAAACGTCCATGAAGGAAACAGTTATTTCCAGGGAGCCAACACCCTCCGCTTGGAGAAGAAGTTCACCGATTGGTTCTTCGGCTCCGCCGGCTATCTCTACAGCAAATTAAACTCCGATGCCTCCTTCACGGATGCCTCCCTCAACAACCACCTCGCCTTGCTCGACGCCGTCCCGCAGATCACCCTGGAAAAGCAGTCGCACGTCTTTAACGCCAACGGCTTGCTCGGTCCGTTTGACGGCTTGACCCTCTCCACCGGCGTCGAAAGCGAGTGGACCCGCCAGCACGGTTTCGGCGGCGGCGGCGCCTTCCTTAATCCGATCTATACCAACGGCACCGCCCTGTCCCCCGCCAGCGGCCCGCTCGCCCTCTCCACGCTCTCCTCGGATTACGACGAAGCTTCCGTCTCGGAAAGCGCCGCCCTGCGCTACGGGAAGATCCCCTATACCGTGCTGTTCGCCGATGCGCGCTTCCAGCAGCAGAGCATCGGCCAGTCCGACTACGATCTTCAGCCTGTCAATGATTTTATCCAGAACACCGCCTTTGCCAGCCAAATGACCGATTTTCGATTGGGCTTCAACACCTCGCCGTGGCGCACTGTTTCCTTCAGCGCCCATTACCGCCGCTATGAGGACAACAGCCAGTATCAAGACCCCCGCAATGCGCCCCTGCCCGCCGGCTATCCCGGGTTCATGCGCCAGCGCGACCTCCTCACCGATGAAATGGAAACCAAACTCGTCTGGCATCCCTGCTCCTGGTTCAAAACCACCTGGTCCTGGCAATACTTGACTACGGACTATTCCACTGTCACCGACGCCGACCCCGCCAAAGGCGGCATTTCGCCGGGCGGCGACATTCTCGCCGGCCAGTATGTTTCCCGGATTTATTCCATCAACACCACGCTGACGCCGTGCCCCCGGCTTTGCCTCTCCACTGCCTTCTCCTGGCAACCCACCACCTCCATCAGCGCGGCCAACGGCGTGCCCGGCGTGGTTCCGTACCGCGGCGATATTTACAGCGTCCTCGCCAACGGCACTTATGCCCTCAGCGCCGCCACCGACTTGTTTGCCAACTATTCCTTCTCCGCGGCCGATTATGCTCAGAACAGTTTTGCCGCCGGATTGCCGGTGGGCATCGAATACGCGCAACACGCGGCGGCGGTCGGCCTGGCGCGCCGCTTCGGAAAGAACCTCACCGCCAAGTTGCAGTATGGGTATTATCATTATGCGGAGCCGACCAGCGGAGGAGCCAACAATTACGCCGCCAACTCCATTTTCGCCACGCTGACCTTCAGGGGGCCGTAAGCTGGAGCCATGATTTCTTCGTAAGTCGTTGATCTGGAACGATGACGCGCGCCAAAGAAATCGAAGCCTTCACCGACAATCCACAAGTTGCTGAGAATCAAAATGCTACGCAAGATGGGGAAGGGGGCTATACACAAATACGCGCACAGATTGAAAAACCGCTTGAGCCGGACCTGGCTGCGGTGGTCGCGGCCTGGCCTTCGCTCCTGTTCAAGACTCCTGTGTCGAGCGTTACATGGCGAAAAAGGAGGAAATGCCTGTGTTGGAACAAAAGCCGGGCCGGTATTGGGGTGTGATTGGCCGGCAACACCTGCCGCTTGGGAAACGGGAAGACCGGGAAGTGACCGCCAGCCAAGCGGTGAAACTGCGTCGGGTCATGCGGCGATACCGTTTGGCAAACACTCTCCCGGAGAAGCGGAAGTTTCTGCGCAAGAGCCAATTGTGGTCGGAAGATTTCACGGCCAAGCTGTTCTGCAACGTGGAATTCTGGCTTGAATCTCTGCCAAAAATGATTGGGCCTCAGCCGGCGTTCTCTACGAGTGCATGGTCGAGTGGCGGCCACTGACGGATGGGAACGTCCGGTGGTTGTGGCCGATGCGTGAGGAGATGCGGAGATGCGGACGTGGGATGATGGAATGATTGACAGTTCAGGGATGAACTGCCAGCATGACACCCGTATGCACATTAACTCACGCGATATGATGGCCTGCCTGGTTGCGAGCGGGATAAGCATGGTGTGCGGCTGTGGGGTGTTTTTCTTCAGGGAGGGCACTAAGGAAATCGGTGTGATTCCGCGTGAGCCTGGGACCAATGTTGTTTTTCGGACGGTGCTGCCCTCGGATGCGAACTATGTTTGCCTTGAATGTCTCTCGCCGGCGTCGAGTTTTCGAGGTGAAGATAGAGTTACGATTACGCTCACCAATACCTCTGGAAAAAGGAGAATCACTCTCGGCCAGAGAGAGGATACCCTAGTCGCTCCACATAGCGGTGCTACCCTCTACGAAGGCAGCGTTGCAGCTTTGCTTGGCGAAGGAAGACGTTCATTCTGGACTACAATTTGGGATGGCCGAGTTTCGTGCGAGTTGCACATTCAGTTTACGCCTGCCCCCACACTGCCTGCGCCAATTCGCGTATTCTGTTATTATAGCGATGCGCCTATGTGACTCAGTCGTTCGGAAGGCACAAGTCGGATGTCAATATGGGAACGAGCCGAGGGGAATCCTCTGCGCCTTGACGGTTGACAAGCGGCATGAACTCTGCCACAGTTGGAAATATGACACAAAGCGCCGTTACTGTCGGTTCTCCCGCGACCCCAAAAAAGTCCTTTGGTCTGCGCGGTATTTTAGAGGACATGAAGGAGTTCAAGAGGATTTCCAAATTGCAGGGCGGTCT
>JBEKVM010000143.1:0-13609 GCA_049513975.1 Verrucomicrobiota bacterium | reverse complement strand
GCCGCCATGAAAGCCGAGTTGGACGATTACGAAAAGGTGCCCTTGACGGAGCGCTGGCGGCGGCTCCAGCCTCCGCAGATTTGGAAAACACGATACCGGATCATCCCCATCGTCGCCGGCCTCGTCCTCCTGAACATTATCCTCTTTCTCCTGCTCTGGTGGTATCTCAGCACCTCCAAAAAGCACGGCCATTGACCCGTTCTCCAGCGTGCCCTTCCGGCTTAATCCCCGGCGGCTAAACCAACAACCTGTTGTTGACCCTTTTCAATGGGCAGGGCGGGCAGAGGACTGCCCGCCATGCCCCGCCTCTTCAGGCGGGATTGGCTTCCTTCCTCGGGGCGCGGCTGATTTGGCTTTCTTTTTGGCAAGATTGGGCTATACTGCGCAAAAGATGGAAAGCCAAAGCGTCCAATACCGGATTTGGGCGGCCGACAATGTCGTGTACGGCCCGGTGGAACTGCCGACGCTGGTGGCGTGGGTCAAGGACGAGCGGGTGCTGGCGGACACCTGGATTTTTGACGGGGAAAATGACCGCTGGAGCAAAGCCGCGCAAGTGCCAGAGTTGCAAATCTTCTTCCAAAAGAAATCGGCGGCCGGTGCCGCCACCGAGCAACCGACCTGGGTCTTCCGCAAAAGGGTGACGCCCGGCATGCTGCGGCGGGTCAAGGCGCTGGCCGACATGAACGACAGCCAACTGGAACGGTTCGTCCACTTTATGGAGGCGCAAGACGTGAGGCAATGGACGCAAATCGTCAAACAAGGGGAAACGGACGACGGGATGTATCTGGTTTTGGAAGGGGAACTGCGGGTGCGACTGATGATCAACGGCAAGGAAACCATTCTGGCGACACTGGGACCGGGGGAATGTTTTGGGGAGATCGCGCTGTTCGACCGGGGCCCGCGCTCGGCGGATGTGCTGGCGAACAAAGACAGCGTGCTGCTCAAAGTGAGCAGCGACGCTTTTGACAAACTCCGGCTGGAGGCGCCGGAACTGGCCGTGCCGATGCTCCACGCCATCAGCCGGACTCTGGCCGGCCGCATCCGCGCCGACAACAAGCGGATCAAGGACAGCGTGAACTTCGCGCGCACCGGCGGGTATTAGGGAGTGGAGAGTGGGGAGTGGAGAAAGCAGAGTGGAGAGTGGAGAGTGGAGAGTGGAGAGTGAGGAGTGCAGAGTGCAGAGCGTAGAATGGAGAGCGGGGAGTGGGGCGGTTTTGGAAACTCCTCCTCGGACAGATTAATCGCCGAATAATTTCTTCAACTGATCGCGGGCCGCGGCTTCGCGCGGGTTGTTCCCGGCCCTGGGCACGAAGGGGCGGCGGGCCATTTCAAAATACTCGCAGAAATTCCCGGTCTCCTTCTCCGGCACCGGCTCGGCGCGCCGGTCGCGGCATTGGTGGGCGACCCTGGGATCGAAGCTGACGCAATTGAGGCAGACGCGCAAATCGGCGTTGCATTGATTGCAGGAATCGCCGCGTCCGGGCTGGCCCGCCAGGGTCCATTCCCATCCGCAACGATGGCAGTGACGTGTTCCGGTCATGGGCGTGTTATTTAAGACGGTTTGAAAGGAATTGCCAGCCTGGAATTTCCAGCCGGGCGGAGACATTGATTTTGCGCAAATGCAACTTAAAAATTTTGCATTTTGCGCTTTTACCGCTGGACGGGACCCGCCGGGCGGATAGGCTCTGGCAAAGCGAACGGATTTTTGAGCGACGTTCGCGGCAACGAGAAGTCCATGAGTCCATCAGAAACAAGCGCTCTTCCGCAGCCGCCAGGGCGGGAGAACGGTCTGGAGACAGCAGAACTGCTGCCGGGGGAGTTTTCCGCCCTGCTGCGCCAAATCGGCCCGCCGGACGGTTGCCTGGAGCGTCTCGCGGCGCCGTTGCCGCCGGGGGCAATCCACGCCGGGAACGGCCTGCGCGAATTTCTGGAAGCCTACCAAACCCAGGTGCTGGTGCCGGTGGAAATGCCGGCCATTACCCGGGCGCGCGCTCAGGCCGCGCGGGGCCATCTGCGGGAATTGATCGCGCTGGACCGGGAGCAGGACACCCAACCCATCTGGCCCGCCTTGGCCTCCGCCAGCCGCCGGATGGGCCGCGCCCAACTGGAGCGGCTGCGGCCTTTGCGCGACGAACGCACCGTGCAACGCTATCTTGCGGCCGTGGAAGCGGGGGAAGCGGCGGGCTGGCACACGGTGGTCTATGGCCTCACGCTGGCGGTTTATTCCCGGCCGTTGCGGCCCGGCCTTTTCAGCTACGCGCGGGAGACGCTTTCCGGACTGGCGCTGGCGGCGGGCGGCCCGCGGGGTATTGCCGGGCCGGCTTGCCGGGAGATTTTGCAAAACTTATTTCTCCGTTTGCCCGCGGCGGTTGAACAAACGCTGGCCGCTTGCGCGGAGGGCGGCGACCTGGTGTGGGCGGAGACAGAAAATGACAAACCCGTCAGCATTGCGCGGGGCTGAAAGGCAGGGCGGGCACGGCGCGGCCCGCCGTTGGGCATTGGCCGGGGAATCAACATGACGCTACTGCCGTGCGGCGGGCAGAGGACTGCCCGCCCTGCCACCCATGACTGATACCGTTTCCAGTTCGTAACTGCACTATTGCCAAGGCGATTGGCGGCGGTCGCAGACCGCCGCTACAGTGCAAAAGCAAACTGGAAACGGTATGGAGCGTTGCGAGACGGGGGCTGACATAAAAAAGGCCGGACAGCTCCGCGGGGAGCGGTCCGGCCGTGTCAAATAGAATTATCAGGACAGGCTCTTCTTGGCGTCGGCGGGCACGTCTATCTTGGTCGTGCCGACCTCCCTGATTTCAATCGTCGTAACGGGATGCATGTCCCTGGAATTGCCGCCGAAGTCTATGGAGCCTTGCACGTCGGTCTCATATTTGGTCAGCACGCCGTCCTTGACCCAGAACTTGACGGTGCCTTTTGCGCCGGAAATGTCCGGGCCTTGGCCGTCGCCACCGCCGCGGAAACCGCCAAAGCCGGCGGTCATCAAGCCCTTGGCACCGTCCTCAGTCAGGTCCGCGGTATAGGAGTCGCCCGTCTTGCTGACACTCTTGGTTTTGGAGAGCAAGTCTTTGGCCGTGTCGGCCGGGGCTTTGGTGTTCTGCACCCGGCGGGCGGCAAAGGCGGCCATGTTGAATCCGCCGCCGCCGTCGTCCGCGGTGGCGTCAGCCAAGGAAGTCCAACCGGCGTCGTCGCCGGCTTTGATGGCGCCTTTGGCGCCTTTGACATATCCTTCTGTCACCGCGCCACCGCGTCCGGGCATGGCGACATAGATCAAACCATCTTTCTGGACCTTGCCATCCACCGCCCCGCCGCCAAATCCGCCGCGCCCTCGCCGCCCGCCGCCGGCATTGGCATCGGCGCCTGGAGGAGGTATGTTGGTGGTGGAGGTTTTCCAGCTATAATTGTCGGCGGCGGCCAGCTTGGCGATGGCGGCGCTGACGTCGTCTTTATCGGCTGCCAGGACCGACCCAGCCAGGAGGACCATGGCGGCACAGAGAACATTTCGTTTCATAAGAATCTTTGGTTGGAGTATTTAAATTTCTCGCGTTATTAGGTTTGCAGGCCTCCGGCCGAGATGCTTCACCGGGGACTGATTGACTTGGCTAAAAGCATAGCGCGGCGAACAAGAATCCGGTTCTTTGGCGCGCATTTTTTCCCAAGGCATGGGGGCAGGCTAATGCCGCCCCTGGCGTCAGGCAAGGAAAATCGGAGGGCCAGTCTCCGACGAAAGATTCCGTCGGCGGGACGCCGACGGATGCGGTCGGGGCGACCGCGCTCCCCGGAAAGTCGCTAATGATTCGGGACCCGCGCAAATTGCGGGAAATCCTTTCCGGGAAATCCTTTTGACCTTCCCGAAACTTTTTATATCCTGTCTTGTTTAAGAATGGGAAAGAAACGCATGGCGCTTGTCTCGATCAGAAGCCTGTTGGCTCAGCATAACCTGGCCAGCCCTCAAGAGTTTGAGGCCTGGAGCAAGGCGTGGCGGCTGGCTGTCGAGGGGGGATCGCCGGAAACGCTCCTCAGTTTCATGGCCCGGGAACGGGGTTGTTCGGAAGACGTTTTTTTGCAGGACCTGGCCAAGGCGCTGGGCTGGCCCTTTATTGAGATCGCCAAGATGGAGGTCACCCCCGAGGCCCGCAAGAAAATCTCCACCAAGGTCGCCTTCCAGTATTCCGTCCTGCCGGTCCAATTCGACCATGGCCGGCTGCTCGTGGCGGTGAGCAATCCTTTCGACGCAGCCATGCTCAACGCCGTGCAGTTTGACGCGCGCGTTCCCGTGCAATTTGGCCTGGCCACCAAGAGCGAGCTGGAGAAAGCCCTCAAGAAGTATTACGGGGTGGGTGCCGAAACACTGGACGAAATGGCCGGGACGGACGAGCCGCTGGAATTGCTGGTGGAGGACAAGGAAATCACGGAAAGCGACCAGGAAGCCAGCGTCATCAAATTTGTCAATCAGATCATCTGGGAGGCCTTCAAGGACCGGGCCACCGACATTCATTTTGAGCCGGCGGAGGACGAATTGCGCATCCGCTACCGCATAGACGGCATCCTCCATCAGACGCCGATGCCGGCGCAGTTGAAGCGTTACCAGGCGTCCTTGATTTCACGCATCAAAGTCATGTCGGGCATGAACATCGCGGAAAAGCGCCTGCCGCAGGACGGGCGCATCAACGTGCGGATCAAGGGGGAGGAAATAGACATCCGCGTCTCCACCGTGCCGACGGTCTATGGGGAAAGCGTATCGCTGCGGCTGCTGACGCGGGGGAAGATTTTCCTCAGCCTGGAAAAGCTCGGTTTCGACAAAGTGGAGGAGGATCACATCCGCGAGATCATCGTCAAACCGCACGGGATTTTTCTGGTGACCGGGCCGACCGGGTCGGGCAAATCCACCTCGCTCTACGCCTTTCTGAGCACGATCAATTCGGTGACCAAGCGGATCATCACCATCGAGGAGCCGGTGGAATATGAGTTGAAGGGAATCAACCAGATTGCGGTGCGCGGGGACATAGGACTGACCTTCGCCATGGGGCTGCGCCACATCCTGCGCCAGGATCCCAACGTCATCATGGTGGGGGAAATTCGCGACCTGGAGACGGCGGAAATCGCCATCCGGGCGGCCTTGACCGGGCACCTGGTCTTCAGCACGCTGCACACCAACGACGCGCCCAGCGCGTTCACGCGGTTGATTGACATGGGGATAGAACCGTTCCTGGTGGCCTCGTCGGTGGAGGCGGTGCTGGCCCAGCGGCTGGTGCGGACGATTTGCCCGAAGTGCAAAACCATTATTCCGGTGCAGCGGGATTATTTGATGAGTCTGGGCTATCCCAAGCATGAAATCGCCACGACGGATTTTTGCAAAGGCACCGGCTGCGAGGCCTGCCGGATGCTGGGCTACCAGGGGCGCATGGGCATCTACGAATTGCTCTTCATGGATGAGGCCATCCGCCCGCTCATCATCGGCCGCGCCGCCTCGTCCACAATCGCGCAAAAGGCCATGTCCCGCGGCATGCGCACCTTGCGCAACGACGGCTGGAAAAAAGTCAGGGCGGGCCAGACGACCATTGACGAGGTGCTGCGCGTCACCCAAACCGAGGAGCATCTCATGGCGTTGTCGGAGGACGGGAAAACAGTCATCCGCAAGAAGGGCACCTGATGTCGCGCTGGTATTCCGCCAACGTTCTGCAAGCCCTGCCGGGCGGGCGGCGGCTTTGGCGCTTTTCGGCCAAGGGCGACCGCTTTGTTTTTGACGAGGACAAGACGCTGACTTTGCAGGAGCCGGCGCCGGCCGCGGCGGTGGGCAAAAGCTGGCAGTCCATCCTCCGCCCCAAGCTCAACGTGGCCTGGCTGCCGCCGGACAAGGTGTTTTTCCGGGCGGTGCAGTTGCCCGGCGCGGACGCGGCGGAAATCGCCTCGATGGTGGAACTGCAACTGGAAAAGCTCTCGCCCCTGCCTGTCACTCATATTGTCTGGAGCCTTTATTTGATGCCCCGGAACGAGGCCAAGCCGGACGCTTTGCGGACGGTCATTGTGATTATTGCCGCGCGCAGCTATGTGGAGGAATTCTTGGGCGAGCTGGAGGGGCAGGGTTTCCTGGCGGACCGGATCGAATGTCCCGGGCTGGACCAGTTGCTGTCGGCCAAAATGAACGAGGACGGCCTGTGGTTTTTTCCCGGCGGACCCGGGGAACCGGCGTTGATAGCCTGGCACTATGGGGGCGCGCTGCAAAATTTGACGCTGCTGGCCCTGCCGGAAGGCCCGGAGCGCGGCGAGCAACTCCAGGGGCACATCCAGCAAATCGCCTGGGCGGGCGAGTTGGAGGGCTGGCTGACGGGACCGCCCCGCATCCATTTGGTGGCCAAGCCGGGTGAAGAGGAAGCCTGGAAGGGGCTGTTCACGGCGTGGGCCGATACCGGAGTGGAGGTGGTTGCTCCGGCCGCTCCAGCGGAACTGGCGGCTTTGAGCGCGCAGCGGACCGGGAACAATGGCACGACGACCAATTTGCTGCCTCCCGAGTACGGCAAGCGTTACCACCAGCAATGGGTGGACCGGCTTTGGATGCGCGGGGTGATGGCGGTCGTGGGCATTTACATTTTCGGCGTGCTCGTCTATTTCGGCGTCCTCTACGGTAGCAAGAAGACCTACGATGACGCCCAGCACGATCTGGCCAGGATAGCGGTGGCTTACACCAACGCGCTGGAGGACACTACCAAGATCCAAGTGCTCACCCAGCGCCAGAATCTCAAATACGCCTCTCTGGATTGCTGGAAAGCGGTGGCGGAGAATCTGCCGGAGAGCCTGACGTTGGAAACATTCTATTTCAACCGCACCAAAATCGAGCTGAGCGGCACCGCCGCCACCGAGCAGCCGGATGACGTTTACGCCTTCCACGATGGTTTGCGCCAGGCGGAGGATGCCAAACACACCGGACTGCTCTTCACCGATGTCAAAATCGGCACAGTCCGCGCCCAGGCAAACAAAACCGCCTGGAGTTTCACCTGCAACCTCAGGAGCAGCGAAAACCCATGAGCGCCGCGCTGGACAGTCTTAATTTGCGCCCACAGGAAAAGCGGATCATCGTCATCATCGCCGTGGTGGTCTTCATCGTCCTCAATCTTGTGCTGGTGGTTCCACGCTTCAAGGAGTACGGAAGCATCCAGAAAAACCTGGCCGCCACCCGCCTGAACATCGCCAACTACAACGCCTACATCGCCAAGGACACCAATGCGGGCGGCTTCAGGGAACAGTTGGAAAGACTGCAAAAGCAGCCGGAGGGCGTGGTTTCGCCCAAAGAAATTCAGTTGGAGCAAACCGTGGACGCCGTGGCCAGAAGCTGCAGTGTTTTTATCGTAAGCCGCAACAACGTCGCTTCTCAGTCCCTCGGGCCGGCCAGCCAGTCTGACAAATTCTTTGAGCGCCAATCCATCAGGATCACAGCCCAGGCGTCGGAAGACGCTCTGGTGAAGTTCCTCTACGAGGTGGGCAATGACCCCGCCATGATTCGCGTTTGGGAACTGCAATTGAACCCATTGGAGCCTGCCCAGCGCTATAGACTCAACGCCTCCATCACCTTGATCGCTGATTACCAGAAGGCAGTCGTGACCAATACACCCCTGGCCAAACCGGCCGTCCTCCCCAAGACGACGAACCAAGCTCCAACGTCCGCTCCCCGGAAGGCCGGCGCGCCCCCGGCTGCCGCCAATGTTAATCCGGCGCCGGTGAAAAAAGCAGCGGCCCCCTCCCCGGCCCCGCCCGCCTTTCCGCCGGCGCCGGCCCGATCCGCCGGGCCGCCTGCGGCGGGCCAATCCAACGGGCCATCGGTGCCAAGCCGGACTCCGCGGACGCCGGTGCAGAAAAAGGATGTTGACGACTAGAAACCCGCGCCCATGCGAGTGAACCCATGAAAACATTATGAACCTCAAAAAAGTTTTCTCATTATCCCTGCTCATGGCCCTGCCGCTGGCGGCCGCCGCGCAAACCAATATCCCCGCGCCGGGTCAGCCGCAGAGCGGCAGGCCCATCCAGACCCGCCCCAGGCCGCTGCCCT
This sequence comes from Verrucomicrobiota bacterium, assembly GCA_049513975.1. GTDB lineage: Bacteria > Verrucomicrobiota > Verrucomicrobiia > Limisphaerales > Palsa-1400 > JBEKOF01. The sequence continues at coordinate 5,553 of JBEKVM010000143.1, read as the reverse complement.
CCACCAACAACGTCTCCCCAGCCGCGGCCACGGCGCCGCCGGCCATTCCCGATTCCTCCGCCGCGGCGGTCCCCGCCAACGCCGCGGACAATGCGGCCCAGCTTCCCCAGCTTCCCCAGCCGGTGGCACTTCCGCCCAATCCCGCTCCCTCCGCTGCCCCCGAACCGGCGGACATCCATTACAATTTCACCATGCCCTTCGAGCAGGTGCTGGACGAGATTTACGCGCCTCTGATCGGGCGCACCCCGCTCCGCGCGGCCTCGGGAGGCCTGGCGGTTGACAAAGGCGCGCTGTTGACGCTCAAGACCCAGTCCGACCTGACCAAGTCCGAAGCGATCATGGCGCTGGAAACGGTGATGGGCATGAACGGCATTACCGTCGTCCCGATCGGAGACAAGTTTTTCAAGGTGGTCACTGACGTGAACGCCGCCTCGGCAGCCGGCCTGGCTTACACCAACACGGCCGCCAAGCTGCCCGACTTTGGAAAGTTCATCACCGAGATCGTGCAATTGAAGTACGCCGACCCCGACCAGGTGGTGCGGGCGCTGGGATTGTTCGCCAAATCGCCCGCCAGCGTCATATATATACCGAGCACGGCGAGCCTCATTCTGCGCGACTACACGGAAAACGTGAAGCGGATGCTGGAAATGGTGGAGAAACTGGACGTGGAATCCGCCCTGACCATCAAATCCGAAGTCATCCCGATCCGCTACGCGCTGGCCACGGACATCTCTGCCGCCCTGAGCCAGTTGGGCGCGCAGGGCGGCGGTTCGGTGGGCCGCAGCACCACCGGGGCGAATTTCAAACCCACCAGTGGGACCACCAGCCCGGGCATGGGCGGCATGTCCCCGGGAGGAGGGACTCCCTACGGCTCGTCCACTCAGGCCGGGCTGAGTGGGGGCGCCGGCGGGGGGCGGAGTAATTTTGCCGGCAGGCTGGGAAGCATCGTCAGCGGGGCCGCTGGCGGCGGGGCGGGAGGTTTTTCCCTCTTCGGCCAGACCAAGATCATCGCCGACGAGCGGACCAATTCCCTGCTGGTATTCGCCAACGACGAGGACATGAAAATGATCAAAAAAATCATTAAGCAACTGGATGTCGTTCTGGCCCAGGTCCTCATCGAGGCGATCATCCTGGAAGTCAACCTGACCGACGGCAAGAACTTCAACTTCAGCATTCTCCAGAACCAGTCCACCCGCGGTCAATTCACCGGGGCGGGCGGCAGCCAGAATTTGGGCGCCGCCAGTTCGTTTTTGAGCGGCACGGGATCGGGCACCAATGGCGCAGCCTCGGGCGCGACCAGTTCCATCCTGCCCAGCCTGCCCAGTGGATTCAGTTACTTCGCCAAATACGGCAACGACTTCAACGCCGTCTTGGAAGCGGTGGCCAGCGACAGCCGCATCAGCGTCCTGTCCCGCCCGCAGATTCAAACTTCCCACGCGGTGGAGGCCGAACTGTTCATCGGCAACACCGTCCCCTATGTCACCGGCACGATGAACTACGGCTATTCCACCGGCCCCAGTGTTAATTACCAGCAAATGGAGGTTGGCATCCGCCTGCGGGTGTTGCCCCTCATCAACCCGGATGGGCTGGTGGTCATGGACATTGACCAGGAAATCGAGCAGTTGGGGCCGAGCGTGGCCATCCCCGGCGCGGGCAACGTTCCCACCACCACCAAACGCGATGCCGGCGCCAAGGTCGCGGTCATGAGCGGCGAAACCGTCATCCTGGGCGGCTTTATCAGCGCCAGCCGCTCCCTGGACCACTCCGGCGTGCCCTGGTTGATGAACATTCCCCTGCTGGGCAATTTGTTTAAAAGCTCCGCCGCCCAAAACACCCGCACTGAGCTGATTGTCCTGATGCGGCCCACCGTGCTGGGCGACCCGCAAATCGCCGCCAGGGCGGCCACGCAACAACGGGATAGAATGGCCGCCGTCAAACAAGCCGAAATGGAAATTCGCCGGGATGAAGACCAGCGCAACGCCGTCGCCGACAAAGAACTGCAAAAGCAAGAAAAGGCCGACGCCGAAAAAGCCAAAAGAACCGGCCAGCCGGCATTCCGCCATACCGATGATTTCAATCTCAGCGGCACCAACGAGCCTGAGGACATCCATCTCCACGACACCAACTCGGCCCCGCTGATGATCAGGCCCAGGCCATAACAATTTGCGCGAAGGCGCCGTGATGAATGCCAGTGACTTCGTATTTGTCGGGCTGAAAAATCGCGTCACCGCCCTGGGCAAGAACGACGGTCAGATTGTATGGACCACCGCGCTTCCGGGCGGGTTGGGAGAGGAGTTCGTCACGCTCAGTTGCGATGACCGCCGTGTTTTCGCTTGCGCTCATGGGCAAATTCACTGCCTTGATTTGTTTTCGGGCCAAATCCTCTGGCACAACGAACTCAAAGGGCACGGTTACGGGATTGCCTCCATCTGCCTGGCGGGGGGGCCTGTTGCACCCGCCACGGCTGCATTCGCGGCAATTACCGCCCAAAGATCGTCGCAAGGCGGCGGCTCCGCCGGCACGGCTGGAGCGGCCGGCGCCTGACCGGATTGTTCCATCCTGACTTTTAAGACGTTTTCGCGGCCGGCCCCTCCGGACCGGGAAGGGACGTGAAAGGGGTCACCATACTTTTGCCCAATTTGGCATTGACGCGATGAACGCGATTCCGATCAACCATCACCTTTTCACCGTGTCCGACGGCACCAATTCGGCGGCGTATTCGTACCTTGCCAATTCGCCTCTGGTGGGGCAAATTGCCTTTGCCAACAACGGCGCGACGCAGATGACGGCCACCAAGACCTATGACAACTTGAACCGGCTGACAGGAATCGTGAATGGGAACGGGACGATTCCTCCGGTGGACCGGCGCAATTACGCCTACAACAGCGCCAATCAGCGCACCGGCATGACGAATGTGGACGGGAGCTATTGGGTTTATGCGTATGACAGCCTGGGGCAGGTGACCAGCGGGATCAAATACTGGAGCGATGGAACCTTGGTGGCGGGGCAGCAGTTTGACTACGCGTTTGACACGATCGGCAACCGGACTTTGACCCAGGCGGGCGGGGACACGAACGGGGCGAACCTGCGGACGGCCAGTTACACGAACAATTCGCTCAACCAGATCACCAGCCGGGACGCGCCCGGATACGCGGACGTGATGGGATTGACGTTGGCGACCAACACGGTGAGCGTGAACGGCACCAACGCGTATCAGCGGTATGAGTATTTTCGGGAGCAGATGGGCACCAACAACAGTTCGGCGGCGCAATGGATGGGAATCAACGTGACGGCGCCGGGGCAGACGACGGTGAGCGGGCATCAGTTTTTGGCCAAAACGCCGGAGACGTTCGGGTATGATGCCGACGGGAACCTGACCAACGACGGGCGGTGGTCGTATTATTGGGACGCGGAGAACCGCTTGACGAATCTGACAAGTCTGGCAGGCGCTCCAAGTGGATCGTTAGTGCAGATGATCTTCACCTATGATTACCGGGGCCGGCGCATTCAGAAATTGGTTTCGACAAACTACAGTTCCAGCTACATACCCGAATATACGAACCGTTTTGTCTATGACGGGTGGAACGTCACTGCCATCCTCAACCCCAACGGCTCCATCCTCGCCTCCTTTATGTGGGGGACGGATTTGAGCGGCTCCATGCAAGGCGCGGGTGGCGTGGGTGGGTTGCTGGCGGAAAACATCGTCAGCAACGGAGTTCAGTTCGTGGCCTATGACTCCAACGGAAACGTCGCTGCCCTGGTCAATGCGGCCACAGGGGCTGTCTCCGCGCAGTATGAGTATGGCCCCTTCGGTGAAGTCATCAGAGAAACAGGGCCGTTGGCCAAGCTCAATCCCTTCCGGTTCTCAACCAAGTACGAAGATGATGAGACGGGGCTGATCTACTACGGCTGTCGGTACTATAATCCCTCCACTGGCCGCTGGCCATCCAGAGACCCATTGGAGGAACGGGGAGGGATGAATCTTTATTGTTTCGACAAGAACGACGGTATCAATGTTATTGATAAGGATGGTCGCGTCACAATTACCAAATCTGGTCCAGCAGTAACAACGACTTGTGGAGGTTACAGTGTTTCTTTTATTCTCCAAGAGACTGGAAATCAAACCGGTTACATAGTTCAAGAGGTCACTATGGATGACTGGTTTAACGCATGCGGTGGACCGCCACTGAAAGTTCGCCTGCATGTTTGGGAGGCGTGGCCTGTTAGTGGTAACAACCCTTCAATCACCGATGTGAATTCCCGTGGCGTGACTCCTAATACACGAGGAGTTAACACAGTGCAGAAAGTCGCCAAGTTCTCAACGCGCGATTTAAAATCGGATCCTACATGGAAACCGGGAACCGCCCCGGGAAATTTAGTCACATTTACACCGCCGACATGGTGGGGCAATCCGAGCGAAGATGGCGGTACAGCATTCGGAGGTATATACCAATCTTGGAGTTGCTGTTGCAGTCCGGTTTACTTGATTTTCCTGACAAATCCATGAGATTCGTACTTATCATCTGCATTTTTTGCTTTTGTGCTGTTGGCTGTAACAAAGCCCCTGGTCCGACTGCTCAAGCGCTATCATCTAGTTCCACAAACACCCAAGAGCAATTAGTGCGGTACATCCGTTCATCAGAGCCTTGGACATGCTACGATCCATTACCTTCAGACTGGATGCGCACAATATCAGCGGCAAAAGAATTTCAGAGGCAAAATGACCGGACGGTTGAAGCTGCCTTCCACACATATTTTCTACAGTGTGGTAATTCTGTCGAAGATATTTCCAAGTCTTTCATTCTCCTGAGGGTCATATTCGAATTGCCGGAATCTACTAATTCTGGATACGCTCTTTCACAAGGTTGGCTTGGTTTGCCATATAATCTAACGACAACAGCAACACATCCAAAAGGATATTATAGTATTGATGTTGACCGAATCCCTTGCGCAAATCTCGATGGAACATTCAATCTAAGTTGGCCGTTAACCTGGACCAATGGAAACCCAAAAATGCTCGCGCGTTATTATTATTACGAAGGGTCTATCTACGATCCAGAGGCCGAGTACAAACTGTTTGTTAGTAATTTTCCCAAGCGCAACCTGAGCAAGTTTCCGTGACACTTTTTGCGGTTTTGACGTAATCCCCGCTTCGGCGAGACTGACGTTTGATTCCCCTTAAAAGACGACGCCTCAAACGTCAGACTCGCCGAAGCCCCCGGAGATCAGCCTGGTCGTGAAGCCGCTGGTTTCCAGCTTGCGCCCTTCCTGCCCCCGCAACATGGAAGCCAGCGCCATCACCACCAGGAGAGTTAAAGGCATCGAAGGGAGGGGAAAGGCCGCATTTAGTGTGTCAACATTGTTTTCCGCTGGCGCGGAGTGGGGAAAATCAGACCGTGCTTTTACTCGCTCTCAGCCGCCGCGAGGGGCGGCAGTGCGATGCGCCGGGCATCGCTTTTCTTCTTTTAGCCGCTGGGGTTGATTATTTGTGTACAGAGGAGGTCTTCAAGCAACCTGGGGTCGGGCGGGCGGGCGAAATCCCCCCCCCCCCCC
>JBEKVM010000142.1:0-13861 GCA_049513975.1 Verrucomicrobiota bacterium | reverse complement strand
GGTCTTGGAGTGCGTGCGCGCCAGCGCCGCTTTCCATGCTCCGATGAAATTGAAGGTTTGGCACTCCCAAAACGCCCCTCTTGGGGTTCTCAGCCCATTGGCCCATTGGAATAATTCCATTAAACGCTTGAGTCTGGCGCTGATGGCGCAGCCGCTGTTGGTCATCGCGGCCATCTCCCCCAATTCCAATGACACGCAAAAGAGGGGTTCCGCGTGCCTCATCTTTGCCCTGATGTCGCTCCTGTTGGCGGCGGGCGCCGCCTTTTATTTCGCGGCGGATTGGCGGCTGGCGGCGCTGGCCGGATTCGTCGCCAGTGCGGTTTCCGTTTTTGCGTTGTGGCTCTATGGGCGGTGGTTTAACCGCAGCGGGTTCGACTTAGTGCCGTTGAGAAGGACGGAACAAGAATGAGATTAAGATTAGGATTAAGATTAAGATTAGGAGGGGCTGGCGGCGGATGGACTGATCATCATGTTTGTCTTGGCAGGAACCCGCAGCCGAGGTAGATTGGGAGCATGTCGAACGCTCAACTGCTGTCACGGATCACGGTGGACCCCGAAATCTGCCACGGCAAGCCGTGTGTGCGTGGTTTGCGTTATCCGGTGGAGTTTCTGCTGGAGTTGTTGAGTGGCGACATGACGCCGGAACAAATCCTGGCCGATTATCCCGACCTGGAGGCGGATGACCTGAAAGCCGCCTGTGCTTATGGCGCGCGCCTCAGCCAGGTCAAACGGATCGAGCCGTTGGCGGCATGAAGTTTATCGTGGACGCGCAATTGCCGCGCCGCCTCGCGCTCGAATTGGTTGCCGCGGGGCACGACGCAGTTCACACGCTTAATCTGGCCAGAGGTAACCGCACGCCCGATAAAGACGTCGCTTCCATCGCCGCAGCGGAGGGTCGTGTCGTGGTCTCGAAGGACGAGGATTTTGTGACTCAATTTCTTCTGGGCGGCGCGCCGCCCAAATTGCTGTTGGTTTCCACCGGCAACATTTCCAATGATGCCCTGTCTCATCTTGTTGCCTTGAACCTGACCGCCTTGGTGGCGGCGTTGGAGAAGCACGATTTCGTTGAGTTGAGCGCTCTGGCCATCACAATTCATGCCTGAAGGCGAGACCTTCCCGATTGGCGGCTGACTGAAGTTGACGGTGGCGGGGTGTGGGCGTACTTTGGGGGCGGATGTTTGGTGGCAAACGGGCTGCAGGATCGGTCAAGCTGCCTGGAGTTTGGTGAATGGCACGAAATGGATTTCCACGCGCTGCCGGAGAGCCGCAGCAATCCGGCGGAGCATGGCGAGGGAATGGCCTTGATAGTCGGCATCCTCCAACCTGCAAATGACGGATGCGCTGGTTCCAACAAGGTTGGCAAGCTGGCGCTGAGAAAGTCCGGCTTCAGTCCGGAGTTGGAGAATTTTCCTGGCCACGTCGTCGGACGCACGCATCTCCTCGAGCGCGGCGAGCCGTTCCGGATGACCGGCGTAGTAGCGCCGGTGCAGGATGCCAAGGCCGTCTTTTGTTGTTTTGGTCACTTTGATCATGGTGTTCCGTTTTCTTGGCAAGCCGTTCCAGGCGAACACGGCATTTGTCTTGCGCCTTCGCATGCAGACTGTCAAACCACTCCAAGAATGGCACCGCGCCACTGGCCTCTTGAAAAAATACAATGGTTGTTCCGGGCATCGGCAGCTTTCTTCTTGTGCGGTTTATGTTCGCATATTTGCGAACATTGGTCAAGGGTTGGTTTGAGGCGAGTATCGTCCTGTGCAATGGAACTAAAGTTGACGCTCATCACGCCAAGACTTACCTTGTCGTCGCATGATCGCAGGAAAACAAGCCGCAGTTCCGGGGCAGACCGCGCCGGGTGTCCGCGTCGGGGATGAACGGTTGATCAAAGTGACCGCGAACGCGGCGCAGAAGGTCAGTTCGCTTTTGCAGAAGCAGGGGCGTCCGGGCGGGGTGCTGCGCGTGGCGGTGGTGGGGGGCGGATGTTCGGGGCTGCAATATAAAATGGACCTGCAGGACCAGCCGGCCAGCCGGGACATCCTGGTGGAGAGCAGCGGGATCAAAGTGGTGGTGGACCCGAAAAGCGCGCTGTATGTGACGGGGAGCGAGCTGGATTTTGTGGACGCGCTGCAGGAGGGGGGGTTCAAAGTGAAGAACCCCAACGCGGCCAGCAGTTGCTCGTGCGGGGAAAGTTTCAGCGCCTGATTTGAAACTCAAACGCATCAATCCATGATTCACCGGCATGACTCAGGCATTGCCGGTTGTGTTGGGGCGGGAAGGGGACGCATCTTGATATAACCACCATTGGATGGAAGGAGCCCCTCTCCCTGACCCTCTCCCCACTTCGTGGGGCGAGGGAATTCTGTCGAGCCGCAGGCTCGACGCTACACCCCGCAGCCCTGGTTCGTTGGGCGAGGGAATTGGCAAATGGCATGGTGGTGGCATCAAGATGCGCCCGAAGCAAGGCTTTCGTGGTTTTTCGGCTTGCGCGGGCGGAGGGAGCGGCCCATTGATGCTGGATGCAAACAAAAATCAGGCATCGTCCCCTCCTTTGGCCTCTTGCTGCGGCTCTGTGGCTGCTCCCGGTCTGCGCCACGGTTTGGGCCGCGGGCGGGAGGCCCGTTGACTATGCGAATCCGCTGGTGGGGACCGCGCCGCTGGACGATCCGCAATTGATTGGCAACGCGCCGCCGCCCGGCGAGGAAATTTACACCGGGTTCACCTCGCCCGGCCCGTGCCTGCCGCACGGCAACGTCAATCTCAGCCCTGTCAACAAAGACCTGAGCGTGGCGGCGGACAACCACGGCATCATCTATCCCTACACCTGGCCGCGGCGGACGATGGTCGGGTTTTCCAGCATGGTTTCGGGGATGATGCTGATGCCGCTGACGGGGAATTGGACGGTGCCGCCGGACCGCAGCTATGCCCCGGCTTACAGCAAGGCGAGCGAAAAGGCGTCGCCCGGCTATTACACGGTTTATTTCCCCGACTACAGGGTGAAGGCGGAGCTGACGGCGACGAGCCGCACGGCGCTCTACCGGTTCACGTTTCCAAAGACGGAGCAGGCAGTCGTTCTTCTTGACCTTGGGGCGGGCACGGGAACCGTGGAGATTGCGGGCGACCACAGCGTGCGCGGCCGGGGCGCGGGCGGCGGGAGGCGGGGCGGCGGCGGGACGTTTTTTGCGGCGGAGTTTTCCAAGCCGTTCGCCGGGTTCGGCACTTTCAAACAGAATATTCCCACCGTATCCAACGGACGGGTGCGGCTGGACGACATGACGACGCCGGACGCGCGGACGGAGTCGGGAGACTACGCGGGCAGCTATCTGCGGTTCAGGACGGCGGAGAATGAAGCGGTGCTGGTCAAGATCGCCTCCGGGGCGAGCGCGGAGGCGGCGGCGGCCCTGCTGGCGGCGGAGGATCCGGGCTGGGATTTTGCCGGAGTCAAACAAAAGGCGGAAGAGGCCTGGAGCGAAAAGCTGGGGGCGATAGAAGTCAGGGGCGGCACGGAGAAGGAACGGATGCTCTTCTACTCCACCCTTTACCATTCGTTCGCCAGTCCGCGCCTGGTGGCGAAGAAGGGCCAGCCCTTCCGCGGGTTGGACGGGGCCACCCGCACCGGGGATTATGACCGCTACAGCGTGGTTCCCTTTTGGGACACGGGCCGCGACCAGATCGTATTATTGACTCTTATTGAACCGGAGTTGAAGCCGGACATTCTGCGGTCCCATCTGGAGATGGCGCGGGAATCCGGTTACATGCAGACCTCGTTTCACGGGGACAACGCCGTCTGGATGTATCTGGGCGATTGGGAACGGGGCATCCCGTTCGATTATGCCGCGGTCTATGAGTATCTGCGCAAAAACGCCATGGACCCGGCCGGGCCGCGGCGGAATCTGGCCGAATACCTGCAGAAGGGATGGGTCCATGACATCGTGGTGGCCCATCCGAGTCCGCCCTACGCGGACGGCAACGCCGGGGTGGCCAAGACCCTGGAGTACAGTTGGGACGACTACGCGATGGCGCTTTACGCGCACAAACTCGGGAAGGAGGACGACTACAAGATGTTCCTGGCCCGCGCGCACAACTACACGAATGTCTTCGATGCGTCCAGCGGCTTTATGCGGGGCCGGAACGAGGACGGTTCCTGGATTGCGCCGTTTGATCCCTTGGAGCCTTACTACAATTTCATGATGAAAGAGGCGTCGGGCTGGCAGACGCTCTGGCTGGTGCCGCACGATGTGCAGGGATTGATGGAACTGCTGGGGGGCCGCGACGCCTTCGCCAGGAAGCTGGACGAATTCTTTACGCTGCCCTATCACCCCGCCGGCATCGCGCGCGACGTCACGGGCATGATCGGGCAGTATTGCCAGGGAAATCAACCCGATCAGCAGAGCGCCTATTACTATGACTATGCCGGACAGCCGTGGAAGACGCAGGAATTGGTCCGCCGCATTCTGCGCCTGATGTATGGCAGCGACAAAAGCGGCTACGCTTTTCCGGGGATGGACGACCAAGGCTCAACCTCGTCGTGGTATGTGCTGAGCGCCCTGGGTTTTTACACGGTCAATCCCGCGCGTCCTGAATACATCATCGGCAGTCCGGTCTTCGACCAGGCCACCCTTCACCTGGGCGGGGGCAAGGATTTCGTGATCGTCGCGAAGAATAATTCCGAAAAGAACGTCTATATCCAATCGGCCACGCTCAACGGCAGGCCCTGGAACAAACCGTGGTTCAGCCACGCCGACATCGCCGGGGGCGGCCGGCTGGTTTTCAAGATGGGCTCCGCGCCGAACAAAACTTGGGGCAGCGCGCCCGAAGACGCCCCGCCGTCCATGTCGCGCTGAGGCAAGCGTGGGAAGGCGGGATCAAACCGCGGCCCGGAAACGCAAGGAAACTCAAGGCTCGACAGGGGGGGCGGGCGGAGGCACGGTGGGTTCGGAAAATTTTGCAATGCTTTATGAAGAAATTGTTGTTTGGCGCGGCCCTGGCCGCGGTGCTGGCGTCGCTCTGGTGCCAGGCGGCGGACAAGAAATTGTGGGCGAAATCGTTCCTGGGAAAGCCCGCCCCTGCCATTACGGTGCAAAAATGGATCAGCAAGGAACCGGACCGGAAAGGGAAGTTCGTTCTGATTGACTTCTGGGCCACCTGGTGCCCGCCCTGCCGGGAAACGGTGCCGGAGCTGAATGGCTTTCACCAAAAATTTGGGGACAAGCTGGTGGTGATGGGGATCTCGGATGAAAAGGAGGAGGTGGTGCGCAAGTTCACCGGGGAGAATATCAAGTATTACAGCGCGCTGGACACGACCGGCGCACTCAAGAAACAATACGAGGTCACCGGCATTCCCCATTGCGTCATCATCAACCCCGCCGGCACGGTGGTCTGGGAAGGATTTCCCTTGTTGGAAGGCTATAAGCTGACGGAGGACGTGGTGGCGGGGCTGTTGAAGAACGGCGGCTGAAACGGGCCGGGCGTCCGTCCGTTATCTTTAAATGCAACAGAGGAAACCAGCCGGCGAGGGCGCCGGCCGGGACACGCGAGGCGCGAGTGGTCCCCGTTAGCGGCCGCCTGGGGCGGGGATGAGGTTCTCTTGAATCTGCCTGGATTTGGGCTATGTTCTCCGCATAGGAGCATAATGATATGCGTTTTATTCGTTTTGCTTTGTGGCCGGCGCTGATGGCCTGCCTGCTGGCGGGGTGCGCCTCGGGGCCGAAAACTGACTGGAATGGCCGTGTCGGAAAATACACCTACGACCAGGCGGCGCAGGAGTTGGGCGCGCCGGATAAAAGCGCCAAAGAGGGCGACGGCACGATGGTGGCGGAATGGCTGGTCCGATCCTATTCTCCGGCGACGGTTGAACAGGGCGGAGGTGATTACATGGCCACGCCGGGATGGGTGGCGCCGGAAGTCATGGCGGTTTATCCCGGAGGGCCGGATTCGGGCAAGTGGCTCCGCCTGGTCTTCGCGCCGGACGGAACGTTGCGCTCCTGGAAACGTTTTCAGCGGTAGAGGCTCGGCTGCCGGTCAGGAGGTTTCTTTGCGGAAGAGGACGATCCGGTTGGTGTTGGTCCCTTTGGCGTTGTTGTCCACGCCCCAGCAGTTGGCGGTTTTGGTGAATTTTTGATCGTTGATCAGGACCAACTCCGGGCGCAGGCCGGCGGCCAGCCCGCAGCCCAGCACCGTTTCCTCCAATTTGATTTCGCCCCGGCGGACTTCGCCGACTTCGAAGGCGACGTGGCCGCCCGGACGCAAGACCCGCCGCAGTTCCCGGAAAACCGCCGTCATTTCCGCCTGCCACGCGTCCAGCTTTTTTGGCACTGTCAGTTTGACTCCTTTGGCGTCAATGCCGAGAAACCAGCAGCGCAGCCAATTGTCCCCCGCATAATCAACCACGTCCAAAAAGGGCGGCGAGGTCACCACCAGCGAAACCGAACCGGCAGGAATTTGGGCGGTGGCATGGGCGGGTTGGTGGAGGAGCAGACTCTTTTCCGCCACGCCGCGCAGGCGGGCGCGCGTGGCGGGGTCGCAATCTTTCAGGAGGATCCGGCTTTTTTTGAAAATCAAATCCGGCACGTGGCGGCGGGGCGGTGTTTGGCGGCGGTCGGCGTTGATTTTGCGCTGTGACTTGACCGAAACCGCCTGGTTGGGCGGCAAGGTGTAAACGGAAAAGAATCCATTGGAATGGCCGGTCAGCCGGTTGAGAGCGACCAGGGCAATCCATTCATCAACGGGGTCGAGCGTTCCCCGGCCCAGCAGGTATTTTTTCAGAGCGGCGATTTCCCGCAAAGTTTCCGGGTGGAAAAAAACCAGGAGATCTTCCGGGGCCTCCTCGTGGTCTCGGAAATCAATCTCCGCCAGGCGGGCATGGATTTGTTCCAAGGTGGGGGGGCGCAGGCGCGGGCGCACCAGGACCAGACTGAGCGGATTGACATCGCAGCCGCAAGGCACGCGCCCGAGGAGAGCGGCCTCGAGCAGGGTGGTGCCGCGCCCCATGAACGGATCGTGGACCACGTCGCCCGGCCCGGTCAGGCGCTCGATGAAAAAGCGCGGGAGTTGCGGCTTGAAGCAGGCGCGATAGGAAATCTCGTGGAGCCGGCTGGCGGCGCGCTGTTTGGCCGTCCAAAACTCATTGATATAGGTGGGGACGGGAAAGGGAATGCCGTCGGTTGATGTGGCAGTCGTTTCGGCCAGAATGGTTTTTCTGCCAAACTCATCAAAGGCCAGAAGCTGTTCGGCGAATGGGGCCTTGAGGCCGGGAGCGTGTCCGGGAAGGTCCCTGGGCCGCGCCACAAAATCAAATTCCAAATTAGTTTGCGACAACATCACGGGCGCAGTCTAGCCAGCTCCAGAGTGTTTGCGCGAGAAATCTCTTCTTGAAGAAACCGGTACTGCCGGCAAATTGCCTCAAGCACAAGTTATACCGTTTCCAGTTCGTAACTGCACTATTGCCAAGGCGATTGTGCGGCGGTCGCAGACCGCCGCTACAGTGCAAAAGCAAACTGGAAACGGTATTATGAGCACTATTGCTGAAGCCGTCGCCAAGTTGGAAAAGCTGTCGCAGGATCGGGCCAACAAGGTGGTTTTATTGATTGATGATCTGGCTGAATTGGAGGCTCTCGAAAGCGAGGCCGACCTGAAAACGGCGCGCGCCACTCTCGCAAACCCAGGCGAATGCATCACGATTGACGAATTGGAAAAACGGCAGATCAACCCTTTTCCATCGGGCCGCGGGTGACGCCGAGCTGATTGTGCAATTTCAGTTCGCGCCAGAGTTGGGCGCCGCTCATTTCGCCCCGCAGCAGGCTGCGATACCGGGCGATGATCCGCGTCACTTCTTCCGCGCTCTCGTTGACAAACTCGATGCGAAAATGCCGCGCCCCCAGGGCCATGAGCCGGGCGACGTATTCCGCCCCCGTCTGCGCCCGGCCGTTGAAAACGGTGTTGCGGCAGCCGGCGTCGGCCTTGAGCGGGTGTTGCAACCCCACGCGGTCGCGCAGTTGCACGGCGTGTTTGTCGCAGGGGCGTCCGCAGTTGGTGTAGTCGGTGCCGGTGGTGAGAAAGGCGCAAAAAAGGCAGTGCTCCATGTGAAACATGGGCATGTGCTGGTGAATGGTGATCTCGAACCAGGCGGGCGGGGCCGATTGCAGGAGGGCCTCCAGTTGCGCGATGTTCAAATCGTAGGAAGCGGTGAGGCGTTCCAGTCCGAAGTGATTTTTGAAATAGTCGGCCGCCAGGCCGTTGGCGACGTTCAGGGAGAAATCGCCCACCCGGCGGCCCCCGGCGAAGAATTTCAGATGATCGTAATTGCGGATCAACCAGCCGTCGGCCTCGCAGGACCGGACTTGTTTGAGAATCCAGTCTTCGCCTGGTTTGAAAATCCTGGGAGGAGCCACCAGGATTTCGGATTGGTCGAAGTTCGACTTCCCATTGCGGATTGCGGATTGACGGAAGCAGACCACGGCTTCGCGATATTTTTTGGGGTCCTCGAATTCACAATAGATGGTGCGCAAATCGCAACCGAGCGCGGCTTCCAACTGGGCCATGGTGCGCACCAAAACGATTAGCTGCGCCTCGTCAGGGCCAAGGTTGGTTGCGCCGGTCTTCAATCCGCAGTCCGCAATCCGCAATCCGCAATCCGTCCACCGCTTAGGCTGCGCCCGCCTTTCCGCGATGGCGCCGGCCAGTTCCCGGCGCATCCGGTTCAACTCGCTGGCGGGCAGGATGATTTCGCCTTCGAGGAAATTGCGCAGCTCGCCCAGTTGGAAAACCGTTCCGCCGAGGCGGCCCAGTTGTTCGCGCAGCTTTTCGGTGGTGAGCGGCTGCCTGCCCGCGACGGCCAGCGGCAGGCTGGATTCCACCCGGGCCACATTCCCCAGTTCGTCGCGGCCGATCAAAGTCATCGGGCCGGCGGCGCGCCCGTGAACTTCCAGCGAGAGGGGACGCCGGAAATGGGGCGCGTGGCCGGCAAAACTTTGGCGCAGGCGGCGGTCCAGTTCTGGATCGCTCGTTTTCCAAAGTCTGTCACCAATATGAATCCGGTTAAAATCAAGATCGTCCCTCCCGAAACCGAGCACGCACAAAGACGGGTCCGAACCGCGCGCCTGCTCCACGCGATAGACGCGGCCGCCCTCCTCCTTTTCGTCGGGCCGGCCGGCGTCAAAGACAATGCCGTCGCCGGCCTTGAGGGGCGCTTCCAGCCGGGCGAAAACTTTTTCGCCTTCCACGCGCCGCACCGTGCCGAGCCAGACGCCGCGTTTTTTGCCAAAACGCGCGTGGACCAGGCGTTGATGGTTGACTCCGCCGAACCAGCCGGTGTGGAGTCCGCGCGAAAAAGCCATTTCCAAATCGTAGCGCGTCTGGCCGGCGAGACGCGGGGCGTCCGCCGGTTGGGCGCGCAGTTTGTCCAGGGCCTGCCGGTAAACGCGCGTGATGTTGGCCACATATTCGGGGGATTTGAGACGGCCCTCGATTTTCAGCGAAGCCACGCCGGCGCGAATCAAATCCGGCAGCACTTCCAATCCGGCCAGGTCCTGCGGGCTTAACAAATAGCGGCGGTCGCCGAGGGGCACGGGCTGGCCGTCGCAAAACAAATCGTAGGGCATGCGGCAGGCCTGGGCGCATTCGCCGCGATTGGCGGAGCGCCCGCCGAGGGCCTCGCTTGTCAAGCATTGGCCGGAATAAGCGACGCACAAGGCGCCATGCACGAAAACCTCCAGCGGGAGCGGGGCGGCCTGGGCGTCTTGGATTTTTTCGATTTCCTTGACGGAACATTCGCGCGCCAGGACGACGAGGCTGCAGCCCAGTTCGCGGGCAAAATCCATGCCCGCCGCGCTGGTAACGGTCATTTGGGTGGAGGCGTGAATGGGAAAATCGGGCGAAAGCATTCTGATCAAACGGCATATTCCCACGTCCTGCACGATGGCGGCATCCACGCCCGCGGCGATCAAGGCGCGGAGAAACTGTTCCGCGTCCGCCATTTCGTTTTCAAAGACCAGGGTGTTGAAGGTGACATAGCCTTTGACGCCGCGGCGGTGGAGGAACTCCATCAATTGGGGCAGGTCGGCCTCCGTGAAGTTTTGCGCGCGCATGCGGGCGTTAAAGCGGTCCAGGCCAAAGTAAATGGCGTCCGCGCCATTTTCCACGGCGGCCTTGACGCATTCCCAGTCGCCGGCGGGAGCGAGCAACTCGGGGGGATTTCCGCCGTCGTCCCGCTGCGCGGGACTATGGCGGACAAGGCGGATTGGTTCCGCGACTGCGCCGGGATTCGTTGCTGCGCTGTTAGTGCTGTCTGCCATCAAGCCGGATTTTAGCCTGCCCGGTGGCAAAATGCGAGTTTTTGCCCCTGCTTGTTCTTTCTGCGCTTATAATTGCAGCCATGCACGCAAGCGGGACTGGCAGGACGCCTGATCCCGCGTCGAAAGTTTGCCAGTGGTTTTGACAATGAGTTTGCTTTCGATAGTGGCCAACTGGGCCTTGATTCCGCAAGGGACATTGAGTCCGACTGCTTTCCAATCCTGCAAGATCATGTCAACTTTCTGCATTTAGGAGGAAATCGGAACGACGAACAGATCGCCCGCATAAGAACTGAGGCCAACCACCATCGCGGGTCGCACTTTTTGGCTGGCGAGGTTTGTAAAAGAATCGGGACAAGGACAACTTCACTTATCGAGAAGTTCATTGAAAACATCGTCTGCGGAATTGTCCCAGGCCCGCGTGAGGGCTTCCTCGGACGCTTTGAGCCAGGCTTGGCGTTCCTTGTCCTCTCCAGAAAGCGGCTTGGAGTGGATGGTGACTACGACCCGGGTCTTCTCCCGCAAGGGCAACGGGCCGGAAAGTTTCAACATCCCATTTTCGTAAATGGCCTTGACTGTGGTTGTCACGCCTTAACCATAAGCATCCGCCACCCGTGTGAGCAAGGAGCGGTTTTCGGGCACTCCTCCGCGGGTCGTGGGTGATTAGATTGCAGTTTTTTCTTGAACTTCCGCCCTGCCTGAATATGCTGGCCGCGATATGGTTTCCGGGTGATTCCGTCAAACCTCAAGTGAATCAGCATGAATGTCATTCACAGACGGTGGTTGTTGGGGCGGGCAATACTCGGAGCCAGAAAGAGTAGTGCGGAATCAAAAGCAGCCACACGGTTGGCAAATGCGGCTGCTGAGGCTGCCAAATCAGCCACGGTCTTGCTTCAAAAAGCACACGAACAACAGCCGGAAAGGTTGTTGTCTTTCGTAACACTTTATCTTTGCGGCCAATTGCAGTTGGTTCGTTCACGATGGTCTATAGGAAGGTCGAGGCAGCTTATGGAGCGCGCGCGGGAGCGGGCGCGGAGGAGCCGTAAAATTCTGGATTCTTTAGGGGTAAAAACCCAGCCGCCGAAATCCTAACGACGAAAGCAGAAACAGCCCAAGGTGGGGGTTTCACGGCCTTCAACTGCAATCTAATCACCCACGACCCCTCCGCGCCATTTTCCCGTGTGACGACGGGCCGGAGCCCTCAAGGCGGATTAGAGCCTGTGTTCGTCCGCGTCAATGACGTCAACGAAGGCGCGGATGTCGTCGCGCCGGGCCACGCCGGCTTGTTCTTTGCGCATTGATAAACGGGCCTGGCCTTCGACATCACCGGCTTTGGGACGGCTCATCATGTCGTCGCGATGGGCGGCTTTTTCGGCGGGAGTTTTTTTCACGTTTTGCCGGACCCAATCGCATACTTCGCCGTCGGTGATGGAGTTTTTTACGACTTCCATCATTTTGTCGTGGGTGAGGCCGGCGGTCTTGAGCCACAGGCCATCAAAGCCTTTGCCGAGATTTTCGGTGTAATCGGAGTGCAGCTTGCCGGCGAGGTGCAGGCGGATTTTGTCAATGTAACGGGGCAGGTACATCCAACCGTCCATCGTTTCGTGCGGGCTGCGGGGACAAATTCGTTTTTCCATGAAAGCATGGTAGGTCAGGGAGACGGGATGTCAACTGGGGGAATTGCGGATTGCGGATTGTGGATTGCGGATTGGGATTGGGATGGAGATTAAGATTAGGATTACAATTAGCCTCCACGCCAAAATTTTGGCGGGCATTGGGACTATGAACCCGCCGCTGCTCGACAGACCTCCGTGGAACAATTCGTGTCCGTCTGCTGTTCCCTCTCCGCTCCCATCCGATGGGAGGGGAGAGGGTTAGGGTGAGGTGAGGGTTCATGGGAGGGATTACGATTAGGATTACGATTAAGATTACGATTAAGATTACGATTAAGATTACGATTAAGATTACGATTAAGATTACGATTAAGATTACGATTAAGATTGATTCGGATTGCAGGCTCCCTCTTATTCATGAATTTTAAATCGCTATGTCAACCATTGTTCCACGCGGCAAGTCTTCCCTCTATGATGTGGCGGTTTTGGGGGGCGGGAGCGCGGGATACGCGGCGGCGCGGACGGCGGCGGCGGCGGGGTTGCGCACGGCGGTGATCGAAGGGGGGAAGGAGGTGGGCGGGCTTTGCATCTTGCGGGGTTGCATGCCCAGCAAGGCGCTGCTCTACGCGGCGGAGGTCCGGCATTTGGCGCGGCAGGGCAAAACCTGGGGCCTGCGGATTCCCAAAGCAGGGTTCGATTTCGCCGCGGTGATGGCGCGGAAACGGGCGATGGTGGAAGATTTTGCGGGATACCGCCGGGAGCAATTAAACGAGGGGCGTTTTGACTTTTTCCGGGCGCGGGCGCGTTTTGTGGACGGGCACACGCTGGAGTTGAAGGAGACGGGGGGCAAACCGCGCTGGCTGACCGCACGGCATTTTATCATCTGCACCGGTTCGGTTCCGACAGCGCCGCCGTGTCCGGGCCTGGAGGAGGCGGGGTTCTTGACGAGTGATGACGCGCTGGAACTGCCGGCGCCGCCGCGGTCGCTGGTGGTTTTGGGCGGCGGGCCGGTGGCGGTGGAACTGGCGCAGTTCTTTTGCCGGATGGACGTGAAGGTGACGTTGATTCAACGGAGCGGACAGGTGTTGCGGGACTCCGACGCGGATGCGGCGGCGGCGCTGGAAACGGTTTTGCGGCGGGAAGGGGTGGAGATTTTTGCGCCGGCCCCGCTGGTGCGGGCGTGGCGCAAGGGACGGAGCAAGATTGTTGAATTTGAATGGGGCAACGGCACGCGCACGGTCGCGGCGGCGGAGATACTGGCCGCCACGGGGCGGAAACCGAACACGGCGGGGCTGGGGCTGGAGGAAATCGGCGTCAGGATGGAGGAGGGGCGGATCATGACCAACGCGGAAATGCAATCGAGCGCGCCGCAGATCTACGCGGCGGGCGATTGCACGGGGCCGCATCAGATTGTGCATATTGCGGTGGAGCAGGGCGAGCTGGCGGCGCATAACATTGCCCATCCGCGGCGGCGGCGGGGGATGGATTACCGATTGTTGACGAGGGTGGTTTTTACCGATCCGCAGGTGGCGGCGGTGGGTTTGACGGAGAAGGAGGGGCGGGCGCGGCGCATTCCGTTTTTGGCGGCCCGGTATCCGTTCGCGGACCACGGCAAGTCGGTGATCATGGAGGCGAAGGACGGATTTGTGAAATTGCTGGCGGATGGGAAGACGGGGGAAATCCTGGGCGGGGCCTGTGTGGGGCCGATGGGCGGGGAATTGATTCACGAGATTATGGCGGCGATGTCCGGGCGAATGACGGTGCGGCAATTGGCGGCCCTGCCGCATTATCATCCGACGCTGGCGGAGATCTGGACCTATCCGGCGGGGGAGTTGGCCGAACGGATTAGTAATACTCGGTTAAGTAGTCAGGATGAGTTTTCGAATTTCGTCTGACACCAGGGGCACTTACCGGAGAGATGAATCAGCGCCGCTTGGAGTTGTTTGCGAATCATCGGCAAGGTCA
>JBEKVM010000141.1:0-14065 GCA_049513975.1 Verrucomicrobiota bacterium | reverse complement strand
GTTCGATCAGGGATTGAGGGGTAATGGGTGTATTCATGGCAGAAGTATATATGTACATCTATAACTGGCAAGAAAAAAAGGAGGAAAATCAAGCACTCGAAGATTTTTGTCATGCGCCCGGTCCACCCAATCTGGCGATGAAGGGCGGCGGGGCTTCAGCGAATAGTTCAGGAATGTTTGCAAATTGGTCTTCATTGATGAATGGGCAGCATGTGGTTGTACTCCGCCTTGGGATTGAACGGCTGGGCGAGCTAAATGAGTTGGACCCAGGCGTCGGGGAGCTTGGCGAGTTGCTCCAGGTTCTCCGCAGTAGATGACGCGGGTGTCCACCAGGGAGGAGGGGCGGCGGGCAAGGGGCGATGGGCTTGGGTCCGCGCCCTGGGGAACGGCCTGTTCTTCCACGGTCGGGGTTTTCTTGGCCATGTGCGGAAATTAGAACGGGGGCGGCGCGCGGTAAAGAGAAATCCGGGGCGGAGCGTCTGAATGGACGCAGGACAAAATCTTTCGGGTCACGCGTTCGACGAGCATGGCAACCCCTCTCTCCGGCTCTCTCCCCGCACGCGGGGAGAGAGGGGAAGCGCGGGCGCGAGAACAAAACCAAGTTTGGGTTCGACGGAGTCTCACCCTACCAAAAGCGCTTTTCTGAGGCGGGACGCGAGGCGCGGCCCGCGGCACGCGGGGGCGCGTGCGCTACCCGGAAGCGGGAAGAAGCGGGGCTTGCGCCGCAGGCACGACGAAGGATTCCCCGACCGGAACGGGAGACGACAACTGGCGGCGGGAAACGGCTTGGCAGCAGGATGAGAGCGAGGCAGAATGGGCGGAAGCATGCAACCGTTTTGCTTCCGTGGCCGGGGCATTGTCATGGTCCTCCTTGCCGTTTTTTTGCTGGCGGGGGGCGGGGCCTGGTGGCTTTGCGAACGGAGTGATGCGGTCGCGTTCTTGCCGGCCCGTTCCGGGGGTGAATGGATCGTTGCTCCCAGCCCGCCCCAGATTCCCATACATCCGGCTTTTCCCATCCGGGCAGTTTTCTACGGGGCCTTCCGTCTCAATTCCCAGCCCGCCAACGCCCGGCTGTCCATCTGCGCGTTCAAAAGCGCCGGGGTCAAGGTCAATGGGCATGAGGTGGACGGGTTAAATTGCACGGGCAAGAACTGGAAGTCGCCCGCCACGGCAGAGATCACCCGCTGGCTCCAAACGGGTACCAATGACATCACGGTTTGCGTGACGAACACCCTGGGTCCTCCCGCGCTCTGGCTGCGGTTGCAGGAGGAGCAAGTCACCCTCGGCAGCGACGGGTCATGGGTGGTCTCGCTCGCGGGCGGGAGGTGGGAAGCAGCACGGCCGGCCAGGGAACGGCCGGGGATCCCCTCCTGGAGTCCGATTTACGAGAGCCGGCGCGCGCCCGACTCTGTTGGCCGGGTCTGGCCTTTGCTGGCGCTATTCTGCGCGGCCGCGGTGGCTTTGATTTGGGGCGTGGAGCGCTGGCTGCGGAGACCGGCCGGGAGACCCGACGGGGTGACGCCGCCGAAGTTGATTTACGTTCTCCTGACGGTCATTGTCGCGGCCCGCGCCGCGCTGTTCATCAACAACCAGCCACAACTGCCGCATTGGATGGGTTTCGATGGCGCGGCCCATGAGAGGTATATCCAATACATTCAAGAGAAATCGGTGTTGCCGCTGCCAAACGAGGGTTGGGAAACGTATCAGCCGCCGCTGTATTACGCGGGATCGGCGCTGCTGCTGAAGGCAGGGGGATTGAAAGCCGGCTCGGCTGGCGGGGAGATTCTCTTGCACGCCGTCAATGGGGTGGCCGGGCTGGTCCACTGCTGGCTGGCGCTGCTTTGCCTGGGCCTGCTCTTTCCCGGAAATTTTTCGGCGCAAGCGGTGGGATTGCTGGTGGCGGCGTTTCTGCCGCCGCACTTATATCTGTCGCAGTACGTGACGAACGAGCCGCTGGCGGGAATGTGGGTGACGCTGGCGTTCTACTTTTGCCTGCGGCTGTTGCAATCGGACAAAGACAGCCTGCTTCTGCATCTGGGCCTGGGACTGGCCTTGGGGGCGGCGATGTTAACCAAGGTATCGGCCTTGCTGGCGGTGCCGTGCTTTTTGCTGGCGGTGGGACTGCGATGGTTCGGACAAGGCCAACATTCGCTGCGGGGCTGGCTGCGCAGTGTTGGGGTTGTGATGCTGGGGTGGGTGATGGTCTGCGGCTGGTATTACGGCTGGGTTTGGGCGCACTTTGGCCGGCCCATCGTGGGCAACTGGCAAGGCGATATCCGAGCGGCCTGGTGGCAGGATTATGGATATGGAACCAGCTCTCATTATTGGAGTTTTGGGCAGTGCCTGTTGTCGCCATTGTTCAGCGGCTTTCATAGTTTCGCCGACGGCATTTACTCGACGCTCTGGGGCGACGGCTTGATCAGTGGAGGGGGGGGCCTGGCCTTCCGCCCGCCCTGGAATTATGACTTGATGAACGCGGAATACTGGCTGGCCGGGGCCATGACCCTGCTGGCCGGGGCCGGATTGCTGGCGGCGCTTTTCAATTTCGTCCGCCATCCGACGACGGCCTGGCTGACGACCCTCGGTCTGGCTGGCATGTTCGGCCTGGGAATTATTTACATGAGCCTGCAAGTCCCCTACTACAGCGTGGGAAAAGCGTTTTTCGGGTTTCCCGCGCTGGCGCCGTTCAGCGCGCTGATCGCAGCGGGGTGGAACTGGCTGGCACAAAGACATCACGCCGGGCGGGGCGCGCTTCGGATGCTGGTGCTGGTCTGGGCCATGACGGCGTATGGGAGCTTCTGGATTGGCCAAGGCAACGCCGAGACCTGGAGGCTGCGCGGCTTCACCCAGTTGCAAGAACAGCGTTCGGCGGAAGCGATTGCCAGCTTTTCTCATGCGCTGCAACTCAACCCCGATGATGCCCAAAGTCACGCCTTCATGGCTGCGGCGCTGGTGCAACAGAACCGGCCCGCCGAGGCGGTCCGGCAATACGAGGAGGCGATGCGGCTGCGGCCGGATTACCCCGACATCCTCAACGACCTGGCCGCCGTGCTTTCCACCGGAGGAGACAAGGAGGCGGCGCGGGCCGTCACGCTGGCCAGGCGCGCCTGCGAACTGACCGATTACCGGCAGGCCCTTCTGGTCAGCACTCTGGCCACAGCCTATGCCAAGGCCGGACAGCACGAAGCGGCGGCCGTGGCCGCGCAAAGAGCTTGCGACCTGGCGGCACAGAACGGCGAAAGCGCCTTGTTGCAGAAGAATCAGGAATTGCTCAAAGGCGAGCGTGCGCAGGGAAAGTGAGAAACCTCGCGTGCCGCCCTTTGTGCTGGAACGGCCTGAGTCTGCAATAAAACGAACGAGGATCTCGAGCCAAACTGCGATCAACTGCGGTCACCGAAATAAGGGAAATGTGGTCGTTGACGGCGGGCAGGGGACTGCCCGCCCTGCCACCGATGCCGGACGCATTGCTCATCGGCGGCTGGCGACGGGGTGGTTAGAGTTGGGTGACTTTGAGGCCGTTTTTCTTCAGGAGTTCCACCACGCCGTCATCGCCCACGAGATGGGCCACGCCGACGATGACAATGGCGTTTTTGCCGCCGCGCAGCAGTTGCTCGATCTTTGGCACCCAACTTTTATTGCGATCGGGCAGCATCCGCTTGTAGATGGAAGGCGCCTCCTGCAGGGCCTGGTTCAACAGTTTTTGGATGGCGGCGCTGTCTCCGGCCTGCCATGCCGCCATGATGTCGCCGTAATTCTGCTTGGTCTCGTCCAGATCCCTGAGGGAGGTCTTCATCACCAGGTCGTCCTCGTCGGGTGAGAAAGTGGTCATGAGGTCTATCTGGAAATCCACCGTTTCCAGGCCGATGATCTGCTTGCCATCCTTGACAGCGCGATCGGCGAAGTATTTGTCCACGCCATTGGCGGGATCGGCCCCGAGCCGGGTCAGTTCGACAATGTCGAGCATCATGGCGGCCATGGCGGGCTTCATGGATTGGAGCATTTCCATGGGCAGGCCGCTCTGCCTGGCGTGGTTGGTGAAGGCGGCATAGGTCTGGGGGGAGAGGCGCTGTTGGAGCGTTTCGCCCGGCGGCAGTTGGGCCTTGCTCATGAGCTTCATTTGGACTTGCGGGTCTTCCATCTTTTCCACATCGGTTTCAAAAACGGCGACTGGGGAGTTGCTGAAGGCGGTTTCGAGCGGGGCGGGCAGCGGAAAATTCTCCGGCTTCAACAGATGAATGGAGCCGAGCAAATAAACGACGTTGCTTTGGCCCTGGACCTTCCATAGGGAGTGGCGGCTGGCCGTTGTGCCGCGGTTGTCCTGAGCGGCGAGCGGCTGCCAAATAAAAAAGGCCAGCAGCAGATTTGCCGCGATGAATTTGATCCTGCGTTCCTGCATGGTGCGGAGGCTAAACCGCCGCCGGGTTGGTGGCGAGGAAAAACAAAGTTGGAAATGCAGAATGCAAAATGCAGAATGCAGAATGAGGGGCAAAGTCACGGCTCGACGCCCTGCTCCGCTGAAGCCACGGCGGGCAGGGAGTCCCGCCCTGCCGGCGGCAGCCGATCCCGTGCCGGGGGTTTGAGGGGCGGGAAAGGTTTGTCTTGCCAGTCCAAACCGGCACAATGCCAAAAGTTTCGATCCTGAATTATTAGCGATGTGCTTGCAGACTCACCCAAGAGGTGGGCCAGTGTTGGAGGAAAGATTCCGTCGGCGAGACGCCGACGGAGGCGACCGAGACGGTCGCGCTCCCGAAAAGCTCGCAAAGGATCGGTCTTTTGAATGGCCGGCCATGAAATGGCTTGATTTGACCCTGCCCGGCGCGTCGGGCAATTTGGCGTGCGACGAGGCGCTGCTGGAGGCGTGCGAGGACAGCCCCGACGCGGAGATGCTGCGGTTTTGGGAGCCGCGGCATTACTTCGTGGTGCTGGGCTACGCCAATCGGGCGGAGTTGGAAGTCAATCTGGCCGCGTGCCGGAAAGAGAACGTGGGGATTTACCGGCGGTGCAGCGGCGGGGGGACGGTTTTGCAGGGGCCGGGCTGCCTGAACTACGCGCTGGTGCTCAACGTGGCCAGGCATCGAGCGCTCTGCAGCACCGGGGCGGCGAATTCGTATATCATGGAGCGGCATCGCCAGGCGCTGGCGGGGGTATTGGGGCGGACTGTGCGGGTTGAAGGCATCACCGATTTGTCGCTGGACGGGCGGAAATTTTCCGGCAACGCGCAACGGCGCAAACGGCAGGCGATGATACTGCACGGGACTTTTCTGCTGCACTTCGACATATCCCTGATGGGAAAGTTTTTGCGCATGCCGTCGCGCCGGCCGGATTACCGGCAGGACCGGACGCACGACCAATTTCTGACCAACCTGGAGGTGCCCGCGGCGCTGATCAAAAGCGCATTGCGGGAAGCGTGGTCGGCCGCGGAATACTGCCAGATGCCGCCCGTCATCCCTCCACGCCTGGAGCAGAAATACGCGGGAGAGGAGTGGAATCTGAAGTTCTAGTACTGCGAGACAGAAATTCTGAATGATGTACCCGGCGAGACGCCGGGCACGGCGGGCGAGGACGCCCGCGCTACCAGAGAATTGTCAAAGGGATGTCGAGAACTCATGGTCGCCATACCAGCCTGGGCATGAAAAAGGGCGGAACCCATTGGATCCCGCCCTGACGTTTCCACGAATGGTGATTCGGGAAAAGTTGGATCGCGAAAAATTAACGCGAGTATTGACGGCTGCGTCCGCCGCCGCCGCCGCCGCCGCCGTAACCGCCGCGGGAACCGCCGCCGCCGCCGGAACGCTCTTCGCGGGGACGGGCTTCGTTGACGGTGAGGTCACGGCCCTGGATGTTCTTGCCGTTGACCTGAGCGATGGCGGCCTGGGCGCCTTCCGGAGTGGCCATGGTGACGAAGGCGAAGCCGCGAGGGCGGTTGGTGGAACGATCCATCACCAGATTGACTTCCGAGACGGGGCCGCAGGCGGCGAAGAGGTCCTGCAAGTCGTTTTCGGTGGTGTCAAAGGAAAGGTTCCCGACATATAGTTTGGTATTCATACTTCTAATTTACTTTACTTCAGATAGATTAAGATTACTGCGCTTCCAACGGTTCCCGACGATCGGGTCTCAATCACCACTGAACAAAGTTCACTTGGAGAATTCCCATAGCGGATTCGTAGAATGATCTAATCTGAACCTAAACGTGACATAAGACGGGCCGAATGCAAGCAAATAATTGAGGTGAATGGGATGGAAGCGCATAATGCTCTGAGCGCCAAGGGCTTGGGCACGATCTAAAGGGGGTTTGAATTCGCGCTGGCCGGGTGCGGCAACGCCCTTTATTCATTCTCCTGCTGACAAAGGGAGGGGGGAGCGGGTAGTTTTGGGGCATGGCGCAATTGATCACATTGGGACATTCACCGGACCCGGATGACGCGTTCATGTTTTACGGGCTGGCCAAGGAGTTGATCCCGAGGCACGGGTTGAAGTTCCAGCATATTCTGCAGGACATCCAAACTTTGAATGAGCGGGCGACGCGCGGGGAACTGGATATATCGGCCATCAGCATTCACGCCTACGCCTACGTGAGCGGGCAGTATGCCCTGCTGCCCAGCGGGGCGAGCATGGGGGACGGCTATGGGCCGATGGTGGTGGCGCGGCGGGCGTTGGGGAAGGCGGAACTGGCCGGGAAAAAGATCGCGGTGCCCGGCACGATGACGAGCGCGTTCCTGGCGCTGCAACTGTGGCTGGAACGACCGGCGGCGGGCCTGAATTATGTGGTGGTGCCGTTCGACCGGATTTTTGAGGCGGTGCGGAGCGGGCAGGCGGAGGCGGGGCTGATCATTCACGAGGGGCAGTTGACGTATGCGAGGGAGGGACTGGCGTTGTGCCAGGATTTAGGGGCGTGGTGGAAGGAGAGCCAGCACGGGCTGCCGTTGCCGCTGGGGGGAAACGTGGCGCACAAGCGGCTGGGGCCGGGGAGGAGCCGGGTGATCGCGGAGATTATAAAGGCGAGCATTCAATTCAGCCTGGAGCACCGGGCCGAAGCGGTGGGGCACGCTTTGCCCTGGGCGCGGGACATGGGCCGGGAGCGGGCGGAGGAGTTTGTGGGGATGTATGTCAATCATTGGACGCTGGATTACGGGGAGAAGGGGCGGGAGGCGATCCGGCGTTTTCTGGGTGTGGCGCACGAGCGGGGTCTGCTGGCGCGGCCGCCGGAACTGGAGTTCGTGGTATAATGGAGGGGCGTGGAAGGCTTAATTGAGCCTGCCATGGAAAAAGTCATCTTCGTACTTCTTGAGTTGCTTGTTGAGCTTCTTGAGGTCTGTGGCGGGAGGGACCATAAAGGCGGTCCAGGCGGGACGGTTGGGCATTTTGTCAATGGCCTCAAAAAGGGCCTTGGGTCCGTCGGTGCCGAGGGCGCAATTGAGGGCGTTGAGGGTGGCGGCTTTGACGCTGGCATCCCACTCGGCCGGGGCGAGGAGAAGGTTGATGGGGACCAGTTTGCCGGCGAGCATCTGGCTGGAGAATTTGGTGTAATGGCCCAGGTAATGATGGGAGAGGTTGAGGGCCAGGGCCATGCCGATGATCTGGTTGAAATAACCGGCCTGGTCGTTCATCACCTCGTCGGTCCAGTAACGGTTGTCAACCATATTGGGCGGCTCGGGCGGGGCATTGGCGTCGGCCGCTTTGGACAGGTTGAGAATGTACTGTTCAAAGTACCCGGGCTGGATGCGGTCAATCGCCTTGGCATGGGCGATGTGGTTGACCAGATCAATGAAGCCGACGGAGATCTTGACCTCGCGCAGGGACTTGTTTTGATCGGCGCCTTCGCAGGGCACGATGACGGGGGCCTCCATCGGCTCCACCTGGATTGGTTCGGGATAGAGGGTCTTCTGGAATTTTTCGTCGAGGGTCTGGTAAAGATCGCTGCCCAGTTTGCGGGTCTGGTTGAGGGCGTTGCCATAGACATGGGCCGGGGCGCCTGGCGCGGCCAGCGCCGGCGAAAGGAGGACGAGCCACGCCGCCACGAATAGTCGCTTTAGTTGATTGCGCACGATGTCCAATGTCCAGTTTTCATGGAACCGCTCGATGAACTGCCGGCCCCAGAGCCGGTTTCATTCCGGCCGGTGCCTTTCGTCATCAACCTCACCGGCCGGCGGCAAGGGGGAGGAGGCGGGTCTCGCGCCCCATCTCCGTTGGGCGTTATCTTGGGTCGGAAGGGCGGAGGATTACAAGCAGAATGTGAGCGGCGGCGCGCTGGCGCCGGGCAAAGCGGTCCGGCATGACTTTTTGCGGCGAGAGCGGCCCCGGCGGGCGGCCCTTTCGGCGCCCGCTTCAATTCAACCGGCCGTGGAAGAAGTCGTCCTCGTATTTCTTGAGTTGGTTGTTGAGGTTTTTGAGGTCGGTGGCGGGCGGCACGATAAAAGCGGCCCAGGGGGGGCGGCTGGGCATTTTGTCAATGGCTTCAAAGAGCGCCTTGGCCCCGGCCGTGGCCACGGCGCAATTCAGGCAATTGAGGGTGGCGGCTTTGAGGCCGGCGTCCCAGGAGTCCGGGGGGATGAAATCGTTGATGGGGACCAGTTTGCCGGCGAGCATGCGGCTGGAGAATTTGCTGTAATCGCCCAGGTAATGGTGGGAGAGGTTGAGGGCCAAAGTCATGCCGATCATCTGGTTGAAATAGCTGAACTGGTCGTTCATGACCTCCTGCGTCCAGTAACGGTTGTCAATAATATTGGGCAGCCCGGGCAGGGAATTGCTCCCGTTTTCCCGGGCGAGATTGAGCACGTATTGTTCAAAGTAGCCGGGCTGGATGCGGTCAATCGCCTTGGCATGGGCTAGGTGATGGAGCAGGCCGATATAACCGGCGGAAATGGAAACAGCGCCCAGGGTTTTGTTCCCGTCGTTGACGGCAATGGGCGTGATGACCGGGGCATCCATCTTTTCCACCATGACAGGATTGGGGTGGAGGCCCTGCTGGAATTTTGGGTCCAACGTCAGGTAAAGGTCGCTGCCCAGCTTGGAAGCGACCATCGAGCCGTCGGGGTAAACGTGGGGCAGGAAATGGGTCGCCGGCGATGCCGGGAACACAGGGGCGAACCAAGCCGCCGCCAAAAGTATTTTCAACTGATTGCGCACGATGTCCATAAAGCAAGTTCTTATGAAACCGTTTGTTTGACTCCCAACTGCAAACCTCCCGCCACTTCGGTCTGTGCGCTCAAGCATCCACCAGCACCGCGTGTAACTTTGTGCTGAAAGGAGCCAACCGGCGGACATGCCCAAAACTATTGTAATATAAGCATTGTCGCGTGGATTGCAAGAAGAATCACCGGCTGACTTTGGAGTGAGCCGGGAACGGCGGGCACTGCGCTTCCCGGCCTGCCTCCGAAAGAATCGGCGCACCGGCGCGCGCCCGCCACCCAGGACGGCTGCCATGCGTCATATTTCATCGGGCAGCCTCCGGGCCGCCAAGGCTTCGAGCGCCTCGCCAGTCAGGCGATGCACCGTCCAATCCGCCATCGGCAACGCGCCCAGGGAATGGTAGAAATCAAGGGAAGGTTTGTTCCAATCGAGCACCCACCATTCAAACCGTGCGCAATCCCGTTGCCGGGCCAGACGCGCCAAATAAACCATGAGCGCCTTGCCGCAGCCGCGTCCCCGGAACGGCGGGCGCACATATAGGTCCTCCAAATAAATCCCCGGCTTGCCCACGAAGGTGGAGAAATTATGGAAGAAAACGGCAAACCCGGCCCAGGCGCCGTCCTCGGCCGCCAGAATGACTTCGGCCTTGGGCTGGGGGCCAAAAAGGTGGCGGCGGAGCAACTCTTCCGTGGCGGTGACTTCATGCGACAAGTTTTCGTAGCCGGCCAGTTCGCGGATGAGCTGCAGGATCAGCGGCACATCCGCCACGGTGGCGGCGCGGATGCTAAATTTTCCTTTCATGACTTGGCGGACAGGAATAACACGATTAATAAGTAAAAACAACCGGGGGTGGCTTTGAACCGCGAACGCCGGGTGGAGGGGTGGAGGGGTGGAGTAATGGAGTGATGGAGTGATGGGGTGATGGGGTGGCTGTTGATGGTCAAGGTGGTCAAGGTTGAAAAAAGTGGTTTGATTTGGTTTGATTTGGTTTGACGGACAGGGGGCAAAGGCATGGGGAGCAGGGCGATAACGATAAAGTTGGGCGGTTTGCGAACAGAAGCGAACGAAGAGAACGAAGGAGAACTTTGGTTGATCCGCCGCGGAAGGTGGGACTTGCAGACATCCGCCTGAGCAGGGCGGGTTGGAGGGCGGCCCCGCCTTTTGTAAAGCTTCCGCCTTCGCTAAAGCTACGGTGGACAAGACGACGGGCTGGGGAAACCCCGTTTGCGTCCCGCCGCCGTCCGCCCCTTTTGCCTGGCCCATGTCCCTCATCACTATGGAATAATAGCCGTTGCATAGAAATTGTCAACGGGAATTGTGAAAAAGGATGTAATGCGTCAGTGATGGATGGGATGGGAAAGGCACGGTCGCCACGCTGAGGCGACCGCTCTGGCCAGAAACACCTGCGGACGGCTCGGCGAGCCGTCCCTACCACCCGTGACTGACGCATTACAAAAGATTTTGAAGAGGAGAGGTTTGACCAAGTCAAAGGCCACACGGTGGGCTGGCGACTATCACGAACTGTCAAAGTTTGGCGGTTGGTGCGACGTGACGCTGTCCAAGAGTGTTTGCCTGTACCTGCGCAACCGGAGTCGTTCCGGCTGGCGCGGGATTGGCGGGCATGAGACGAGGGGGACAGACACGGCGTCGAGCACAGTGCGAAGCGGAGTAAGCAAACCGCCTCCTTCTGAGAGCGTCCCTGGACCGGTGATAACGGTTCAAGCGCCTCTTCACCCCTGACCGGCTCAAGCCAGCCTCAGACGAGGCCGTAAAGGTCAAGGAAGGGCCGTAGCGCGCTGCCCAGGCTGCGGCATATCTGCCACCTGTGAAACTGATGGAAGGCGGTGCCGCCACACCCTGCCGCGCAGAGCACGGCAGGGTGCGGTGGCTCGCTTGAAGATGAACTCTGCCCGGATGAAATCGGAGGATGGACAGTCCAAGACGCCTCGTTTGCGTGTTGCGCGCAGTTTGGAAATGATCGGATTAAAGGCTTGATTTTGGGTGCTGGCGGCGACATCCTTTTGAGCCAGGACGGCCAGAAACCGTTCCAGTTTATGTTCAATTGGCAAATGCAAGGGCAGCCCTTTGAGGAAGTCGCAATATCGCCTGAGCCAGGCGCAGTAAGTGCGCTCGGTCGCGAGCGCAAGGTGTTGGCGTCGAATAGTTTCCGTAAGCCGCCGCACCGCTTCATTCGTATTCATTTGGCCAATGTAATATACGAACAACCTGTTGTATATTAATTGTTCGGCAAAAAAGGTTTCCCCATGACCGAGAACGCTTTTATCGGGAAGAAGAACAAACCGACTGACGCGGAGTTGAGGGACGCCCTCGGCCCCTCCAAGGCGGTTTGGGATCAACTGTTGACTGAACTAGCCGGAGAGCACGGGCTGGACATCCGGGAGTGGAAGGGTCCACTATCTCCCAAATGGGGGTGGGCGCTGCGAGTGAAGCTGAAGAAACGGACCATTGTTTGGCTTTCTCCATTCACCGGCTGTTTTGAGGTGCTCTTCATTTTTAGTGCGAAGGCCATGTCGGCCAGCCAGCAGTGCGCGCTGCCCAAACATGTCGTCGAAGCGCTTAGGGCGGCCCCGAAATATCCAGAAGGGACAGGCTTGCGGCTGAAAGTAAAGACACTGCGGGCACTCGGTGCGTTGAGGAAACTGGTTGCCATCAAACTGGCGAATTAGCCGGGAACTCCGTTGCTACGAGGACCGATATGACGCCGAACAAGTCGCTGCAGGCAACAGCCGCTGCCCCTGCCAGTTGCGATTGATTTATGAAATCGTTCGTCATATCTTCATTTCCATGTCCCGCTCGGCGGCTGTGCCTGAGCTTTTGTCGTTAGGCGACATCACACACCATGAAACAGCCCTATATTCGTCTAGTTGCGCAGGTCGTAGTTCAGATGGCTGCGATGATATTTTGCATGCGAATTGTTCGCTGGGATATTTTCGTGTCTGCCGGATTGTCAGCACTCATTGCCTTCATATTTGGCTTGGTTCTGTATTTGATGCAGAAGCAGAAGGCACCACACTAAGATTGAGTTTGAGATTTTATGTCGCCTAACAAATCGCTGCAGGCAACGCGGGATGGCCGGTCGAGTTCCGCTATCGCGGACTACGTCATCCGCCCCGCGTGCCTGAGATCTGGACGTTAGGCGTGGCTATGCGCCATTTCCGAACAACCCAATCAAACAACATCCCAAATGAATAAAGATCATAACGACACGCTAAAAAAGCTCACCGCACCTCCCGATTGGATTTTGAGACTATATGAAGAAATAGACAGCCTGAAATTCGGCTCTGGGTTTGATTGCTTCACACCAGAAACAGAGATGGTTTTTGGCACTGCACGTGTAAAAGGCACCGAAGCGATCAAGGAGTTTTTCGCCAAGATCGACAGTCCGCTCAATAGCAAACATCGAGTGCATGAATTCTGGGATGGCGACCGTGTTAAAATAATAGTGGGGGACGCCGTTATTTCGAAGAAAAGCGACCCGAAAACAGAGATCACGCCACCTCTGGTTAATATTTTCTACATGTCTGATAGTGATCCTGCGAAAGTTCAGAAATTGCTGATCGTTGCTGGACCGTTCGACACCGATATGTTGATTCATTGATCGTTATTTGTGCTGAGTATTACATTGATGAACGCGCCTAACAAGTCGCCGGAGCCAACCGCCGTTGGCGCGGTCAGTTCCGCTGTCGCGGTTCACGTCGCGAGTCGGCGGTGGCTCAGCTTTCTACGTTAGCCGGCAGATTGAGAACCGCTTTATGTTTCCCCATACCTACCAAACTACGTTTGCGACACTCGGCACTCCGCTCCGCAACGAGGACGCGTGCTCGATGTCAGACATCGAGCACGCCGAAAGACGGCTCGGCGTCGCGCTGCCTTCGTCGCTCAAGGATTACTATCTCGTCGCGGGAAGGGAGAATCGCATCAACCAGTTCCACAACCGCCTGTTGCCACCCGAAAAACTGCGGATAGATTCGGATCGCGTGGTTTTCATGGAGGAGAATCAGCGGGTCGTCTTCTGGGGCATTCCGGTCGTTTCGGATCCTAAGTCCGACGCTCCCATATTCCAGGGAGTGAATCGCCGCGACAAAGGAATCGAGTGGTGTCCGCGTCCGGAGCATGACCTCTGTTCCACCTTCTTGAACGTGATGGCGGTTTGGCATGCCTCCTTTGGCGGCGCGGCGCCCCACACGGCAGTCGGATACGTTGATGAGCGCACAACCCGTGCAACGCTTGACGAGCAGTGGAAGCTGATCGGTGAAGTCAACGCAATGCGGGCATACAAGCTATCCGGGCAGGCGGTGTGTTTTCTCAAGTGGGAAGACTTCATTCAGAAGCACCGCAACCTGCCGGCATGGCGCGTGTTTGCTGCTGCCGCGAGTGCCGACGACTTGGAGCGGCTTAAGGTTTCGTTACAAGCCCAATGGGAGGAGTGGGGCGGCTAACAAGTCGCCGGAGCCAACCGCCGTTGGCGCTGGCCGTTCCGCTGTCGCGGTTCGCGTCGCGGGTCGGCGGTGGTTCAGCTTTCTACGTTAGGCGGCTTAAACTCATGATTGCCCCCCTCGCAAAATTGATTGATTGGTCAGCTCTTCAGATGGCATACGTCGTTGCTCCGCTGAGACGCGCGCCGAGGCCAAAATGGAAACTGGAGGAAGCGCTCGAATTTCTAAATGGTCCGGACTTTATCCCCGCCGCAAGCGACCCGGCGCGGATTGAATTCGATGGGCCGCGGCATTTCACATTTCCCACGCCGCGACCCTGCGAGTTCATGGAGAACAATGTCGTTCACGGTCGTCTACACCGTTGCGCCCAGCGCTGGCAGGAACGACCAGTCATCATTCTACTCGATGGCAATCCTCCCGTTGCCTATAATACGGCCTTTCATTTGTTTGCCCGCCGGTTCAATCGTGCAGGGTTTAAT
>JBEKVM010000140.1:0-20670 GCA_049513975.1 Verrucomicrobiota bacterium | reverse complement strand
ACCTCACCCTAACCCTCTCCCCTCCCATCGGATGGGAGCGGAGAGGGAACAGCAGACGGACACGAATTGTTCCACGGAGGTCTGTCGAGCAGCGGCAGGTTCATGGTCCCAATGCACGCCAAAGTTTTGGCGTGGAGGCTTTCCATGATCGGCGTTGATTTTGACAACACAATTGTCTGTTACGACGCCTTGTTTCATCGCGTGGCGCTGGAATCCGGCCTGGTCCCGGCCGATTTGCCGGTCAACAAATCGGAGGTGCGCAATCATTTGCGCCGCATCGGCCGGGAAGAGGTCTGGACGGAAATGCAGGGCTGCGTCTATGGCGCGCGCATGGCCGAAGCGGCGCCGTATCCGGGAGTGTTGGAGTTTTTCCAGGCCTGCCGCCGCGCGGGCATTCCCACCTGCATCATCAGCCACAAAACCCGCCATCCCTTTCTGGGCCAGCCCCACGATCTCCACCAGGCCGCCCTCCTCTGGCTCGAACAACAAGGCTTCTTCGATCCCGCGCAAATCGGACTGTCCCGCTCCCAGGTTTTTCTGGAACTGACCAAGCAGGCCAAAATCCAGCGCATCGCCGCCTGCCGCTGCACTCACTTCATTGATGACTTGCCCGAACTCCTTTCCGAGCCGGGCTTTCCTCAAATCGAACGAATTCTGTTTGATCCCAACGGCCTTTATGCCGGCGAAAAAATTTTCTTCCGCGCCCAAACCTGGCCGGAGATTTGGGAGAAAATCGGCGGCGCGGCCGTTTCCCTTGAATTGGACGCGGGGGTCTTTGAGTTCCTTGGCAAACACGGTTTTGGCAAAGCCGCCGCCGTGACGCCGCTGACCGGCGGCGGCAACAACCGCGTTTACCGGGTGCGGGAAGACGGGCGCAACGCCGTCCTCAAACAGTATTTCCGCCATGCCGCCGACCCGCGCGATCGTTTCCGATCGGAACGGGCTTTCTACAATTATCTTTGGTCGCGCGGCATCCGGCGCACCCCCGAACCGCTGGCCTGGGATGAGGAGCGCAGGCTGGGGTTGTTCAGTTTCCTGGACGGCCAAAAACTGCGGGCCGGGGAAGTCTCTCCGCCGGCCGTCCGCCAGGCGCTGGAGTTTGTCCTGGAACTCAACCAGCCGGGAAAATCCGCCGCCACCGAAGTTTTGCCCGCCGCCTCGGAGGCCTGTTTTTCCGGCGCGGCCCACCTGGATCTCATTGACCGGCGCGTGGCCCGCCTGCAACGAATGGAAGGGGACACCGCCATTGACCGCGAGGCCATGGAATTGGTGCGCGGCAGTTTGCAACCGGCCTGGCAGGAGGCGCGCGCCCGCCTTTGTCGCGACTACGGTGATCTGGATCGTCCGCTCAAACCGCAGGAAAGCGTCTTGTCGCCGTCGGATTTTGGATTTCACAATGCGTTGGCCGGACCGGACGGCAGGCTGCGTTTCATTGATTTCGAATACGCGGGCTGGGACGATCCGGCCAAGTTGATCTGCGATTTCTTTTGCCAGCCGCAAACTCCGGTGCCGCTGGAATTCTGGGAACCGTTTGTCGGCGGCCTGATTGACGGCTTGAAGCTGGAGGGCGGCCTGGCCCGCCGGGCGCGCCTGCTTTTGCCCGCCTTCCAGATCAAATGGTGCTGCATCATGCTCAACGAATTCGGCCCCGGCGACAAGGCCCGGCGCGATTTCGCCCAGGGCGCCGCGTCGGCGGAAGAGCGCAAAGCCGCCCAATTGCAAAAGGCCCGCCAGGCCCTGCAAGCCGCGCTGGGCATCGCAAATTGACGCAGGGCCTCACCAGCGGCGCACCCTGTAAAAGCGCGCTGCGTTGGAGATGGTTGGATCCGTCAAGACGAGATTCGTGCCGTTGCCGGCGGCGAGCGGGAGGGCCGACCAGTTTGCATCGGTCAGTGAGCTCTTGTATTCCAGCGCGTAAACCCTGCCGCATTGCGAAGGCAGCGCAAGGCTGAAACCGCCGCCGGACAAGTTGAAATTGGTGATGAGAGCGTTAAGGACCGGGGGACCATTGCCGACGAGCGCCAGATTGTGAAATGCGCCCGCCGCGATCGCCACCACGTTGGTCAGGCCGGCCGGCACGTTCGTCTGTCCGTTTTGGTTGTTTCCCCAGGCCACGACTGTTCCGTCGGCTTTCAAAACCAAACAGTGCAAGTTTCCCGCCGCAACGGCCACGGCATTGCTCAAACCAACTGGGGCAGCGGTATAAGCTCCCCATCCTTCGACGGTGCCGTCGGACTTGAGAGCCAGACTTTGAAGACCGCCCGCCGCAATCGCCACCACGTTAGTTAGTCCGGGCGGCACGTTGGTTTGGCCGTACATATTCATGCCCCAGGCGATGACCGTGCCGTCGGACCTCAGGGCCAAACTGTGGTTCTGCCCGGCGGCTACGGCCACCGCGTTGGTGACCATGGCCGGGACGTTTGTCTGGCCGAAGGTGTTGTTTCCCCATGCGCTCACAGTTCCATCCGCCTTCAAAGCCAAACTGTGCGCCGCATAAGGGGAGGTTGCTATCGCCACCGCGTTGGTTACACTGGCCGGCACATTGGTTTGACCGTTGCTGTCTTGTCCCCACTCAAAAACCGTGCCGTCGGCGTTCAATACCAGACTGTTTACCTGGCCGGCTCCAATCGCCACCACGCCCGTCAAATTGACAGGTATGGTTTCCTGACCAAAGCCATTCGAACCCCAGGCGAGGATGGTTCCATCCGCCCTTAAAGCCAGGCTGTGCTGCCAGCCTCCTGCCATGGAAAGGACATTGGTTGTTCCTGGCGCGACCTCGGTCTGTGCGAAGTTGCATAATCCCCATGCGGCGACATTTCCAAATTCAAGCGTGGCGTTGGCGCTGTAGTTGGTTCCGGCGGCATTGGTCACGGTCACGCTGTAACTTCCGAGGTTGGTAGCCTGAACATTGATCACTGTGTAAGCAGGAGAAGTCGCGCCGGCGATGTTTGTGCCGTCAAATTGCCACTGATAATAGAAAGGCGGCGTGCCCGTCACGCTGATGGAGAATGTGCTGTTCAAGCCTGAAACCGCGGACTGGCTCACCGGCTGGCTTGTAACGATCGGGGCGGTTAATCCCGGTGTGTAGGCCACTTCATCCACATAGCCCAACCGCCCGTCTCCTGGCGGCATGAACTGCGAGTAAACCCATTGCAATGTCTGGGGGCCATATCCGAGGTAGAGGGTTTGCTGCTGCCAGGAAGACATCGGTGAGCTGGTGTTCGCCTGGGTGACACCGCCTACATTAAAGGAAAGGATTTCCTCCCCGGACGGGCTGGACGCGTACCACCAGAAGGTCAACGTTCCCGGCCCCGTTACGTGGGTTTGCAAGAAGGAAGCAGAGGCGCCGGACACAGAGCCACTTTGAGCGGCGGAAACCCCATCTTCCGTGGTCGTGGTTTCCACGGACCATCCACTGGCGGAGCCGGTTGAGCTGGTCGTCCAAG
Organism: Verrucomicrobiota bacterium; assembly: GCA_049513975.1. Taxonomy (GTDB): domain Bacteria; phylum Verrucomicrobiota; class Verrucomicrobiia; order Limisphaerales; family Palsa-1400; genus JBEKOF01. The sequence goes on along the minus strand of JBEKVM010000140.1, from coordinate 17,224 downwards.
TCAAATTCGTCGCGTTAAGAGCGGCGCCCAAACTTTGCGCGTCCGCCGGCGTTGCGATGATGAACAGAACGGCCAGAAAGAGCGACCCGCATAAAGACATGGCCTTTTTCATTAGCGATTCTTCCGTTTCCTTCCAACTACATTAGGCCAATCCATCACCCGGTCAACACATTCCCAAGGCGCCCATGTCTCTCCGGCAATCCGGGAGGGACGAATCCAGCTTGCCCCGTTGCGAAGAAGAAGTGGACAGGGATCAATCGTGAGGTTCCGCCGCCATGGTGACGGCGGCAGCGAGTCAGCCCACTGCGGCTTGGCGGCGATGCGGGGCGCCATTTCGGCGGGCGCGGCGCAGGGAACGGCGGGCTTTCTCCAATTCGGCAATAAGGCGCGCTTCCCTCAACGCGCCAGGCGAGGCGAAGGCGATGGGATGCGTCCTTTCGTATTCCAGGAGGTCATCCAGCCATTCCCTCGGTGTCAGCTTTCTTTTCATGTCATAAAATATGCGACCGCTTGCTGATTTTTGCAAGGCGGCGCTTTTGATCCTCCAAGTAATACTCCCGGATGCCGCGCATCGCTTCACGGCGGATGATGAAGACATCCTTGACCGGGCGAATTTGCAGCACCTTCTCGTAAAACGGCGCGGAGCTGGCCGTGGCCTCGCCCCAAATCGTTTCCATGCCCAGTGATTCCGCAAGACCGGCGACGCAGAAAAGGACACCCGTGCCCAAACCAGAAATTGGCTGATTCTTGAACATCACTCCGGGGCGAACGGCGAGAAAATCGAGGGCGAGGTGGTGACACCAAGTCCGACGGCAATGAGCGAGTGCGAGAAACTTGTAACGCTTCGCCCATTCGGCGGAAGCGACCATGAGAAAGGCAAGTTCGGCGCGTTCGTTGCGCCTGATGGCTGCGCGCAATTCGTTGAGGCTGGCAACGCTTGCACCTTCGCGCGCGTAGTAAAACCAGCGCTTGGCGGCCAGCGCGGCGAATTCGCCGGCGTCCGTCGCCGGGGTCATCTTTCGCCAGGCGCGAAGGCGTTTGACTTCCGCCTCCGTGGCGAATTCCAGTTGGACAGGCCTGAACTGGCCACCAGCTTCGGCGTGGAAGATGATCGGTTTCATGGCGACTTCTCTATCCGCGTCGCTTAATAGCCGAAACGAAGCGGATCGGCAAGAGCGTGTTTCAAATGCTGTTCAAATGGGAATGTCGCAGCAGGAAACCACCGGGAACCATTCTTCTCCTCGGCGGCTTGCGCATGGTGGTCGGAACACGCAGAATGGGGCATGACTGAAATTGATTTCATCTCGCCTTTGCACAAGAAGACCAAGCGCGATTATCTGGCGCGCGTCAACGAATTTCCCAAGGCGCAAGCCGCCAGGCTGGCCAAGCAGTTCGACAAGGACTATTGGGACGGCGACCGGAGGGTGGGCTACGGCGGCATGCGCTACGACGGCCGCTGGCGCGTGGTGGCCGACAACCTGGCCCGGCATTACGGCATCAAACCCGGCGATAAAATCCTCGACGTGGGCTGCGGCAAGGCCTTTCTGCTCTATGATTTTACCCAGGCCGTGCCGGGCGTCCAGGTGCGCGGCCTGGATATTTCCAGTTACGCCATTGAAAACGCCAAGGAGGAAGTCCGGCCTTTCTTGCAGACCGGCCACGCCAATCACCTGCCGTTCGCCGATAAGAGTTTTGACCTGGTGGTGTCCATCACCACCTTGCACAATCTGTATTGCTATGATCTGGACCAGGCCCTGCGCGAGGTGGAGCGGGTGGGCAGGAACAAATACATTGTGGTGGAGTCCTATCGGAACGAGGAGGAGAAAGCCAATCTGCTCTACTGGCAGTTGACCTGCGAGTCCTTTTGCACGCCGCAGGAGTGGCTCTGGTGGTTCCAGCAAACCGGCTACACCGGCGACTATTCATTCATCTATTTTGAGTGACCGGTTTTTGGCTGTCCCATGGATGAGACGATTTCGTTTGTTCAGCCAGGTTTTAGCCCCGGATCTTCAGAACTATGGCCAAGGCGTCCGCAATCTGGCGGAGATGATGATCGGAGATTTTCCCAATTCGTTGGACGAAGCGTTCCCGAGCCACGGAGCGCACCTGGAAAGCATCAGCGGCGGATGGTTTCGTCAGGCCGTTCCGGGAATCGGAGTCGAGCTTAACCATCCAGGGGGCAACTGCATAATGGTCCTTCCAATCCGTTACCGGCACAATCACTTTTAGCGGGAGAAGGCCAATGGCATCGTCGTTGACGATAATGGCAGGGCGGGTTTTGCGGAGTTCGGCGCCAACGGTCGGATCAAGATTGAGCAACCAGACCTCGCCTCTACGCATGAAAGGCCTCGCCATCCAAAGCGGTGAAGGCGGTCAACTCCCGGTCTTCGGCATAATCGGACAGCAGCGCCTCGGCGGCGCGCGCCAACCGCGCGTTGGTTCCTTCTTCCGTTTGAGCGCCGGAACGTTCCAAATCCTCCCGCAGTCCATGCACCGTTGATTCGACAATTCTGAGACGCTCCGCCACAGGCAGGCTTTTCAGTTGCTCAAGAATTTCAGAATTTGTCATGGCGCTCATATTTCCTAACCATAGCGGCAAGCGCCAACACAGTCAAGGCTTCCCAAAGGCTGGCCGCCAACTGGGCGCGCGCTTCTTCTCCCTCTCCTCCACACACTTGTGGAGGAGAGGGTCGGGGTGAGGAGGTTTCCATCTGTTTCATGGGCCGGCGTTCATGCCATGCATGGTGGTAGTACCAAGATGCGCCCCTGCCAACTTTGCCCAACGGCACGATTTTTGGCTTCCCTTCCAGCCCGGGCAACGCTCATCATGCCCGGCACTTGACGAAAAAGGCGCGCATGGCCGCCGCTTCATCAAATCCTTATGGAACAACATACAAAAGAGCCGCAGTACGATCCCTGCCTGGAATTGGCCGCCAGGAACCTGGCCACCCTGGGGCTCATGTCCAACTATGCCTGGCATGACGATCCCAAGCGCCTCACCTTTCTCTTCGCCCGCTATAAATTCGCCGCCAAAATGCTCTCCGGCCTGAACCGGGTGCTCGAGGTCGGCTGCGCCGATGCCTTTGCCACACGCATTGTCGTGCAGGAAGTCAAAGCGCTGACCGCTTGTGATTTCGATCCCGTTTTCGTGCAGGACGTGCTCCGCCGCATGGACCCGCGCTGGAAATTCGACTGTATCGTCCACGACCTGCTGGCCGGGCCTGTCCCGGGCGGGTTTGACGGCGTTTATTCGATGGACGTCATCGAACATATTCCGGCGTCCCAGGAGGAGCAGTTCGTCGGCAACATGGCCAAGTCGCTCAACCCGCTGGGAGTCTGCCTCGTCGGCACGCCTTCGCTTCAATCCCAGGCCTACGCCTCGTCGCAGAGCAAACTGGGCCATGTCAATTGCAAAGACGCGCCGGGACTCAAGGCCCTCATGGGCAAATTCTTTCACAACGTCTTCATCTTTTCCATGAACGATGAAGTGGTCCACACCGGCTTCTATCCGATGGCGCAATACCTCCTGGCCTTGTGTTGTCATCGCAAATGACCGCGCTCATTTGGTTTCCGGCGGCTGGTTCGGGAGCGACCAGCCCGCTCCGCGGGCCGGCCGGCTGTTTTTCCGGCTTCCCGGTCGCATCCGTCCGCGTGCCGCCGGCGCAATCCATCGTGTCAAACCGGGCCCCCTTTTGGGTGGGTCCGCCAGCGCCTTGCCCATGACGGCGGAACAGCAATTGATCGGGGCCGCCAAGGCATTGTCGGCGGAAGCGGAGAAGCTGCGTTTTACGCCGCCGGTGACGCACGTCTATAATCCTCTGACTTACGCCTGGAGCGCGCACCAGCAGTACCTGGCCCGCTTCGGCGGCGCGGGCAAGGAGGTGGTTTTTCTGGGCATGAATCCGGGGCCTTTCGGCATGGCCCAGACCGGCGTTCCCTTTGGCGAGATCGCGGCGGTGCGCGATTGGATGAAGATTGACGCGGCCATTGGACATCCCGCCAGGGAACATCCGTTGCGGCCGGTTCGCGGCTTTGCCTGCGCCAAATCGGAAGTGAGCGGCCGGCGCTTGTGGAACTTTTTTGCGCAGCGCTTCGGGCCGCCCGAAAAGTTTTTCGCGCGCCATTTCGTTGTCAATTATTGCCCGCTGGCCTTTATGCAAGGAGCGCGGGGCGCCAACCGGACCCCCGACAAGCTGCCCGCCGCGGAGGCGGAGCGGCTTTTCCAAATCTGCGACACCCATTTGCGGGCGGTCGTGGCAATTCTCCAGCCAAAATGGATCATCGGCGTGGGCGCTTTTGCCGAAGAGCGCGCCCGGGAGGCCGCCCGCGGTTTGCCGGTCAAGGCCGGCCGGATTCTCCATCCCAGTCCGGCCAGTCCGGCGGCCAATCGCGATTGGCCCGGCCAGGTCACCGCGCAACTGCGAACTCTCGGAGTCTGGACATGAAAACCACCCCGGCAATGCGTCAGTCACAGTTGGTAGGGCGGGCAGTCCCCTGCCCGCCGCACGACGGTAGTGCGACGTTGATTCCTCCGCCGGTTCCAGACGGCGGGCATGCGCCTTCGCCGGGGCTACGGCGCACGAGGCGGAGTGCCCGCCCTGCCTTTCCCGGCCCATCCAGGACTGACGCATTATCCACCCCGCCCGCCACGGAGGGGGAAGTGATTGCCATCCACGGCGCGCGCGAACACAATTTAAAAAACATCTCGCTCGACATCCCGCGCAACCAGTTTGTCGTGGTCACCGGCGTCAGCGGCTCGGGCAAAAGCACGCTGGCCTTTGACCTGCTCTTTGCCGAGGGGCAGCGCCGCTTCCTGGACTCGATGAATGTTTATGCCCGGCAATTCGTCGGGCAACTGGCGCGCCCGGAGGTGGACTTGATCACCGGCATTCCGCCGTCCGTCAGCATCGAGCAGCGCGTCGCGCGGGGCGGTGGCAAGAGCACCATCGCCACCGTGACCGAGATTTATCATTTCTTGCGCCTGCTCTTCGCCCGCCTGGGCACGCCGTATTGTCCGCGCTGCCAGATCCCGGTGCAGGCCCAGACACGCGACCAGGTGGCGGCCCGGCTGGCGGCGGAACTGCGGCAGCGCGGCGATCTGCTCCTGCTCGCCCCCGTGGTGAAGAATCGCAAAGGCTTCCACACCGGGGTCGCCCAATGGGCCGCCCAACACGGCTACGCCGAGGTCCGGGCCGATGGAAAAATCCATTCCACCGCCGCGCCCTTCCGGCTGGAGCGCTTCCGCGAGCACGACGTGGAAATCGTCGTCGGGGTTTTGGACAAAAAGCAGCGGCGCACGGGGGCCGGCCGGGAGGCGGCGCGCCGCTTGATCGAGCAAACGCTGGACCTCGGCCACGGCGTCCTGCACGCCCTGGGCAACGACCGCCAAACCACCGTCCACTCCACGGAACGGGCCTGCGCCAAATGCGGCGAATCGTTCGATTTGCCGGACCCGAAAATGTTCAGTTACAATTCTCCGCGCGGCTGGTGCCCCTCCTGCCGCGGTTTTGGCGAACTGTTTTATTTGCCGGACGTGGAGCGGGGCGCCCGGGCCGAAGCCATCGAGGAATCGTGGTTTGACTGGCAGGAAGGCAAGCGGGAAACGTGCGGGGCCTGCCAGGGAACGCGCCTCAATGCCAGGGCGCGCGCCGTGCGCCTGGAAAACGTCCGCGGGGCGGGCCGGAGCCGCGCCGGCCTGCCCGCCTCGCCGACGATTGTGGACTTTTGCAACGCCACGGTGGAAAGGGCGCTGCCCTGGTTCGCCGGCGCTGCTTTTGCCGGGCGCGCGGCGGAAATCGCCCGCGATATTTTGCCGGAAATAACCGGGCGGTTGCAGTTTCTGCGGCAGGTGGGCCTGGGTTATCTGCAACTGGGCCGCGGCGCCACCACCCTTTCCGGCGGCGAAGCCCAACGCATCCGCCTGGCCGCCCAGCTCGGCTCCAATCTCAGCGGCGTCCTTTACATTCTGGATGAGCCGACCATCGGCCTGCACGCCGCGGACAATGAGAAGTTGCTGGCCACGCTGGCCCTGCTCAAGGCGCGGGGCAACTCCTTGCTGGTGGTGGAGCATGACGAGGAAACCATGCGCCGGGCCGATTATATTATTGACCTTGGTCCGGGCGCGGGGGTCAACGGCGGCGGCGTGGTGGCGTGCGGCCCCCTCCGGGAATTGATGAAACACCCGGATTCCGTCACCGCCCGCTGCCTGCGCGCCCGCCGGCCTTTTCCCGCCGCCGGCCGGCGCCGCCCGGTGGATGCGCGCACGCCGCGGCTCTGGCTGCGAGGGGCCAGGGCGAACAATTTAAAAAACCTGGCGGTGGCCTTTCCCCTGCGCCGGTTTATCTGCCTGACGGGCGTGAGCGGATCGGGCAAGAGCACGCTGCTGCGCGACTGCCTGCTGCCGGCGCTGCGGCGGCAATTGCGCCGGCCCGGCCGGCCGCCCGGCCAGTCCGCGCCGGGCCTGGCCGTCTCGGGCGCCGGGGCGGTGCGCGCCGTTTATGAAGTGGATCAATCCCCCATCGGCCGGACCCCCCGGTCGGTGCCGGCGACCTACGTGGGTTTTTTCGACGAAATCCGGCGGTTGTTCGCGCAAACGCCCGAAGCGCGCTTGCGCGGTTATTCGGCCAGCCGGTTCTCCTTCAACAGCCCGCAGGGGCGGTGTCCGGGGTGCCTCGGGGCGGGCCAGATCAAACTGGAAATGAGTTTCATGCCGCCGGCCTTTGTCCCCTGCGATGCCTGCCGGGGCACGCGCTTCAACCCGGAAACCCTCGAAGTTGCGTTCCGGGGCCGGAACATCGCCCAAACGCTCGACTTGACAGTGGCGCAGGCCGCCCGCTTCTTCGCGCCCTTTGCCAAAATCGCGCGCCCCTTGCAGGCGCTGTGCGACACGGGCCTGGATTACATCAAACTCGGCCAGGCCAGCCCGACGCTCAGCGGCGGGGAGGCGCAACGGCTCAAGCTGGTGGCCCATTTGCTGGCCGGATTGCGCGCGCCGGACGGGCCGGGCGCCCCGCCCGGACTCCAGGCGGCGGAGACCGCTTCCTTCCTCTTCCTGCTGGAGGAGCCGACCATCGGTTTGCACATGGCCGACGTGGAGCGGCTGGCCCAGGCCTTGCAGCGCCTGGTGCAGGCCGGCAATACCGTGATCGTGATCGAACACAATCTGGACTTGATCGCGGAGGCGGATTGGATCATTGATCTGGGGCCGGGGGGCGGCGACGCGGGAGGGCGGGTGGTGGCGGAGGGGCCTCCCGAGAGGGTGGCCCAAATGCGAAGGTCGCAGACGGGAAGATATTTGCGGGACCGGTTGCGAAAAAAGGCCCTGTTCCGGGCTGAAACCTCTCCCGGCGGAGGCCCGAACCCGGCCAAACACCGATGAGTCAATACGAAGAAATCATCGAGGGCAGGACCCTGGTGCGTTCGTTTCCCGGCGCGCGCCATGAACGGATCTGCGCCCTGCTCCATCAGCGGGTGGGGGCGGGCCTGGCCGGCAATGCGGCGGCGCGCCTCCTCAGCCCTCGCGACGCGGTTGCTCTTTCGCCCCGCACCCTGGTCCGGCCGGACTTGGCCCTGGTCACCGCCGCCACGGGCAAGGCTTGGCTGGTGGTCGAAATCATTGATTCGGCCGATCACCGGCCCGATACGGTGCTCAAGAAAGGGGTTTACGAAGATTTCAAGGTCCCGCGGGTTTGGATCCTGGATCCGCGTTACGATAATGTCGAGTTGTACCATGGCACCCCGCACGGGCTGGCGCTCAGGGGCATTCTCGCCGGAAAGGAAATCCTTCAGGAGGGGCTTCTGCCGGGGCTGACGATGACGGTGGCAGAGTTGTTTGCCGTCTGACTCCCGTTCCGCTACCAGTTCCCCAAGGCGGAACCATCGGTGGAGGCCGGGTATTGGCTCATCAAACGAATCGGCCGCCAGATGACAGAGCCGTTAAGGGAACCGATATTCCCGCCCATCGCGCCCATCGCCGTGCTGGGGGAGCCAGCCGTGGGTGACGTCGAAGCGGGCGAACTGGTGGAGAGGATGGCTGCGCTCGCGACGAGGGAGCCGCTTAAAGTATGAGGCGCAAGGGTCATGGCCTGACTGTCTGTCGTGCTCCAATAATTGGCATCGGCGATGACTTCGATGTTCTCGGTCGCTTTTACGGGTCCAGTCCAGACTAGACTCGGGCCTTTCGCACCTGCCGACGTGATTTGCGCGGCCAAGTAACTGTATCCGATGGTAAATGTATCCGTGAGGGGATCGTACCCGCCCATCGTGCCGGTGTCATACACCAGGTTGGGGCAATATAGACTGTTGCTCTCACCACTCAAGTAGGGTTCCACTAAATTTGAAAACGTAACACTCGAAAGCCGAATCGAATGATAGCCACCTTTGATGTCCGTGGCGAGGGGCAATCGCTCATACGGGTCTGCATCTCCGTACATGGTCAGTGCGAGAATGACTTGACGGATGTTTTGATTGCAGACACTGCGTCTGGATTTTTCCTTGGCTTGGGAAAGGGCTGGAAGAAGCAGCGCCATCAGCACCCCCGCAATGCAAATAACCACCAGCAATTCCAGCAGGGTGAAACCTGCCGAACCTGTGCGCCTTCGGTCCGTCCGACGTAGGGCTAACGGCATATACAAGCGGTTAAAATGGGCTTTCTTCTTCAAAATGTGCCTTCTTCCCGGTCTTTTGGCAACAAAAAAGTGAAAAAATTTGTAACCGACCCAGATTCGGTCCGGTCGCGAAAGGCAGGGGGGGGGCCACTCCGCTGCCCGCCGTCGTGCGCCCGGAGTGCCCTTTGCCAACCAAGACGGAAGCGCCACATATCTTTCCACGTCTCTCCATTTTAGGGCTTGATGCGCCGCAATGAGTCTCAAAATGGGACAGTCCGGGTGCTTCCCGGCTTGTTTAGTAATCTTTTGCAACATCATATATACGAACATATTAGCGCTTATTTGACCCAGCCGTCTCGGCTGGCACGAAGATTGTTGCAGGAAGGCACTATGAAGACACTTGCGCCATTACTAATCCTTGCATCCGTCGCGGGATGCAGCACCACAGCACCTTTGCCCAAGGCAGAATCCCCGCGGTTCGCGGCGGTCCTGGTTCCGGCTCCGGCGGAATTGAAACTGGAGAGGATTGTCATTCGGGCGGTGCATGGCCAAGTTCAGTATTGGGACGGCAATCTTTGGGCGGGTCTTCGGCCCAACATGGTGCTAACCAACGGCGTTCAAATTCGCCCCAGCGCTGACTCCTCTGTTGATCTTTTTGGCGGGTATTGCGTCAGCATGCGGTTGATGGCTGATCACAGCCAGAATGTTAAGGCATTCCTGGTTCATTGCGGCAGGGCCTCGCAGGCAACTCCAATCGTGCGATCATCGGCCGACAACGCCATTCCCGGCTCCGTCCTTGAACCCTCCGCGCCGCCCATGCCGCAAACTCCGGCGGGCCAAGTCCTGGCGCCGCCAGGGGCCGCTGACGTGGCCATTGGGACCGACGGGAAAGTGTGGGTTGTCACCGGAGAATTGATGCTGACAGGGGACGGCAAAACGCATCTTTTGCGGGTTGGGCAGTATTTCGACGCGAACACCGGCCAGGTGCGCGGGGAAACTCGATCCAAGCCCGGCCGGACGCCCATCATCTCCCGGACCCCCGGTCCGGCTGAGATCGTTTCCGCCCCGCGGGCGGTCCTTTTTGATGGCGGACTGGAAAACGCCCGGCGTGACCTCTGCTGGCTTGGCCAGTAATCCGGCCCGGCCGGCAGGCTTCCGCGGGGAAATCACCCAAGCATTGGTTTGGCGCGTTTGACCAACTGCAATCCGATGCCCCAGGGATCGCGCAGCATCAGCAACTCATCTCCGGCCGGGTTGGTGAAGCAATCCTCGGCCAGGGTGGCCCCAGCCGCCAGCAAGCGGTCGCGATCCGCCTTGAGATCCTCCGAAACAAACGCCAAATGAAATTGCAAAGGATGTCTGGCGAAATAATCCGGCGTCGGCGCCAGGGAGCCTTGGTAGATTTCAATCAGCACCGGGCCGGCCGCGAGGAAACGGACGAAGGCCGGCGCGCCGCCCGCGCGCGCCACCGAGCAACCGAGATGTTTGACATACCAATCCGCCAAAGCCGGGGCATCGGGAACCAGCAAGGCACAGTGTTCGAGCCGCATGGCGCCAATCCTGCCCCGGCCGCCTTCTCCCCGCCAGCCCGAACTTGTCCTAAACTCCGTCAAAGAGTCTCAAACCGACTGTGCATGGATAGACTTTACGGCGATGCCACGGACATGGAACATCGGTTTGCCAGGCTTCTCTGCGGTGATGAACTCGACTGCGCCTTGTCGGATTGCCGCCGCCAGATGCAACGCATCCATCGCGGCAAGGCCGTGCTGGCGCGCCAACTCCTCCGCCTTTTCGCCCAATTCGAGGCTCAACGGCTCTTCGCCCTTGGCTGCGCGGAAATGGGTTTGATAAAACTGCACCTCTGCCTTCTGCTTGAAGAACGCCGGCTTGGGCAACAATTCCAACTTGACCAACTGCGAAGTACAGAACTGACGTTGCGGATCTTCCATCACTGCCAGAGCCGCTTCGGCATCCCTGCCGCGCCATGCCGTCAGCAACACACCGGAATCCAGAAATGTCCTCACGCCAGCCCTCCCCGCCGGCGACGCAATTCCTCAGCGATGCCCTCGGCGTCCAGCAGTTCGCCGCCCTGCGCTAGAAACTGATTGCGAAGTTCCAGCAATTTCCGTCCGGTGGACGTTTTCGGCTGCCACGCGGGGGCGGACTGGCGCGCCAGCTTTTCGGCCACCGCCTGGCGGACAAACGCGCTGCGATTGCCCGGAATCCGGCGCACGTCCGAGAGCGGAAGTTTAACGGAGAGCACTCTTAAATTATGTGTCATACCCAAAATGTACTACGGATGGATTATGCCGCAAGTCTTTCCCGGCAACGATCACGGAAAGAAATCGCGCCACGGTTCTGTTTACGGTTTCGCCTCGAGCACCGGCTTCAAGATTTTCCAGACGTTTTCCGCCACGATTTGGTGGCCTTCGGCGGTCGGGTGCATCTGGTCGGTCGCGTTCAACTCCGGCCTGCCCCCCACCCCTTCCAGAAGAAATGGCACCAAGGCCGCCCGGTTCTCCCGCGCCAGCGCCGGGAAAATCTTTTCGAAGGCATCCGTGTACTCCCGGCCCAAATTGGGCGGCAGACGCATCCCGGCGATGACGATCTTGAGGTCCGGCCAGGTTTTCTTGGCGGTGTCAATAATGGCCTGCAAATTGGTCCGCGTCGCCCCCGGCGGCACGCCGCGCAAACCGTCGTTGCCCCCCAGTTCCAGGATCAACACATCAATCTTGCGCCGCAAATACCAGTTGATCCGCCGCAAGCCTCCCGCCGACGTGTCGCCGCTGACCCCGCCGTTGATGACGGCGAAGTTCAGCCCCGCCGTGTCCACTTTCTTCTGCAATAGCGCCGGATAAGCCTCGCTTGGGTCCACGCCCAAGCCGGCCGCCAGGCTGTCGCCCAGCACGAGGATGGCGGGACGATTGGTGTTGGCCTCCGGCGGATCCTCCGCCCGCGCGCAGCCCGCTCCCGCCAGCGTCAATTCCGCCGCCAGTAGCGCGGCCATGGTCATGCCGGTGCTGATAAAACTCACCCTGCAATTTTGACCATTTGCCCGGCTCATGCAAGAGTCCGCAACAAAACGGAGGCTTTCCTTGAACCCTCACCTCACCCTAACCCTCTCCCCTCCCATCGGATGGGAGCGGAGAGGGAACAGGAGACGGACACGAATTGTTCCACGGAAGTCTGTCGAGCAGCGGCAGGTTCATGGTTCCGATGCATGCTTTAAGGAGAGAGAGGGCTTTCCATGAACCCTCACCTCACCCTAACCCTCTCCCCTCCCATCGGATGGGAGCGGAGAGGGAACAGCAAACGGACACGAATTGTTTCATGGAGGTGTGTCGAGCAGCGGCAGGTTCATGGTTCCGATGCATGCCAAAATTTTGGCGTGGAGGCTAATCGGTTGCGAAGGACAAACTGAAGCCGGGTCTTATTAGGTTTTCACTTGCCCCCGGAGTCTGAATCGGCGCAATCTCCTACTTTGCCGATCCCGGCGAAAAACGATTTTTTGAGTCCGGCAACGGAAGCCACATTCCGCATGATTTTGCGTTTTCTTTCATAAGCCACTTTATGCCGGGAAAACAACATAATCGTCGCTTTCCCGCCGCAAGCATGTCGCAGGCTTTCTCAATTCGGCGCCTGCGTGTTTCCGGTTGCCTGGCTGTGCTTATCGAGAAAATCCAGTCCCGGCGCGCCATCGGTGTAATATCCGCCCACGCTGCCTGCGCCGGCGGGGCAGATGCCAGGGCTTTGCGTAGATCCATTGGCACCCGGATCTCCGGTTCTTCTCCGGCCCGCGTAATCTCCAGCGTTACCGTGTCTCCAGCGTCCGCGCCCGCAGCATCGTGCAGGGCTTTGTTAACCCTGAGCGAGTGACTTCCTTTGCCGTTTGGTTCGAGAGCGGCTCGAAAAGGGAAGCCATTGATAACTCCCTCAACCATCGTCATACCTCGTGATGGAAGCTTCGCACTCGCGTTCTTGGGCAGAGTCAGAAGGGTCCACGATCCAGTTTTTTCGCTTGCCTCAGGCCGAAACAACTTGGCACAGAAGCGAATCGTTGACTTGGTTTCTTGCAGCTTAGCCAGTTTCATAAGGGATTTACCGGCGGACGTTATCCATCAGCCCGCGCTTTGCTGAGAAAGTTCACCTCTGCCCTTTCAAAGATTTCAACTCCGCCACCGCGCTGGCATATTCAAAATAATCCATTTTGCCAGTGGCGATGGATTTTTGGAAGTAATCCGTGGCCGTGGCCTTGTCGCCGGCGAAAAGGCGTTTTGAGCCCGCATAAAAGAACGCTTCGCATAATTGGCCAGCCTCAGTCTTCGGGTCGGCATTTTTGGCGGCGGCCAGGAATTCGGGTTCCGACAGTTGTCCGGGGAGGAAATGGCCGACTTTGGCAGCCCAGTCGTCGGGCTTTCCGGCCGTACGACCGGCGAGATAAGTTTGTAACTCTATGGTGGCGGCCATCGTCTCGCCCAGACGGGCGCGAATCAGCCAGACCCGGAAACAGGCATAGTCATTGGTCGAATCCAACTCAAGCGCCTTGCGAAAATCAACCAAAGCGTCCGGGAAAGCGCGCGTGTCATAACGGAGACAGCCACGATTGTGATATGACCAGAAATCTTTTGGATTTAGCTCGATGGCTTTGGTGTAGTCCGCGATGGCCCCGTCCAAGTCGCCTTTGGCTTTCTTCGGACTGCCGCGATCTCTGTAGGCCTCTGAAAAACCCGGTTTGAGTTCGGTGGCCTTGGTGGCGTCCGCGATGGTGCCGTCCAAATCACCTTTCGTTGCCTTAGCAAGGCCGCGATTGTAGTAGACGGTCGCGTCATCCGGTTTGAGTTCGATGGCTTTGGTGTAGTCCGCAATCGCTCCTTCCCGGTCGCCTTTGGCTTGCTTCACAAGGCCGCGATTGTCATAGGCTTTCGCATCGTCCGGTGTGAGTTCAATGCGCTTGGTGTAGTCTGCGATTGCGCCGTCCAAGTCGCCTTTGGCGTTCTTTGCATAACCACGATTGAAGTAGGCGTTCGCATCATCCGGTTTGAGTTCAATGCCTTTGGTGTAGTCTGCGATTGCGCCGTCCAAGTCGTCCTTGGCGTTCCTCGCATAGCCGCGATTGAAGTAGGCTTTCGCATCATCCGGTTTGAGTTCAATGCCTTTGGTGTAGTCTGCGATGGCCCCATCCAAGTCGTCTTTGGCGTTCTTCGCATAGCCGCGATTGAAGTAGGCTTTCGCATCATCCGGTGTGAGTGCAATGGCTTTAGTGTAGTCCGCAATGGCCCCGTCCAAGTCGCCTTTCGCCCACTTCGCATAGCCGCGATTGAAGTAGGTTATCGCATCATCCGGTTTGAGTTCAACGGCTTTGGTGTAGTCCGCGATGGCGCCCTCCAAGTCGCCCTTGGCGTTCTTTGCATAACCGCGATGGACGTAGGCTTTCGCCTCATTCGGTGTGAGTGCAATGGCTTTAGTGTAGTCTGCGATGGCCCCGTCCAAATCGCCTTTGTCGTTCTTCACATAGCCGCGATTGACGTAGGCTTTCGCATCATCCGGTTTGAGTTCAATGCATTTGGTGTAGTCTGCGATGGCTCCGTCCAAGTCGCCTTCCGCCCACTTCGCATAGCCGCTACGGAAGTAATCGTCCCCCTTGTTGGAACAGGAGGTTATGGCCGTGGTCAGAAACATGGCCAGCAGCAGCAGCAGAAATTTAGCAGGGCCTTTCATAATCTTTCCAGGCTCCCAGCCTATCATAAACTGTTCGCAAGAACAGTCTCAAAATGCGCAGGGCCGCGAAGGACGAGCCTTCTGCCTTGGCGCTTTACGACCGCAGCGACAACGGCGCGGCCCCACAGGTGAAACTTGACCATTGGCCCGGCTCGTGCAAGACAGTGGTGGTGACTTTTTCGCCCGACACGGCCGCCGGCTCGCGCCCCGTCATTTTGGACGCGCAACGGCTGACCAAAACCTACCCCAGCGCCGCCGGGCCGCTCACGGTGGTCAGGGACATTTCCTTTTCCATCGCCGCCGGCTCCACTTGCGCCATCGTCGGGCCGTCGGGCAGCGGCAAGACCACGCTGCTCGGTTTGTGCGCCGGACTGGAACAGCCCACCTCGGGCCGGGTGCGGCTGGACGGCCTGGACCTGGGCGCGTTGGACGAGGACGGGCGGGCGCGCGTCCGCAACGAGAAAATCGGCTTTGTCTTTCAGAGTTTTCAGCTCATTCCCACGCTGACCGCGCTGGAAAATGTGATGGCGCCGATGGAATTGCGCGGGCAAAAGAACGCCGCCGCCAGGGCCAGGCCCTTGCTCGATCAAGTCGGTTTGGGCGCGCGCCTTTCGCATTTTCCCCTGCAACTCTCCGGCGGCGAGCAGCAACGCGTCGGTCTGGCGCGGGCCTTTATCAACCAGCCGAAAATCCTTTTTGCCGATGAACCGACCGGCAACCTCGACGCGGAGACCGGCGCGCTGGTCATCGAAAGCCTGTTCGCCCTCAACGCCGCCCACGCCACCACGCTGGTGATCGTGACCCATGACAGCGAACTGGCCGGGCGCGCCCAGCGCGTCATCCGCCTCAAAGCCGGCGCCATCGTCTCGGACCAGGAGATCGCGCAAAGATGAGTTTCGGAGAGCCGGCGTTCTTCCGGCATTTTCAAATGGAAAACGACGGCGGAAAAGTGAAATAGTCCCATCGTTGCCGCGATGGCACTGGCGCGCTTGACGGCGGGGCTGGTTTTCTGTTTGCATTCCAACGTGAGCAACACACGCACCGCAGGAGTTTTCCTGGCTGTCCTTTGGGCCGGCTGCGCCGCGGCTGCCGATTGGCCCCAGTTTCGCGGTCCCGATGCCAGCGGCGTTGACGCGGGCGCGCCGGCGCCAATCCACTGGAATATCGAGGAAGGCGGGAACATCCGCTGGCGCACACCAATTCCCGGGTTGGCGCATTCATCGCCCATCCTTTGGGGAAATATGGTTTACGTTGCCACCGCGGTCGGCCCCGGCAATCAGGATGTGAAGGTGGGGCTTTACGGCGACATCACGCCGGCGAACGACCAGGAGTCGCATCAGTGGCGCTTGCTGGCCTTGGAGAAGGACACGGGCAAGATTGTCTGGGATAAGCTGGCCTACGAAGGGGTTCCGCGGGGCAAACGTCATCCCAAATCAACCCACTGCAATGCGACACCGGCGACGGATGGACAAAGGATCGCGGCGATTTTCGGTTCGGAAGGATTGTTCTGCTTTGATCGCGAGGGAAAGCTGCTGTGGAAAAAGGACCTCGGCCCGATGAGGTCGGGCTACTTTGCCGCCACCAACGCGCAGTGGGGCTTTTCCAGTTCCCCGGTCATTCACGATGGCAAAGTAGTGGTGCTGTGCGATGTGTTGGGCGATTCCTTCCTGGCCGAGTTTGATCTGGCCGATGGCCGTGAATTATGGCGCACCGCGCGGCACGACGTTCCCACCTGGGGCACGCCGACGGTGGCCAGGGCGGCCGAGCGAACCGAGATTCTGGTCAACGGCTGGCACCACACCGGCGCCTACGACTTCGCCGACGGCAAGGAAATCTGGAAGCTGGACGGCGGCGGCGACGTCCCCGTCCCCACACCCATCGTCGCCGGCGGCCTGGCCTACTTCACCAGCGCCCACGGATCGAAACGCCCGATGCGCGCGGTTTGGCTCGATGCGCACGGCGACCTCACTCCGACGGGCGCGCCGCCGACCAGTCCCGGCGTGGCCTGGCTGCAGGAGAACAAGGGAAACTACATGCAAACGCCGATTGTGGTCGGTGACTTCCTTTACGGCTGCTTTGATTACGGAATCGTGAGTTGTTTCGCCGCCAGGACCGGCGCGATCCGCTATAGCGAACGTCTCGGCAATGGCGCGGAAGGTTTTACCGCCTCTCCCGTGTCCGACGGGCGGAACTTGTACTTTACGAGCGAGGTTGGAAATGTCTATGTGATCCCCGCCAATGGAAGCTTCTCCGTCGCCGCGACCAACGCCCTCAACGAAACCTGCCTTTCCACCGCGGCCGTTTCGGACGGGACCCTTTTCTATCGCACGCGCCACGAGCTGCTCGCCATCGGCGGGACCCGCTCGAAATAGCGGCCTCCTGGAGCCATGATCAAGTTGGTTTTCCGGGGTTGCTCCTCTCCACGAACCCTCACCTCACCCTAACCCTCTCCCCTCCCATCGGATGGGAGTCCTCGGAGGTTTGTCGAGCAGCGGCAGGTTCATGGTCCCAATGCCCGCCAAAATTTTAGCGTGGACGCTTTCCACGAACCCTCACCGCACCCTAACCCTCTCCCCTCCCATCGGATGGGAGCGGAGAGGGAACAGGGGACGGACACGAATTTTTCCTCGGAGGTTTGTCGAGCAGCGGCAGGTTCATGGTCCCAATGCCCGCCAAAATTTTAGCGTGGACGCTTTCCACGAACCCCCACCTCACCCTAACCCTCTCCCCTCCCATCGGATGGGAGCGGAGAGGGAACAGGAGACGGACACGAATTTTTCCTCGGAGGTTTGTCGAGCAGCGGCAGGTTCATGGTCCCAATGCCCGCCAAAATTTTAGCGTGGACGCTTTCCACGAACCCTCACCGCACCCTAACCCTCTCCCCTCCCATCGGATGGGAG
>JBEKVM010000139.1:0-14505 GCA_049513975.1 Verrucomicrobiota bacterium | reverse complement strand
CAATTTCATCGGAGCATGGAAAGCGGCGCTGGCGCGCACGCACTCCAAGACCTGTCGGCGCATCGGTCGCGCCCGGTGAACGCGAAGCGTCGTGGAGTGCGGAACGCCAGTTCCGCTTTGGCCGTGCATCCCACCCCTTCCGCCAATTCGTGCCGGCGTTCCGCATTTCCCGCAGCCAAATCCGCCTTCCCGCCAAACTATTTTCACTTTTGCAAATCCACTTTTTTGGGGGCAAAACCGCTTTTACCGGGTCTTTACAAGGGTTTTTTCGCGGTCACACCCCCCGTTTTTTGGCATGCATTTTGTACCCACGGTGGGCAGTCCCTTTTTCAAACCTGTGGTTTAATAGTTCCATGAACACTAAACTATCAATAGAAAACACTGAAAACACCAACCTCGGCACCGCCGCAGGCCCCGCCCACGCCGCCCAGGCGGCCTGCCCCTCTCCAGCCTTGCCAGTCCGCAATCCGCAATCCGCAATCCGCAATCCCCGATCCCCAATCCGCCATGCTTCGCCCCCTCCCTCTCCCCGCTCCGCCACCTCCCAGCCAGAACCGCGCGATCCCACGGACAACCCCAACCGCCCCCGCAACAACATCGCCCGCCTCCCGCACGAAATCCGCGAAATCATCAACCAGGCCCTCCGCGAAGGCGAGGATTACCGCATCATCATCGCCCGCGTCGAGCACCTCGTCGGCAAAGACCACGGCGTCTATCCCTCCAACCTCTCCTCCTGGCTCAGAACCGGCTACCGCGAGTGGCTCCGCCAAAAAACCCATCTCGAAGACACCATCGCCCAAAACGACGCCGCCCTCACCCAACTCGCCCGCATCAAAAAAGAAACCGGCGCCGACCTCTCCGACCTCCTCGAATCCTTCCTCGCCTCCCTCCTGCAAAAAACCCTCCGCGACTTCGACCCCGCCGCCCTCAACGCCCTCCTCGCCGACAAGCCCGCCGATGTTTTCCGCCTCATCGCCTGTCTCAACAGCCACATCGCCGCCCGCTCCAAGGACAAGACCGCCGAAGTCGCCCGCGCCCGATGCCAGGTCCAACTCGCCGAAAAAGCCCGGTTCACCAGGGAGCAACCCGTTCCCGCCCACAGCCTGTGGGAAAGCCAATTGATCAGCAAAGCCTATGGCACTCCATTTGAACAGTTGATGCGCGCCCACAACATTCCTATAGGCGACCCAAAAAAGAAAAAGCCCCGTCCCGCCTCCAAAACCGCTCAAAAGGACCCCGGCTGATTTCAGTTATTTTCACCTGTTTTCACTTGTTTTCACTTGTTTTCACCTAATTTCAGTTCGAGGGAGGGGGGGGCCTCTTATTCCCTGCGCCTCCGGCCCGTCGCAACAGTCCCTCCACCCATCCGCGCCCCCGAAGGAGCGTGCCGGACAAAATGCTGCAAATTGGCGAAAGCACCTGCTTCACGGCCAAAACGGAACTGGCGTTCCGCACTCCACGACGCTTCGCGTTCACAGTGTGCGACCGATGTGCCGACAGGTCTTGGAGTGCGTGCGCGCCAGCGCCGCTTTCCCAATGGCCCCCCCTTTTTAACCGGGAAACTGCACACCATCCTCACGCTCTTCCGAGAAAAGGAAAACGCCTCGAAAAACTTTGTCCTGCGCCCCCCGAAGGAATGTTTGACGAAAGAGGATTGCCTTTTTGGCGCTTGGCACTACAGTTGCCTCATTGACAACGATTTATAATTAGCGCGTCATGCTCGGAACCCTAAATCCCAGCGAAGAGGCCCAACTGCGGCAGACGATTGAGATGTTTGAGGTCATCACTCAGTCGCAGCCGCAGGACTATCAATCGTTGGAAATCCTCAAGGAGGCCTATCTCAAGCTGGGCTTGGAAAGCGAAGTCATCCAGACCTCCAAACGCATCGCGCAGGCTTATGTCCAGTTGGGGCAGCTTTCCTCCGCCATCCTCGAGTTTGAAACCATCCTCCAGCGCCACCCCGAAGACCACGACGCCATGCAGGCCATGGCCCAGATTGAAAGCCAGGCCAACAACCTGAACAAGCCGCCCCCAATGGAGGTGGAGCCGGCCACGACAAAAAGCACCGTGACTACCCTGTCCAAAAAGGCGGGGGGCAAGGCCGCGCCCCAGATCGAGGTGGATGACGGACGGGCGCCCATGCACAAGATTTTTGTGGAGAGCAAGCTGATTTCGGCCGGGGATTTTGACATGTACTGGCCGGAGCCGAAGTTGAACGCCGCTCCGGCCAAGACGGAGGATCCTTTCATCCAAGTCCTGGCGGAAAAGCAAGTCATGCCGCTGGACAAGTCGCTCAAGCTTTTGGCCGACCGCTCCCGGCTGGCCTATGTCCCGCTCGACCGCTACGAGCTGGACATGGATTTGGCCCGGAACAGTTCGCGCGAGTGCTGCCAGCGGTGGTGCGTCCTGCCCTTTGACCGGATGAGCAAAACCGTGCTGGTCGCGACCTGCAACCCCTTCAACAAACAAGCCGCCATTGATCTGGCCAGCACGCTCAAGAACCGCCTGCTCTGGTACCTCGCCTCTCCAGCCGACCTGCTCAGAATCCTGGGCAAAATTTTCAGGTGATCCCTATGCCCCCTGTCAAAACTCTTGGAGAACGCATCGCCGACGCCCTCGTCGAGGACGGCCTGGTCACCCCCGCCCAGGTGGAGGAGTTGCTGGAGAAACAAAAGAAGGAAGGAATTCGTTTCATCAAGCTGGTCGTCGAAAAATCCTACATTAACGAGCAGGACTTGGCCGTTTGCATGGGCCGGGTCCTCAACACCTCCCCCGTCAATGTCTCCCGCATCATGCCCACGGCGGAAATGGCCGAGTTGATTCCCCGGGACATCGCCACCAATTACAAAGTCTTTCCCGTTTCCAAGTTGGGCAACCGCCTCTATCTGGCCATGGCCGATCCCCTCAACGTCCTGGCGGTGGATGATGTCAAACGCCTCACCAAGCTGGAAGTCTATCCCCTCATCGCTTCCGAAAAAGCCATCCTGGACCGCATCGCCAATATTGACACCTCCCGCACCACCAGCATGGAGGAAATCATCAAGGAGTCCACCGAACAGGCGGAGGCGGAGGCGGAGGCGGAAAGCCTGGAGCTGACCACCGAAGCGGCCGAAACCACCGACCTTTCCCAACTCGCCAGCTCCAGCGAAGAAGCGCCCGTCATCAAACTGGCCAACCTCATCCTCGTTCAGGCCATCAAGGACCGCGCCAGCGACATCCACATCGAACCCTTCGAAACCATGGTGCGCCTGCGCTACCGCATTGACGGCGGGCTGGTGGACATGCCCCCGCCTCCGAAGAATTTGCAGGTGGCCCTGACTTCGCGCATCAAAGTCATGAGCAGCCTCGACATTTCCGAACGCCGCCTGCCCCAGGACGGCCGCATGAGGGTCCGGGTGGGCGGGCGCGACATTGATTTGCGCGTTTCCTTCCTCCCCACCGTTCATGGCGAGAAATGCGTCCTCCGCGTCCTGGACAAATCCAACCTCTCCGCCAGCATGGACAAGCTGGGGATTGACGCGGAAACCTTCGTGCGCTTCAAGGCGGCGGTGGACGCGCCCCACGGCTTGATCCTGGTCACCGGCCCGACCGGCTCGGGCAAAACCACCACCCTCTACTCCGCCCTCAACGAACTCAACAGCCCCCAATTCAACATCATCACCGTCGAGGACCCGGTCGAGTTTCAACTGCCCGGCGTCAACCAGGTTCCTGTCAAGAAGGAAATTGGCCTGACCTTCGCCAATGCCCTCCGCTCCATCTTGCGCCAGGACCCGGACATCATCATGATCGGGGAAATTCGCGACACCGAAACGGCCGAGATCGCCGTCGAATCCGCCCTGACCGGCCACCAGGTCTTGAGCACCATGCACTGCAACGACGCCGCCGGGGCCATTGCCCGCCTGGATGACATGGAGATTGCGCCGTTTTTGATTTCTTCGGCGGTCATCCTCTCCTGCGGCCAGCGCCTCATGCGCCGCATCTGCAACAACTGCAAGGAGCCGGTCAGCTACCCGGAAAAAATGTTCACCGACCTGGGGATGAACGCGGCCGACTTCGAGGGCGCGACCCTTTTTCGCGGCCGCGGCTGCGAGCGCTGCAAGAACACCGGCTACACCGGCCGTCTGGCCATTATCGAAGCCATGCCCATGACGGACGAGATTCGGAAAATGATCATCAAACGGGCCAGCGCCCAGGAAATCGGCCGGATGGCCATCGAGCAAGGCATGAAAACGCTCCGCATGGTCGCTCTGGAGAAAGTGCGCGAGGGCCTTTCCACCCTCGAACAAACCCTCCTCATCACCTCGGGCGAGTAACCGCCGATTCGCCCGGCCGGCCTATGTGTTCTCTGGAGCAAGCGCTGGAAAAAATCCTCGCCGCCGTCGTGCCGCTGCCGGCCAAGTTGCTTGACCTGGCCGACGCCTCCGGACGCATCGCCGCCACACCGGTTTTATCGCCGATGGATTTGCCACCCGCGGACAACTCATCGGTGGACGGCTACGCGGTGCGGGCTGCTGATCTGGCGGCGGCAACCGCCAAGTCGCCGGTCATACTGTGCCTGGCCGGTTACTCGCCTGCCGGCGGAAAGTTTCTGGGCACACTGCAACCCGGTGAGTGCGTGCGTGTCTTCACAGGCTCGCTTTTGCCGCGCGGGGCCGACAGCATCGTCATGCAGGAGGATGTCAAACCGCAGCCCGGCCAGCCGAGGAACCTCTTGTTTTATGAGAGCGTCAAGCCGTGGGAAAATACCCGCTTTCTGGGGGAAGATGTCAAGCACAACGACCATCTGATTGAGGCCGGCGAAAAATTCACCGCAGGCCGGCTGGGTTTGTTGGCCGCGGCCGGGATGGGGCAGGTGTTTTGCAGCCGCCAACCCCTGGTCGCACTCGTCGCCACGGGCAATGAATTGCGCGAGGCAAGCCAGCCGGTGGAACCGGGCGCGATTTATGAAAGCAACCGGCTCGCTTTGTCCGTCCTGGCCCGGCAGGCCGGTGCGATTGCAAAAACACCTCCGCTTGTCACCGACGATTTGGCGGCAACCAAATTCGCCCTCGATCAGGCGTTTGCCAATTGCGATGTGGTCGTGACCACGGGCGGCGTGTCGGTGGGAGAGATGGACTGGGTCCGAAAAGCCTTCACGGAGATCGGCGGCCAGTTGGATTTCTGGAACGTGGCGATGAAACCGGGAAAACCGTTTGCCTTCGGACGCCGCGAGGGAAAACTTTTTTTCGGCCTGCCGGGCAATCCGGTTTCGGCGCTGGTGACTTTCTTTCTGCTGGTGCGTCCGGCTCTTCTCCACATGCAACGGGCGCGCGACATTCTTCCTCCGCGCCAGACCGCCCCGCTGATCGAGCCGCTGGAAAATCGCGGCGGCCGCCGGCATTTTATGCGAGTGACTCTCGATTTGGCGGGCAACGTGCGTTCCGCCGGCGGACAGGCCTCCCATATTCTCAGCGCCACGGCCCGGTCCCACGGCTTGGTGGATGTGCCGCCGAACACCACCCTGCCCGCTGGCACGGTCGTCGAAGTCCTGCGTTGGGACTGAACAAAACCTCTAATGTCTCCGGGTCAAAAGTCTCTTTCCGCAAAGGCGGTCGTGGTCCTGACCGCCGCCACTTTTTTTTGGGCGTCCAGCTTTCTGGTGATGCGGGCGCTGGGGTTGTATCAGACGGACCTGGTTCCGCACGCCAACAGTTTGTTCCTCGCGGCGATCTCGGTGGTGGCCAGGTTTGGCTTGGCGGCGCTGCTTCTGGCCGTCTGGCGCGGGCGCCATTTCGCCAGCTTCACCCGGCTGGAACTGTGGCAGGGGGCCGGGTTGGGCTTGTTTGGCGGGATCGGAATCCTGTTGCAAATGGACGGGGTCATCCACATCGCCGCCTCCACTTCCGCATTCTTGACGCAGTGCTATTGCGTTTGGGTTCCGGTGGTGGTGGCCTGCCGGCGGCGCCAGTGGCCTTCCAAAACCCTGGCCTTGAGTTGCGCGATGGTGCTGGGCGGGGTGGCGGTGCTGGCCGATCTTCATCCTTCCGACCTGCGGCTCGGGCGCGGGGAAGCGGAAACCCTGGTTGGCTCGCTCCTTTTCGCCGGACAAATTCTCTGGCTGGAACGTCCCGTCTTTGCGGCCAGCCGCGCCGTGCCGGTGACCCTCGTCATGTTTTCGGTGGTGGCGTTGCTGGTCTTGCCGGTGGCCGTTTTCACCGGGAGCGGACTGCACGAGTGGGCGGCGGTTTGCCATTCGGGGGCGGCGGCGGGCCTGACCGTTTTTCTGGCGCTGGTTTGCACGCTGGCTCCCTACACCATGATGAACGCCTGGCAGCAACATATCTCGGCCTCTCACGCCAGCCTGATCTATGCCTGCGAGCCGCTCTTCACCAGCGTCTTCGCGCTGTTTATGCCGGCGTGGCTTTCACGGCTGGCTGCTGTCAATTATCCCAACGAAGTCATGGGAGCGCATTTGCTCCTCGGCGGCGGTTTGGTCATCGCGGCCAATCTGCTGGTGTTGTGGCCGGCCTCCAAAAAAGGCCCGGCCGTCCCCTGCCCTCCGCCTGGCGCATAACGAAACCGCAAATGAAGTTAAATCCGCGAATTACGCGAATTCCCGCGAAATGAATCTCTGAATTTGCGAGAATTCGCGTAATTCGCGGATAAAACCTTTGCTTCTTTCTTTCCTTCCCGGCGCGAATCGTTCTTCTCATGGGCCGCCGCCGCCGGTAGATTGGCCGCTGTGTCTGCCACGCTTTATGATCTGATCCCGAGCGACGGGGGTTGCGGCAATGATGTGCTGCTGGGACGGTTTCTCGAATACGCGGAGGGCCGGCGGCTGCAACTTTATCCCGCCCAGGAAACGGCCATTCTGGAGTTGTTCGAAGAGAAGAACGTGATTTTGAACACGCCCACCGGCTCGGGGAAATCCCTCGTGGCCGCGGCGGTCCAGTTCAAGGCCCTGGCGCAGGGACAGCGCTCGGTTTATACCTGCCCCATCAAGGCGCTGGTCAACGAGAAATGGCTCGCCCTCTGCCGCGAGTTCGGGCCGGAGAATGTGGGCCTGAGCACCGGCGACGCTTCGGTCAACCGCGACGCGCCGATCCTCTGCTGCACCGCGGAAATTCTGGCCAACGTCGCCCTGCGCGAGGGAGCCCAGGCCAATGTCCAGGAAGTCATCATGGACGAATTCCATTACTACGCCGACCGGGAGCGGGGCGCGGCCTGGCAGGTTCCATTATTGACGCTGCCAAAAGCGCGGTTCTTGTTGATGTCGGCCACCCTGGGCGACACGGCCTTTTTCGAGGAGGAATTGACGAAGTTAAACGAGCGGCCGACCGTGACAGTCCAGTCACAGGAGCGGCCGGTGCCGCTGGAGTATGCCTACTCGGAAATTCCACTGGCGCAAACGGTGGAAAGGCTGGCGCAGGAGGGGAAAAGCCCGGTTTATGTGGTTCATTTCACCCAACTGGAGGCGGCGCAGAGCGCGCAGGATTTCACCAGCATCAACGTTTGCACACGCGAGGAAAAAGCCGCGCTGGGAAGCGCGCTGGAAGGATTCCAGTTCAGCAGCCCTTACGGGCCGGACATCCGGCGCTGGCTCAAGCAGGGCATCGGGCTGCATCACGCCGGGATTCTGCCCAAGTACCGCGTCTTGGCGGAGCAACTGACGCAGCGGGGGCTGCTGAAACTCATTTGCGGGACGGACACGCTGGGGGCCGGCATCAACATGCCCATCCGCACCGTCCTTTTTACGCGGCTGTGCAAATTCGACGGGCAGAAAACCGGGATTCTGAGCGCGCGCGATTTCCACCAGATCGCCGGCCGGGCGGGGCGCAAAGGATTTGACGAGCGCGGCTGGGTGGTGGCGCAGGCGCCGGAACACATGGTGGAGAATTTGAAGCTGGACGAGAAGGAATCCAGGAGCGGAAAGAAATCTGTCAAGCGCAAGCCGCCCGAAAGGAATTTTGTCAATTGGGACCAGCAGACTTACCTCCGGCTGATGCGCGCGCCGCCGGAACGGCTGGCCTCGCGCTTTCAAGTTTCGCACGGGATGCTGCTCAACGTGCTGAGCCGGCAAGGCGACGGCTGCCGCGCCCTGCAAAGGCTGCTGCGCGACTGCCACGAAACGCCCAAGGCCAAGAAAGAGCACCGCAAACGGGCCTGGCAGTTGTTCCGTTCGCTGGTGGAGCGGAAAATCATCGAGTTCATCCCCAAAACGGCGGAGGGCGCCCATCTGCGCGTCAACGCGGCCTTGCAGGATGATTTTTCGATGGACCAGGCCTTGTCGCTCTATCTGCACGAGACTCTGCCGCAGATGGATCCGCAGGCGCCCGATTACGCGCTGGTGCTGCTAACCCTGGTGGAATCCATCCTGGAAGATCCGGAAATCATTCTGCGCAAACAACTGGACCGGGTGAAGGACCAAAAGATGGCGGAGATGAAGATGGAGGGAATTGATTTTGACAAGCGGATGGAGGAGCTGGAGAAACTGGAATACCCCAAACCCAACCGCGAATTCATTTATGCCACCTTCAACGCCTTTGCCGACCGGCATCCCTGGGTGGGCCAGGAAAACATCCGGCCCAAATCCATTGCCCGGGAGATGTTCGAGTCCTTCCGGTCCTTTTCCGATTACATCCGCGATTATGAATTGCAACGGGCCGAGGGCCTGCTCCTGCGGCACCTGTCGCGCGTTCACAAGACGCTGACCCAGGGCGTGCCGAACGCGGCCAAAAATGACGCCGTGCGCGAAATGGAGATTTATCTGGGCACGATGATAAAGCAGGTGGATTCCAGCCTGCTCGACGAATGGGAAAAGATGCGCGACCCGAATTATGAGCGCGCCGAAACCAAGGAGGTCCGCCCCCCCGGCGCGGAGGAAGAAGACCTTACGCGCGACGCCAAGGCGTTCACCGCGCTGGTGCGGAACCGCATTTTTACTTTTTTGCGCGGCCTGGTGATTGGAGATTTTGAACAGGCACTGGCGGTGCTCGCTGCGCCGGAGCAGCTCGGCGGCGAGCCGTGGACAGCCGGCCGTTTGCGCGAGGCGCTGGAGGGGTATCACGCCGAACACGAATACATCTGCCTGGACCCCAACGCGCGCAACCTGCGCCACACCTACGTCATCCCCTCGGAGGACAAGAAACATTGGCGGGTGCAGCAGATGTTGATTGACCCGGAAGAACTGAACGACTGGGTGGCGGAATTCGAGGTAGATTTGCCGCAATCGCGACTGGCCAAGGAACCCGTGCTGCGCCTGCGGAGAATCGGCGGGTTGCAGGGGTAAGGAGTGAGATTAAGATTAACATTTTAGCCAAACATGGCAGACGCCCGTTAGAGGGCCGGGGAGCAGACGGAACAAAAAGCGGTGTGGAGCGGCGGATTCAGAAATTCATCAAGGGAGCGTTATGCTCTCTTGAACATCCCATTCGTTTCAACAATTGTGTTCTGCCGTGCCAATCTAAAGAGCTCTGATTCGATGACATGGCGCAATTGCCCGCTCGTATTCTTGAATCCAAGCATTCTTGCTACCGCGATCGGAATTTCCTTCCTTCCCGCTCCGTGCCCCGCGTCAATCACAGCCAGAATGGCGCACCGCACTTCTGCGGGGGGAATCATTTCTGGTTTGCGTAAATCTGGTGATATAACATTTTCACGATTGCGAACGGTCGTTGGAACCCCGTTTAAAAAGAGGAAGCCCTCCTCACGATTGCACTTTCTCGTAACAAGAAGCGACCGAACGCCAGACGCGACAACTCCCTGAATCCGAGCACCTGCTCGGGCATATCCCCATAAGTCCCTCACCCGATTGACGACCTCTTCCTCGTGAATCGGCCCTTCAATTTGCACAATCCTCAAGACGATGTCCGCAAGGGTTCTTGTTTGAAGTGCATGTGGCTCTTGGCGTGATGGAACGTCAAAGCGAGCTTCTTTGTAAGGCACCGTTAGGTTTGCGAGCGTATTTTCGTCGAGCTCAGGCAATTCTTCACGTTCAATTTCTGGTGAAGGATCGCTTTTAATGGCTGACACATTATGTGTGCCGCCTTTTGAGATGAACTTCGCCCTTTCTAATGCCACTGCAATTTTTCTTAATTGCTCGGCAGGACGTTGGAACCAATCTGTGCTCCATATTCGATGAATGACCCATCCATGATCCTCTAGCACGGCCTGACGAAGCCGGTCTCGGTCGCGCGACGAACTGGATGAGTGATATGCTGCCCCATCACATTCGATGCCAAGCAAATATCGGTCCTCGGCTTGACGATCACGAACGGCCAAGTCGATGAAAAAGCCCGCTTGACCAACTTGTGGGTCAACTTCGTATCCTAATGACTCCACAGCGCGACGGACGGCTTCCTCAAAAGGGGAATCTTCATCGCGTCCGGATATGGCGGCAACCGAGAGCTTGCCTGTTTCCGCGTATGACAGGAATGTCTTCAAGCACGCAACACCTTGGCCGTGCGCACGTTCAAGATCAATGTCCTCCGCACAAATTGAAGTGAACACATTACAGCGCTTTTTCGCGCGCGAAATGAGAACGTTCAAGCGCCGTTCGCCGCCTTCTGATCCAAGTGGACCAAAACGCATGGCCATGTATCCGTTGACGTTTTTGCCGTACCCTACGGAAATGAAAATAACATCACGCTCGTCTCCCTGGACATTTTCGAGGTTCTTTACGAAAAACGGTTCGGTTGGATGGGCGGCAAAAAATGGCTCTGTGTCGCTGTTCTCCCTGCGCAGCATTTCCAGTTCGTCAAGAATCGCCTGTCGCTGCCGGACTGAAAAAGCCGCGACGCCAAGGGACAAATCAGGATGGTTGCGGGCGTGCCCCATGATGGCGCGACACACGGCTTTTGCCTCAATGCGATTGGTTCCGGAAGCCCCGCTGTCGAAGAGGCCGTCGGAAATGAACTCGAATTTCAAACCAAGCTCCGGCTCATTTGAATAAGGACTCGGCACGATGAACAATTTGTCTTCGTAAAACTCGTGGTTAGAAACGGCGATCAGCGAATGGTGCCGGCTGCGATAATGCCAACGGAGCATTTTTTCGGGAAGTCCGCGCGCGCGGCATAATCCCAATATGCTCTCCATGTCCTGCGCCTGGGCGGCTTGCGGCTCACTCTCTTCTTCCTCTTCGTCCAATTCTAAGTCAGACGTGAGTCGCGCGAAGAACCGGGTTGGGGGAAGCTGTTTGCTGTCTCCTACAACAACAATCTGCTTGCATCGCGCAATTGCCCCTAGAGCGTCTACCGGTTGCACTTGGCTTGCTTCGTCAATAACAAGCAGGTCAAATTCGACTGCTCCCGGCTCCAGGAACTGCGCGACTGACAGGGGGCTCATCATGAACACGGGCTTTATGGCCTGCACCACGGAACCGGCGTCTTTCAAAAGGCGGCGAACCGTGCGATGGCCGCGTTTTCGTTCCATTTCACTTTTCACGATGCCTGCGGCGCCTACGCCAATATTGAGCGACGGCATGCGTTCAGCTTGCGCCATCAGCGTCCGATATTTTCCGAGCGCAAGACGTTCCTTGTCCAGGAGCCTAAAATCTGCAACGTGCTTCTCGTGAAGTTCGCCGTTGAAATGCACGAGCTCGGGCTTTAGTCGAACGATTTCGCGGAGTAGTTGGCTGAAATAGGCCCTGTCGAAGCAATTACCCACGTCTTTTGCTAAAATGTCGCCCTCTTCGAGGGCATCTATCAGCATTGCCAGCCCCTGTGCGCGGGCGTGTCTGGCACGGATGAAATAATTCGTCCATCCCGGTAATTGCTCTGTGGCATTCTGCCAAATTGTCAATCGCTCGCCAACGCTTTCTAACGGTATCTGGTCGAGGTCTCTGATGGCAAATGCTGCGTAGCAATCAAGTGACAATTCTGCAAAAAGCTTTTGAATCGTTTCGCGTGCGGTGGCAAGACGTTCGCCAAGTTGTTCAACCAATTTCCCAATCGCCCGCTGGTCAGCAATGCCAGCGAACATTTTACGAAAGCTGGAGCTCAAGCCTGCTTCGTTCTGCCGGACCACCCAATCGACAATAATTTTAAACTGGTTCCATTCTGATTTCTCACTTCGCCAAAGGGCGGCGAATGCCGCTTGGCCGACCGTTTCGGATTCGTGAATTTTCCTCAATGACTGCTGGCCGCTGATGATTAAGTCAATTAATTCCAGTCTTTCGGGATGCCGTCTAGGCAATTCTGCGGTGAGCACGCCTCGAATCTCGGCAATGGCGGTGCGATATTTGGAATTGAAGAATCTAAACATTGATCGGCCGTGTGCCGCTACCTCGGAACGCGCGTCGGAAAACTCCCCATTCCATGCCGCTTCGGTAACTCTCCTTTCCGTCTTTGTCTGTGCAGTTGTAAGTTTTTGGCCCTCTGCAATTAAATTATGCAATGCGTTCAAGTCGGAATCCCACACGCCATCACACAGTGCCTCCTTATCGAGTTTGGGAGCTTGGGCGACAAACCCGGCGATTATCCTCTGTTCTTCGGTTTCTGCGAATGATGTTGGGACCGGCTGCGAAAGTTCGGTCGCAAGTGCCAGCGAAGTTTGCTTTAAATTTCCCAATATTGCTGCTGTCGCGCGAATGTGCTTCGCGAGCGGATCTAAATCAATCTGCAAAAAGCTTTCGCGACAAACACCTCGCCACGGATGTTTCGCCGGTAAGCCAATCTGTTCAATGCGTTGCTCCAATTCCTCAATCACGCTGCGATTATTGCGGCGCTGCTCGCTCGTCCATTTTTCCGCCCCGGCAAACTTATATTCTCCAGCCTGCCGCCCACGCTCGCCAAGTTCGCAAAGATGCCCAATGATACGGAATGGTGCCAACCCGCTTGGATTATGCTTTTCGTGAAGCGAATTGACGTGCTTGTTCAATACTGCTCGCTTCTCGTCTAACTTGGGAATCAAATCTTCCAAATCCGTAACTTTGGGCCGCCCGAGCTTCCATGTCTTTCCGATTTCTTCAATCACGTTGCGCTTCCTGGATTTGTTGCTGTGTAACTCGAGACAGATCGCGCCCAGGCCTTCCTTTTCTAAACGACGCTTCACTACCTCAAGTGCCGCCAATTTTTCCGCGACGAGCAGCACACGCTTCCCATCGAGAACAGCTGTGGAGATAATATTCGTGATGGATTGGCTCTTGCCGGTTCCTGGTGGGCCTTGAATCACAAGACTGCGCCCCTGTCGCACTGCTTCTATGGCCTGTGTTTGGGTACTGTCCGCGTCGACAACATGGTCAAGTCTTGATACGGGTATTAAATCGTCGAGGTAAGAGTCGTCTGAATACAGGGCATCGGATTGCGGGAATCCGTCCTGTAGAAGTCCGGTGATGAATGGCTGATTAAGCAAGTAGTTTGGGTTCGGCCAATTGTGGGGATCGAGATCGCGGAACATTAGGAATTTTGCGAACGCAAAAAAAACTAATGTCATTGCGTCAGGCAAAACCGCCCAACCTTTCGCGCTTGAAATAACTGCCTCAACTGCTTTACAGTATTCCGCTATGTCAAAATCTTCTTCGTCGGGAAATGACGGCAATTCGATGTCGAAATCCTGTTTGAGTTTGTTTCCAAGCGAAAGGTTTTCTTCGATCTCATCCTCTGTCCATTTAAGGATGAATTTGTCAGACGCTGATTTGCGGCTCAATTCGACAGGCACAAGGATGAGCGGAGCATATCGAGGTGTGTCTGCTTGTTCGGCCTCAAACCATTTTAGGTGTCCCAATGCCAGATACAGGATGTTGACGCCCTGTTCTTCAATCATTGCCCGTGAATCGTGATATAGATCGAGCAATCGCCGTTGAAGTCCTTCCGGCGAGAAGGTCGTTTGTAAACGACAATCAACATGGCGCTTCGCCGGGCCCGCCGTTGAATCATCTTCGTCGTCTGGTTGCGGCAGGCCAAGTTCTCCAAAAATGTCTATGTCTCCGTTTTCAGTTCTAATCGTGCCGTCTTTGGTGGTAGATTCCCGGCCTGGCAAAAAGCTGAATGATTTTCTCTCGGTGAAAAGCAACCGGAAAACCTGCTCACTCAATTCGTCGCGCACTTGGATGATTCGAGCCGACTTTGAATCAACCGGAATCGAAAGCAGTCGATTCCGTGTCGACAAGTCGAGCAGTTCTTTTCGACTCGTGTTCAATAGTTCTTCTGTGCTCGGCATCTTGGTCTCGGCCTTGTAGTTGCAACGAAACTGGTTTTCAGATACAACCGATTTGCCGAGGTATCATATCAATCGAATTGGAGCTGTCCAACCCAAAAAAACCTTGCCCTTTCAATTTTTGCCTCTCCATCGGTCTGCGCCGCCGAAGCTTTTTCTTGGCTCTTCCGCCAATCGCTGGCATGTCGGCTGTGGGGCGATGGGTTTTTGGGCGCGGCACATGCGATTTGCCCATAATGAGGGCCAGTCACGAATGGCGCTTAGTTAAGGCGTAAATCATTGCAAATCAACGTGGTATATGAGTGGTCAAAAATCACCAACCGTCAGTCTCGCCACGCCTCTCCGAGGGAAGCTACCAAAGCGATTTTCGGA
>JBEKVM010000138.1:0-14568 GCA_049513975.1 Verrucomicrobiota bacterium | reverse complement strand
AAGCCGGTGAAATCGAGTCAAAAGAAATTTTTGTTTTTCTTGAACGCAAACCCGCTGCCGCCCGTCTCACTTCGATACCTCAACAGGCAAAGTCAAATTCCATTCCGACAGGCTGCTAGCCGCACCGCCCGGATGTGGAGCAATTCCCGGTCCTCGAGGATGGGCCGCACATATTGGCCCAGCCGTTCCACCGTCAGATAACCCGCGTCCCCGCCCGTGATCAGGATGTCGGTCACCTCCGGATGCGCCCTGAGATATTTATGAACCTGGGCGATGTCCTCCTGGATGAACATGTCCTGATCGCCCCGCACCTGCGCATGGCGGAAGCAATAGGTGCAATAGGCAAAACAATTCTGCGTGGTCTGATCGAAAATGAGCTGGCACTGGGGGTATTTGTGCTGGCTGCCCTCAAGAACCTCTATTCCACCCTCCTCAACCTCCATCCACGGCTTGTTCAGCAACTGTTTGCCATCGTGCGGATTGGTCTCCTCCATGTAATCCTCCACCACCTGCTGCCGTTCCTTCTCCGTCTTGGCCGCCAGATACGCCTGCCTCACTTTCTTCCGCATCATGCCCGGCTGGGGAAAGACGAGCTGATACATGGAATCCTCTTCATACTGGTTCCAGTTGATGCTGTTCAATAGGTGCCGTGACGCCTTGAACCGATAGACTTCCACGAAAAGCTCGCGTTCCGCGATTTGGCCCGGCTCAATCCCGTTCTTTGCCAGAATCTTGACGACTTCCCTGAACCCCTCCAGGCCGGAGTATTGTTCCCGGTCATGGAAAAAAAATGGCCGCGCTTCGAGCAGCCCGGAGTGCTGCGGATAGGTCGCCTGCAATCGGCTCAACACCCCGGCGGGCAGGAGCCTTTCCCCTTGGATGATCTCACGGGTTTCCTCCGCGTAGCCGTAGCGATCCAGCATCTTCGCCACATCCGCTGCCGTCACCGTGTCCATGACCTTGGCCGGCGCCTTCCCGGCCTTGCGGCAGGAAAATCTGTTTCCGTTCAACGTCGTCTTCATAGCTTGTGCTTTGTCTCCGGCAACAGCCCGATTTTGCTCGCGCGGGGCCAACCGTGTTGCCCCGCCGCACCCGCCTTGCACGGGGCGGCTGCATTATCGGGTTGGATCAAACATACCCAGTCTAAGCCGAACCACTTGCCCTCCATTGGCAAAAGCCTGCCATTTTTTGGCACGCCGGGCGATCCTGATCCCAATCTCAATCTTAATCCTAATCTTAATCTCGTTAAACTTTTCTTTCAGCACGCCGATTCTTAACCGGGGCCATGACCATCTCATGGCTCAATGGACAATGTCATTGCTGAAAAAGTGGGTCCCATGAACATTGAAACGAGCGAAAGGGGCTTGGGTTCATTTGAAAAAGGCGTTTGGACGGATGACGCCGTTGCGTCCCGGCTCCGATCGCCCGGCCATTCATTGCCATGAACCCGCCCAGCCCAACCAGAGACTACCTGGATGTCGTGACGCAAAACATTCAGCACTCGCGCCTGGACATTCTCAATCCAGCCGAACGCTACTTGAACGGCGTCGCCAGCCTGCCCCCGGCACCCATCCTCGTCACCGAATTGCTGGCTCTTTTCCGCGAACCCGACCGCGATGTTGACCAGGTCGTGCAACTGATCAGTTACGAGCCTTCCTTGACGGCCCAGATTCTTCGGACCTGCAACAGCGCCTTTTTCGCCGGCCAACAGCCCCCCGGCGACCTCTTCGAGGCCGTTTCCAGAATCGGGTTTTACCAGGTTTATTGCCTGGTCGTTTCCATCTTTGGCGCCAGAACCAGATCCATGGAGGGAGTCAACCAGGGGGTGAACGTCGAGGAGCTATGGCGTCACTCCGTGGCGGTCGCCGTTTCCGCCGCCGCGGTGGCCGAGGAAGCCGGCCAGGCCAGGCCGGTCGCTTTCACCGCGGGCTTGTTGCACGACATTGGCAAGCTCGTGCTCGCCTCGGCCGAACGCGAACTTTACGCCCGCCTCATTCAAAGCGCAAAAGACCAGGACCTGGGCTTGAGCGCATTGGAACGCTCCACTCTGGCAACCGACCATGCCGAACTGGGCGGTG
The DNA here is from genome assembly GCA_049513975.1 of Verrucomicrobiota bacterium. GTDB lineage: Bacteria > Verrucomicrobiota > Verrucomicrobiia > Limisphaerales > Palsa-1400 > JBEKOF01. Next base: position 12,490 of record JBEKVM010000138.1, on the reverse strand, counting down.
AACTGATGCGCCGTTGGAATCTGCCGCCCGATGTCGTCGCCGCCGTCCGCCATCATCACGACCTGGAGGCCCCGCCGCCCCACGGCCGCCTGACCGCCGCCGTCCAGGTCGGAGACATGATCGCCCATCAACTTTTCGCCGATGATCTGGCCAACACCGCCTTTCTTCCATCCTCGCCCACCTCCCTGGAGACCCTCCAGCTCAGTCCCGACCACTTCCCCCGCCTCCTCGCCAAAACCCAGGCCGAGATGGAAAAAGTCAAGGGAATGCTGGAGATATAAACTTTGCCATTCTCCACAATCCGGGAATACGGATGTGGCCGCTCTCCGGCATTCTCCATGCTTGACCTGCCATCTTGTTCTCTCGCGGGCCTTGCCCAATTGGCCCGGCATCCGGTTGACCTGCGCCCACGAGGCCGCGGCGGGCGGATGGGTTCATGCGTAGACTCCAGTTAAAGGTGTGAGAACGTTGTAACCCCTTCCCCGCCCCATGCCAGCCAAACGCAAAAACCCCGTCACATCTCCTTGGGGTCCCTCATGCAAACCGCAATCAGCGCCAAAGTGGCCCCCAGCCCCACCGCCACCGCCCCGAAAAACTTCTCGTTGCCCGTGAGCGGGGCCGGGCTTTTATACATCACCAGCAGGGCCGTCGCCACCAGCAGCAAGTCCGCCCCAAACAGATACCAACGGGGAATGCGCGAGTGCCGCGGAGGCGAAGTCGGCGGATGGCCGCGAAAAAGCGAACGCATCCCGGGGCTGGCGGTCTCGTCTGGCGGCGACGGCAGCCGCGTCGCCCCCTCCGCGCCGGGGCCTTTGCCCATCAACGCTCCCAGTTTTCGACCGATCACCGTTTTTGGCACGCCCTCAGACTGTCGTTTGAATGGACTGGACACAAATACAAAATAGCACAGCTTCACTTCTTTTGCGCGGCGTTTTCCGGCTCCTGCTCTTAATCCTGATCCTGATCTTAACCGGAAGATTGCGATTAAGATTACGAATCGTTCCCGCCCATTTTGAGAAACTCCGCCTCGTCAATCACCGCCAACCCGGGTTCGCGGGCTTTTTTACTGAGGATGAGGGTCTGCTTTCAAAGCAGGTCTGGTTGAGCTTCATTCAAGGTTTTTGCGGGCGCATCTTTTCGAGTTGCTCCGAGCATTTCGCGGAAGTCCTTTTCGTCCTTTATGGGCACGCCAAGCTCCTTCGCCTTCTCCAGTTTTGAACCGGCTTCTTCGCCAGCGATCAGGAAATCTGTGTTCTTGCTCACAGAACCGGCGACATTTCCTCCCCGCGCGCGAATCTCCTCCGCAGCTTTATCACGTGTCATTGATTTTAAAGCGCCGGTCAGGACAAAGGTTTTTCCACCCAAGGGCAAATCAGCAGCGGCCATGACCGTTTTGCCCTTTTTTGAATCCCCCGGCGGATTAATCCCCAATTCGCGAAGTCGCAAAAGGATATGATGTCCAGCTTCAGACCGAAAGTATTCCACGATATTTCTCGCGACTTTAGGTCCCACGACAGGGAGAAACTCAGGGACAGCTTTAGTCTTTTTCTCTTCCACACGCTTGGCCCATTTTTCGTTTCGTTTGGCAACGCCCTGCCTTTCCAATTCCTCACCCAAAATCAAAATCTCCTCCTTCAAGCTTTCAAACCGCTGCTCGCGTTCGGCTCTTTCCCGCTCATTTTTTGGTTTGTCTTTTCTCTTGAAAGGAGAAACGGCAGCCAGGTCGTCGTATAAGATGCCTAGCCGGGCAATGCCAGCTAACAACGAGGAAGCTGCAACAGCTTCCAAATCGTTGTGAAATCTTGCGACCTCATGGGAAATTGTTTCACCAGATCCCTCAATCGCCAGAGCGAGCAGCCATCGGGCCAGGGAAAACGATTTGGCTCGTTCCACGGCATCGCAGACCCGTTTCGCATTTTTCTCGCCGAAAATGCGGGGCTCTTCCTTCGTTCCGAGATTCAATGCGCCAAGTTGTCCCACCGTTACTTCAAACAAATCAAGCCACTCTTTGATGAGGCCGCTCTCAATAAGTTTTTCCGCAACCACGCTGCCGATGCCCTCGATGTCGAGAGCATTCCGTTGGGCCATGAACTCAACCCGCCGGACGCTTTGCGCCGGGCACCCGGCTATGTTTTGGCACCGCCAGGCCACGAAGTGCGGATCACGGGCTATCAGGCCCCCGCACACCGGACACTTCCCCCCGACGCTTCCAGAGAGATCGAATTCCTTTGCATCCGCGGACCTCTTGGATTTCACAACCTCGACCACTTCTGGAATAACCATGCCTGCCTTCCTAATGATGACAGTATCCCCGATGCGAATGTCCTTCTTTTTTATCTCATCCTCATTGTGCAGAGTGGCGCGAGAAACAGTGGAGCCTTGCACGGATACAGGATCCAATATGGCCACGGGCGTCAATACCCCGGTCCGCCCGACTTGCACTTTAATGTCTCTCAGAACGGTTTCGGCTGGCGTTATCCACGGTATCGGTTTGTGGACGATGGCGTAACCGGGGGACCTTGTTTTCGAAGGAATCTTCTGCCGGTCCGCGAGATCGTTGACTTTCAATACGATGCCGTCAATTTCGTATGGCACCTTGGTCCTCAAATCCTTTTGTTCGTCGTAATGACAAACAACGTCATTGCGATACCGGTCCAAAACCTCTTCGATTCCGTTGCAAACCCACCAAGCTGGCTGCGTGGGCAGCCCGGCGTCCTTGAGAAATCGCAGGGTCTCGGCATGCGTTGCAAAAGTCTTTCCCTCGCAAACTCCCAAGGCGTAAAAAACCGCGCGGAGCGGCCGTTTGGCGACGATTCGTGAGTCAAGCTGTTTGAGCGTGCCCGCGGTGGCATTGCGGGCATTTGGAAAGGGCGCTTCTCCGGCCGCTTCAAGTTCCGCATTGAGTCTTTCGAAATCCTTGATCGCAATAAATGCCTCTCCGCGGACCTCCAGCAATTCCGGTGGATCTTTAACCTTCAGTTCCAGCGGAATCGCCCGGATCGTTCTGATATTGGTTGTGATGTCGTCGCCCACTTTCCCGTCGCCTCGGGTGACTCCCATGGCGAGCCGGCCATGCCTGTAGATGACCCCAATCGAAACCCCATCCACTTTCGGCTCAAGAACGTACTCAATCACCTCTTTGCCGGCCTGCTTTCGAATCGTTGTGTCAAAGCGCCTCAGCTCCTCCAACGTGTTCTCGTCCTGCATTCTTTTGCGGAGGTCGGGGTTCGGTTCCTCCTCGGTGGTCGGATGTGTGGCCGCCTTGATCTTTTCCAACGACAACATCGGCTCCAGGTGCTGCACGCGTGCAAATCTTTCCACCGGAGCGCCGCCCACGCGCTGGCTTGGCGAATCCGGCGTCTCAAGTTCCGGGAATTGTTTTTCCAGATTGACCAACTCATCGAAAAGCGCATCGTACTCCCAATCCGTCGCAGTTGAAGTCCCCAGATCGTAATAAAGATGATCCAGCTCGCGAATCTTGGCGGCGAGCTCCTCGTGGCGCGTCCTGGCTTGGACCTGTGTCATGCCAAACATTTACGCCGCCGCCAAGGGGCGGGGCAAATTGTAAATTCGCAAAAAAGGTCCGCCCCAAGTCATGCGCTTCAGAAAACACCCTGAGAAATCCTCCTGCACCGAATCCATCTCTCCATTCCCGGTCCAACGGAATTGCCTGTGCAATTGTTGACTTAAAATTTATTCTATGGGCATTGAAAGCCGCAATGCCCATAGAATAAATTCAGTTCGTTCGCTTGTCGAGAAAAATGTGGAGGCGGGCGGCCTGGCAAATTGCGCCGGGAATTTGGTTGGCGGGGCTTTTGTTGGCGGGGCTTTTGTTGCCGGGGCTTTTGTGGTCGGGGCTTTTGTGGCCGGGGCGGGAGTGTTGAAAGGGTGGCCTTCCTCCAGGCCAAGGCCCGCCGCTATCAGTCCACGCATCCCGCCGGACCGGAAAACCCGCGCCGCCTTAAAACCAGCCGCGTCCTTTCCGCGTAACTTGCCCATTGACAACTTCGTTGTTAAGTCGTACTCTCCACCCATGACAGACCGTCATAAGGAGAGGCGTCAGATCGGTCCCATCCGGCCGATCCGCCGGATGCCTGCGGCGAGGGAGGCCCCGTTTGGGTCGGATCCGCCGCAAAAATCAGCCGCCGCAAACGGCCCGCTTTTTGAGTTATTTCGAGTTAATGTGAGTTAATTTGACTTCCGCACCTCCAGGGGGCTCCCTGAAATGGTTTGCAAGCCGCCCGCGGTTGCTCAAATTTGTTGAAACGTTTTATGGATGTCGGACGAACTGCTTTTGGAACCTGGAACGGCGGACGCTTCATGAATTTTGGCGAGGCGCTCCCCGAGGAACGCTGGATCCTCCTCGTCCGCCACGCCTACGAGCGCGGCATCCGCACTTTCATCACCGCCGATGTCTATGGCGCCGGCGCGGCCGATGACCTCCTCGGCCGGGCGCTCGCCGGCCTGCCCCGCGCCAGTTATTGCCTCGTCGGCGCGGTGGGGCACGATTTCTACAAGGGCCGGCGCCAGGGTGCCAGGGGCTGGCCCCGCTTTACCGATCCCGCGCTGCGTCAGCCGGCCGAGTACCACGGCTATTTGCGCATGGCCGCGGAAAAATCCCTCGAACGCTGCCGCGCCCGGCAATTCGATCTCCTGCTCCTGCACAACCCGGACGCCACCGGCTACGGCAGCGACCGCGTCTGGTCCGCCATGGACAAAATCAAGGAGGAAAAACTGGCCTGCCGCATCGGCCTCGCCCCCGGCCCGGCCAACGGCTTCACTCTGGACCTGATTCTCTGTCTGGAGCGGTTTGGGCCGCTGCTCGATTGGGCCATGATTATTCTCAATCCGCTCGAACCGTGGCCGGGGCGGCTGGTTTTGCCGGCGGCGGTCCAGCATCAGGTCAATCTGATCACCCGCGTCGTGGATTACGGCGGTTTGTTCCATGACGATGTTCGGGCGGGCCACCAATTCCTTCCCCAGGACCACCGCGCCTTTCGCCCCGCCGGCTGGGTGGAGGCGGGCCGCGAAAAAATGGACCAAATGCGCCCCATCGCCGAAAAATACCATCTCACCCTGCTGCAACTGGCCTGTCTTTGGAACCTGGCCCAACCCGGCGTCAAAAGCGTGGTGCCAACCCTGATCCAGGAAGCCGGCCCCGCCAGCCGCTCCATCGAAAGCAAGGCCGATGATTTGGCCGCCCTTCCCCGCATCGAGTTTTCGCAGGAAGACCTTGACCTCATCGCCCGCGTGGGCGAAAACCAAGGTTGCATGACCTTGAAAGGCGCCAACCGCAGTCACACCGGCTCCCCCGAACCCGATCGCTGGGGGTTGACGGCTGACCTGGAAGCCGTCGCCCGCCGCTGGCGCATCAATCCCGACCAGGACCTGGCCTGCACCCACGAAGTGGCACCGCTATGAAACAGAGTTCGGCCATCATCACTTCATTTTTTGCATTTTGCGTTTTGCATTTTGCATTTCCCGTCTCCGCCCAATCCACCAATGAATCCCCGCGCCGGCGGCTCCTCATGGACTTCGGCTGGAAGTTTCACCTCGGCGACGACTGGGGCGCCGCCGAGCGCCTTGCCAAAGCCGGCCAGAGCGCCGGCCCGGCCGCGGCCAGGTTCAACGACAGCGCCTGGCGCTCTCTCAACCTTCCCCACGATTGGGCCGTCGAATTGCCCTTCGATGAGAATGCCGACTTGAACCACGGTTTCAAACCCGTCGGCCCACGCTACCCCTCCAACAGCGTCGGCTGGTATCGCCGCTCCTTTCCCCTGCCGGAGGAAGCCCGGGACAAGCGCATCTGGTTGGAATTCGACGGCGCTTTCCGTGACACCCGTGTTTTCCTCAACGGCTACCTCATCGGCCATCACGAAAGCGGCTATGACACTTACCGCTACGACATCACCGACGTGGCCAACTGCGGCGGCACCAACATCCTGGCCGTTCGCGTGGACGCTTCCGAATTCGAAGGCTGGTTCTACGAAGGCGCCGGCATTTACCGCCATGTCTGGCTCGTCGAAACCGGCCCTTTGGCCATCGCCCCGGATGGCACCTTCATTTACTCCCAATTCTCCAACAATGTCCCGCACGGCCCCGCCGCCATCCAGATCGAAACCCAGATTCGCAATACCCAAACCAATGCCGTGGACGCCACCTTGCAATGCCGCATCCTCGACCCCGACGGCAAGGAGGTCGCCCAGTCCGACCAAACCGCCACTTTCGAGCCTCTGTCCCTCAAAACCGTGTTGCAAACCACCCAGGTCCCGGCCCCCGTCCTCTGGTCCCCGGAAAAGCCGCGCCTCTGCAAATTGGTGACCACCGTCACTTCCGCCGGCGCGGTCGTGGACCGCACCGAAACCGAATTTGGCATCCGCACTATCGCTTTTGACCCCGGCAAAGGGTTCCTCCTCAACGGCGCCCCGTGCGTCATCAAAGGCGCCTGCAATCACCAGGACCACGCCGGCGTCGGCGCCGCCCTGCCGGACGCCCTCCAGTATTTCCGCATCGCCCGCTTGAAGGACATGGGCGACAACGCCATCCGCACCTCCCACAACCCGCCCACCCCCGAATTGCTCGAAGCCTGCGACCGCCTGGGCATGCTGGTCATGGATGAAAACCGTCTCCTCGGCAGCGACTCCCGCAACCTCGGCCGGCTGGAACGCCTGGTCCGCCGCGACCGCAATCATCCCGGCGTCTTCATCTGGTCCCTGGCCAACGAAGAAAACGTGCAGCGCTCCGCCACCGCCGGCCGCATCGCGGCCACCATGGATCGCCTGGTCCACCAGTTGGACCCGACGCGCCCCTGCACCGCCGCCATGAACTCCTGGTCCGCCGGCACTCCCGCCGGCATCTCCCTGGGCATTGATGTGCAGGGCTTCAATTATTTACACAATGGCAACATGGACGGCTTCCACTCCAACAATCCAGCCAAGCCCGCCATCGGCACCGAAGAGGCCAGCGCCTTCTACACCCGCGGCATTTACGAAAAAATGGACCATTACCGCACCGCCTACGATACCAACAAGCCCGGCTACGGCGCGACCGCCGAGGAATGGTGGCAATACTACAGCGCCCGTCCCTGGGCCAGCGGCGCCTTCGTCTGGACCGGCTTTGATTATCGCGGCGAACCCTCCCCCTTCCGCTGGCCCAACATCAACTCCGAATTTGGCATCCTCGACACCTGCGGTTTCCCCAAGGATGTCTTTTACTACTACCAATCCTGGTGGACCGACAAGGTCGTCCTCCATCTCATGCCCCATTGGACCTGGCCCGGCAGGGAAGGCCAGGACATGGACGTGCGCTGCTTCAGCAATTGCGAAGAAGTCGAACTCCTCCTCAACGGACAAAGCCTCGGCCGCAAGCCCATGCCCAAAAATTCCCATCTGCAATGGACCGTGAAATACGCGCCCGGAACCCTCCTGGCCCGCGGCTACAAGGGCGGACAGCAGATCGCCCACGACCAGGTCGAAACCACCGGCGCGCCCGCCGCAGTCAAACTTTCCGCCGCCCGCGCCGCCATCCGGGCCGACGGCGAAGACCTGGCCCTCGTCTCTGTAAATATACTTGACAATCAGGGCCGCCCCGTCCCGGCCGCCGCCAGCCTCGTTCATTTTGAACTCTCCGGCCCCGGCGCCATCATCGGCGTCGGCAACGGCGATCCCATTTCCCACGAAGCCGATGTTTGTCTGGCCGCGGCGGATGCGACCAACGCGCCCGGCTGGCAGCGCCACGTTTTCAACGGCCTGGCCCAGGTCATTGTGCAATCCGCCAAAGACCCCGGCACAATCCAACTCACCGCCCGTTCCGACGGCCTGGCCCCGGCCACCCTCGAAATTTCCGCCCAACCCTCCGTCCCGCGCCCCGCCGTGCCGTAACCAAAATCGCCCATCCCTATGAAGCACATCATCCACGGCGTCACCGGTTCCATCGCCGCCTGCAAGGCCGCCGATTTGACCAGTTTGCTGGTCAAAGACGGCTGCGACGTTTCGGTCGTCATGACGGCCGACGCCCAGCGCTTTATCACGGCCCTGCCCTTCAAGACCCTCTCCCGCCATGCGGTGGTGACCGATCTTTACGACGAGGCGGAGGGATGGAAGCCTACCCACATCCAACTGGCCGACCAGGCCGATCTGCTCCTCATCGCCCCCGCCACCGCCAACACCATCGCCAAACTGGCCCTCGGCCTGGCCGACGACGCCTTGACCTGCATCGCCCTGGCCCTCAACCCCCGCGCCAAAGTGCTCATTGCCCCGGCCATGAACGGCAAAATGTGGCTCCATCCCGCCACCCAACAAAACGTCGCCACCCTCAAAAAGCGCGGCGCCCAATTCATCGGCCCCGAAAAAGGGCTGCTCTCCTGCGGCTATGACGGCTTGGGCCGCCTGTGGCCATGCGCAGAAATTGCCCGCCGCGCCGCCCGCCTCTTGCGATAAACCCTGCACCGCTATGGTCTTCCCTGGCGAACAAACTTACCACAAGCTCGCGCGCCTCCTCGTCGCTCCCACCTTGGAGCCGAGCCAGAGGGCGGCCCGCATTCAGACTGTGGAGAAAGATGTCATTTTGCCGCTGCGCGTGCTCCTCATCGCCGTCCTGGGTTACTTCTTTTTCCTCAGCCATTGGAGCGACGTGCCCAATCAGCCCCGCGGTCTGGGCCATGCCCTGTTCCAGCAATACTTTTGGTTCTATCTCGTCGTGAATATCGCGGCCGGCGCCATCTACATCTGGGTCCACCAATTGAGCTTGAAAAACACCCAGTGGATCAATGTGTCCGTCGGCATTCTCGACGTGTACTTAATGACCGGGCTGACCTTCATCATGGACGGCTTCGACAGCCCTCTTTACCCCGTGTTTGCTGTCTTGATCCTCCACAATGCCTTGGCCATCCCGCTGGCACTGCCTCAAATCCTGCTCAATTTGCTGGTCATCCTCGGCTACATCACCGGTGGTTTCCTGGACCAGACCATGATTTCCGGAGAGCAATGGTCCATGACCCAGGTCGCCAAATTCTTCTTCGGCAAGGTCCTGCACCAGAACCTGTTGATGGGCGACTCGTCCAAAATGGTGGCCATCAAAGCCCACGGCAAAATCCTCCACCATATACTCCCGGCGGGCCTCCCCACCCCTGAATTGCGCTCGGAAAACCCTTACGAGCGCATCCTCGTCCTCGTCATTTGGGCCGCCTGTTGCTACGGCATCCAGGTCCTCTTTGAAAAACAAAAGCGCGCCGAGGCCGAAGCCACCGAATTCGCCGTCCGCCAGGAACGTCTCCGCACCGCCGGCCGCCTCGCCGCCGAAATCGCCCATAAAATCAAAAACCCGCTCGGCATCATTACCAACGCCGCCTTCTGCCTGCAACGCGCCGTCAACGACGGCGAATTCGCCGTCGAGGAACAAATCAAAATCATCCGCGAGGAAGTCAGCCGCGCCGACCAGATCCTCACCGTCCTCATGGGCTACGCCCAATTGGCCGAAGGCCGCGTGGAGCGCCTGGAGGTCGCCGCCGAAATTGACGACGCCATCCTTCAAGTCTTCCCCCCCGCCGCCAAATACGATGTCCGCCTCAAGCGCTATTACTCCTCCGAACTGCCCGCCATCCTCATGCAAAAACAGCACCTCTCCAGCATCCTGGTCAATCTGCTGCAAAACGCCCGCGAGGCCCTCGACGGCCATGGCGAAATCGAAATCACCACCCGCTATGGCGGGCAGGATTCCATCATCATTACCATCGCCGACAACGGCCCCGGCATCGCCCCCGACAAAATAGACAAGATTTTCGAGGCCTATTTCACCACCCGCGCCAAAGGCACCGGCCTGGGCCTCGCCATTGTCAAACATAACACCGAAATGTACGGCGGCGCCGTCCATGTGCAATCCGAGCTTGGAAAAGGCACCCGCTTCACCTTGGAATTCCCACCGCGTATTTTGATGAGGTTAAACCCATGAGCCCGCCCCTTCCTCCCCTCCTGGTCGTGGACGACGAAAGGAACATGCGCCTTTCCTTGAAGTCCATCCTCCACACCGAGGGCTATGACGTCCAGATGGTCGAATCCGCCGAAGAGGCCCTCGCCGCCCTGGAAAAACTGGAATTCCTCATGGTCATCACCGACGCCCGCCTGGGCAAGATGAGCGGCTACGAGTTCCTGGCCCAGGCCTGCAAACGCTGGCCCAACGTCCCCTTCCTCATGATCACCGCCTACGCCACCCCCAAGCTGGCGGTCGAAGCCATCAAAGCCGGCGCCATTGACTACCTCGCCAAACCGTTCGCCCCCGAAGAACTTCTCCACGCCGTCTCCCGCTGCGCCGAACGCCACCGTTTGCTCCGCGAAAATGCCGCCTTGCGCGCCCACGCCACCGAAGCCTACCAGCTCGAACAGATCGTCGGCGAATCCCCCAACATGCTCGAACTCCGCAAACTCATCCAAAGCGTCGCCCCCACCAACGCCACCGTCTTGATCCTCGGCGAAAGCGGCACCGGCAAGGAACTCGTCGCCGGCGCCCTCCACAGCCTCAGCCGCCGCTCCCAAAAAAATTACATCCGCATCAACTGCGCCGCCATTCCCGAAAACCTCCTGGAAAGCGAACTCTTCGGCCATGAAAAAGGCGCCTTCACCGGCGCCATCCGCCAAAAACTCGGCCGCGTCGAGGAAGCCGACGGCGGCACCATCTTCCTCGATGAAATCGGCGACATGAGCCGCTCCCTTCAGGCCAAACTCCTCCGCTTCCTCGAAGACGGCTCCTTCACCCGCGTCGGCGGCAACGACGAACTCAAGGTGGACGTCCGCCTCATCGCCGCCACCAACCGCGACATCATCGAAGCCATCCGCCAGAACAATTTCCGCGAAGACCTCTTCCACCGCCTCAACGTCGTCCAGTTCCGTCCGCCCCCCTTGCGCGAACGCGGCAGCGACATCGTCCTGCTGGCCGAAAATTTTTTGCGCCACTACAACGGTTTCATGAACAAGCACATCCGCTCCATCGCCCCCGCCTCCCGCCAGAAACTCCTGGGCCACCACTGGCCCGGCAATGTCCGCGAACTGCGCAACGTCGTCGAACGCGCCGTCATCCTCGAATCCACCCAGGAAATCCAGCCCTCCAGCCTCCCCGATTTCCACCTCGAAGGCCGCTTGCGCAAAACCGAAGTCAGCCCCGTCACCGGCGCCCACTCCCTCGACGAACTCATGGCCGACTTCGAGCGCCAGTTAATCAACGGCACCCTCGAACAAAACCGCTACAACATCTCCAAAACCTCCGAACAATTAAAAATCAGCCGCCACGCCCTCCGCTACCGCATGCAGCGCCTCAACATCAACCTCGACGCCACGGAGGACAATCCCCCGCCCGCCGCCAACGACCCCGCGGCCTCATGACGCCTCACAGCACAGCCATCACCCGCAAAAGCGCCTCCAACCTCGCGCTCGCCTTTGTCCTCCTCCCCAAGCCCAAGCGCGACGCCATGTCCGTCCTCTACGCCTTCTGCCGCGAAGTGGACGACGTGGCCGACCACCCATCCGAACCGCTTCCCGCCCGCCGCGCCCGCCTCGCCCTCTGGCGTCAGGAAATCCGCCGCGCCTGCGACGGCGCCCTTCCCTCGTTCCCCGTCGCCCTCGAACTCCAGCCCGTCATCGCCCGCTACCGCCTCCCCTTCTCCTGCTTCGACCAACTCATCCAAGGCGTCGAAATGGACCTCGACATCAACCGTTACCAAACCTTTCAGGACCTCGAACAATACTGCTATCGCGTCGCCTCCGTCGTCGGCCTCCTCAGCGTCGAAATCTTCGGCTACCAGGACCCCGCCTGCCGCGACTACGCCATCCACCTCGGCAAAGCCTTGCAGTTGACCAACATCCTCCGCGACGTGCGCACCGACGCCGAACGCGGCCGCATCTACCTTCCCCAATCCGAACTCCAGCGCCACCGCGTTGACCCGGAAGAAATCCTTCGCCTCCAATACTCCGACCGCTTTGCCCGCGTGGCCTCCGCCGTGGCCGGGGAAGCCAAAAAATACTACGCCCTCGCCCGCCAAACCCTGCCCGCCGCCGACCGCCGCTCCATGATCGCCGCCGAACTCATGGGCTCCGTCTATTGGCGCCTCCTCAAAAAACTCGAAAACCGCCGCTTCCAGGTCTTCGGTCCCGTTCCCACCCGTCTGAACAAAACCCAAAAAATTCTTCTGGTCCTCCGCACCTGCTCCCGTCTCCTCTCCAACGCCTCCGCCCCCAACTACGGCACCGCTTAGAGCATTTTCAATAAAACTGCAGCCAGGGCACCTGACAGGGATGCGATGAACTGGTTTGCCTGCTGTAGTTACAATATTCTTTAAACTGCTCTAATCAATTGGGAAATGAGACTCCCCCACATTGCCAAATACTCAATGTGGGGGAGTCTCATTTTACCAAGGGACTTAAATCTGTCGAGAAAAAAGATTCAAGCGTTTCCAATGAGACTGGAGCCAGAACGCCTCGTCAGCATGCGATGAACTGGTTTG
>JBEKVM010000137.1:0-14905 GCA_049513975.1 Verrucomicrobiota bacterium | reverse complement strand
AAAGGCGACGTCTTCACCGCCGACTTCCTGGAAATGTGGGTGGCGGCCAAGCGCAAAGAGGTGGACGCCCTGCGCCTGCGTCCCCATCCCTACGAATTCCATCTCTACTACGATGTGTAATCCCGTGCGGAGCTTGTCGCCGGGCATCGCCTGATGCCGGGGCAATCTTTCCGGGGAGGACACTGATAAAGAGCCTGTTTTTAAAGGGTTTTTTTGATGTGAATAAGTCGCGAATAACGTTTAATATGTTGTGATAGCCAAACAACGCCATTGTGTAATACAACACTCATAGCTGAACCAAGAAAAAGCACCATGACACAAAACGTGTCTCCAGTTTACGCGAGCGCCGCGATCAATATAATGCAATATATTGATTATCAGTCACTTATAACCGGATCATAGACGCCGTTGCGGCAAGGCGACGGGCAACCGCCACCTTCCGTGCCCTGTCCATCCGAGGAAAATCTTTTCATGCGCGCCCACGAGGGAGAACCGGGGAGGGAGAAAATGCTGGTGAATAATTGGCGCTTTTTGAGGTTTCAGCACTGAAACCAAATGCAAGCATCCGTCGAAAAGATTTGGGAGTCGGCCCAGCAGTCGTTGCGCACGATGCTGAACCCGGACATCTACAATCTCTGGTTCCTGCCGGTCAAGGCGGTGGGGCTGGAGGAAGACACCGTCGTGCTGGAAGTCGCCAACGATTTCTGCGAAGTCTGGCTCAAGGACAACTACCTGGGGCTGATTCGCGATGTTCTGGCCCAGGCTTCGGGGCAGATTTTGAAAATCAGGTTCCGCGTCGGCGAGGCGCCGCCCTTGGCGGCCAGCCCGGACGGCAGCGTCAAAGCCAGGCCCAGGGCCATGGTGGAACCCGGGGAACGGGCCGGCGCAGCGGGACGGGAACCGGCTTTCAACCCCAAGAACACCTTCGAAACCTTTGTCGTCGGCGAAAACAACAATCACGCCCACGCCGCGGCCATGGCCGTGGCCCAGGCCCCCGGCAAATCCTACAACCCACTTTTCTTCTACGGCGGAGTGGGACTGGGCAAGACGCACCTGCTGCACGCCATCGGCCAGCATGTGGCCACGCACAAAAAAGTCTCCCGCGTCACCTATCTCTCCTCGGAAAAATTCACCAACGAATACATTGACGCCATTCAGAACAACCAGTTGGTCCGCTTCCGCCGCAAATACCGGCAGACGGACGTGTTGTTGATTGACGACATCCAATTCTTGGCCGGCAAGGAACGCATTCAGGAGGAGTTCTTCCACACATTCAACGCCTTGCACGAGGCGCATAAACAAATCGTCCTGACCTGCGACCGCCCCGCCGCGGAAATCCAGAACCTGGAGCACCGCCTGGTCTCCCGCTTTGAATGGGGCCTGGTCACCGAGTTGCAGCCGCCCGACGTCGAAACCCGCCTGGCCATATTGCGGAAAAAAGGCAAGGCCATGGGGGTGGAGTTGCCGGAGGACATCATCAATTTTCTGGCCAGCCGCATCCGCACCAATATCCGCCGTCTCGAAGGCGCCCTCATCCGCGTCGCCTCCTTCGCCTCCCTCACCGGCAAGAAACTCACCTTGCAAGTCGTCGAGGGTTTGCTCCGCGAAGTTCTCCATGAAGAGGGCCGTTACACTGTCAACATTGATTGCATCCAGAAAAGAGTCGCCGAACATTTCGACATCCGCCTGGCCGACATGACCAGCAAGCGCCGTCCCGAGAACATCGCCTTCCCCCGCCAGGTCGCCATGTTCCTGGCCCGGCAAATGACCGAAAGCTCCCTCAATACCATTGGCGAGGCCTTCGGCGGCCGGGACCACGGAACCGTCCTCCACGCTTGCCGTCTGGTCAAGGACCGCATGGAAGTGGACGCGCAGGTCCGCCAAGCCGTCCACTACCTCGAAAAACAACTCTTGAGGTAATTGCGGATTGCGGATTGCGGATTTTCTGAGAATTTGGGGATGGCGACAATGAAACCGGCAATTGGCAATCCGCAATCCGCCATCGGCAATGGCCCCATCATCGAAGTTTCCGGCCTGACCAAAACCTTCCGCACCTACAAAAAGGAGCCGGGCTTTGGCGGGGCTGTGCGCGGACTCTTTCATCGCAAGTATGAACAAACTGTCGCGGTCAACGAAGTCAGCTTTTCCATTGCCGAGGGCGAATTGGTCGGTTTCCTCGGCCCCAACGGGGCGGGGAAAACCACCACCCTCAAAATGTTGTCCGGCCTTCTCTACCCCTCGCACGGCTCGGCCCGCGTCCTGGGCTACGTGCCGTGGGAGCGGCAGGACGGCTACCGCCGGCAATTCGCGCTCCTGCTCGGCCAGAAAAACCAGCTCTGGTGGGACCTCCCCGCCCGGGAATCCCTGGAACTGAACAGCAAGATCTACCGCATTGCCCCGGAGGTGTTCTCCCGCACGGTGGCGGAATTGACGGAGATGCTGGCGGTGAAGGACAAACTGGACGTGATGGTGCGCGAACTTTCCCTCGGCGAACGAATGAAAATGGAACTCATTGCCGCCCTGCTCCACCAGCCCAGGGTGCTGTTTCTCGACGAACCCACCATCGGCCTGGACGTGGTTTCGCAAAAAATCGTGCGCGAATTTCTCCGTCACTACAACGCCAGCCGGAAGACCACCATCCTGCTCACCAGCCATTACATGACCGACATCCAGGAACTTTGCCGCCGCGTCATCATCATTGACCGGGGGCGGATATTCTTCGACGGCCGGCTGGCGGAAGTGCTGGACCGCTTTGCCGATTTCAAAATTGTCTCCATTTCCTGGCTGACCGGCGCGCATTTTCCCCAGGTGGACTTGCAGCGCTACGGCGAGGTGTTGCAGCAGACCTCCAACCGCATCCAGCTCAAGGTCAAGCGCGACCAGGTCATCGCCGCCTGCAAGCAGCTTTTGGACGAGCTTCCTGTCAACGATATAGACATCCAGGAAGTCCCCATCGAAGAGGTCATCCGCCAAATTTTCGCCCGCTGACGCCCCATCTCCCAGTCTCCTTCTGTCCCGCCGCAACGGCACTCCGGCTCTTAATCCCAATCTTGATTCGGTTGCGGAAAGGAGATTAAGATTGGGATTAGGATTAAGAATCATCCCCCCTCGCCCCTCTTTATCTGTCCCGGCGCAACAGGTGTCCGGCCAGGGCCTCCAGGGCGGCGGCCCGGCCCTGGAAAATCCGCAGGGCGGCGAAGGCGCGGCCGGTCAGTTGCTCCGCCATTTTTCGGGATTTTTCCAGGCCGATGATGGCCGGGTAAGTCGCCTTCTGCGCCCGGGTGTCCTTGCCCGCCGTCTTGCCCAGTTGTGCGCTGGTCTGAGTCACGTCAAGTATATCGTCAATGATTTGAAAGGCCAGGCCGACGTTGCGGCCAAAATCGCCCAGGGCCTCCAGTTGGGGGGGCGGGCAGTTGGCGCTCATCCCGCCCAGGCGCACCGAGCAGCGCAGCAGGGCGGCCGTTTTTCTCTCGTGAATGTAGCGCAACTGGGCGGCGGAGGTCTTCTTCCCTTCGCTCTCCAGATCGGCCACCTGGCCGGCGATGAGCTGGCGCGAGCCGGCCGCCTCCCATAGCTCGTTTAACATCACCCGGTGGGAGTAGCGCGGGGTCGCGGCGCAGGTCCCGGCCACGGCGAAGGCCTCCGTCAAAAGCGCGTCCCCGGCCAGGATGGCGATGCCCTCGCCAAAAACCTTGTGATTGGTCAGCTTGCCCCGCCGGTAATCATCGTTGTCCATCGGGGGCAAATCGTCATGGATGAGGGAGTAGGTGTGGATGCACTCCACCGCGCAGGCCAGGGGCAGCGCCTCGCGCCACGAACCCCCGCAGGCTTCCGCCGCCGCCAGACAAAGCGCCGGACGCAGCCGTTTGCCGCCGGCAAACAGGGAATATCGCATCGCCCGGTGAATGGTGGCGGGCTTGAATCCGGCGGGGGGCAGAAAATCGTCCAAGGCGCGGTTGACCGCCGCGGTTCTTTTCTGCAAATAACCCTCCAGGTCAAAAGCCGGGGTTGCGTTGGAATGACTCATCTTCTTACCAAGGCCCGTCCGCCAAAATAGAAACGGCGTTGCGCGCCAGGTCCTCGGCCAGATTCGGCATGGCTTCGCGCTCGGTGCTGGCCAGATCATTGCCGGCGCGAATGTAAGTGCGGCCCTGCACGGCGCGGTTGAGGTTGGTTTTGCCGCTAACGGGGTCCCGCGCCACCACGTTGGCCGTCAGGACCAGCGTATATTCCTGGGGTGTCAAAACATCGTTCGTGGCGTAGGAAAGCTCACTGCGTTCAAAGCGGATTATTTCCCCGCTCACCACCATATCCGGCGTGCCGGCCGTCTGCAGGTGAAAGGTGCCGTCCTGCTGGAACTGCCGGCGCATGGACGCGCTGAGGTATTCGGAGATGCGCGGCTCGCGGGTATGATTGACAAAGGGGAGGACCTGGACCGACAGACTGCCGGCCGGCAGCCCGCTGCTGGGGCCCAGGTGGTACCCGGCGCAGCCGGCCAGGGCGGCGGCCAATACGGCGGCGAGCAGTCGGCGCATTTTAACTCCCCTTCTGCCGCGCCTGGAACGCCTCAATCCGCTTCCGGGCCTGCTCGGCCAGCGGGGTGTCGGGGGCGGTGCGCCGGACCTCATTGTAATAAATCTGCGCGGCGTCCCAGTGCTTGCTTTTCTCGTAAAACTCCGCGATGGAAAAATTGCCCCGCGCCTGCTCCAATTTCAGCGAGGTGATGATCTTCTGCGCCTCCGGGATGCGCGGGTCTTTGTCATAAAGGGCCATAAAATCGTTGAAGGACGAAATCGCCTGGCCGGCGGCGCTCTGGTCGTAATCGGCTTTGCGGGCCTGCTTGTTCCAGGCCAGCGCCGCCTTGTAAAGCGCGGTGGCGGCCACTTCGCGCTGGGCGCTGTAACGATCCGCCGCCATTTCATAGGCCTGGACCGCCAGTTGGTAATCCTTTTGTTTTTCCCGGGCCGCCCCAATGTTCATTTGCGAGGGCGGTCCGTAAGGCCCGTAGGGGCCGAAGCGGACAATATCCCCGTACATTTCCGCCGCCTTGTCCATGGAGGGGAAGAACGGGATGTAGCCAAAAAGCTTGATCCATTCCCCGGCCAGGAAGCGGTTGGCGATCTCGAACTGGCGGCCCTGGATTTCCTGGGCGTCCTTCATTTTCGGATATTTGCCCAGCAACTGATCGTAGGCCTTGAAAGCCTTCTGATCCTGGCGGTGCTGCTCGTAGCAGCGCCCCACCAGGTACTGGCCCTGCGGGGCGTAATCGGACAACGGCCACACCGTGGCGACGCGCAAGGCCGCCTTCATGGCCAGCTTGTAATCCTTTTTATCGAACGCGGCCTGAGCCACTTCCAACTGGTCCTTGGCCCGCAGTTTGCGCCAGTCGGCCGCCTTGCCCGAGGGGCTTTCATAACTCCAGCCTTCACCCGGACGATAGATCAGCGGCGCCGGCGACCTGAACGGAAACAGCAAGACCGCCAGACCAACCAGAAAAACGCGAATATACCAGCGATTCATGACGGCGACCCTATCCCAACCGCGCCCGCCAAGTCAAGCCGCCACTGGCAAAAGACCCTGCCACCGATGAATGAGGCATTGCCGGCAAGCAGAGGCGCGGTTGTGAAAAAGTACTTTGATTAGGTTTGATTTGGTTTGATGGGACGCAGTGGATTGGAGGGTGGAGGGCTGAAGTGGCGGGGCGCTGGAGCGGACCCCAATTCAGCGGCGAGCTGGTCGCTTCGGCGCAATTGGACCACGGCCTGGCAGACGGGGCGCAAAGCGCGGAGTTGGACGAGGGATTTTTCGTCCAGCTCCGGGCCTTGAGCGGCGAGGATGGCGGCGTAACGGAAGCCGATGGCGGCGGCGAGATGGTCGGTAAGTGACTGGCCCCGGGTGACCGCGGCGATGTCCTGCAGGTTGGCGGCCAGTTCTTCCACCTGGGGGAGCACGTCCCGCCGGGCCAGCCACTCCTCGTAACCGCCCTGCCGCCATTTGGAGAGGTTTTGCTCGCTGATGGGGCGTCCTGCGAATTGTTGGGCGAGGACCCGTTTGACTTCGGGCAATGAGTTCAACCAGGGGATGATTTGCCTGCCGACGGCGCCGTTCTGGAGGCGGGAGTTGAGTTGAGAGCGGATGTCGCCGGGCAGCCGGGCAATTTTTCCGATGCGGGCCATATTTTTGTTCTCCTTTTTCATTTTTATTTTTCCGTGGCGAGGGTTTTTAGGACTCACCTTGGATGGGAGAATAGCATAGACTCTATAGTATGTCCAGAGAAATAACTTAGAAATAATTGGGGGGGGGGCGGGGGCCGGGGCACCGCTGGCCCAGGAAGGGAAGGGAACCGCGGATGAACACAGCGCGGCCAGCCGCAACCGAATCCGGAATTGCCCGCAGATGGACGCAGATTCACGCAGATGCGGAAAATAAGAATGCTCAAAGAGGAAGGGGATTTGAACAGGAGGGCGCGGAGAGAACGGAGTTTCTTTCTCCGTTGCCCCTGGGTCCTCCTGTTGAAAGGACCGTTGGAGGGCAAAATCATGGAAGCCAAAATCATAAGAGCAGCCAACTCAAACCAGACGAATTGGCGACAAAGGAAGGCAGGGCGGAAGGGCCGGAGGAGAGGAGGATTTCAGCCGGTTCATGGGCAGGGGATTGTTCCATGCGAAGGAGCCGGTGTCGTCCGCCCCGCCCTGGCGCCGCCCCGGCCCAACCGCATCCCGACCCAGGTTCCTCCCCATTCTCAGCGGATTCCCGCCCAAGGCGGCAAGGTTCGGGGAGCGCGAACGTCCCGCTTGCGGTGGGGCGCGTCTCGCGCCCCGCTACTGCGCTGGTTCTTTCCCATGGATGGTTCTTCGGATTGGCCGCCTTCAAGGAGAAGACAGGCCGGAATGTGTTTGGCGGGACGCCAAACACGGCGCGCGAGACGCACGCGCTCCCCGAATGCCCCGTGGCCCGATCAGATCCACTGAAAAGGTCAAAGACCCCGATCCGCCCGCCCCGACCGATCAGCCCCACTGCCGCCCCGCCGCGCTTGCCACTGGCCCGTGCTTTTTGCTACCGTCTGCCCGGATGCCTTCCAATTTCGATCAAGCGATTAAACCGGTGAAAGAGTTGGCCAAAACTTTGAGCGCCCAGGACTCCAGACGTTGCCGGCCCACCGCGATCAGCCTGTTCGCCGGCGCGGGCGGGTGTTCTCTCGGATTTCAACAGGCGGATTACGATATTCGGTTTGCGACTGACATTGATGACGATGCGGTAGAATCGTACCGCGGCAACTTTGGCAAAACTCATTGTGTGGCGGCAGACATCCGGGAACTTGGCGTTCCATCCGTGCTGGAATGCGTCAGTCTCGATTGCGGCGAACTGGACATTCTGCTCGGAGGGCCGCCATGCCAGGGATTCAGCAGCGCCGGGGTGAAGTCCTGCGACGACCCGCGCAACTTTCTGCTGCGCCATTATGTCCGCTTGCTGAAAGGCCTCCGCCCCAAATGGTTTGTCATGGAAAATGTTGAGGGGCTCCTGACCAACGCGGGCGGCTTGCACATTCGGGACGCGGTTGAGGTGTTTTTGGGAGCGGGGTATTCCGTCAACGTCGAAAAGGTTTACGCTCAAGGCTACGGGGTTCCCCAGCGGCGCAAACGGGTGCTGATCGTCGGCAATCGCTTGGGACACGATTTTCTTTTCCCCGGACCGGTCACGCCCTTTTCGGGCAGCATCTTTCGGAAAGGCGAAGTTACTTTTCTAACCGCCACCAGCGATCTCCCGCCAGCGACGCAGGACCCGGAGCGTGCCCTTGATTACGGCGGGCCGCCACATAACGAACTCCAGGCTTATTTGCGTGGAGAAGCAAGAACCATCACCGACCACTGCGCGGCCGCGCTTTCAGGAATCCAATTGGAGCGCGCGCGCGCGTTGCGGCCCGGTCAGACGATGAAGGACTTGCCGGAGGACTTGCAGCATGAATCGTTTCGCCGGCGCGCCTTTCGCCGCGTGATGGATGGAACGCCGGTGGAGAAACGCGGCGGCGCCCCTTCCGGCTTGAAACGGCTCATTGCCAGCGAGCCAAGTCTGACCATTACCAGCGCGGCGACGCGCGAATTTGTGCATCCGATGGAAGACCGTTTGCTCACGCTGCGTGAATGCGCCCGCCTGCAAACGTTTCCAGACTGGTTCCGCTTCGCCGGGAGCGCCGCCAGTCGAATACAGCAGATTGGAAATGCCATCCCGCCCATGCTCGCGCGGACTATTGCCGAAGACATCGTGCGGACCTATGGCTTCCAACCCAACTATCAGGGCCCTGCCCGCCCCACCCTGCGCTTCAGTCTGACGCGCGCGGAAGGGATGAGTCCGGCCCTGACACGAACTGAGTTTCTGCTGGGTGAATTGACCGATTCTCGAACCGATCAATTGAGCTTGCTCGAACAACCCACCCCTTGAGGACCATGCCTGTTTCCGCCGAAATCAAGAAAACCTTTAGCGCCGCCCGGATTCTCGGAAACGGTCATGACCGCGTGGCGCTTTGCGAGAACGAATTATTCTGTCTGCTTGCTCAATGCTGCCGCGATTTGGCTGTGGCTGCATCTATTTCCCATTTGCCGGACCTCTCCGTTGCTCCACCCGGCGACGACTACTACCGAATCCCATTGGCATGGTTCCAAACACCCCAAGCTGCCTGTCCTTCCGCGACAGTCCTTTTGGAAAGCCTCGCATGCTGTGTTGCGCACGAGGCCGACTTCCGGCTCTATTTTGAGAACCTGGCCACCCTCCATAAACGGCGGCTCAAGTATCAACGCATCCTTTCCACCCAGCCAAAGCCAACCATGAATCAGATCGGCCCGCGCAGCCTGCTGGAGTTTGGCGGAGTGGATGATGCCTTGCTCTCCTCGTGGCTCGTCTGGCGGAAATGGATTTTCGACGTGGACAACCGTTCAGCACAGGAAACCGGATATTTATTTGAGCCAGTGCTTGCCAGTTGTCTGGGCGGCAAGGCTCTCAGCTCAAAAAGCTCACCCGTAAAACGACTGAACGAGCGCGGTGAACCAACCGGCGAAGGCCGGCAGATTGACTGCTACGACGGCGAGAATCAATTCGCCTACGAATTCAAACTGCGCGTCACCATCGCGGCGAGCGGCCAGGGCCGCTTCGGTGAAGAACTTTCATTCCCCCGCGAAGCCTGCGCGGCCGGCTTGACCCCCGTGCTCATCGTTCTCGACCCGACCCCTTCACCGCGTCTGGACGAACTCATCGCAGCTTTCAAAACAAATCGCGGCAAACACTATGTCGGTGCCGATGCCTGGGCGCACATGGATTCCAAGGCTGGCAAGACCATGGCTGTTTTTCTGGAACGCTACATTCGTCCGTCCCTCACAGAGATGGCAAAACATGAGGACGTTGCGCCGGAAACCATTCAGTTGTCCTGGACGCCAGAGGAGATTCGCGTTCAGGGGAAAACTGCAACCATTCGCATCCCACGAAGGAATTGAGATTATTTCCATAGTGCTGACCATCAACGAAGTTTATTTGAGCTTGCAGGGGGAAAGCACTTTTGCGGGGCTGCCCTGCATTTTTATCCGGCTGACGGCGTGCAATTTGCGCTGCTCTTATTGCGACACGGCCTACGCCTTCACCCAGGGCCGCAAGATGTCCCTGGCCGAAATCACCGCCCGCGTCTCCGAACTGGCCGCGCCCTTTCACGCTTCGCAATCCTCCGTTCTCAGTTCGCGTCTTCCTCTAGTCGAGCTAACTGGCGGCGAGCCGCTCCTGCAAAAGAATTCGCTCCCCTTGATGAAGTCGCTGTGCGACGCCGGCTACACCGTCCTTTTGGAAACCAGCGGCGCGCTGGACATCGCCGCCGTGGACCCGCGCGTGCATCGCATCATGGACTTGAAATGCCCCAGCAGCGGCGAACTCAGGCGCAACCGCTGGCAGAATCTGCCTCTGCTCAAGGCCAGCGACGAAATCAAGTTCGTCATCGGCACGGCGCAGGATTACGGGTGGGCCAAGGAACAACTGGCCGCGCGCCAGCTTGCCAAAATCTGTCCCGTCCTTTTTTCCTGGGTGTCGCCCCTCCAGCCGCACCAGCAGGACAAATCGCTGAAAAAAGTTCCCGCCGGCCAAAGCGCCATCACCCGGCGCGAACTCGTGGAAAGAATCATGGCCGACGCCCTGCCCGTGCGTTTTCAACTGCAAATGCACAAATTCATCTGGCCGCCGGACGAGCGCGGAGTCTGACATGAACCGCACGCAAAAAATCCTGAGGCTGCTGCGGGACTACGAATCGCCCAACATCCTGGCCATCGCCCCGGACCTTTCCGCGCCGGCCGTGTGGGAGCGGGCCGGGGGAGTGCATGTCCGGGACGCGGCGGGCAGGAAATATCTCGACTTGACTGCGGCGTTTGGGGTGGCGGCGGCGGGCCACGCCAACCGGCGCGTCGTCGCGGCGGCGCGGCGGCAGATGGGGGTTCTCCTCCACGCCATGGGCGACGTTTACCCCCATGCCCGCAAAGCCGAACTGGCCCGCGAACTCAGCCGCATCACGTTCGAACGCTGGACCGCGGCCCGTCCCCCGGAGTCGCGCCTGACCGGCAAAACCATTTTTACCAATTCCGGTTTTGAGGCGGTGGAGGCCGCCCTGAAAACGGCGCTGCTGGCCACCGGCAAGCCCCGCATACTCGCCTTCACGGGCGGGTATCATGGACTGGGTTACGGCGCGCTCAACGCGACCCATCGGGCCTATTTTCGCGCTCGCTTTCTGCCGCAACTGGCGCGTTTCGCTTCCTTCGCCGCCTTTCCGAAAAGCGACTCCGATCTGCCCGCGCTGGAGAGCACGATTCGGAAATGGCACAAAGCCAATCCCTTCGGCGCGATTCTGGCCGAGCCGGTGCAGGCCCGCGGCGGCATCAACGTTCCGCCCGCCGGCTTTCTCCCCGTGCTGCGCGATCTTTGCAGCGAGTTTGGCGCGGCGCTTATACTTGACGAGATTTACACCGGCTTTGGCCGCACCGGCAAATGGTTCGCCTGCGAGCACAGCGGCGTCGTGCCGGACGTGATTTGCCTGGGCAAGGCCCTCACCGGGGGATTTCCCCTCTCCGCCTGCGTCGGACGCGCCGATCTTATGGATGCCGCCTGGCCGCGCTCGACCGGCGAAGCCATCCATACCAGCACCTTCCTCGGCCATCCGGTCGGCTGCGCCATGGCCCTGGCGCAGATCAAGGAGATCCAAACCCGCCGCCTGCCGGAGCGCAGCGCCGCCCTCGGCGAAATTCTCCTGGGCGAACTGCGCGCCCAAATTCCGCCGTCGGCGTATCAATTTGAAATTCGCGGCCTGGGCCTCATGGCCGGCGTGGAAATCCGCCAACCCGGCGGCGCGCCTGCCACCGAGGAGGCCCTGGGCGTGCTGCGCGCCATGTTGCGCGCCGGGTTCATCGTGCTGCCGGAAGGCGAACACTCCAATACAATCAGCTTCACCCCTCCGCTCGTCATCACCCGGCCCCAACTGGCCGCCGCGGCGCGCGCCTTCGGGCAAGCCCTTAAAAATCTGCCCTTTCCATGAACCCTCACCTCACCCTAACCCTCTCCCCTCCCATCGGATGGGAGCGGAGAGGGAACAGGAAACGGACACGATTTGTTGGATGGAGGTCTGTCGAGCAGCGGCAGGTTTATGGTCCGAATGCACGCTCAAAAAAGAAAGGGGGCTTCCCATGACCCTGACCGACATCCGGGAAATCCTTTCCGAACGCGATTTAAAGCTGTCAAAATCGCTCGGCCAAAATTTTTTGCACGACCAGAACCAGGTGCGCCGCATCGTGGCCGCCGCGGCGGCCGGGCCGGATGACAAAATCCTGGAAATCGGTCCCGGCCTGGGTCCGCTGACCGAAGCGCTTCTGCAGAGCGGCGCCCAAGTGCTGGCCATCGAGAAAGACCGGCGCCTGTTCGATTTCCTCCAACAAAAATTCGCGGGCTCCAGCCGGTTGCAACTGCTGCACGAGGATGCCCTCGGCTACCTGAAAACCCACCGCTCCTGGGGCGGCTGGAAGCTGGTGTCCAATTTGCCCTACTCGGCCGGCTCTTCCATGCTAGTGGAACTGGCCCAGGCGGAAAACCCGCCGGAGCGGATGGTGGCGACCCTGCAAATCGAAGTGGCCCGGCGCATTGCCGCCGAGGCCGGAAGCAAGCACTACGGAATACTTGGCCTTCTCCTGCAATTGCGCTGCCAATGCGCCGGCTGGTTTAAAATCCCCCCCTCCTGTTTCTTCCCGGAGCCGGACGTGGAAAGCGCCTGCGTCACGCTCATCCGGCGGCCCGTTCCCTTGCTTCAACCCGAATGGCAACCGCTGTTTGCGTCGCTTGTCAAACGCGCTTTTTCCCAGCGGCGAAAAATGATGTTCAAACTCCTCAAACAAGACTGGCCCGAGGCCCGGCTGGCCGGGGCCTTCGCGCAACTGGCCCTCTCCCCGCAAATCCGCGCCGAAGCCGTCACCCTGGAACAATTCGTCCGCCTGGTCGAAATCCTGGGCGGCGCCCAAGCTGCGCCAGCGATGCCCGACGAAATTTTTGATATTGTCAACGACCGCGATGAGGTCATCGGGCAGCTTCCGCGCCGGATTGTCCATCGCGACGGCCACAAGCACCGGGCCGTGCATGTCCTGGTTTTTGATTCGCGCGGCCGGATATTTCTGCAAAAGCGCTCCATGACCAAGGACACTTTTCCGGGCGTCTGGGATTCCTCCGCGTCCGGCCATTTGGGCAGCGGGGAGGACTACGCCGGCGGCGCCGAGCGCGAACTGCGCGAAGAACTGGGTTGGAGCGCCCCCGTCCCGCCCCGGCCCTTGTTCAAGATTGCCGCCTGCGCCGAAACCGGCCAGGAATTTGTCCGGGCATACCAATGCGAAGCAGAAGGCCCCTTCACCCTGCACCCCGAAGAAATCGAGCGCGGGGCCTGGTTCACCCGGGCGGAAGTCAACCATTGGCTGGCCCGAACGCCGGGCGACTTCGCCCCCTGCTTCGCCCTGATCTGGAAGAAATGGATCAGTCAGGCCGGATAGGGAGGTGGCAGCGGGGCAAAAGTCAGCTGTCGCGCAAAAGTTAGCTTGCCTAAGCGGGATAAAACGGTACGATTTTTAGGAATGGGGCGGGGTAGCCAAGTGGTAAGGCACGGCTCTGCAAAAGCTGTATGCGTCGGTTCAATTCCGACCCCCGCCTCCATCTCCAACTGCGTGCGCAGCAAGGAGTTGGGAGCGGCCAGGTCCAAAACGGACACCGAAACGGACACCAACTTTGGTACTCCGTCAGAATTCGCGATAACCGGGGGTAACTCTCCCGTTACTCGCTAACGGTTCGGGTTCGGCCTCTTTTATCATCGCGGTTACGTGAGAGAAATTATGAATGCACGTTACCGCTTAATCTTCCGTGGCATCCGCGGCGGAATCTATTATTCTGTTGACAAGAAAACTGGCAAGCGCGCCAGTCTTCACACCACCAGAGAGCAGGAGGCCAGAGAGATTATCGAGGCCCAGAACGCCGCCGAGCGCCAGCCGGTGCTTAACCTCCAAATCGCCAGAGCCTATCTGGCTGGCACGGACAGCGGCCTGACGACGCGCACTTGGCAGCAGGCGATGCAAACGCTGCTTGAAGGCAAGCAGGGAGCCAACCGCCAACGCTGGCTGCGCGTCGCCAAAGACAGGGCGCTTGCCCCGTTGCTCCCCCGCACCATCATTGACACCCCCGGCGAACTGTTGCTCAAGATTCTTCAAAGCGGCACGGTCTCGACCAACGTTTATTTGCGCCGCCTGCACAACTTCTGCCTGGACATGAACTGGCTGGCCTGGCCGCTGGTGCCCAAACGCCAATGGCCTGCCGTGCGGTTCAAAGCCAAACGGGCCATCACCAGGGAAGAACATGAAGCCATCATCACCGCCGAAATGAACCCGGAGCGCCGGGCCTTTTACCAGTTTTGCTGGCACCTGGGCGGCGCTCAATCCGACCTTGCGACCTTGACCGCAGAGGACATTGACTGGCACGACAAGGTCGTCAGCTTCCACCGTCACAAGACCGGAACCGCTTCGATCATCCGTTTTGGCAAAGAGCTTGCGGCCGTTTTCCACACGCTCCCGCAATCGGGTCCGCTCTTCCCCCACCTCAAGCCGATGCGGGAGGGCCACCGGGCAACGGAATTCGCCCGCGCCTGCCGCCGGTTGATGATCAAGGGCATCACCCTCCATTCCTACCGCTACGCCTGGGCGGAACGCGCCAAGACCTGTGGCTACCCGGAAAGATTCGCCCAGGAGGCTCTGGGGCACCAAAGCAAGGCTGTGCATCGCGCCTACGCAAGAAAAGCCCAAGTGGTGATTCCAACCTTGGAGGATTATGAGAGGAAATTCGCCGCCGCCGAGGGCGTGATTGTGCCAATGCCAGCCGCCGCCGCTTGAGAACGTCAACCGACGGCGGAAACCGTCGGCACGTCAAGCAGGCGGGAAGGACCGTTCTGTGACCCGTTCACAGACCGGTTTTTCTTGTGGGCATTCCTCGTTTGCCAGTGCTGATTGACGGCATTCGTCACCCTCGCCAGCCAGCTACGATCCTGCGCGAGGCCCATGATTTCCAACCTGGAAAAGTACTTCACACTACTTGCCGTCGGATTACCCAACGGCCTCAACAGCCGGGCGGCGACCAGGACTGGCACATCATGCGGCTGGCAACCAAGCACCCAGGCCGCCTGTTCCCCGGTGAGCCGGGCGGGCGCCTGTCCAACCAATCTCAAAAATTGCTGTTGTTCTTCTTTCATTCGTCACCGCCGTTGCCAAAACCGAAGCCGGCCGCAGCCAGCTTCAACCGTCAATCATCACGTCCAATCCAGTACAGAGGGCATCTACAAGGGGCCTTGGCCCTGGGGCCGGGGGGGCGG
>JBEKVM010000136.1:0-14917 GCA_049513975.1 Verrucomicrobiota bacterium | reverse complement strand
TGTAAAGCTCGCGCTGCCAGGCTTGCAGAAAGCGCAGTGTTTTCATCGAAATACAATTGATTTTGGTCAGCTTGACCGGGGCCGGCGGAGGGGGGTCACGATGTACCAGGGCCACGCCGGAAATTGGGCCAATCGCTGGCATGTCGGATTAGGGGCGATGGGTGTTTGGGCGCGACACGGGCGGTTTGCAGCCGGAAGTCGTAAGGGGGAAGGATGAAGGATGAAGGATGAAGGATGAAGGGGAAGGATGAAGGATGAAGGGTGAAGGATGAGGGATGAATCCCTGAACCGGACTCGCAATCTTAATCTCTTCCATGAACCCTCACCTCACCCTGACCCTCTCCCCTCCCATCGGATGGGAGCGGAGAGGGAACAGCAGACGGACACGAATTGTTCCGCGGAGGTCTGTCGAGCAGCAGCAGGTTCATGGTCCCAATGCGCGCCAAAATTCTGGCGGGGAGGCTTTCCATGAACCCTCACCTCACCCTGACCCTCTCCCCTCCCATCGGATGGGAGCGGAGAGGGAACAGCAGACGGACACGAATTGTTCCACGGAGGTCTGTCGAGCAGCAGCAGGTTCATGGTCCCAATGCGCGCCAAAATTCTGGCGGGTAGGCTTTCCATGAACCCTCACCTCACCCTGACCCTCTCCCCTCCCATCGGATGGGAGCGGAGAGGGAACAGCAGACGGACAGGATGGTGGACGGGATTTTTCCAAGCGGAAAGGTGGTCGGCGAGGGCGCCGACCACTGCACGCGAGGGCGCGCGCGCTCCCCAAAAGCCAAGAACAGTGTTAAGCTGCGCGCCAGTCTTGCCCCGGGGGTTTTATCGGGCGTCGCGCTGGGTTTTGCGCGGGTCGTGATAGGACCAGCGCAGGCTGAGGTCAACGTAGAACAGGTCGCCGGCTATCTTGAAATCTTCCGGGGCCAGGTGGTGCAGGGTGTTGGTCTGCCACTCGGTGGTGGGGACGATGAACTGGTATTTGCCCGGCGCGGTGGTCACTTTGATGGGCATCCGAAAATCCGGCACGTCCACCTGCCAGCGGTAACGGGCCGTGACCACGTCTCCTGTCTTTTGCGTCTCAACGATGAGTTTGGGAATGGCGGTGTGTTGGAAGTATTGCTCGAAGAAGCCGGTCAGGTCCTTTCCCGCATTTTTTCTGATGTAGCCGAAAATGTCGTCGGCGGTGACGGTCTGATAACGGAAGGTCTGCTGGAGGCCGTGGAGGATGGCAAACCAGCGCGCGTCGTCATCAATCACGTCGCGCAAGGTGTTGAGCACGAGTTGGCCTTTGTTATACATATCCCCCGAACCCTCGCGAATGACACCATACGGGCCGATCATGGGGCGGTCGTTGCGCACGCCGGGCTTTTTGCCGTTGATGTATTTGAGGGCGGCGGCCCGGCCGTACTGGTTTTCCACAAAAAGGGATTCCGCGTAGGCGCCGAAACTTTCGTGAATCCACATGTCCGCATGATCCCGGGAGCTGACGTTGTTTCCCCACCATTCGTGGGCGCTCTCGTGAATGATGATGAAATCAAATTTCAGGCCCTCTTCCGACGGGGCATCGCCGCGATAGCCGCCCAGCCAGTGGTTGCCATAGGCGACGGCGCTCTGATGCTCCATGCCGGTGTGGGGGCTTTCGATCAGTTTGTAGCCGTCGCGCGGAAAGGGATAGGGGCCGAAGTATTTCTCGTAGGCCGCCATCATTAATTTGACTTGTTGGAATGTCTTTTTTGCCTTCTCCAGATTTTCCGGCATGACGTAGTAATCCAGGGTGACGGGCGGTTGTCCGCGGCTGGCGTAGTGGTCGCTGAAGTGGGCAAATTTGCCTATGTTAATGGTGACACTGTAATTGTTGATGGGATAGCTGACGTGCCAATCAAAGCGGGTCCAGCCATCCGGCAGCACGGTCTTGGCCAGCAATCGGCCGTTGGAAACGTCCTCCAAGCCGGGCGGAATGGTCACGCTGATGGTGACGTCGCCGGGTTTGCCGGTGGGATGGTCTTTATTGGGCCACCACAGGCTGGCGCCGGTGCCTTCGCACGTCACCACCACCCACGGATTGCCCGCCGCGTCGTTGGTCCAGGTGAATCCGCCCTCCCACGGAGGCCGCCGGGCCACGGTCGGCTTGCCCGAATAATAAACCGTCAGGGCATGGCTGGCGCCCTTTTGCGCCGTGACGGGAAGCTGGACGAAAACCGCGTTCCACTCGCGCGTGAAGCTGGCCTCGGCGGCGTCGTCCAAGACGATTTTTTCAATGTCCAGATTGGTGAACAGGTCCAGTTGCAGCTTTTCAAAGTCCTCCGCCGCCTTGAACCCGATGCGGTTGGAGCCTTTGATGGATTTGGCGGCGGGATCAATCCGCACGGCCAGATGGTAGGAGGTGATGTCGTAGCAAGTGCGCAGCGGGGTGAGAGCGCCCCGCAGGATTTCCGCGCGGGTCGGGGGCCGGTCTTGATTGGCGCCTGTCAGCGCGCCGCGGCCCGCGAATGCATACGGCGCGAAGCCGATCAACAGAGCCAGCGCGACGAGAAAGACAGGGCGGGCGGCGACGGGGGCGGTTTTCAAAAACTCGCGGCGGGGCATCTTGGTGTTCATGGGATTGCTCCGTGAAGAGTACAGAACGAAGTCGGCAAAACGCAAAATAAAAATTCCTGCCCGTCATCGTAACATGTCCTTCTTTTGGCTCGCCTCCCGCCCTCTCATCCCTCATCTTTCTGGCAGTTAATCGGAACGATCCGAAGAGTGACAATATCGAAAGGGTATATGAAATTCCATCCAAGCCTGTTCGCCGCCATCTTGGCGCTTTCCGCTGCCGCGGCGGAAAATAATCCGCCCGTCGTCCACAAGGTTTTTCTGCCGCCGCGCCTGCATCTTGGCAACACCGGGATTGTCCCGCTCCAGCCCATTGACGAGGCGGCGTGGATTTGGCATCCGGACTTCGGAAACGCCGTGGCGCCGTCGCATGGCGACGTTTTTTCCGGCGGGTGGCGGGAGCCGGTGCTGTTGCGCTTTCGCAAGGAGTTTGAAGCCGCGGCCGCGCCCGTCCGCATTCACGTCAGCGCCGACGAACGCTTTGAGTTGTTTCTGGACGGGGCCCGCATCGCGCGCGGCCCCGACCGGTCCGATGTCGAGCACTGGTCCTACGCCAGCTACGAGTTGCAGCTTGCGCCGGGCACGCACCGCCTCGAAGCGCTGGCCTGGAGCATCGGCCCCTACGCGCCCGTCGCGCAGATGTCGTGGCGCGGCGGTTTTGTGCTCAAGGCCGAGGGTGATTATGACCGGCAACTGACCACCGGCAAGGCGGCGTGGGAAGTCGCCAGGCTGGAGGGTTACGAATTCGCTCCGGGCGTTTTCTTTGTCGGCGCGCAATTGACCGCGCACGATTGCGGGCCGCAATGGAAGGAAGGCAACTACGTCAAGGCGCAGGTGGTCCGTTCCGCCGTCCGCGGCAATGCCACCGGCGAAAGCGCGGCCGGTTGGAAATTGTTTCCCACCACGCTGCCCGATCAGTTGGACCGCGAGATCAGCGCCGGCCGCGCCGTCGCGCTGGGCAGCGGCGCGCTGGCCGCGGATGACGCCGTGCGCGAGGAACAGGCCCAGCATCCCGATTTGCCCAAGTGGCAGGCGCTCATCGGGGGCGGAGAGCCAGTCGTCGTCCCGGCCAATACCGAGGAGTTCCTCCTCTGGGACCTGGAAAATTATTATTGCGCCTATCCGCTCTGCGAAGTCAGCGGCGGCGCGGGCGCAAAACTGGCGTGGAGTTGGGCCGAGTCGCTCTATCTGCCCAAGTCCAGAGGCAAAGGCCAGCGCGGCGAATTCATCGGGAAAACCTTCCGCGGCATGACGGACACTTTCCTGCCCGGAGGCGCGGCGCACCAGAAATTCACCACTCTTTGGTGGCGCGCCGGCCGCTGGTGCCTGCTCTCCATCAAGACCGGGGCGGAACCGCTGACCCTTCACCGACTGGCGCTGAACGAGAACCGCTACCCGTACGAGAACGAGGGCAGTTTTGACGGCGGCGATGCCGAACTGCCGGGCGTCATCGCCCTGGCCGCGCGCGGCATTCAGATGTGCGCCCACGAAACCTACATGGACTGCCCGTACTACGAACAACTTCAGTACGACGGCGACACGCGCCTGGAACTGCTCACCACCGGGGTGATGACGCGCGATGACCGGCTGGTCAAGCGCGCCATTGAGCTGTTTGATTTCTCGCGCCGCAATTGGGGTTTTGTCAACGAACGCTATCCCGCCTTTCTGCCGCAAGACTCGCCGACCTTCTCCCTGATCTGGGCCTTGATGCTCCACGACTTCGCCTTCTGGCATAACGACCCCGCCTTCGTCAAGGCGCGCGCCATCGGCTTGCGCTCCATGCTGGAGCATTTTCAACCTTATTTGAACGGCGACGGCCTGCTGGAAAATTTGCCGGGCTGGCCGTTCATGGATTGGGTCCCGCAATGGCGGAACGGCGACGCGCCCGACGGCGTCAACGGCATTTCTTCCCTGAACAACCTGCTCTACGTTTATGCCCTGCAACAATCCGCCGGGGTCGAGGATTTCCTGGGCGAACCGCTCCTGGCACAACGCCTGCGCGCGCAGGCGGCCCGCACCGCCGCGGCCGTGCGCGCCAAATTCTGGGACGAATCCCGCGGCCTCATGGCCGACAACCTGGCGCACACCGAATTCAGCGAACACGCCCAGTGCCTGGCGCTGCTCTCGGACACGCTCACCGGCGGGCAAGCGCAACGCTGCTTCGAACAATTGTTGACTGCGCCCGGCCTCAAGCGCGCCACCATTTACTTCAGTTTCTACCTGCTGGAAACGTTTCAAAAATTCGGACGGGGCGACCTCATCGTGGAACGGATGGGTTTCTGGAAGGATTTGGTCAAACAGGGACTCAAGACGCCGGTCGAAATGCCGGGCGATACGCGCTCGGATTGCCATGCCTGGGGCAGTCATCCCCTGTTCCATCTTCATGCCAGCATCGCGGGCGTTCGCCCCGATTCGCCGGGATTCCGCACCGTCCGCATCGCGCCGCAGCCGGGCAACTTGCCCAAGATTGTCAGCCGCACGCCGCACCCGGACGGCTTCATTGCGCTCGATCTCGCCTTTGAGGGCGCCCGCTGTCGCGGCACCGTGCAACTGCCGCCGGACATCACCGGCGTTTTCGTCTGGCGCACCCAAGAACAGAAGCTGCACAGCGGCGTCAACCCCATTGACCTCAGCCCGTAGTGTGCCAATTTAGTTGTTGTAGAATCGGCGCTGTGCGCCGCTTTCGAGGCACAGGCTCGACACACTAAATCAGTGGTGCCCATTGGGGGTCACATCTAAACATTCGACATTTTGATTGAGAGAATGTAGAATGTTTAGATGTGACCCCAATTGCGGCGTTGCTTCCAAGGAGGGTTTTGCTCGACGCCAGGGAGTGCGCGTCTTAGATTTTAGCTTGCTGCATGAAAACAACTTCATTTCGTCTGGCCGGCCTGCTGGCGGCGCTGGCGTGGCTCACTCCACCCGCAGACGCGGCTGACCCCGCGCCTCTGCGCGCGCGCTTGAAGGCGTCGCCGTTCAAGATCGCCTACGAGAGTTATGCGGATGGGAACTGGGATATTTTTGTGATGAACGCGGACGGGTCGCAGCCGGTGAATCTGACCAAAACGCCGGACCTGAATGAGCATTACCCGCAAGTTTCGCCGGACGGCACGCGCATCTGTTTCGTGGCGGACAAGGGAGAGGGCCGGGAGGCCATCCGCAGCCTCTATGTCATGGATGTGGACGGGCAGCATCGCCAGAAGATTGCCGATTACGCGCGGGAACCGTTCTGGTCCCCTGACAGCAAAGTGATTGGGTTTCTGGACCAGGAGTATCCCAAGTTCAATGTCATAGATTATTACACCAAGGGGATGAATTTTTACGAGCTGGCGGCGGGCACGATTGCGCCGCATCCCAATTACACCAATCTGCACCATCTTTATAACCCCAACTTCTGCGCGAACGGCAAATGGATCGTCTCCACCTTGCATGCCGGCATCGGTTATGATCACGCCATTCTGCTCATCGAGGCGCACGGGAACAAGATCATCAACTTGAACATCCCCGGCTGCCGGCCCCGTTTCAGCCCCGATGGCAGGCAAGTCGCCTGGGGCGCCAGCGACAATGAGATCGCGGTCGCGCCGATAGACACGGATGCCGATGAACCCAAAGTCGGCGAGTGGCGGGTTCGGATCAAGGACGCCACCAACAAAATCTATCATGTGCGATGGTCGCCGGACGGCCGGTTTCTCAGCTTCAGCCGGGGGCCGGATGGGGAAGGGGATGTGAGCAAGGCGGGGACGTTCCAGGCGGCGTGCGAGATCATGGGGGTCTATGCGCCAGGTTGGAATATCGCGGCGGTGTCCGCCGGGGAGGCGGGGACGATTGATCTCAACCAGGCGAACGAAGCCGACTTCACCATGCTCACCACCAATGGTTTGAGCAACAAGGAGTCCGCCTGGTTCCGGCCGCGTGTCAAGTAAACGGAGCGCGCGTGATCAAAAGTCTTTCTTTAACCCGCATTTTTCACATCTCCAAACGCCGCGTGAGGGCACGCGGCCTACAGGAGCCGCCGGCCGTGTTTGTAGGCCGCGTGCCCTCACGCGGCGCACTGTTGGCGCTTCTATCGG
This sequence comes from Verrucomicrobiota bacterium, assembly GCA_049513975.1. Classification (GTDB taxonomy): domain Bacteria; phylum Verrucomicrobiota; class Verrucomicrobiia; order Limisphaerales; family Palsa-1400; genus JBEKOF01. Next base: position 8,249 of record JBEKVM010000136.1, on the reverse strand, counting down.
AGTCTGAAATATGCAGACTCATCAGCCTGCTGGCGGGTTTAAGTCTGGTTTGTTCCTGCGGCAAGTCAGGCTCTGAGAACCCGGCCGGCGGCCCCGCCGCTACATTGCCTGCAACTCCCTGTGAGGCCGTCACCAAATCCGGCGTGGAAATGGTCTGGCTGCCCGGGGGCGAGTTCCTGATGGGGAGCAGCCAGGGCAATGCGGATGAAGGACCGGTCCACAAGGTCAAGCTCAGCAGTTTCATGATGGATAAATACCCGGTGACGCACGAGATGTTCACCAAGGCGCAATTGCCCAACCCATCGCACTGGCAGGATAATCCGAAGAAACCGGTGGAGCGGGTTCGCTGGCGGGACGCCAAGCAATACTGCAACGAACGTTCGCTGCTGGAAGGGCTGAAACCGTGTTACAACGAGAAGACGGCGGACTGGGAATGCGATTACCCGGCCGGCGGGTATCGCCTGCCCACGGAAGCGGAATGGGAATACGCCTGTCGCGCGGGCAGCGAGGGGCCTTATGATTTCGGGCCGCCGGACAAATTGCGGCAATATGCCTGGTTCGCGGACAACGCGGGTCAGAAGACTCATCCCGTGGGCCAGAAAAAGCCCAACCTCTGGGGGTTGTATGACATGTATGGCAACGTCTCGCAGTGGTGCGAGGATGTTTACAGTCCGACTTATTATCGGGAGAGCGCGGCGGTGGATCCGCGCGGGCCGGCCAGTCCGGGCCGGGACGTGAAGCGCGTGCTGCGCGGGGGTTCGTGGAACGCCAGCGCGGCCATGTGCCGGGCCACGTTTCGCCAGGGGCAGCGCACGGGGGACACGGACGCCTGTTTCTTCACCGATTTCTGCGGCTTTCGCTGTGTGCGGCGGGTTTCCGCGGAGGAACTGCAAGTGTTGAAGGCAAACGCGAAATGAAGGAGCGCCGCGAAAGTTGGATGGGGGCTCATACCGTTTCCAGCTCGTAACTGCACTATTGCCAAGGCGATTGGCGGCGGTCACAGACCGCCGCTACAGTGCAAAAGCAGACTGGAAACGGTATCAGATGCCTTCGCCGAGACTCTGGCCGGGCATTTCGTGGTTGGTGGAGACCTCGGAGCCAAGCTGGCCGCTGTCGGTGGAGAGAATCCGGTAATGGCGGATTTGCATGGAAACTTGTTGGCCGTCATCCAGGCCCAGGCGGGAATACTCCTCCTTGCTCATGCGGCAGCGCACCACCAGGCCGCTGGGCAGGACCAGTTCCAGCCGCAGCATCACGCCCAAAAAATAGGTCCGCCGCAGGATCGCCGGATAACGGCAGGCCGCCGGATTAGGCGACACCTGCACGGCGTAAGGGCGGAATCCGATGCGCAGTTTCTGGCCGTTGCCCAGGCCGTGGGCGGGAAATTCCAGTTCCTGGTAGCGCGCCATCCCGTCGAGCACTTCCAATTCCAGGACGTTGAGGACCCCGACAAACTTGGCGACAAACTCGTTGCGCGGCTGCTCATAGACTTCCTGGGGGGTGCCGATTTGTTCCAGGCGCCCGTTGGAAAAAATGACGATGCGATCGGCCACCTCCATGGCCTCTTCCTGGTCGTGGGTGACGAAGATGGTGGTGATTTTCAAATCCTGATGGAGCCGCACCAGCCATTGACGCAATTCCTGGCGGATTTGGGCGTCCACCGCCGCGAAGGGTTCGTCGAGCAAGAGCACATCGGGATTGCCGGCCAGGGCGCGGGCGATGGCCACGCGCTGGCGCTGGCCGCCGGAAAGTTGGTGGGGATAACGCTCTTCCAACCCCTTCAACTCCAGCAAGGCGAGCAGTTCGGCCACCCGCGCCCGGATGCGCGTCTTGTCCCACTTTTTGATTTTGAGGCCGAAGGCGATGTTTTTGAAGACGGTCATGGTCTTGAACAAGGCGTAATTCTGAAAAACGAAACCGATGTTGCGGCGCTGGGCCGGCACGCCGTTGACCTGGGCGCCGCGGATGAAAATGCCGCCTTCGTCGGGCATCTCCAGGCCCGCAATCAGGCGCAAGGCGGTCGTTTTGCCCCCGCCACTGGGGCCGAGCAAGGCCACCAACTCGCCGTCGCTGACGGTGAAATTGATGTCGTGCAGCGCGCTGACGCCGCCGAAATGCTTGCTGATACTTTTTAGCTCGATGCTCAAGTGAGAGGCAGAGGGTGGCCGGAGGCCGGGAGAATGTCGAGGACTTAAAGAGGCTCCTGTTCGCGCCGGCTCTTCCATTCCAGGTAAGTCTTGATCCCCAAAGTGAGCAGCGCCAGCAGGGCCAGCAAGGTGGCCACGGCAAAGGGCGCGGCCGGATGGCTGAAGTCATCATACAGTTTTTGCACGCACAACGGCAGGGTGTCCGTCTTGCCCGCGATTTTGCTGGAGACGACGGAAACGGCGCCGTATTCGCCCATGGCCCGGGCGTTGCAGAGGATGACGCCGTAAAAGAGCCCCCATTTGACCGAGGGCAGGGAAACGTGCCAGAAGGTTTGCCAGCCGCTGGCCCCCAAGGTGAGCGCGGCTTCCTCCTGTTCCCGGCCCTGGTCCTGCATGATGGGAATTAATTCGCGCGCCACAAAAGGAAAGGTGACGAACATGGTGGCGAGGACAATTCCGGGCACGGCAAAAATGATGGTCATGCCGTGCGCTTCCAACCAGTGCCCCAGCAAGCCGTTGGCGCCAAAGAGCAGGACAAACATCAAACCGGCCACCACCGGCGAAACCGAGAAAGGCAGGTCAATGAAAGTCAGAAGCACCGCCTTGCCGCGGAACTCGAACTTGGCGATGGCCCAGGCGGCGGCCACCCCGAAAACCACGTTCAAGGGCACGCTGATGACCGCCACCAGCAGGGTCAAGCGAATGGCCGCCACCGTGTTCTGGTCCTTGAGGGTGTTCCAGTAACCGGCCAGCCCGCTGGAAAAGGCCTGGGCAAAAATATTGATGAGCGGCAGCAGGAGGAAGAGCGCCGCAAAAAGGCCGGCCAGCCCGATGAGGAGCCACTTGACCACGGGATGCTCCTGGGTGGAGGACTGGGCCGGGCGCTCCGGGGCAGTGGGGGGGTGAGGCAAATTCATGGCCGTTGAAATTTGGAGGACCAGCCTTGCAGCCAGTTCAGGGTAAAGAGCAGCGCGAAGGAAAAGATGAGCAGCACCAGGGCCACGCCGATGGCCCCCGTATAGTCGAAGCCGCCGCTCTCCAAGCGCATCACGACCAGGGTTGGCGCGATTTCTGTGTGAAAGGGCAGGTTGCCCGAGATGAACACAATCGAGCCGTACTCCCCCAGGCCGCGCGCGAAGGCCAGGCCAAAGCCCGTCAGCACCGCCGGCAGCAGAGTTGGCGCAATGACGCTGACAAAGGTGCGCAGCCGTCCGGCGCCCAGGATGGCCGAGGCTTCTTCCACCCCTTTGTCAAGATTCTCCAGCAGCGGTTGGAGCGTGCGCACGGAAAACGGCAGGCCCACAAAAGTCAGCGCCAGCACCACGCCCAGCCGGGAAGACTGGCCTTGAATGCCGATGGGCACCAGGAACCGGCCCAGCCAGCCGTTGTCGGAGAACAAACTGGCGAGCGTCAGCCCGGCGACCGCCGTGGGGAGGGCGAATGGAAAATCAACCAGGCCATCCAGCAAACGGCGTCCGGGAAAGCGGTAGCGCACCAGGACCCACGCCAGCAAACTGCCGAAGGCGGCGTTGAGCAAGGCGGCCGCGAAGGAGGCGCCCAGGCTCAAGCGATAGGCCGCCAGCGCGCGCGCGTTGGTGGCCAGATGCCACAATTGCGGCCAGGACAGGCTGAGCGCCTTGAGCGAGAGCACGGCAATCGGAATCAGCACCAGAACACTGAGGTAGAGGACCGTGAACCCCAGGGTGATGCCGAAACCGGGCAGCGGATTGGCTTGGCTTGATCTGGTATGATCCCTGCGCATTGTCAATTTTTACTTTGGACTCAATTTGCTCTCACTGCCTGTTCCGGGAAATTTGGTCAAATACACCTCCTTCGTCAAAATGAATTTTCTGCGCCCGGGCCCAGCCGCCAAAGACGTCTTGAATGGTAAAGGTTTGGATTTTTGGAAAGGTCTGCTCGTGCCGCCGGGCGGCTTCGGCCAGACGGGGCCGGAAGAAATGGTTGGCGGCGATTTCCTGGCCGGCCGGGGTCCAGAGAAAACTCAGGTAGGCTTCGGCGATGGCGCGGGTGCCCCGCTGGTCCACCACTTTGTCCACCACCGCGACCGGCGGCTCCGCCAGAATGCTGAGGGAGGGTTGGATGATTTGGCAGTTCCCCCGCCCTTGGGAGTTGACCGCGAGAAGGGCTTCGTTTTCCCAGTTGACCAAGACATCGCCCAGGCCGTTCTGGATGAAGGAGGTGGTGGAGTCCCTGGCCCCGGTGCCGAGCACCTTGACGTTGCCATAAAGCTTGTCCACAAACCGCGTGGCCGCGTTGGTGTCGCCGTGGTTGTTCTTCAGGGCATAACCGTAGGCGGCCAGATAGACCCAGCGCGCGCCGCCGGAGGTTTTGGGATTGGGGGCGATGACCCCGACGCCCGGCTTGACCAGATCCTCCCAGTCCTTGATGCCCCTGGGATTTCCCTTGCGCACCAGAAAAACAATGGTGGAGGTGTAAGGGGTGCTGTTGTCCGGCAGGCGGGTCTGCCAGTTGGCCGGGAGCAAATCTCCGTGGCTGTGCAGCGCGTCAATATCGCCGGCCAGAGCGAGGGTCACCACGTCCGCCTTCAAGCCGTCAATGACGGACCGGGCCTGCTTGCCGGAGCCGCCATTGGACAGGTCCACAATCACCGTATCGCCCGTTTTTGCCTTCCAGAAATCCGCGAAGGCCTGATTGATTTCCTTGTACAATTCCCGCGTCGGGTCGTAAGAGACATTGAGCAGCGTGATGGTTTTCTGCGCCCCGGCCGGCGGGGCGGCCAGGGCCAGAACGATTCCGAACATGGCGCAGACTTTATTCATGCGAAAATCCGGCTCTTAAAATGCGAACTGCAGTCGTGTCAACAACGCCTTCTCATCCTGGGCGGCGACCGTTCCTTTCGCCGCCTGCCAGCCCGGCGCAAATCCGAATCTAGTTTGATCGTATTCGAAAATCCATTTTATATTCTTATTCATAAGCCAGTTCAATCCCACGCTCCAGGTTGCGGCGCTCTGGGCCGAGCCGGCCCCGGCAAAATCGGCCTTTTTGGCAAAAGCGGCCGGGTCAACATCAAGCCCCCCGACTCGCGCGACCAACTGCCAGGCGCCCAGGCCGGAGCCATCCGGGTGGAAAGGACGGAGCGGGGCGGGCGGCGTCAAGAGGTTGTTCTTTTCCCCGGTCAGATACCAGGAGGCGGTAACATCCCATGCCGTGTTATCGAAAAACGCCCGGGTGATCTTGGGCGCGGTGGTTTTGTTGAGTTGAAACTTTTCCGAAGAGTAAGCGTATTCCCAGAACAGGCCGGCCGGCCCCCAGAAATACCAGCCTTGGGGCGCGAGCCGGACATGATCGCCCGCCTCGGTGACTTGGGCGGCCGCCGCGTTGTTGCTGAAACTGAAAAACGTTTGCCGGCCCACGGTGGCAAAACTGGGAAGGCTGGAACCGACCTCGTATCCGTAACTGGCGCCCAGGCCGAGACCGAAGCCCTGCAGGGCGGCAATGGAAGTGTTCGTGAACGGCTGCGCAAAAATCCGCGCCGCCACATCCTTGCTGTTGGAGTCGGTTTCGATGTCCCCGCTGCCCCCGTCGGACAACCCGTTGTACATGCCCGCGGCATAGGACAAGGCCCCATGAAAAAGATCGCCGTGAACCTGGATGCCGACGTTGCGGTTGGGCACCAGTTCGGATGGATAGCTGCGCTCCACAAACCAAAGGTTCGCGTCGGCAGGCTGCCACTCCAAGTTAACCAGCTCCTTGAATTTGCCGCCTTGAATCTGGAACCCCGGCCAGTAATGGATGTTCACGTAGGCATCCTGCAGCAACGAGTTGTTGGTCGTCGTGGCGCTGTTCAGCGCCCCGAAGTCTTCCTGAACGTAGTAATCGTAATCCTTGAAAACCGAGCCGGATTCAATCAACCGCATCCGGCGAATGGTGAGTGAATCTTTCTGTCCAGGGTTGACACTTTTGTAGTAATGGCCGTCCAACTGGCCCACGCCCTGTAGTCGCAGCGTGTAATTTGAGTCGGCCGACCGGAGCCAGAAACCGTTCGACCCGGCCGTGACATAGCCGGGTTCCGGGATCGTGTTGGTCGAGGCGGTGCCGGCCGCAGCGATGTTGTCTGCCGGCTGGCTTCCGGCCGGATGCTGCATCTCAGCCTGATGCTGGTTTTCCAATTGTTGCACTTTGGCGCTTAACGCATCAATTTGCTTTTTCAAAGCCGCGATGGCATCGGCGGTGTCGTCGGCCAAGGCGGATGCGGCAATGAGTTGCGTGCCGATGGCGGCCGCAACGATCCATCTGTAGTTTCTGGTCATTGTTTTCGTTTGTTCTGCCGGCGCCGCTGGAAGCACAGTCGGCTTGCCGGCTTTTTCTGTTCAAACTCGCTTCACTGGCGAGCAATTTAGCAGAATACTATACTATGTCAATAGGGATTTACATGATTAAGTATATAACGTTATTTATTGGCATTTTATACATTTTTAATGGGTCTTCTACTTAAAAGTCCGCAAACTTCCGGGTGATTTTTTCATCGTTGTTGATTAAGCCAGTAGAGATGGGTATAATTGAACTGATGAAACTCTCTCTTCGCGGGGAATATGCGTTACGCGCCCTCCTGGTGTTGAGCCTGCACTATGATGAAAACGTCGTGCGAATCCAGACGATTTCCGAGGAGCAGCGAATTCCGAGGAAATTCCTGGAGAGGATTCTCAATGATTTGAAGAGGTTGGGGGCGGTGGAAAGCAAGCGCGGCATGGAAGGGGGATATCGCCTGGCCCGCCCGCCGGAGCACATCACGCTGGCCTCGGTGGTGCGGCATGTGGAGGGGGCGATGGCGCCGGTGAGTTGCGTGAGCGAGCGCTTTTACGAACGTTGCACCTGCCCCGATGAAGCGCGGTGCCCCATCCGCGATGTGATGAAGGAAGCGCGCGAGGCGGTGGTCAAGATCATGGAACGCCTGACCCTGGCCGACCTGTGCGACCGGGCGCGGCGCCTGGAGAAACCGGGGGCCGCGGCGGTGGATTTCGTGATTTGACTTTTTCAAGGCCGATGGTTTGCCCCGGGCCATAAAATTTTGATTTTTTCCATTGACATACATAGAGCCTCAATGTATATTGCCCGCATGATGAGAAAGGAACTCGTTGCCGCCTCCGCCGAACCTCTCCTTCCCGACGTGCCGGCCAGGGAGGGGAAATATGTTTGATTTGGAAGTGTCAATCATAGAATGGCGGCGGACCCTGGCGCTGGGCGGCGTCAAATCGCCCGAGGTGCTGGCCGAATTGGAGAGTCATTTGCGCGAGGACGTGGAGCAACAGACGCAGAGCGGGACGGAAACGGCGCAGGCTTTCGAATGGGCCGTCCAACGCATCGGTCCAGCGGCCGCGCTGGAGGGCGAATTTGACAAAGTGGGTGGCAGGAAGCCGGCACGAGACCGGGTGAAACATGCCCTGCCGGCCCTGGCCGGGATTCCGGCTCATTGCTTTGACACAAATATGAATACATCAAACACCTCATCCTCGAACATCGAACCCCGGTGGGCCACCTATCTCAAAGCCGTGGTTTTTGCAGGGCCTGCATTATGCCTCTATATTCTTTTGTTCATCTTTGTGCTTCCGAAGCTGAAAGAGCTTTGCTACCAGGATCACGGGCGGGCCTTCCCCTCCTTTTTCACCCTGGCACTGGACCTGACGGATTTTGTCAGGCTCAATCTGTTGAAGATTTCGGCAGCGATCCTGGTTATCCTGGGATGCCTGGAGTGGCGCTGGGCCAAATGGCCGCGCTACCGCCGGGCTGCGATTGGGATGGGGATTTTCATTCTGAATTCGGCAGTTCTCATTACCATCGGCATGGCGGTTCTCATCGCCACGGTTGTCGCCAGTGATTTCCTACAGCACGCCAGATAGAGTTCGGAACGCCAGAGCATTCTCAATAAAACTGCAGCCAGGGCGCCTGACAGGGATGCGATGAACTGGTTTGCCTGCGGTAGTTACAATAATCTTTAAACTGCTCTAATAATACTCGGTTAAGTATTGCTTGACCCTTTAGGCTGCTTGTGCGAAGATTGCGGGCATGACATCGCAAGCCCTCAAACAGCTGGACGGACGACTGAATGACTTTTTAGGTGAA
>JBEKVM010000135.1:0-15023 GCA_049513975.1 Verrucomicrobiota bacterium | reverse complement strand
AGGAACCCCTCTCTCCGGCTCTCTCCCCGCTTCGCGGGGCGAGAGAGGCGACCCACATATATAGGCCCATATATGCCCTGCCTCGGAGAACCGGCGCGCCGAAGAATTTTGTCTTGCGCCCTTGAGCAGGGAGGGGGCCAATTCACGAAAAGTGATGAATTCCTACAGCCGGGTGGTTTATAGAAAAATCACAACCGTGCAAAGATTGCATTCGTTTCGTAAGCATCTGATATTCAACCCTTGCAGAGGGTGTGGGATGTTATTGCATCCACCCAGGGCAGGCCCTCTGGGAATCGGGCCAACCCTGGGCTAAATGATCCAATCCCTTTGGGATTGAAGAACAGGCCTTCGCAATGCTTTGAGGAACGATACCCTCTATTCCCCTGAAAATAGCAAAGAACCTCAGCGGACGGGCGGAGCGGGGCGAAAGGTTGCGGAGGGTTCCAGGGTTCCCTGGCGCAAGCGCTCCAGCATGTTGAGTTTCGCTGTCGCGAAGATTATGAGGTCAGCGATCAGCGATGGGATGGCCCAAATCAGGGCAACGGCGGACGGCGAGATGTCGCCAGTTCTGATGAGCCAGACAATAATCAATCCCAGGGAAACCAGGGCCGGCAGAAGAACGGCCCACCAAAAGGAGAGCATGATCACACGGATGGGTTTTCGGCCGGTCAATCCAAGCTTCATGCTCAGCCAACTGATGGCAAAGATGTCCGTCACAAGGAAGGCGCCTGCGACCGGGTAAAACAAGACATCAGCCAGGCGGTTATCCGGATCGGTTTCATGGCGCAAAGCCATGTACATAAAAAGAAAATCCACGAGCAGAACGGCGGCAACCGGCGCGGCGAACTGGCGCCACAAGGCCCTGCGCTGGCCCCGGACAATTTGCCCGGCGCTCAACGGAGTGGTGAGCAGCAGTTCCAGGGCGCCACTGCGGCGGTCTTCGATGAAACAACGGGAGGCTTCGGATGCGACCCAGACCTTCAAGACGAAATGCACCGCGGCGGCGCAGAGAAAGTCGGTTGGCTCATCAAAAAGGAACTGGTTTTGGGCCAGTTTTCCGCAGACGAACCAGCCCAAAGCGGCGACAGCCAAAAACACCCAGGGGGCAAAATGCCTGGCACGGGAATGACCGGCGCGCCAGAGGAAGGGATTGATGGCGAGCAGTTTTTGGCGCGCGGCGGCGCGGGCGGAGGCGCTTCCCCTGGAAAACAGGCGCCAATGGTCGCGCCATTTGCCCGGCCTCGGAGCGGCGGACGGTTCCTGCCAGGAACGGGGGACGATCCAGCAGGCCAGGAGCAAATAGAACCAGGAATAAAGTTGGGTGACGAGGGCATTGCACCAAAAGAGCGCCGGCCAGCCTTTTTGTTTGTAAGGCAAATCAAAGGCGGCGACGCAGCCGAAGCCGGGGCAGGGCAGCCAGATCAAGTCTGAATGGAAGTTGGGACGGCTCAGGCTGATCCAATTGTCGAGCACCGGCGAAGCCAGCAGAGTGGCCAGGCCGATGAAAACCGACAGGACCAGGGCGCGCTGATCTTCGCGGCAAACCGAGGAGGAAAAAATGCCGACGCTCAAGAAAAAGAAAAGGAGGTTGGCCGCGACCAGAGCGACGCGCCAGACTTCGGCATGGGTCACGCCGCCCAGCAGGAGGGGAATGGCCAGGATAGGCAGCAGGGAGACGATGCTGTAGAAGGCATGGAGGGAGGTGGCCGCCAGTTTTCCGAACACGACGTCATAGCCGCGCAAATCGGTGAGAAAGAGCAGGCCGAGGGTTCCCTCCCTTCTTTCGGAGCTCAAGCAATCGCAGCTCAGTTGCGTGCCCACGAAGGCGACGTAAAGGAAGACCAGGAAAGCGAGGGTGCAGAACAATGCAAGGCCGGTCTCATTTTGATCGCTCGAATCCGCCACGAGCAAAACCACAGCCGCGGCCAAGAGGGCGAGCAGGGCGGCGCTGAAGCGGCCCCAGTAGGTCCAGCGGCGGCGCGAGGCGACGCGCAGTTCGCGTGCGACGATGGGGAGGAAGGTCATGGAGGCGGTGTGAACGTGCCGCAACTCATTCCCTGGCGAGATCGAGAATGATTCGCACTGTTTCTGGTGTAAGCCGGAACCGCAAGGCGGCCGATTGGTTGAGCACAGGACGAAGCGCCTGGAGATGTCCTGCCTGTTTGGCGCGGAGAAGGATTCCTGCCGTGCCGAGCAAGGGGAGATTCAAATGAACCGCCGCCGGCCGCGCCATTTTATCGTCCAGAACGACCCATGATCCCGGATTTTCCAACGCGAGCGACAACACGGCTGATTCGCCCGCTCCCAGCTCCCAGGCGAGCAGTGCGGCGGCAGGGCTGGTTGGACGACGGACGTCGATCCAGGCAAGAGCCTCCGGTTCGGGCAGCGAAAGGCCAAGCCGGCGACCGGCGGCGATCTCTGCGACAACTGCTTCAGAGACAATGATCCGCCCGAAGAGTTTAGGGAAAAGATCAAGCTGCCCAACCAGGTGCAGATATTGGAGCGACGAAGTATTGACGATGACGTCAGCCAAGCGTCAACTCCCGTTGCAGTTCGTCTTTCTTCAGGTCGAATGTTGACACCCCAAAATCAGCGAGCTTGGCCAGAAAAAGGGGCTTGGGCACACCGGCTAACTCCGCTGCGGCACCGGAAGAAAGCCTGCCGAGTTCGTAAAACTTGACCGCGGCCGCGAGAAGCAGTTCCTGGCCCAATGCCTCGACCGGCACCTTCAGCGCCAGCGAGGCCTTCTCCGGCAGATCCATCATAACTCTTGTCATGCCCCAAGCTTACGCCGGGAAAGGTTCACCGTCAAACATTCCTCCATGAGGCTGAACTGAGAATTTCAAGCATCCTGCGCGGCTAGTGGTTGCTGTTTGAGTTGGTTGAGGCGGGCTTTTTTTTGCAGGAGATCGAGCGTGGCGGCATCGTCTAACTTGCCGGATTCGAAGCGCTGATTGAGGGCGGCCAGTTGGCGGTCAATGAAGCTGTCACGCAGGTTTTTGACGACGCCGCCGCGAGTGGGGGAGCCTTTAAGTTGTGCTTCCGGGTTGGGCATGGGCCGGTTGTCAACCAGGAGTTCCGTAATCAAATTCTGCCACGTCGCATTGTCCGTTTCCGATAACCAGGCCTTCACGCCCGGCCAGGAATGGGTTTGTTCCAGGCGGAGCCGGGCGGCGACAATCTCCCGCACCAGCGGATGGGCGAGCCATTCCAAATCCAAATGGGCGGCAATCCATTCCACGAAGGAATCGTTTTCCAGCAGCAGGCGGAGGAGGCCGGCTTCCTGGGGCGAGGGACGCGGAACGTCTGCAACTTTCTCTTGTGGGTTTTCTTCGTTGCCTCGCCGAGAGGAGCGGAAGAACTTTTTGAATTCGTTTATCACCGAGCTAGGTGGAACTGACAGGCGCATGGCGGTCTTTTGAGCGTAAGTGTCGAGCAATACCTCATATCCTAATGTATAGGGCGACTGCGACTTTTGGATTGCGCCAGACATTTCGCGAATAATAGCGAGACGGCCCGCGTCTGTCGCTGAGTCATTCGTGGCGCAAAGGCGTTCAAGATAATAGTCGTAAAACCCCGGCGCTTTTTTGATCAATTGCTGAAGAGCCAAGACGCCAAACTCTTTGATGAAACTGTCGGGGTCATGCGGTTCAGGAAGAACAGCTACCCTTATGGCCAATCCGACATTATCTCGCACGATCTGACCTGAGGGGAGATGAGGTTCCACCCTCCAGTCACCCGCAGTCTTCGAAGCATTAAAGGTAGTCGCTATGGCCAAAAGCGTATCCAAAGAACGACTTGTTGCGTTCTTGCCTGCGTTGTCGGAGTCAAAGCACAGCACCGCTTCCTTCACGTAACGCTTCAAAATGCGAACATGGTCTGCTGTTAGCGCCGTGCCTTGCGGGGCGACCACATTTTTGAGGCCTGCCATGAAACAGGCGATGAGATCCAACTGGCCTTCACAAATCACGACGCACTGGGCGTCGAGGATGGCGCGTTTGGATTTGTCCAGGCCGAACATGACGCGGCCCTTGGTGAAGAGGGGGCTTTCCGGGGAGTTGACGTATTTGGCGGTTTTTTCGTCGCCGCTGAGCACGCGGCCGCTGAAGCCGATGACGCGGCCCTGTTCGTCGCAGATGGGAAAAATCAAGCGGCCGCGAAAGCGGTCGTAATAATGATCGGAGGCTTCCTTGCGCAGAATGAGGCCGGCCTGTTCGACGGTGGCGGGCTCGAAATGTTTGCTTTTGGCCCAGTTGACGGTGTCATCCCAGAGGTCGGGGGCGTAGCCGAGGCGGAAGAGTTGGACGGCGTCGGCGGAGACGGCGCGTTTGGCGAGGTAATCGCGGGCAATTTGGGCGGCGGGATCGCTGGCGAGGGCGGATTGCCAGCGCTGGGTGATTTGCTCGTGAATCAGGAGGAGCTGGTCCTTGAGATGGCGCGATTGCGGCTCGCCGGCCGGGGAATCCATTTCGAGGGGAATGCGGGCGCGTTCGGCCAGGCGGCGGAGGGCGTCCATGAAATCAATATTCTCATATTCGCGAACGAAGGTGAAGACGTCGCCGCCCTTGTTGCAGCCGAAGCAATGAAAGATCTGGCGCTGGGGGTTGACGTTGAAGCTGGGGGTTTTTTCCTTGTGGAAGGGGCAGAGGGCGACGAAGTTGGCGCCGGCGCGTTTGAGGGGGATGTAGGAGCCGATCACGTCAACAATATCGCTGGCGGCCCGGATTTGTTCTTTGGTGGCGGGGGAAATCATGGCACCCGGGGCGGGCGGGGGCGCGCTGGATTATTTTCTGGCCGGCCCCAGCGGATTATCAATGGCGTCCTGCAATTTTTTCTTGGGGGATTCGCCCGAGGGGCGTTCCGCCGGGGTGACGGTGGGGATGAGGAGGCCGGACATATTTTCCTGGACAAACTTACCGGAGAAGGAGTGGGAGAAAATAGCCTGCTCAATGCTGCCGTAAATGTAGCGGGGAGGATGGATGTCATCCAAATTCTTTTTCATTTGAGCGTTGATGTTGTCCAGTTCGGTCTGGGTGACAATGCGGGAATGCATGAGGGCCAGGAGGACGAACAACATGCAGGCAAAGCGGACCACGCCGGAGAGCATGCCGACATAATACTCGTAACGGCCGAAGAGGTCGCTGCCGGTCAGTTTGTCGCCCAGCCAATGCTTGAGCAAGGCAAAGAAGAGGGCCAGGGCAAAGGCGATGAGGCCGTAGGCCATGATGTAGGACCACTGCACGTCAAAGGCGCCGCCGGTGTATTGCCGGAGGAAGGCGCCGAAGGGCTGGTTAAAATAGCCGGCCAGCAGCACGGTGGACACCCAAAAAGACAACGGCAGAATTTCCTGGGTCATGCCCTGCTTGCGCCCGCGCAGCAAGCCGACCACCAGCCAGATCAGCACAATCGCGTCAATGTAGCTGAAGGCAAGATTTTTAAAGAAATCGTGGACTTGATCTGCCATTGCAAAGGTGAGAATAGCAGGATTGCTGCCGGAATGGCGAGCTTAAAATCAAGCGGTCCGACTCAAGAGGCTCCTGTCCCTTTTTTGGGCAGCGCTTTCCACGAAGGGGATTAAGATTAAGTCAGAAGCCTCCGGCAGAGCCGGAGGCTTGGAGAGCGGAGCGGCTCGAAGCCACACGTCCCCTCGGGCTGGCGTCCGATTACCTGTGTGCGACAGGGCCTTTCGGCCCTCTCGCCCCGCGAGGCACGAGCGGGGAGAGAGATGGAGAGAGGGGCTTCCACCAGCGTCGATTTAAGAACCTCCTCTCCCCTGCCCTCTCCTCCACTACCGTGGCGGAGAGGGAGTCGGCTTGCTTTCAGGCTCTCGCACTTACGCCACTCGTCAATTCACGGAACTGTCAAACTTAGGGAGTCTCTCCGGCAAAGCCGGAGGATTTATAGTGCATTAAGAGCAGATACCCAGGAAAGTAAAATGCGCCCGGGCTCAAGGCTCCGGGTTGCCTTGCAGCCAGGCGCGAAGGGCCGCCGCCTGGGCGTTTTGCGGGTCCTTTTCCAGGACTTTCAGGTAATGCGCGCGCGCCAGGTCGGGTTGGCCGAGTTTTTGGGCGTAAAGATTGCCCAGGAGCAGATGGGCGCGGGTCTCATCAGGATGCTGGGCCAGCAATTTTTCCAGTTCGTTGGCGGCGTCTTGAAGGTAATCCTGCTTCTGCAGCGCCCAGGCATAGCTGTAGCGTGCATTGGGCGATTGCGGCTGGAGCACCAGGGCGTGATGCAAGGCTTCCAAGGCGATGGCATATTCTTCCGACTTGATGGCCGCCAGGCCCAGCGCCTCGCACGCCTCGTAATAAGCGGGGTCCGCCTTGACCGCCTCCTGGTAACTGCCCACCGCATCCTTCCAGCGGGACTCCTTTTCGGCGGCGGCGCCCTGTCCGACGAGGCGTTCGGCTTCCGGGCGGTTGCCCTGATTAGTGCTGACCGGCGGCGCGGCATAGTGGACGGCGGCATGGGGCGCGGGCAAGGGGGTGACACCCGCCGGGTTTGCGGCGGTGCCGGTGGCGGATTCAGCGCCCCCTTCCGCCGGCTTGGTTTTTCCCCCAAAGAGCCTTGACAACAGCGAAGGCTTGCGGACGGGGGTGGAGGCGAGCGGAAGGTTTGTCTCTGTGGCGATGTTCACCTTCGCAGCCGCCGGGTTCAAACCGCCCGGCGAAGGGCCGCCGCGTGACGGCAAAACCGGCGTGTTCGACGCGGAACCGACCGTGGCCAGGGGAGTGGGCGCCGGCTGCTCCGGCTTGGACACGGGAAGGGTGGCGGGCGGGGAAGGATTGGTCGCGGCGGGGGCGGGCAGCGGCGCCGTCACGGGTGCGGGCGCGGTTGACGGGGCGGGAAGGGGTGTGGTGGCGCGCTGGGGAGCATTGGTTGGTCTCTTGATGTAGAATCCGTTGCTGTAGGGGGTGACGACTGGCGGGGATTGCTCCAGAACATGACCCGGAAGCTGCATGGTGAATCGCCTGGTCTGATCCAAATTGGTGACGAGCAAGCCAACTTCGGTGGCGTGAGGAGGAGGCGGATTCAGGGCGAGGTATTTGCGATAGGCGTCAATGGCCGACTGGACGTCGCCGTATTTGTAAGGGCCGGCCGGATCATAGACGACAGCGAGATTGAACAAGGCAGGCGCATAGCGCGGGTCGCGCAGCAGGGCGGTCTTGAACTTGACGACCGCATTGGAGATGGCTTCGTGGGAGGGATTGGGCCGGCGCAGGAGCTCAATCAAGGCGAGGTTGTTCCAGGCTTCGGCGGTGGCCTGGATGCGCTGGGAGGTTTCAAAGGCCTTTCGGGCGTTGTCGAAATTGAGTTGGCGGTTTTCGGGCGGCGCGGGAGTTTTCGCGGTGGCGAGGCGGTAATTGACCATGCCCAGTTTCATATAGCCGTTCCAATCCCGCGCGCGCAGGCTGGTGTAAGTGGTCAAGGCATCCTTGGCGGCGGACAAATTGGTCTGCTCCAGATCCAGGCAGCCGAGGTTGTAATTGGCCTCCGCCGCGGCGTTCCGGTCCAAGGCCAGGGCCTGCACATAACACTCCCGCGCCCGGGCCTGGTCGCCGGCGCGGTGATAGGCCAGGCCGAGCAGGTTGCGGGCTGTGGCCTGCACCGGCAACGCCTCTTTGAGGAGCAAGTTGGTAGCCGTCTTCAGCGTCTCGATGGCCTGGTCATATTTGCCGGATTCAATCAGGCGATCGCCCTTGTGCAAGGCGCGGAAACCCGGAGGCCCGCAACCGGTCAGGACCAAACAGGCGGCGACGAGGGCAGGCGCAAGGCGCCCCCGTTTTTTTATCGTCAGCATCTCGGCAGCGTGGTAGCATTATGAGCCGTTGGTGTCAAGATGCGCCGACGGCCGAGTGTGAGAAAGAAATTTGCTTTTTGGATGATTGGTCTTGCGGCGGCGGTTGCGCTTGCTGGCCGCGGCGGCGGCTTGGCCGAGGGGGGCGGGCCCCCGGCCCGGTCCCGGGTGGTGGAGGTGCAAGACGCGCAGGCGACCTTGGCCTTCGAGCCGCAACCGGCCATAGTGCAGGACATGGTGAACCGGGCCATGTTGAAGCTGACGGGCAAAGAGGATGTGGTGCAGGCCTGGCGCACGGTTGTTTCCACGCAGGATGTCGTCGGCCTGAAGGTGTATTGCGCGCCGGGGCCCACCAGCGGGACGCGGCCGGCGGTGGTCAGCGCGGTGGTGCGCGGACTTCTGGCCGCCGGAGTGCCCCCGCACAACCTCATTATCTGGGACAGGCAACTGGCCGACTTGCGCGCGGCCGGTTTCGACGAGGTGGCGCAGCGTTACGACGTGCGCGTGGCCGGCAGCGCGGACAGCGGCTACGACGAAAAGGCCTTCTACGACAAAGAACTGATGGGGGAGCTGGGATACGGGGATTTGGAGTTTGACAAATACGGGGCCAAAACCGGACGCAAATCTTACGTGAGCAAATTGTTGACGGGCGAGATGACCAAGATCATCACCATCACCCCGCTGCTGAACCACAATTTGGCGGGAGTGACCGGGAACCTCTACAGCCTGGCGACCGGCAGCGTGGACAACCTGGGGCGGTTCGAGTCGCAGGCGGCGCGTCTGGCGGAGGCGGTGCCGGAGATTTACGCCCTGCCGGCCTTGAGCGATCATGTGGCCTTGAGCATCACCGACGCGCTGATTGGGCAGTATCAGGGGGAAAATATGAGCCTGCTGCACTACTCCACCGCGTTGAACCAGATCTGGATCAGCAAGGATGCGGTGGCGCTGGACGTGCTGGCCATACAGGAACTGGACCGGGAGCGGCAGGCCCGCAAAATGAGCGCGGGCAATCCGAACGCCGAACTTTACCACAACGCCTGGGAGCTGGAACTGGGGGTGAACGATCCGGCCAAAGTGCAGGTGGATGTGGTGAAGTGAAGCCAGGGGCGCGGGCGGCTTGATTTGGGATTCAGATTCTGGCAAAATGGGACGATGATATATGGGGCCGCCTGTTGGGGCGGCCGCAGGAGCGCGCCGGCGGCGTGGAAAGAGGGAGGGGCCACCGGAGTTGGCGCTTGAGCTTAAAATTATTTCCGGTAAGATCGCAACGATGTCACAGGGATTACATTTATCGCAACGCATGTCGTTGTCGCAGGTGCTGGCACCGCAGTTGCAGCAGTCGCTGGCGCTGTTGCAGGCGCCGACGCTGGAATTGAAGGCCTTGGTGGAGCAGGAGGTGCAGATGAACCCGTGCCTGGAGGAGGTGCCGACGGCGGAGATGGAGCAACTGGACCGGAACCGGGACGAGGGCAGCCCGGCCAATGATCCGGCGGACCTGGCGGAACCGCCGGCGGACGTGATGTTTGATCCGGCGACGGAAAAGCCGAGCAGCGCGCCGGTGGACGATTTTCAGGCGGAGTTTGAGAAGGCGGTGCAGCAGGACCAGGAGTGGCGGGACCATTTTTCGCAAACGAACCTGCCGGCGCGGCAGGGGCCGGAGGCGGAGGAGCGGCGGCAGTTTATGTTTGACTCCCTGGTGGCGGGGACGTCGCTGCAGGAGACGCTGCTGGAACAGATGCGGTTTTCGGAAATGACGGAGGAGCAGCAGCGGATCGGGGAGATGATCATCGGCAACATTGACGAGCGCGGGCGTCTGAAGGAGAGCGTGGACTCGCTGTCGTTTTCCTCGGGCGAGGCGCTGGACAAGATCGAGGGGGTGCTGAAAGTCATCCAGACTTTCGATCCGCCCGGGGTGGCGGCGCGGGATTTGCGGGAGTGCCTGATGCTGCAACTGGAGCGGGCCGGGAGCGAGAAGACGGTGGAATACCGGATTCTGCGGGACTTCATGGACGCGTTGTCCAAGCGGAAGATGCCGGAGATCGCGCGGGGACTGGGGCTGACGGTGGAGCAGGTGCAGGAGGCGGTGAAACGGATCACCTGCCTGGAACCGCACCCGGGCCGGGCCTATTTGCCGGATGACGACCGCTATGTTCTGCCGGAAGTTTTCGTGACGAAGGTGGGGGAAGATTATGTGGTGACGACAAACAATGAGCAAATCCCGCATCTGCGCATCAGCAACCATTACAAGGATTTGATGGCGCAGGCCAATGCGCCGGCGGAAGCGCGGGAGTGGGTGCGGGAGAGAATCCGGGCGGGGAAGTTTTTGATCAAGAGTTTGCAGCAACGGCAGCAGACCATTCTGAACATCGGCAAGGAGATCGTCAAACGGCAGCGCGAGTTCATGGACAAAGGGAGGGCTTATCTCAAGCCGATGACGATGGTGCAGGTGGCGGAGGTGGTGAAGGTGCATGAGACCACCGTGAGCCGGGCGGTGTCGAACAAGTACATGGACACGCCGCAGGGGATTTATGAGATGAAGTTTTTCTTCACTTCGGGGATTCAGACCGAAAGCGGCAACGGGATGTCGAACACGAGCGTGAAGGACATGGTGGCGGCGATGTTCGCGGGGGAGGATGCGGGCAAGCCGTTGTCGGACCAGGAGATCGTGAAAATGCTGAAGGAGAAAGGGATCGTGATCGCGCGGCGCACGGTGGCGAAGTACCGGGCGGAGTTGAACATCCTGCCGTCCAATTTGCGGAAGGTTTATTGATGCGCGCGCGGCCGAACCATGGCGGCATGCCGTGGTGGCATGCGCGGCCTTTTTATTGGCTTCTTCTCGAAGGTTGTCTTTTGCTTATTGCGGCGTTGGCAGCAGCCGTGTGGTGGGTTTTTTCCATGCCCAATATGTCTGGTATTAGGGAGCCCAATAATGGCGCACAATTTATCCGCGAGCGTTGCCACTTTTTCCTCATTCCGCCCGAGTGGATCTCCGGCGGCGCCAAAGCTACGGGCTTGGATTCAGATCCGGTGTGGCGTTGGGAGAAGGCGGAGATGAAAGCCCGAGCGATAGTGGTGTTTGTTTTATGGGTGGTGGGCGTGAGTCTTCTGATCTGGCGGCATTCACGGCGTCGAGGGCAAGCCCTGCCCTCGGATCATCCAGGATCGGAAACTTCCAAATTGACGGCTGGTTGATGCGGGCCGCGAGGCGCGGCCCGCGGCACGCGGGGGCGCGTGCGCTCCCCGGAATCAGGAAATATTCATCCGGCTACTTTTTAGATTTCAGCGCGGCTTTGGTGGCGGCCTGGAGTTCGTCCAGTTTGGGTTTTAGTTCGGCCTTGACGTCGCGCTTCATGCGGTCAATGAAAAGGATGCCGTTGAGATGATCGTTTTCATGCTGGATGACGCGGGCCAGCAGGCCGCCGCAGGAAAAGGCGATGGGCTGGCCTTGAAGGTCGGTGGCGCGGACTTCGGTCATGGAGGGACGTTCGATCTCGCCATACATTTCCGGGAAGCTGAGGCAGCCTTCGGAGGCGGTGGCGGGCGGGCCGGCGGGTTGGATGGCGGGGTTGATCAAAACCAGCGGCATGATGGCGGCGGGGTCGGCCTCCTGGCCGTCCAGTTTGAGGGTGGAGGGCCGGTCGGTGACGCCGCGGAGGTCGAGCACTGTCAACTGCAAGGCTTGGCCGACTTGCTGGGCGGCGAGGCCGATGCCCTTGTTGGCGCGCATGGTTTCCAGCATGGCGGCGGCGAGCGCCTCGATCTCCGGGGTGATCTTTTCGACGCGCGCGCCTTTTTGGCGCAGAACGGGGTGGCCGTATTTGACGACCTCCAATTTCGCGGGGGGGTTGGCGGCGGTCATGGGCGGGGTCACCAGCCGCGGGTGAGGAAATCGGCCAGGGGGGCGATGGCCGGGCTTTGGGCGGTGCGCACATAGAAACCACTGGTGGCCACGCCGGCCAGGAGGCTCAGTTCGTTGTCAAGACCAAGGAGTTTTCCCAGGCAAAAGCCGGAATTGAAATGGTCGCCCGCGCCGGTGGTGACTTTGGGCCGGGGGGTCCAGGGACCCTGGACCAGGCTGAGTTGGCCGGCGGTGACGGCCAGGGCGCTGGCGACGGGGTGGACGACGAGGGTGCCGATGGGCAAGCGGGCCGCAATCCGGCAGGCGGTTTCGGCCAGGCTCTCCGGGGTGGCGGAGGGAGCATGGAGGCCCAGGACTTGGGCGATGGCCAGGGCTTCCTTCTCGTTCAGGCCGAGGATCACTTCAAAATAGCGGTTGAAGCGGGCGATCAAATCCAAGGCGCGCAGGATGTCGGCGGGGGTGCGTTTTTCGGGATCGGCCAGGTCGAAGAACAGGAGGCGGCGCGGGGTGTTGAGGGCGGGGCAGACGTCGCGGAGGAGGGCTTCCCAGAGGTCACTCATGTAAGGGAGCATGGTCCAATTGACGAAAGCGACCAGATCGGAACGGTTGAATTTGGCGGTGAATTTTTCCAGGCCGTAGCGGGCCTGGATGTTTTCCCAGGTCACTTCCTGGAGCGTAGCATGTTTGCCCAGCATGATTTTTCCATCGTCAAACTCCAGGGCATCGGTGGTGCCGGGTTGGGCGATGCTGTGGACTTCGGCGTGGGCGGCGAAATCGCGAAAAACGGGATGGAGGCCGGGATAGCCGAGGGCGCCCAGGTAGGTGACTTGCAAGCCGAAGCTGGCGAGGGCGTTGGCCATGATGGGGCCGTTGCCGCCGAGTTTGGTGAGCTGAGGAACCAGTTCGAGGTTGCCGCTGCGGCCGGCGGCGGCGGCCAGGCGCTCGGCCAATCTGGCAATGGTGGGCAGGCGCTGAAAGCATTCGGCGCTTTCGCGCTTGTCCACGACATGCAGGATTTCATCCACAAAGCCGTCCAGGCCGACAAAGGCGCTGAGGGTGGCGGCGCGGGCGGAGTTGGCGAGGAGATGTCGGGCGCAGGCGGCGCGCAGTTCGGGCGGGGTCATGGCAGTTTGTCAATAATTTTAATGGGGTGGTGCTAATCGAGGTCAACGCCGGCCAGTTTCAAGAGGCGTTCCAGATCGTCGTCGCTGAAGAACTGGATTTCGACGGCGCCCCTGCCCTGATGGTAATGGAGACGGACTTTGGTGCCGAAGCGCTGCTGAAGGCGGTTTTGCAGGCCGGCCAGATGGGCGTCGGCGGGGCCGGGTTCTTTTTTTGCGCCGGTCTTTTGGCCGGGCGGGTTTTGCAGGGAGGCGACGATCTCCTCGGTTTGGCGGACGTTGAGGGATTTTTTCAGGACGCGGGCGGCGGCCCGCCGCTGGGCTTCGGGAGAAGCCAGGCCGAGAATGACCTTGGCGTGGCCGACGGAGAGGCGCCCGTCGCGCAGCCAGGCCTGCAAATCGGGGGCGAGCTTCAAGAGGCGCAGGGCGTTGGCGACGGCGACGCGGCTTTTGCCGACTTTGGCGGCGGCCTGCTCCTGAGTCAAGTCGAATTGGCCGATGAGCTGGGCGTAGCCGCCGGCTTCCTCGATGGGGTTGAGGTTTTCGCGCTGGAGGTTTTCAATGAGGGCCAGTTCCAAAACGGCCCGATCATCGGCCTGGCGGACGATGGCGGGGACGTCGGGCAGGCCGAGGATTTGGGCGGCGCGCCAGCGGCGTTCGCCGGCGATCAACTCGAAATGATCGTCTTTGAGGCGGACGATGAGCGGCTGAACGATGCCCTGTTCCTGGATGGAGTCGGCCAGTTCACGGAGGGATTCGGCGGAAAAATCCTGGCGCGGCTGCCACGGGGAGGAGCGGATGCGGGCAACGGGAACGCGCTGGACGGTTTCGGAGGACGCCGTCGGGTCCGGGGCGGCGGGCTGGCCGGAAGCGCCAATCCCGCCGAGCAAAGCGTTGAGTCCGCGTCCTAAAATGGGTTTCGCCATGGCGCAGAAGGTACGGGCAAACGGGGGATGGGGAAAGGGAAAAATAAGCCGCTGAATAGCCACGGGCCACATGCCGGCAGGATAGCCGACGGGGGAGTTCGGCGCCGTGGCGGGTGCGGGACGTGTCCTGGCGCGAAGCTTCTTGCGCGGGGCGGGCGGGCGGGTACACTTTGGCCGATAACTTTAATCGTCTGTTCAAATCTTCAAAACTTTATGGAATATCGCGAATTGGGACGAACGGGTTGGAAAGTTTCGGCGGTCAGCTTCGGGGCGTGGGCCATCGGCGGCGCCTGGGGAGAGGTGGAGGACAGGGATTCGTTGGCGGCTTTGCATCGCTGCCTGGACCTGGGGGTGAATTTTTTCGACACGGCGGATGTTTATGGGGACGGCCGCAGCGAACGGCTGCTCGCCCGGCTCCGCAAGGAACGCCGCGAGCCGTTCTATATCGCCACCAAATCCGGGCGCCGCCTGGAACGGCAGGAAGCCGGCGCCTACAACCGGGAGAACTTGACGGCCTTCGTCGAGCGCAGCCTGAGGAATCTGGCGGCGGAGAGCATAGACCTGCTGCAATTGCATTGCCCGCCCCAGCAGGTTTTCTACATGCCGGAGGTGTTCGACATTCTGGATGATTTCGTCAAAGCCGGCAAAATCCGGCACTACGGCGTGAGCGTGGAAAAGGTGGAGGAGGCGCTCAAGGCGATTGAATATCCGGGCGTGCAGTCCGTGCAGATTATCTTCAACATTTTCCGCCAGCGTCCGAGCGAGTTGTTTTTTGGCGAAGCCCGGCGGCGGCGGGTGGGGATTCTGGCGCGGTTGCCGCTCTCCTCCGGCATGCTCACCGGCAAATTGACCCGCGCCAGCGTTTTCCCGCCGGATGACCACCGCGCCTTCAACCGTCAGGGCGAGGCTTTTGATCGCGGGGAAACATTTTCCGGGGTGGATTACCAAACCGGCCTGGCGGCGGTGGAAGCCTTGCGCCCGTTGACGCCGGCGGGAGCGACGCTGGGCCAAATGGCGTTGCGGTGGATTTTGATGTTCCCGGAAGTGACGTGCGCCATCCCGGGCGCAAAACGGGCCAGCCAGGCGGAAGAGAACATCGCCGCCGCGAGCCTGCCTGCCTTGTCCGGCAAAACGATGGCCGCCATCGCCGCCATTTACGCCCGGCAAGTGCGCGCGCAAGTGCATCAGCGGTGGTAAGGGGGGCGCACGACAGAATTCTTCGGTTAGGCTGCCAGCTTTAGGCAATCATTGCTGGCAGCGCGGCTGTTGAGGCGCTCTTTCCAGAACGGGTCGAGGCGGCGGCTGGAGTGGATACAGCG
>JBEKVM010000134.1:0-17676 GCA_049513975.1 Verrucomicrobiota bacterium | reverse complement strand
GGCCCTCTCGGAATCGGGCCAACCCTGGGCTAAATGATCCAATCCCTTTGGGATTGACGAACAGGCCTGTGCAATGCTTTGAGAAACAACACCTTCTATTCCACTGAAAACATCGAAGAACCTTTTTGGCTTTCATAGTTTTTCCGCACGGAATTCTCAGATTGCGACAGGCTTAACATCCAGCATGTCCGCGGCTTTTTCAAGTGGACAATTGGGATGATGTAAAGGCGTTGTTTATGTAAAGCTGTCAGGTGGCGAGATGGCGTTTTCGAGGGAGATTGGGGGGTGGAGACGGGAGTGAGCTTGGCATAATCAAAGAGCTTCGAGAAAGGCGAGAACTCGGGACGGAGGCTCTGGCTGCCGACGCCTCGGGGCTGAGGTTTCCACGAGACGCCGAAGGCAATCAGCCTTCATTTTGAGGTCAGCTTCAATGTAGCCATGAGTGGTGGTTGGCTGTTCATGTCCGAGAAATAGTGCGATGACTTCGAGAGATACGCCTGACTGGAGAAGCGCCATGGCAGTCGAATGGCGGATCGAATGGAGGCTGATGTTGCGGTCTTTCAATGTGGGGAATTTTTGGGCTGCCTGGCGCACGGCCAAAGCGAGACGGAAGGAGGCTCCTTGACGGGTCAGAGGGGTGCCGCGTTGATTGGTGAATAGGAATTGGTCTGGGCGAAGGCCATTGGTCTGGCACCATTGTCTGATGCGGCGAGCGGTTTGGGGCCACAAGGGAGCGCCACGCTCTTTGCGTCCCTTTCCATGCAGCCGGACAGAGCGGTTTTGGACATCGACGGGCCGTAGCTGGAGCGCCTCTGAAATCCTGGCTCCGGTGTTGTACAGCAGCGTGAACAAGAGATGATCTCGCCGGCCTGACCAAGTTGAGTCATCGATGGCTGCCAAGATAGCGTCGATTTCCTCGCGCGTCAGGAAACCAAGGAGCGGTTTTGGACATCTCTTGTCCGGGATTGCCAAAATGCGTTGGCTGGCGACCAAAAAGTCGGGGGCGGTCTGATTGAGGGCGAACCGCACGAAGGATCGAATGGCTGCCAGGCGGTAATTGCGGGTGCGGGCCTTATTTTTGCGGACCTGTTCGAGGTGGTCGAGGAAGGCGAGGATGGTTTCTGGCGAGAATGTTTCGATCGTGAGCAGATCGATCGGTTTCCGCAGCCGGGCTGACAAGAACGGCAGCAATAGGTGGAAGGTATCGCGGTAAGCACAAATGGTGTGAGGGCTGAAATTGCGCTGCCGGGGCAGGTAATCGGCGAAAAACCGCTGTAAGAGGTCTGGAAAGGGATTACCCATCGTGACGGCTCGATACGTGGTGAAATCGTCGGAACTGTTCCGCGGCGGATCGCAGCGCCTCGGGATCGCTGGAGACATACCACCATGTTGAAATGAAATGCCGGTGCCCAAGATAGCGCGAAAGAAGCAATAACCGGTGAGCGACCGGGGCCTTCTGGCGGGTCCATTTTGCAATGAGCCTTGTTGCGAAAGTGTGGCGCAGGTCCATCAGACGCGGACGGGCGCCGCTTGATTCGATTGGTCGAGCCAACTGCCGGAAGATATACTCCAGCTGATGCAATTGAACCGGCCGGCCATGGCATCCGACAAAGAGCCTCTCCCCAAAAGGAAAAGTCTGCTGACGCGCTTGCCGATAGCGTTGCAGTGCATGGACGACAGTCGGGTGCAGTGGTAATAGGCGCTCCGGGCTGGTCTTGAGAGGCAAAATGCGCAACCAGCCAGCGCTCGGATCGAAATCGACAAGACGCAATCGTACGGCCTCGCTTGGGCGCAAGCCCACGGCCGCGATCAGTCCGATCATCGTTTCATAGGTGTGGGCGTGAAGCGGCGAGCGTTGCAAAGGCAAGGCCCGGGCATGTCGCAGAATCAAGGCAACCTCCTCCGCAGTATAGATGTGCGGGATCCGGCGAAGATACGCGGGGCCGAGAAGGCCAGATGTCGGCACCTCGAAGCGGGGATCTATCGTGGCGCAATACCGGGCAAAACTGCGGACGGCGGTGAGACGTGAGGTAAGATAACCCCGGCACGACGTCTTCGGTTGAGTGGCCCATTGCAGAGCGAGCGCTGTTTTCAACGGCTGTCCCGGAGCGATTTTGTCGGCAAAACGCGCAAAGCCGAACAGGTGCTGGCCTTGAATGGACAAGGCGAAACCCAACTTGCGCCGATGAGTCAGGTACTGTCGGACGAGTTGGAGCATGGAAGGCATGGTTAAATGGGCCACGGCTGAGCCAATGCCCGCAGGCCTTGGAGGTCAACTTGGGCATAAGAGTTTGTCGTGGACAGGGACCGATGGCCGAGCAGGTCCGCGATGTGTTTCAAGTCAGCGCCTCGGGCGTACAACCTCGTCGCGAAGGTGCGGCGAAGACGATGGGTTCCAGACCAACTGGGGGGAAAAGCACAACGGCGATAAGCGGCTCGCATCGCGCTTCGCACCGCACTGGTGGAAACTGGCTGTCCAGTTCGGAAACGATGGCCAACAAACAGGCGGTCGCAATCAGTCGGCGGCCGCATCGAAACATAGGTCCGCAATGCCTTCGCGAGATGAGACGGAAGAGGCAGTTGCCGCCCCCGGTCTGTCTTGGTGGCTGGTACAGACAGAATCCGGTTTTCCCAGTCCCAAGGTCAACCATGCACAGTGCCATCGTATAGTCGCGGCATCCACCGCCGGTTCTTCGCTTAAACGAAGCCAATAATGCACGTCGCTGCCGGCCATTGAGAACCTCCGGCCGAACGGATTGTCCGAGTTATGGAAAGCTTTCCATAACCGGCAGAAGCAGGCGATGGTCAATGCGCCTGGTTTGATGGTATTCCAGAGGGGGCAGTTCGGTCAGCGTGGGTGACGTGGTTTCTTGCAGAATTGCGCGCGCCATTTCCTGCAGCTTTTTCCACCGCGTCCAATCCAGCTCCGGGGCATGGGCAATGCGCCGCAACAAACTGCGCCATTCGATGATAATGCGGTCAATGTCCCCCGCGCCCAAAAGTTCCGTCACCCAGAGGTGCTTGCTCAACGGATCGCGGTGAACGCCGGCCACCACCGGCCCGGCCCCGGCCCCGTATTTGGGCGGGACGCCATTTTCCAAATAACCGGGGATGGTTTGGGCGCCGTAGGTTTTTTGGCAAATTTGCGCCAGACGGCCCGCCCAACGGTTGTCTTCCCCGGCAAAACGGTGGCTGGCGTCCAGGTTGGCCAGGTCGTACACCAATTCGTCCAGCGGATAGGTTTCCGCCTCCAGCGCGGCGGCCAGGGCCAGACCGTCGCCCTGGGAAAAAAAGCCGGCGACGCGCCCGCGCCGGGTGGGCGCACCGGAGGCCTGGATGAGTCCCAGACGCCGCCAGAGCAAGGCCACGCCGGTGACGGTGGGAAGCTCGCGGCAAACGGGCACGAGCGCACAGCGGGCGCAATCCGGCGGCAGGACTTCGCGCTCCGGCGGCTTCCACAGCGCCACCCCGTGACTGTCCACCGGCACGCGCAAGGCCAGGCCGGCGATGCTGAGATGGGCGATGATGCGCGCGGCATCGTCAATCATACGAACCAGCGGCGTCTTTTGCGCGGCCAGCTTTTGCTCCAGCAAGGGAACGATTTTTGCGGTCCACACCTCCAGCGGGGCCTGGCGTCCGTTCCAGCGGAGCAGGCGGCGGACCCATTTGTTGAGCAGGACGCGGTTGTCGTTGAGGCGGTCGGCCACGGTGATGGCACGCCCGTAGGTCTTGCCGCGGGCGTCTTCGCTGAGGAGACATAATATGCCGGGGCCGACCTTTTCGAGCGCGGCGGCTTCGCTCAGAACGCTGCGAAACGGCGGCGGGGCCGGGCCGGGGCCGGCCGCGCCCGCCACCAGGATTTCCCCCAGCGGGATGTCCCGCGGCGGCGGATAATCCTGCCATTCGCCGCGGCTGTTTTGCATCTGGCGCACCAGGCGGCGGACGTGGCGGGCGCGTTCGGCATCCATTTTCAGGCCGCACGGGGTCTGCGGATGTTTCATGGATTGCTCGATGCCCAGGGCGACCGGCTTGGTGGTGAAAAGACGTTCCTGCACGCGCACGGCTTGCTGGAGGGGATCGCGCCCTTGATCGGCGGCGGCGGCCATCAAACCCAGCAGCGCGTTCCAATCCACCAGCCCGCCGCGGGCGAGATGGCCGGGACGGGCGTCCAGCAGGCGGAGTTGATTGGCGGTG
Organism: Verrucomicrobiota bacterium; assembly: GCA_049513975.1. Classification (GTDB taxonomy): domain Bacteria; phylum Verrucomicrobiota; class Verrucomicrobiia; order Limisphaerales; family Palsa-1400; genus JBEKOF01. The sequence continues at coordinate 13,482 of JBEKVM010000134.1, read as the reverse complement.
ATGAGGATGAAGCCCGTCTCGTCCAAACCCCGGCGGCCGGCCCGGCCGAACATTTGCAGGATTTCATCCCCGCGCAGCAGTTGTTCCTGTTGATCGCGTTTGTAGGATTCGGCGGCGAGGGCGACGCTGCGCAGGGAAAAATTGATTCCGGCGGCCAATCCCATGGTGGCCACGACCACGCGCAACTGGCCGGCCTTGGCCAGGGGTTCGACCACCCCCGCCCGGGCCGCGTAGCTCAAGCCGCTGTGATGATAGGCAATGCGGCTTTTCAACATTTTGGCGAGCGCCTCGCCGGCCAGCGCTTTTTGCGGGACGCTCAGGCTGAGAGGATTGGGCACGGGCAAAGCGCGGGCCAATTCGGCGGCGAGGGCTTCGGCGGCCTGGCGGCGGGGAGAGAAAATGAGAATGGGGCCGAGGTCTTCGGCCAGCGCCTTGGCCACCAGGCGCGGCCAGTAACCCTTGATTTGAGCGGGGACATGATAATTGAGATTGTTGGCCTGGACTTCTTCCAAAGGAACGGGGCGTTCCTCGTGCCGGATGAGCACGGCCTGGCGGCCCAGGCGTTCCAGCCAATGGACGACTTGCTGGGGATTGGCCACGCTGCCGCTGAGGAGGAGGAGTTGGGTGCGGGGCGGGGCCAGGGCCAGGGCCAGTTCGTAATTCAAGCCCCGCTCCTGATCGCCCAGCATTTGGTATTCGTCCACCACGAGCAGCGCCGGGCCGTCTCCGCCGATGAGGCGGTGCTTCTGCGTTTCCAGCGTGGCGACGAGGACCGGCGCGGAAAGGTTTTCGCTCAGATCGCCGGTGGCGATGCCGACCTCCCAGCCGCGCGCGCGCCATTCCGCCAGCTTGTCGTTGGCCAGGGCGCGGGTGGGAACGGTGTAAATGGCCTGGCCGCGGTTCTTGCCCTGCTTGGACCAAAGCTCAAAAATCAAGGTCTTGCCCGCGCCGGTCGGGGCCTGCACGACGACATCCCTGCCCTGGCGCAAGGCGGCGACGGCCTCCTGCTGCCAGAGGTCGGGAATGGTGACCTGCTGGAGGGAGGAAAGATTTTCCAATTGTTGGGCCATCGCGAGCACAAGCAAACAATACCCGCAATTTCGCTTTCCGAAATGCGGAATTTTTGCCCGTTTGGAATCTGATGAGGAGCACGAAGGCAAAAACAGCCGTCCAAAAGGGTGTCCGTTGACCAGCCACTGGCCGGCCATCAATTCGCCTGCAACTTGGCGCCGTCCGGGGTTGCGGCCCGTCTGACGGCCCGGGCCGGACCCCGCAAGGAGGCCGTCGGTATGCCGCGGCTCCTGCCCAGCGGATCCACATACCACCGGTAACAACCCAACTCCGAATAAAACAGGCAAGCCGAATTCTCCCGCCACCACCCTTCCCACGCTGCCGCCCCGGCCCCGGCGCCGGGTTCGCATGAATAACGCCAATTCCGCGGTTTGCGGCATTTTAATGTCCGGTGGCAAATGGCATCGCGGCCAGCGGGGAATGGTGTATATTCTCCGCAAGCATGAACGAGATCACACTGGTGCTGCAATCCCTGGGCCGGGGCGAGGGGGGCGCGTCGGAGGAGTTGATGCCGCTGGTTTACGACGAACTGCGCCGTCTGGCCGCCGCCCGCATGGCCCGCGAGGGGCCGGGGCAGACGATTCAGGCGACCGTTTTGGTCCATGAAGCCTGGCTGCAGTTGGTTGGCAACGGCGACCGCCATTGGCAGAATCGCGCCCATTTTTTCGGCGCCGCCTCCGATGCCATGCGGCGCATTCTCATTGATAACGCCCGCCGCAAAGCCCGGCTCAAGCACGGCGGCGGCCAGGCGCGCGTGAACATTGACGAGGTGCAGGTGGCGGAAAGAACGCCGGACGACGATGTCTTGCTGATTAATGACGCGTTGGAACGGCTGGAAACGGAAGACCCGGAAAAGGCCCGCATCGTGGTGATGAAATTCTTCGGCGGCTTGACGAACCTGGAGGTGGCCGAGAGCCTGGGGATCAGCGAGCGAACGGTGGACCGCCAGTGGGCTTGCGCCAAGGCCAGGCTGTTCCGCTGGATTCGCGAACAAAGATGAGGTAGGGTAACTCGATGAACAAGATTCTTTGCCAGCCCTGAAAGGAGAAACAGCGTCCTGATTTGTGGAGTCAAGTCTGCGGCCCGAAATGGGCCCGCCATCCCGGCGCCGCAACAATCCAATTGGGACACCGCCAAATGAAAGCCGTTTTTGAAGCATGAAAGCCGCCTCACAATGGGAAGATTTGGTTTACGAAGCGGCGCTGAAGGTGAAGGATCCCGACGAGCGCAAGACCTTCCTCGATCAGGCCTGCGCGGGCGATGCCGAACTGCGCGCCGCCGTGGAGGAAATGCTCTCCACCCAGGCCGAGGCGGAGCGCTTTTTCGCCGGGGGCGCTTCCGCCCTCAAGATTTCCGCCGAAGCCCTTCAGTGGGGCAACGGCGGGCCGGCCCTGGCCGGCGACAGCCGGATCAAGCTGCCCGAAGACGAACGCATTGGGGCGCACATCGGGCGTTATAAACTTTTGCAAAAAATTGGCGAAGGAGGCTGTGGCATCGTTTATCTGGCCGATCAGGAGGAGCCGGTCCGCCGCACGGTGGCCCTCAAGATCATCAAGCTGGGCATGGACACCAAGAACCTCATTGCCCGCTTTGGGGCGGAGCGTCAGGCCCTGGCTTTGATGGACCACCCGAACATCGCCCGCGCGCTGGACGCGGGCGCGACCGATACCGGCCGGCCTTATTTCGTCATGGAACTGGTGCGGGGTGAGAGGATCACCGATTACTGCGATCTGCAGAATCTGGACATCCGGCGCCGCCTGGACTTGTTCATCCAGATTTGCCACGCCGTCCAGCACGCCCACCAGAAAGGCATCATCCACCGGGACATTAAACCGTCCAACATTCTGGTCACCTCCCACGACGGGGCGCCCATGCCCAAGGTGATTGATTTTGGCGTGGCCAAGGCCATCACTGGCGAGCGTTTGGCCGACAACACTATTTTCACCGCCTGCGAACAATTCATCGGCACTCCCGCCTATATGAGCCCCGAACAGGCCCAGATGGATGGCATGGACATTGACACCCGCAGCGACATTTACAGTCTGGGGGTGTTGCTTTATGAACTGCTGACCGGCCATACGCCATTCGATGGCAAGGAATTGGTCAAGTCCGGCATGGAGGAACTGCAGCGAACCTTGCGGGAGAAGGAGCCGCCCCGGCCCTCCGCCATGCTCGCCGCCCTCCCGCCGGAGGATCTGGCCGCCGTGGCCCAACGCCGCGGCATCGAGCCGGACCGGCTGATCGGGCAGGCGCGGGGCGATCTGGACTGGATTGTCATGAAAGCACTGGAAAAGGATCGGGCGCGACGGTATGAGACGGCCCACGAGGTGGCTTTGGACATCCAGCGCTACCTCAATGGCGAGGCGGTGCTGGCGTGCCCGCCCGGGCGCATGTACCTTTTGCAAAAATTAGTCCGCCGCAACCAGGCGGTCTTTGCCGGCGCCGCGGCGGTCCTGGCGACCTTGTGCCTGGGGCTGAGCCTCTCCACCGTGTTTTATTTCCAGGAACGGGCGGCCCGCCAGGAAGCCGAACGGGAGAAAAAGGCCGAGCGCGTCTTGCTGGCCAATGATGAGGCCATGCAAAAAATCGCGCTGGCAGCCTTGGAGTTGGACGCCGGGAAGGTCCCCGAAGCGGCTGCTTTGGTGCAACAGATTCCGCCCGGTTCCTCCCTTTCTCCTTCTCTGCAAACCGCCCAGGTTTACCGGGACATCGGCGCCTGGTATGCCATCCATGAGCAATGGAAGGACGCCGCTGTCTTCTTTAGAGGTCTTCAGCAAGTCAATCAGTACAGCCGCAACCTTAACTCGCATCCGGCAATCTGGGATTTGCTGGAGGCAGGCGCCTCTCTCGTCGAATCCGGCGATCCCCAAGGCTCCGCCTCATACGAAGAAATCCGCAAGCAGGCGATCCTCCGCCTTGGCAGCTTCAGAGATCCGCTGCTGGCCGAACGTCTCCTCCGCGGCAGCCTGGTCCTGCCCGCCGATGCGGAAACCTTGCAATCACTCCAGCCGCCCGCTCAGGCCGTGCTGAAATCGCTGTCCGGCCCCGGTCCAGACACCAATTCCAGCCGGGAGGCGCCTTGGCGATGGGTTTCCCTGGCCTTATTCGAATATCGCCAGGGTCATTGGGCCGAGGCCGCCCAGCGGTGCCAGTCTTTGCCCTCGACCGACACCAATCTGGCCAGGATCGCCACCGTCCATGTCATTCTGGCCGTCTGTCAGCAGCGTCTCGGAAAGGCCGGGGAGGCGCTGGCGGAACTCAAACAAGGCCGTGAATTGGTCGAAGCCAAATTCCGCGCCGGGCTGACCCCCGGCGGCCTCGCGGATGGATACTGGTTTGACTGGGTAACGGCCCGGATTCTCCTGCGCGAAGCCCTGGGGTGGATCAAAAGCGCTCCCCAGGCCGTGAATTCCCCGGCCCATTTCCCGGAGGCCAACCCTCCGCTCTTCCCCGTCCCCGGCGTGCCGTCCCTTTTTGACGAACGCCCGGAGGCCCAAACATTTATGGCGGATTTTGCGGGCTGGCGCCGCGTTTCTTGATGAGTGGAGAGCTTGGAAGTGAGACCCCGGCCTTCTTGGCGTCGCGCACATGAAAAATGGCGTTTTGCCCGGGATTGGATTAGGTTGGAATTAGCAGAATTGATGTGATTTTGAGACCTGGGCTACAATTGGACTGATGTCGCCGGCGGTTACGCCAAACACCACGAAGCCGCCCATTTGAAGTCTCCCAGCCCGGGGGCGATTCCATTTGGGGGAAATGTCGGGATGTTGGATGGCCATGGGGAATGGAAGTCCTTCACACGAATGCTGCCGCGCGCAGGCGGTCAGGGTGACCCCATGTTTTTTTATTAATCCAGACCGCAGGCTTGGCGGGCGCGCTGCAGGACTTTTCCCGCCACACCGCCGGCTTTGAGCGCGCTGTCGCGCAGCACTTTTTCGACAAAATCCAGGTTGGCGGCCAGTTCGGCCCGCCGGGTGCGCGCGGTCGCAAAATAATCCCAGTAATGCGCGAACAGCGCCTTTTTTAAGTCCCCATAACCCAGGCCCCCGGCCCGCAACCGGTTTTCAAAGTCAGCCGACACCGCCGGCGGCGCCACCAGTTTGAGCAATTGAATCGCGAGGTTTTTCTCCGCGTCCGGCTTGGGTTCCTCCGGGGAACGGCTGTCCATGACCAGGCTCATGATTTTTTTGCGCTGCGCCTTTTCGGCGCCAAAAATCTCAATGGTGTTGCCGTAGCTTTTGCTCATTTTCTGGCCGTCGCAGCCGGGCACCGCGGCCGTCTCCTGGCGGATGCCGGGTTCGGGCACGACGAAGGTCCGGCCGTAGGCTTCGTTGAATTTGATGGCGATGTCGCGGGTGACTTCGACGTGCTGCTTCTGGTCCCGGCCCACCGGGACGAGGTTGGAATCGTAGATCAAAATGTCGGCGGCCATCAGCACCGGGTAGGCGAACAGGCCGTGATTGGGGGCAAGGCCGCGGGCCAGTTTGTCCTTGTAGCTGGTGCATCGTTCCAGCAAGCCCATCGGGGTCACGGTGGTCAGTATCCAGGCCAGTTCGGTGACGGCCGGGACATCCGATTGGCGGAACAAGAGCGCCTTGGCGGGGTCCAGCCCGCAGGCCAGGAAATCCAGGGCCACGTCGAGGGTGTTCTGGCGGCGTTGCGCGGGGTCCAGGAGCGAGGTCATGGAATGGTAGTTGGCGATGAAATAAAACGCCTCGCCCTGCTCCTGCAGTTCGATGGCGGGCTTCATCATCCCAAAATAATTGCCCAGGTGGAGCGCGCCCGACGGTTGAATGCCGGATAAAATTCGCATGTCGGTCAGTTCTTAATCCTACTCTTAATCCTACTCTTAATCCTACTCTTAATCCTACTCTTAATCTTAATCTTAATCTTAATCTTAATCTTAATCTTAATCCCAAGATTAGCGCACAGGCCAGGTGTAAAGCGCGCAAAAAGCGCGGCCGCGCCCGGCCAGCAGCCAGACGCTCACGCCAAACATGACCATGTTCTCCGGCAGCTTGGCGCAGATGAACTCCGGCCCCCCGCCGCAGCCACAATCAAATTTCACCGCGCAAAATGGAATGGCCTGGGCCGCTTGCACGCCCAGCGCGCGATGCCACAGGACGACTGTGAAGACGGCCAGCATCGCCGCCAGCAGCAAAGCCGTCCCGCGCACCGCCACGCCCGCCAGGAGGAGCAGTCCGCAGAAGATCTCGAACCAGGGGAGGCTGACGGCGATGGAGTTCAACGCCAGGGGACTCTGCACCATCTGATATTCCCGCAGCAAAGTCAGGAAGTGTTCCGGGTGCAGCGCCTTTTGCCATCCCATGTAGATGAAGAACCCGCCCAGCACCCAGCGCGCCAGCACGGAGGCGGCGTCCAGGCGGGTCAAGCCAGCCGGCGGAAGGGGGCGTTTCATGGGGCGGGGTTGCGCAGGTTGCCGCTGTTGCGCGCGCCGCTTTCCACCGGCAGCCGGGCCGCCTCCCACTCGGTCATGCCGCCGCCATAAATGAAAAGCTTCCCGGCGGGAACGCCGCGGTCGCGCAGGAACAGCGCGGCGGACTCGCTGTCTTCGCAGTCGCCGCCGTTGCAGTAAACAACAATTTGTTCGGCGAGCTGGCAGGGCGTGAGCACCTCCGCCAGGTATTTGTCGGGGTGGTAATGGTAGAATTCAAACGCGCCCGGGATATGGCCCTTCCCGTAGTCGTCCTCGTCGCGCGCGTCAATAAACATAATCGCGTCCTGCTGGGCGCGGGGGTCGCGGAAAAGTTTTTCCACCCCGGCCCGATCCAGGAGGCGCAGCCCGTTTTCCTTCAGCCGCGCCGCCAGCAAGGCGGCGGGCGATGACGCATTGGTCGCGCCCGAAGCCCCGGACGGCGCGAGCGCGGGCCGCGCCCCCGCGGAAGCCTTGGCCCTGCCGGGAGAGTAGTTCATGAACGGATTGAGGCCGCGCGGGGAGAGTTGGTTGGCCAAGAAGGCCAACCCAACGCCGAGGGCGCCCACCATCACGGCTTCGCGCAGAATCCTGCCAAGTTGACACCCGCAGGCTGGCGTCCCTGCTTGTGCCGCGTCATCCATCATATTGAGTCCAGGCAAGGTCTCTCACGGGTGCGGAGGGTTGGCGCGCAGAGCGGGATTGGGCGATGGGACCGGCGCGCCCGATGAATTCGTCGGCGCGCCGGCCAGATTCGAGGCCGGAAGAACGCTGGTCCGGCCGGGCGGAGGGACGGCGGGCGGGCGGTTGATGATGACGCCCGACATGGGCCTGACCGGGATGCTCAGGACCGGATAATCCGGGTTGTCGGTCTTGACGGTGAGCACGGCGCTCTGGTTGGTCCGGGCTTCAAACCCCCTGGGAAAGAGCACGGAAAGATAGTATTGACGATTGGTGCGGATCACGTTCACGGTCATCTCCACCCCGGGGACATTGGCGCCGGGGTCGGACAGGATCAAATCGCGGGAGGCGCCGCGAATGGTGACATGGTTGGTGCTGGCCTGGGCCAGCGGCCCGGCGGGCAACTGGATGCTGGCCGGGTAAACGGTAATCTCCGGGTAGATGGTTTCAAACACCCCGATCTTGAGCGGATTCATGGTGGGGACGGAAGTTTTCAGCGAAATGCCCCCTTGGATCAGGGTGGCGCCGAATGAGGGCGGCAGATTGGAAAGGAGCGCCGCCGTGACCGCCAATTCGAACCCCCGGCCCGCCACATTGGTCTTGAGCACGACGGAGAAGGCGTTGGTGGTGCATTGCGGGTCGGAAAGCGTGAGCGGCGTTTCCATCCGGTTGAAGATTTTGAGCACCTGGGTGTCGTTGCTGGCCGTGCCGGGCACGAGATTGAAAAAAACCGTGGCCGGACTGACCTCAATGGGCACCCAGATCTTCCCGTGAATCTGCAGGTTGACCGTCGGCCGCGCTTTGTCATTGGAAGTCACGGTGACGGATTTGGCGATCGTCTGGGCTCCGAAGCTGGCGGTGGCGATTTCGACGGGGATCCGGCAGGTTTCGCCGGGCGCGACTTTTTGCAGGGTCCAGGCGTTCCTGGCCGAACCTTCGCCCACCACCGTGCAAGAGCACGACCCCCTGGCGTTGCTGATCTCCAGGGTCTCATCCCCGCGGTTGGTCGCCACAAAGGTGTATTTGATGGGATCCCCGGACAAGATTTTGCCAAAGTCGTAGTCCTCGGTGTTGAACTGGATTCTGGGTCCGGAATTATTTGTGGCCGCGGCGGCGGCGGGCGGCGCCTGGGCGCGCAAGCATGGGGAGGCGGCCAGGGTGCCGCCCAGGATCAACGCAAATCGAATGAGCGATTTCATCTTGCAGCCTTGATTATAGGCTCTTTTCAAGCCGAAGTAAAAGGGCAAAGGAGGCCCGGTTCCCCTCCCCCCTCGGGCCATGCTGGCTGCCCAAGGCCCTCTGCCGGCCGCTTTCAGGGCTGAAGGGTGTTGGCGGGCACCGCCGGCCGGGGCGCTGACGGCGGTGCGTTCGTGGACGCCGCCGGCGCCGCCAAGCCGGCCCGGGCGCCAGGAGACATGCTGGTCCGCATCGGCGCGGTCGCGACCGCAGGCCGCCGCGGTTGCGGCAGGCCCGGCACGGGCGTGACGGGAACGGTGATCGTCGGGAAACGCGGGTTGTCCGTCTTGACTGTCAGCGCGAGGTTCCCGTTGGTGCGGGCTTCAAACCCGGCGGGGAAGACAATGTCAAGATAGTATTGACGGTTGGTTTGCAGCACCTTGACCGCAACCTCCACCCCGGGCGCGTTCACCTCGGGGTCGGACAGCGTCAAATTGGCGGTGTTGCCGCGGACCTGGAGATGACTTGTGCTGGGCTGGGCCAGCGGCCCCGTGGGCAACAGGATGTTGAGCGGGAATATGGTGATCTCCGGGTAGATCGTCGCAAAGACGGGGATGATCAGGGGATTCTTGTTGGTCGCGGAAGATTTCAGGGCGATCTCCCCCTGCATGACCGTCATGCCCAGCGAGGCGGGCACATGGGGGGGTGGCGCCGCCGTCACCGTCAACTCAAACTCCTGCCCGGGAACATTGGTCTTCAGGACAGCGGAGAAGGCGTTGGTGGTGCTATGCGGGTCGGACAGGGCGAGGGGCGTTTCCATCCGGTTGAAGATTCTGAGCACCTGGGTGTTGGCGTTGGTCGCGTCAGGCATCAGGCTGAATGTGGCCATGGTGGGCGCGACTTCGATGGGCAGCCAGACGACGCCGCTGATGTGAATGGTCACGTTGGGGCGCGTCCGGTCGTTGGAAGTCACGCTGAGCGTCTTGTTGATCGGTCCCCGCAGGTTGCTGGTGATCACCTGAACCGGGATGATGCCTGTTTGACCCGGGGCTATTTCGTGGCTCCAAGTCGTGGTGGTGCCGGGCACGGTTCCCCCTCCCGAGGTGGGCGCGGCGGGCATGGTTCCGCCGATAATGGTGCAACCGCAACTGGCATGCACGTTGCTTAGAATGAGCAGTTCATCCCCGGTGTTGGTGACCACGAAGGTGTATCGGATCACGTCCCCGGCCAGGTTGGTGCCGGCATCATGGTTCTCGGTGTTGAATTGAATCCTCGGTCCCGGGACGTTGGTGTCGGTGGAGACGGCGGCGGGCGCGGGCGGCGCCGCCCCCAACCCGCCCGAGGGTTGGGCGCACAAGGAAGCCGGGATGGCTGCGCTCCCGGCCACCATCAAGGCAATCCGAATGAACATTCTCATGTGATTTTTATTATAGCCTCTCTTGGGGCGGAAGTAAAAGATGAAAAAAGGCTGAACCAAAGCGGCCGGAACGCGGCTGTGTTCCAGCCGGATCCATCTTGTCAAACTCGGCAATCCCAACACCCGTTTAGTCGCACGGTTGGAAACTGCAGGAACCGGTGCTGCTCCAGGAACCGGTCCAGTTCGAGCCGCCGCCGCCAGTGCCGCCGCCCACGCAGGACGATTTGTCGTTCTCTGGCGTGCCGGCGTGGTCGCCATTGTTATACCCGCAGGGGGTTTGGTGGCAGGCTTTCACCCCAAGCGAGCCATATTGGGGTGGCTTGTTGTTATAGCAAGCCGCGCCCCAGTGCCAGTTGAAGGTCGTTCCCGGCGTATTGCAACTGAAGGTCCCCTTCCAGCACACCGATTGGGCGTTGGCAAAGCTGGGGTTGCAAGGAATCGCGCAGCCCGCCAGGAAAATCTCGTCGTCCCCGGCCGTCGGAAGGGTGGTCGTCCACTTGGTGCCATCGAAGGAGGTTGTCGCCGCCGTGCAGTTGTTGGCGAAAACGATATCGCAGTCGGGCACGGGATAGGTCAAGGTTTTTCCGTTGTTGCAGGTGATCGTGACGCTGGCGCCCGTGCAGTGAATTTCGCAGGCCTGTTCGGGATTGGCGCTGATATGAGAATTGCACCACAGCCAACCGTTGCCAGGCGTCTGGGAATTGAAGCAGGAATAGATCGAGCAGGTGACGGGTGGAGGGGTGGTCTCGTAGGCGAAGATCACATTAGCGACACACTGGCAGGCGCTGGTCACGGTCACCGGGATTTGGTTGGCCGTCCCCGTGGTTGGGTAAACCAACGAATAACCGGCCGGCGGCGTCACCACCACCGTGAAGGTTCCCGCCCCTGGATTGGCGAAGGTAAAGTTGCCATTCTTGTCGGTCTTGGTCGAGGCCACCACCGCGCCGCTGGAGTTTTCCAGGGTGACGACGACACCGGACAGACCGGTGTCACCGCTGAAGTTGGGCGTGGAGCCGCCATTGTTCCAACCGCCGGACCCGCCGTTGTTCCAACCGCCGGACCAGCCGTTGTTCCAACCGCCGGACCAGCCGTTGTTCCAACCGCCGGACCAGCCGTTGTTTCCACCGCTGGAGCCGCCGGTGCCATTACAAGCATCATAAATGGCGCCCGAGATGGACGGGCCTGGGGAAGGAGTGATGGTGATCAATTGCTCGCAGGAATTGCTCAGGCCGGCGGCATCCACCGCCACCCAGGTGCGGGTGATGACATAAGTGCCCGGGCAGCTTCCGGCGGCAACGGAATCGCAGTAGCTCAACACCGGGTTGATACTGCAAGCGCTGGCCGCAACCGTGGCGGTGCCGCTGACAGAGGGCGGCGGAATATAAACAGGAGCCAGATGGTTCTTGCACCAACTGCTGACCTGGCAGCCTTCGAAGCATTGGTTGAGATTGCTGCACAGACCACAGAGGTAACTGACCGTGCAGCCCGACGGGGCGCTGCCGCCGCCCAGGACGCAATTGGCAAGCTTGCAAATGTCGCGCACCTTCTGGCCGTTGCAGGGAGAGGTGGAATCATTCAGAACCAGATCCCCGCAAGGCCCGCCAAAGCCCGACTTTGCCCCGGAATCGCCAAAGTCGCAGTTCAATTGCAGAGCCAGCACCTGCGCGCAGAACGAGCCGGCGTTGCAAGAAGCAGGATTGACCGCGCTGCAGTTCAGAGTCCCGGGCGTTCCCGAGAAGCCCAGGCATTCCCGGACCGCGTTGCAAGAGGTCAGCTTGACACAGTAACCATTGGGCTGCCCGACTTGGACGCAGCCACTGCTATAAACGGTGCTAAAGCAATTGTTCAGGACGCTGCCCGGATTCTGGCCGTTGCAAGGCACCCACCAATTGTTGTTGGGATTGCCAGCATTATAGGAAGAGCACCAACTGGGCGCCGAGTATGGGCTGCAGGTGCCGCCCCACCATTGATTGTTATTGTTGCCAGACTGATTGTTGCCAGATTGTTGATTCTGGCAGAAACTCCAGCAATTGTTGCCGGGGTTGTTCCCCGTGCAGGCGGTGTACCAGTTCTGCTGGGAGCTGATGCAGTTGTAGCCATGATTCTGCTGGTCCCAATTGACCCACCATGTGGGAGTCGTGCCAGGCGAGTTGCAGGAACTGTTCCAATCAGAGCAGGTGAACGTGCAGTAAACCGGGCAGAAATTGGTGGCAATCGTCACGCTCGGCGGGCATGTGACACTCGGGCCGGTGTCGGAGGTCCAGGTATAAACCACCGTGGTCGAGGCCGTGTCGCCGCAGGCGTCGCTCGCGGTGATGGTAAAGGTCCGGGTCGTCGTGCAGACGCTGGTCGAGTCCTGATGGGTCACGGTATAGGTCACCGTGCTGCACGGGTCGGTAAAGGTCACGCTGTTGGAGACGCTCAGATCGGTCGGCAGGATGCTCGGATTGCTCCCCAGCGCGCCGCCGCTCGGCACATTTTTAAAGGCCAGTGTCGCCACCGTCCAGGTGTAAACCGCCGTCCCCGTCGCGCTCGTCCCGCAGGCATCCGTCGCCGTGACAGTGAAGGTCCGCGTCGTCACGCAACCGCTAACGGCATCGCTGTGCGAAACGGTGACCGTCACCGCACTGCATGTATCTGTCGCCTTCACCAAAGCCTTCACGCTCGCATCCGTTGGCAGGGAACTGGAGGCAGGATTGCAGCCCAAGGCCACCACCGCCGCCGGCAAGCCCGTAATCACCGGCGCCACGTCCGTCGTCCAGGTGTAAACCGCCGTCCTCGTCGCGCTCGTCCCGCAGGCATCTGTCGCCGTGACGGTGAAGGTCCGCGTCGTCACGCAACCGCTAACGGCATCGCTATGCGAAACGGTTACTGTCACCGCACTGCATGTATCCGTCGCAATCACCAAAGCCTTCACGCTCGCGTCCGTTGGCAGGGAACTGGAGGCGGGATTGCAGCCCAAGGCCACCACCGCCGCCGGCAATCCCGTAATCACCGGCGCCACGTCCGTCGTCCAGGTGTAAACCGCCGTCCCCGTCGCGCTCGTCCCGCAGGCATCCGTCGCCGTGACGGTGAAAGTCCGCGTCGTCACGCAACCGCTAACGGCATCGCTGTGCGAAACCGTGACCGTCACCGCGCTGCATGTATCCGTCGCCTTCACCAAAGCCGTCACGCTCGCATCGGTCGGCAGCGTCCCGGGATTGCAGCCCAAGGCCACCACCGCCGCCGGCAATCCCGTAATCACCGGCGTCACGTCCGTCGTCCAGGTATAAACCGCCGTCCCCGTCGCGCTCGTCCCGCAAGCATCCGTCGCCGTGACGGTGAAAGTCCGCGTCGTCACGCAACCGGTGACCGCATCCACATGCGTCACGTTGGTCGTCACCGCGCTGCACGTATCGGTCGCGCTCACCAAAGCCGACACGCTCGCATCGGTCGGCAGCGTCCCCGGATTGCAGCCCAAGGCCACCACCACCGTCGGCAATCCCGTAATCAGCGGCGCCACGTCCGTCGTCCAAGTGTAAACCGCCGTCGCCGTCGCGCTCGTCCCGCAAGCATCCGTCGCCGTGACGGTGAAAGTCCGCGTCGTCACGCAGCCGCTGGTCGTGTCCACATGCGACACCGTGATCGTCTCCGCGCTGCACGAACCGCTCGCGCTCGTCAAAGCCTTCACGCTCGCATCCGTCGGAATGGTCGAGCCGGGGTT
>JBEKVM010000133.1:0-15427 GCA_049513975.1 Verrucomicrobiota bacterium | reverse complement strand
TGCTGTATCGCCTAATCGCAATGACATGTTCTGCTCCTTTCTTTCTGTTGGTTATCGTTGAGGACTACGAGGCCGGAACAACCAACCGAACTGGATTTGTGCCGGCAGAAAAATTGTGCTGACAGGCGTTGAAGGAAGGAAAGATCGGTGACTGCCGCGACCAGCCAGAGCAGGGCTTCGGCCACCAACGCACCGATGACGCCAGTGGGGCCCTCCCGATCGGAAAGCGCCAACGTCCGCCGGTTCGTGCAAAAGCAAGCCAGCGCGGGCGCCGCCCCGCCCGGGGCCAGCGCCGTTCGAGTTCCTGGTTCAACTCGCGATCTATTCATCATCACCTCAAGACCATTGTATATCGGAGCACGATATAAATCAACTGGATATTGTTTGGCACATGTGATATTTCAAGGCCAAAGACTTGGTTTCATGACAGCGAAAAAGCACGAAATCACAAAGGCCCATAACGAGACTCTCGCCGAGTTCCGATGTGCCCTGCGGCAATTTCTCCTTCTCAGCGAAATCGCGGCCCTGGTGACGGGCATCAGCAAAGGGTCCTTTGTGCGAAGCAAGCTCAGTGGCGGAGATCACAGGGCAAAGGCGAAAGCGGTTTATTCTCAGATTGCAATTCTGCTACTGCAAGAACAACAACTATTCAGTCGAGTTTGCCAAAGTTGCGCAAGGCGGCGCAAAAGGATTGGCATAAACCGATGAAAGTTTCCTCGGCCAGATTCAATTGCCTGCCCTGCCAATGCAGTATGCCCCAGTCACGCTGGAGTTTTCGCCGGCCCAGAGGCAAGGCCACCAGAGAGCCTTCTTCGATTTCCTTTTGCGTGATCCAGGGCGCGAGGATGCTGACGCCCAGTCCCAGCTTCACCAGTTCCTTGGTCGCCTCCATGCTGCCGGCTTCAATGACGGTATTGAGTTCCATCTGCTCGCGCCGGAAATAATCCGCGATCAGCCGGAAGGTGATGCTGCGCTTACTGTAAAGTATATAATTTTGCCGCGGGATGGCCGGCCGATCGATCCGCCCGGCCTTGGCCCAGGGATGCAGCGGGGCCACAATAAACTGCAAATCGTCGGTGAAAAGCGGATGAAACTTGAGTTGCGGCTCTCTCTGCACCTCCAAGGAGAGCGCCAAATCAATCCTGTGGCCCAGAAGCGCGGCCACCAATTCCGGCGTGTCGCCAGGTTCCAGCGTGATGGCGTGAGCGGGAAAACTCTCCTTGAATTCGCGCAAGACCGGCGGAATGAGAAGCTGGCATGCCGTCGTGCTGGCGCCCAGCCGCAAACGTCCGCTGCCCCATTTGCCCAGGCGGGCGAGCGACTCGCGCGCCGTGTCCATATCGTTCATGATTCGTGTTGCGTATTGCAACAATTGTTCCCCCGCTTGGGTGGGTATGACTGTTTTGCCCAGCCTGTCCAAAAGACGACAGCCCGTGTCGTTTTCCAGGGCCTTCATCGAGTAGCTCACGCCGGATTGGGTGACGCCCAACTCCCGCGCAGCCTGCGTAAAGCTGCCCGTGCGCACCAGCACGCAAAACATGCGCAACTGGCGGCTGTCGAAGGGATTTTTCATTTATGAGCGGTACTCATCATTTCCATTGAATCTACAAAGAGCATTTATTGCGCCAGCCCCCTCAAGTGGCACGATTACGGCTTGAGTTGCGCGTAGCGGCTGAGAACCGCCCTGAAATGAACAAAAAAATGCAGTCGGCCAACGAAGTCACGCCAGGCCAGGCCTTGCGACTGGGCTTCGTGCCACTGACGGATTGCGCGCCGCTGGTGATGGCGCAGGAGTTGGGCTTGTTCGGCAAATACGGACTGAAGGTGCGCCTTTGCCGCGAACTGGGATGGGCGAGCATTCGCGACAAGATTATTCATGGCGAACTGGACGCCGCCCATGCCGTGGCCGCAATGCCACTTGCCGTGACCCTGGGACTGGGTTCGGTGGCCTGTGAGTGCCTGACGGGCCTGGTGTTGAACCTGCATGGAAACGCCATCACCCTTTCCCAGGACTTGTGGCGGCGGGGTGTGCGGGATGGCGCAACCTTGCGCACTGAAATCGTGCGGTCGCACCGCGAAAAGACCTTCACCTTTGGTGCGGTCTTTTCCTTTTCGTCGCATCGCCACTTGCTGCGCAGATGGCTGGCCGCCGCGGGAATTAATCCGGATCGCGACGTGCGTATCCTCATCCTGCCGCCGCCGCAGATGGTGGCCAATCTTCAGTCCGGAAATCTGGACGGTTTCTGTGTGGGGGAACCGTGGAACTCCGCGGCGGTGCGGGCCGCAGCCGGTTGGAGCGTGGCGGTGAGCGCGGAACTGGATGCCGGCCACCCGGAAAAAGTGTTGATGGTGCGGCGCGAATTTGCGGAAGTGCGCGAGGAGGAACATCTGGCGCTGCTGGCGGCATTGCTGGAGTCCTGCGAGTTTTGCCAGGCGCCGGAAAATCACGAAGAGATTATCGCCACATTGGCGCGCCCCGAATATGTGGATGCGTCTGTGGCGGGGTTGCGCCGCGGCCTCAGCGGGCCGTTCGACTTTGGGCATGGCCAGGTGCGCACAGTCCGGGATTTTTGCGTTTTTCACGGGCAAAATGTAAATGAACCGTCTCCGGAGAAGGCGGCCTGGATGTTCGAGATGGTGCGGGCCAGCGGCTTGTGCCCGGAACCGTCCAAGCTGGACTTCGCCCTGGGCCGTCGCGTTTACCGCACCGACATATATGAAAAAGCCATCCGTCGGCGCGGCGCGACTGAAAACAAGGATGAATTGCAAGCCCGGCGTGTTCCGCAACCGGCCAAGCCTGAACACCGTCATAACCCAATCAAATTATGGACTGCGTTAAACCCATTGAAGTCGTAAGAAGCATGCTCGTCGCCGGCGACAACAAGGCCGGCTTGCCGGTCAAGGACCTGCTGATTCGCGGCATGCTTTCTGGCGCATTGCTGGGCGTTTCTACCAGGCTCGCTTTCACCGCCGCCGCGCAGACCAACACGCCGCTGGTGGGCGCGCTGGTGTTCCCGGTGGGGTTCGTCATGATCGTGCTGCTCGGTCTGGAATTGGTCACCGGCAGTTATTCGGTCGTGATGCTGGCGGGCGTGGATGGCCGGCGGGGCTGGGGGAAAGTGTTCACCAATCTCGTCTGGGTTTTTCTTGGCAATCTCATCGGCAGCGTCGTTTATGGCCTGCTGCTCTATGCAGTTCTGACCACCGCCGGCAGCGAAGCGCCAGGAGGGATCGCGGCCAAACTGGTAGCCGCCGCCGAAGCCAAGACCACCGGTTATGCGGCCCACGGAATGGCAGGCATGATCACGGTTATCGTCAAAGGTATTCTTTGCAATTGGCTGGTTTGCCTCGGGGTGGTGATGGGCCTGACATCCCAATCCATGTTGGGCAAAGTAGTCGGCGCCTGGCTTCCCATTTTTACGTTTTTTGCCCAGGGCTTTGAACACTCGGTGGTCAACATGTTCATCATTCCCACCGGGATGATGCTCGGGGCGAAAGTCAGCATGGCCGATTGGTGGATTTGGAACATGATTCCGGTGACCGTTGGCAATGTGATCGGCGGCTTCCTTTTCACAGGACTCTTTCTTTATTGGACCTACCGTCCCGCCAAAGAGAAGTCCGTTCCGGCACTTGTTCCAGCCGCGGGCGCGACTCCCGTGGAATCAGGCCAGCCCCAGCCCTCACCTACTCCCAGCTTTGCCCAAGCCCAGCTTTAGCATGAAAAACTCCGTCACCATGAACCCGCCAACCGCAGACAACATCTCATCCTTGCCTGGCTTGACGCCCCAATCTATCAACGGCGGACTTAGTGTAGAAACTGAAAGCCGGTCCTCAGAAGAAACGGATTCGCCCAAGGCTGGCTCCTTTTGGCGGGTTGGCCATTGGCCAACGCTGTTCACCGCCTTCCTTTACTTTGACTTTTCGTTCATGGCGTGGACACTCCTCGGCCCTTTGGGCGCACAGATTGGAGAAGCTCTCCACCTGTCAGCGGGACAAAAAGGTCTGATGGTCGCCGTTCCCATCCTGTCCGGCGCGTTCCTGCGGATTATACTCGGCTTGGCCGTGGACCGGTTCGGCGCAAAAGCCACGGGGATCACCGCACAAATCGTCGTCATCGCCGGGCTGCTTTGCGCCTGGCTCGCCGGCCTGCAAAATTATCAGGCGGCGCTGTTGCTGGGCGTGGTGCTCGGATTTGCGGGGGCCAGTTTCGCCGTGGCCCTCCCGCAGGCGGGGCGCTGGTATCCGCCGCGGCTGCAAGGTTTCGTCATGGGCCTGGCTGGCGCAGGCAATATCGGCACCGTCCTTGATGCGCTTCTGGCTCCCCGCATCGCGGCGGCGTATGGCTGGCGCGCCGTCTTCGGCCTCATGGTTATACCGGCGGTTTTGGTCCTCCTGGCTTACGCGGTCTTTTCCAAAGAGGCGCCGGTGACGGTGACCCGGAAAAAACTTGCGGATTACTTTGCATTGCTTAAGGAAAAGGACGCGCACTGGTTTTGCTTTTACTACACCATCTCCTTCGGCGGTTTCGTCGGGCTGGCCAGTTCCTATGTGCTCTATTTCAAGAGTGAATTCCACCTGACTGCCGTGCAGGCTGGCGATTTGGCGGCGCTTTGCACCGCGGCTGGCGCGCTCGCCCGGCCCATAGGGGGCGCGATTGCCGACCGTCTGGGCGGCATTCGCTCACTCTACCGCTTTTATGCCGTTGCGGGCGGCGCGCTGCTGTTGGCGGGTTTTGGCGGCAATCTCCATCTCGTTCTCGTGGCGCTCTGCATCGCTTCCTGCGCGCTGGGCATGGCCAACGGTTCAGTTTTTCAACTCCTGCCCCAGCGCTTCGGCAAGGATCTTGGCGTCATGACCGGCCTGGTCGGCGCGGGAGGCGGGATGGGCGGCTTTTATCTGGCCAGTTCGCTCGGCTTTTCCAAAGGGCTGACCGGCTCCTACTTGGCGGGCTTCATGATCTTTTCGGCGCTTTGTTTCGCCGCGCTGGCGGGACTCGGCCTGGTGAAAAGCCGCTGGCGCACAACTTGGGGCGCGCTGGCCCAGGCGCGCATTTAACCATTTAAAACCACAACAAACTAAAAACTTAAAAACATGAACAGAAAGCAGCTCGTCCTAACTGTTTCACTCAGCGGCATTCTGACGGTTTGCGCCGCGACCGTACAGGCGCAAGAGTTGTTCACCAAACCGGCTTGGTTGCAGGAATTGTCCCTGGGCGTCAAGGAAAGTTATGACGATAACATTTTTGGCGTGTCCGGCGTCGGCCTCCAGCCGAAAAGCTCGTGGATCAGCGCGGTTTCGCCCAAGATCGCCTTCAATTTTGCTCCGCTGCTTGGCAGCCAGTCAGCCTTCCAGTCATTGTCGCTCAGTTATGCGCCCGATCTTGTCCGGTTCCACGAGGCGCCCACGGAAAATTACGACGCGCACAAGATCGGCGCCGGCATCAGAGGAACCGCCGGCGATTTTTCGTTTTCGCTGGACGACGCCTTCCTTTATAACGATGGCAGCAAGATCGCTCCGACCTACGCCCTCAACCAGACTGGCGCGGCCGGCGAACTGGACAAATACCGCAACGTTTTTGCCACGGCGATGCCGCGCGAGCGGCGCAACCAGGTCCAGGAACGTGAGACAGCGGCATTGCAGTATGATTGGGACAGGGCTTTTATCAGAGGCACCGATTCCCTGCTCGATTACAATTTGGACACCGCCTGGCACAACAGCACCAAGGTCCCGTACATAGGGTATCAAAACTATGTGGATCGCAGCGATGTGAATGGCGGCTTGGATTTGGGGTATAAAGTGGCGACCAATGTGGCGGTGACACTGGGTTATCGCTACGGCAGCCAGTTCCAACAACAATTTCCAACCTCCATCACAACCGATTCCCATTATTCGTCCAGCACCTATCAACGAGTGCTCCTTGGGGTGGAAGGCAAGCCGTTCGATTGGCTGGACGTGAAACTGGACGGCGGACCCGATTTCCGCGATTACAATTCGCACGCGCCGGTTACCGATTTTCACCCGACAAAATACTATGGGGAAGCCGCCGTCAAGGCGATGATCGCCACCAACCAGAGTCTGACATTTAATTACAAACAATGGACCTGGGTTTTCGCCGCCGGCGAAGTGCCGGAGTTTGACAGCTCCTACGCCCTCAATTATCACTGGAATGTGACCGGGCAATTGGGGTTTGACCTGGGTGCCAGGATTCAGGAGGCCGACTTCACCGGCGGCAACGATACCGCCGGAACGGCGCCGAGCGATCGCGCGGACAGGCTGTACACGCTTTCGCCGGGTGTCACCTACGCCATCACCCCGAGAATCACCGCCAGCCTGAACTATACTTATGACGCCGGCAACAACGAGATGTCGAACGAGAACCTGCCGGCGGCGGCAAGACAGACGGACTACCGCAACTTCAGCCACAACCTGGTTTCGCTGGGTTTGCTTTACAAATTCTGACCTGAATATGAATCACTGACATGATGACCGCGCATACCATGCTGACCCCGGCCCACAAGGCGGACGTGAATACAATCAAAGAGAAACTCGTTGTCGTGGGCAATGGCATGGCCGGCGCCCGTGTGGTCGAAGAAATATTGAAGCGCGCGCCGGGCCGGTTCGACATCACGATGTTCGGCGCCGAGCCTTACGGCAACTACAACCGAATCCTGTTGAGCAACGTCCTCAATGGCAGCCAGGCCGCCGCGGAAATTTTCATGAACCCACTGGCTTGGTACTCCCGGAATGGCATCCGCCTCCATGCCGGCGTCAAGGCTACGCTTATTGACCGCCGCCGTAAAATGGTCATCGGTGCGCCCCTGAAAAAGGAGGCCTCTGCCTACGCCGTGGACGCCGCTGTGGCAGAAGCAGCGCCCATCGAGGAGCCATACGATCATGTCATTATCGCCACCGGTTCGCGGCCTTTCGTGCCGCCCATGGAGGGTTTTGGCGTGCCGGGGACCTTCCTTTTTCGCACTCTGGACGACTGCGATCAGATCGCCAACTACGCGAAAACCCGCAAAAAGGCGGTGGTCATTGGCGGGGGTTTGCTCGGTTTGGAAGCCGCGCGCGGCTTGATGACGCACGGCGTTGCAGTCACAGTTTTGGAAGCCGCGCCGCAATTGATGATCGCCCAGCTTGATCCCGAAGCCGGACAGATGCTCCAGCGCACCATCGAAGGGATGGGCATCACCGTGCGATGCAATACGATCACTACTAGGATCGCCACCAACCAGGGCGCCATCTCCCACTTGGAATTCAAGGACGGCTCCAGGCTCGAAACCGACATGGTAGTCGTCAGCGCAGGCATCCGGCCCATCACGGAAATCGCCGTGGCGAGCGGCTTGACCGTCAACAAGGGCATTGTCTGCGATGATCAAATGCGCACCAGCGAACCTTATGTCTTCGCGGTCGGAGAATGCGTGGAACATCGCGGCAAGCTTTACGGACTGGTTGAGCCAATTTGGGATCAGGCCAAAACCCTGGCCGACGTCATCACGGGTTTCAACCCACAGGCAGGTTATCTAGGCTCCAAACTCGGCACCAAGCTCAAGGTCATGGGAGTGGAACTTGCTTCGATGGGTGAGACCAAGCCTTCACTGCCGGACGACGAAGTGGTTGTCTACCGCGAGCCTTCGCGCGGCGTGTATAAGAAGCTCATCGTCCGCGAAAACAAGCTCGTCGGCGCGATCCTGCTGGGCGAGACCGACATGGCCGGCGTCCTGATGCAAATGTTCATGTCCGGCGCGGCGGTTTCGTCGCGGCGCGCCGACCTGCTCTTCGGCAGTTCCACAGGGGCGCCGGTTTTGAGCGTGTTCGACCTTCCCGATCACGCGCAAATCTGCAATTGCAACGGCGTCAGCAAAGGCCAGATCAAGGAAGCCATCATGATCGGCAAGTGCCACTCCGTCTCCAAAGTGGGCGGATGCACCAAGGCCGGCCTGGGCTGCGGCTCGTGCAAGACGTTGATTGCGCAATTGCTCGAGGCCTACGCGGGAGTGACTGGCGAGGACCCCAGCGAAAACTATTATGTTCCCGGCGTCCCGCTGGAAAAATCACAACTTGTCGCTGAAGTCAAAGCGCGCCGTCTCAAGTCCGTCAGCGCGGTTTTTCGCGAACTGGCTGGCGGCAAGGAGGATCCCGCCAGCAAGGTCGGCCTGGCTTCGCTCCTCAAAACATTGTGGCCGGGCGAATACGACGACGAACGCGACGCGCGCTTCATCAATGACCGCGTCCATGCCAACATCCAGAAAGACGGCACGTATTCAGTCGTGCCACGCATTTATGGCGGGGTCACTTCGCCCGCCGAGTTGCGGCGGATCGCGGAAGTCGCGGAGAAATACAACGTCCCGATGGTTAAATTCACCGGAGGCCAGCGGCTGGACCTGCTTGGCATCAAAAAGGAGGATCTGCCGAAAATCTGGACCGAACTCGGCATTCCCAGTGGTCACGCTTACACCAAGGCCTTCCGCACCTGCAAAAGTTGCGTCGGCACCGACTTCTGCCGCTACGGGGTGGGCGATTCCATTGCGCTGGCGCAGAAGATTGAGCGCCGTTTTCAGGGAATCGAATCGCCGCACAAGATGAAGTTGGCGACAGCCGGCTGCCCGCGCAATTGTTCTGAAGCTTACGTCAAGGACCTCGGCGCCGTCGCCATTGAAGGCGGACTGTGGGAAATTTATGTGGGCGGCGCGGCAGGCGGAACCGTGCGCAAAGGCGACCTCCTCTGCACGGTGAAAACCCACGACGACGTTCTGCTCTTCATGGGTCGCTTCATGCAGTACTACCGCGAGCATGGCAAATACCTCGAACGCAGTTATGGCTTTGTCCAGCGGCTCGGCATCGAATTCCTTCGGAGTATTCTGGTCGAAGACAGTGAAGGCATCTGCGCCCGCCTCGACACGGACATTCAAAAAGCAGTGAACGCCTACAAGGACCCATGGAAAGAAGCCGAAATCCCCGCCTACCCCGGGCAATTCAGCCCGCCGGAGTTGGCGCGTGTCCTTGAAACAGCGGAAAACAACGGCTGAATTTAATTTTAACCATGAACTTAACATCACCCACTGTCAGCTTGGGCAGCATTGAAGAAATCGCGCTCGGCCAGGGCCGCTGCTACATCGTGGAGGGCGAAGAAATCGCGGTGTTTCGGCAACGGGACGGCCGCCTCTTTGCCACCCAAAACCGCTGTCCACACCGTCAAGGCCCGCTCTCGGAAGGCGTTGCCGGGGCCGGCAAAGTCATTTGCCCGCTCCATTCCCACAAATTCGACCTCGCCACCGGCCACGGCGCAGAACCGGGCGAGTGCTTAAAGGTCTACCGCGTCACCGAAAGCAACGGCGAGGTGATCCTGCACGAGCACGGTTCTGACCCCTGCAACGACGGAATTTCATGAAATTCGACCGGCTATGATGAGCGCGATTTTCAGCAACGAAAAATGAGATTGCTCGAACAGCCAGAGACGCTGATTGATGCGCTGCTGGCCGAACAGCGGACACTGACCGCCGTCGAAAAATTCTGCCAGCTCCACCCGCGCCACCAGACGCCGCTGCTGGAGCCGCATTACCGCGACCTCATCCCTCTCAGCACACCCCGGCCCGGCGAACAATACGCCTTTGAAGTGGACCTTGACAAATGTTCCGGCTGCAAAGCCTGCGTCAGTGCCTGCCATTCCTTGAACGGACTGGATGACGACGAATCCTGGCGCAAAGTCGGCGCGCTCTTCGGCGAGCGGTTGGAGCGGAAGGCTTCTGGAGGCAATCGCGTCGTCCCGCTCCAGCAAACCGTGACCACCGCATGTCATCATTGCGTTGAACCGGCCTGCTTGGAAGGTTGCCCGGTGCTGGCTTACGACAAAGACCCTGTCACCGGCATCGTCCATCATCTCAGCGACCAGTGCATCGGTTGCAGTTATTGCGTGATGAAGTGTCCCTACGAAGTTCCGAAGTTTTCGGCCAAGCGGGGGATTGTGCGCAAGTGCGACATGTGCCATGACCGCCTCGCAGTCGGCGAAGCGCCCGCCTGTGTTCAAGCCTGTCCGAGCGAAGCCATCCGAATCACATTGACCAGAATGGAGGCAGTGAAGATTCAATTCCGCGCCGCGCCCGGCGACCCATCTGGAAAAGTCTGGCTGCACGACGCGCCCCAGCCCGCCTACACCCTCCCCACGACACGCTATCTTACCACCAAACCTGACGCGGATTTGCGCGCGGCCGATCACTTCACCTCCCGGCTCGCGCCCGCGCACTGGCCTCTGATATGGATGCTGGTGCTCACCCAAGCCGGGATTGGTGGCATGGTGCTTTCGGCGAGTAATCCGTGGTTGGAAGGCGATTCGCCCGTCCGACTGGCACTTTCCTATGCCCTTTTTCTCGCGGGCCTCGTCGCCAGTGTTTTTCATCTGGGTCAACCCTCCAAAGCGTGGCGGGTCTGGCTCGGTTGGCGCACCAGTTGGTTGAGCCGCGAAGCGATGGTTCTTTCCGCATTCGGCGGAATCGGCGGGCTTGCCTTGGCTGCCGTTTGGGTGACAACTTTGCAACGGATGATTCCGATTCCGAGCCTGTTGCTGGCTCTGATCGGCCTTGTGGCACTCACCACTCAGACTATGGTCTATGCCGACACCCGCCGCGAGTTTTGGCGGTTTGCTTCCACTTTCCCGCGTTTTTGTGGCACCGCTGCTGTGTTGGGATTGGCGCTAAAATTCTGTTTCGTCCAAAACGCCGTCACCGCCGCCTCGCTTTTGCTTTTCGTCCTCATGAAACTCGCGGTCGAAATGTCCATCGTTAAGGAAGCCTCCAGCGACACGGACCATTGGACACAGCTTCGTCGAACCGCACTTCTTCAACTTGGGACGCTTCGGCCGCTGCTGGCCGTGCGGTTCTTGCTCGCCTTAACCGGAGGCGTTCTCATCCCATTTGGCGTGGCGGTCCGGGCGATGGCGCCGGGCTTGGCCATATGGTCATGCCTCCTTTGTTTTTTGGGAGAGATCGCGGAACGCTGCCTGTTCTTCACCACCGTCGCCCCTGACAAAATGCCAGGTCAGTCATGAGTGCGCGCCCCCCCAGCAAGGGTGCCAAGCGTCACAACACGATCCTGCGCCAATGGACCGGCCCCTTGACCGCCGACCTGATCCGCTCCCCCGGGGAGTTCGGCCTCGGCCAGGTGCCGGCCCAACTCAAGCCGGATGCCACCACCACCATGGTCTGCGGCTTTTGTTCCACCGGTTGCGGACTGAAGATTCATTTGCGCGACGGCGAGGCCGTCAATCTCACACCGGACCCGGCTCACCCGGTCAACCTCGGCATGGCCTGCCCCAAAGGCTGGGAGGCGCTGACGCCGCTCTCCGCGTCCGACCGCGGAACCACTCCAATGCTCCGCGATGCGCGCGGCAAGTGGAGACAGGTGGGTTGGCACAAGGCCGTGACGGAGTTTTGCGCGCGGTTCAAAGACACACAGGCGCGGCACGGCCCGCACAGCATCGCCTATCTCAGCACCGGACAAATCTGCACGGAGGAAATGGCCCTTCTCGGCTGCCTGTTCAAATTCGGCATGGGCGGTCTGCACTGTGACAGCAACACCCGCCAGTGCATGGCCACGGCGCACGTTGCCTACAAGGAATCGTTCGGTTTTGACGCGCCGCCATTCACATACGCCGATTTCGAGGAGAGCGACGCGTTGGTCTTCATCGGTGCCAATCCCTGCATCGCGCATCCGATTATGTGGCAGCGCGTGATGCGTAATCCGCGCCGCCCCGAAATTATAGTTGTTGACCCCCGCGCGACCGAAACCGCCATGGCCGCAACCCAGCATTACGCGATCCAGCCAAAAAGCGATTTGACTCTGCTCTACGGCCTCGCCAACCGGCTCTTGGCGAGGGGGGCGGTGGACCGTTCATTTGTGGACGCGCACACCACTGGTTTTGATGAGTTCGCAGAATTCGTCAAATCGTTCACCCCTGAGTGCGTCTGCGCGGCGTCTGGTCTCACCCGGGAACAACTGGACCGGCTCGCCAGCACCATTGCCCAGGGCAAACGCGTTTCATTCTGGTGGACGATGGGGGTGAACCAGGGGCATGAGGCCACACGGACAGCCCAGGCGGTGATAAATCTGGCTTTAATGACCGGCAACATCGGACGGCCCGGCACCGGCGCCAACAGCATCACCGGCCAATGCAATGCCATGGGCTCGCGGCTCTACTCCAATATTACCAGCCTCATTGGCGGACACGATTTTCAAAATGAGGCGCATCGCGCCAAGGTGGCGGCGGTATTGGGCCTGCCAGAGGAACGCGTGCCCTCTCAAACGGGCTGGGCCTACGATCAGATCGTAGATGGCATCCGAGACGGCAAAACCCGCGCGCTCTGGGTCATCGCCACCAACAGTTCGCACTCCTGGATTCACCAAAGCGAATTCAACAAAATACTGGCCAAGCTCGATTTCCTGGTGGTGCAGGACATGTATCCGGACACCGAGACCGCGCAACGCGCCAACCTATATTTACCGGCCGCTGGCTGGGGTGAGAAGGAGGGAACGATGATCAATTCCGAACGCCGCATCGGTTTGGTGAAAAAAGTGCGGCGCGCGCCGGGTCTGGCCTTGGCGGACTTCCACATTTTCAAGCTCGTGGCCGAATACTGGGGTTGCGGAAAGGAGTTCCAGTCGTGGCGCTCTCCCGAAGAGGCATTCCAGCTTCTCAAGGAACTTTCACGCGGCCAGCCCTGCGACGTGACCGGCATTCGCGACTACCGGATGATTGATGAATGCGGAGGTGTCCAATGGCCCTGGGCGGATAAGGACGGCAACAGCGCCCCCCCAATTGAGCGGCGCTTGTTTGAAGACGGGCATTTCTTCACGCCAGACCGGCGGGCGAGATTCATCTTCGATGCGCCCCGACCTCTGGCCGAGCCAGTGGACAGGGAGTTTCCGTTCGTCCTGATGACCGGTCGCGGCACTTCTGCGCAATGGCACACTGGCTCGCGCACCGACAAAAGCAGCGTATTGCGCGCGTTGTCTCCGGCGGGCTGTTATGTCGAGGTTAACCCAAAAGATGCCGCGCGGCTCGGCCTTGCGCCCAACGCTCCTGTGCAAATTCGCTCGCGCAGGGCCAGCTTGGCGGCGGTGGCGCTCATCACGCCCACCGTCCAGCCGGGGCAGGTGTTCATCCCCATGCACTACGCGGAGGTAAACCAATTGACCCATCCCAGCTTCGACCCGCATTCGCGCCAGCCGAACTATAAGCACTGCGCCGTGGCGCTGGAAAAGATCCACCGGAAAGGCGCGATCGCATGACAACGCTCGCGATGACGGCAACTCAAATCTGCGTCGAGCGTCTTTATATTTCGCCCGGCCATAATTTCATCGGACATCACGGGCAGCCTGCCGATCGGCATCTCATCCTCGAACCCAGCGAGGTTCATTGTGTGGCGGGGCGCGGCATCATGGGCGACCGTTATTTCGACCACAAGGAAAACTACAAAGGCCAGATCACCTTTTTCGCCTCTGAGGTGTATGAGGATGTCTGTCGCGAATTGGGGGTGCGCGGCCAATCCCCCGGTGTCTTGCGCCGCAATGTGATTACGTTTGGCGTGGATTTGAATACTTTGATCGGCGAGGAGTTCGTTTTGCAGGGAATTCGCTTCGCCGGCGTGGAAGAATGCCGCCCGTGTTATTGGATGGACCAGGCTTTGGCGCCTGGCGCGGAGGCCGCCTTGCGCGGGCGGGGAGGTCTCCGGGCCAGGATTCTTGACGATGGAACACTGCGCGTTGCATCATGATTTTTAGCGCCGTCATTTTGGCTGGGGGCCGGTCGCGCCGCATGGGCCGCGACAAGGCGTGGCTGCCGGTCAACGGAGAGCCGCTCCTCGCCCGGCAGATTGAGATGGTGCGCCAGCTTGCGCCTTTTGAAATATATATATCCGGGCGCGCGGACACGGACTATTCCTCGTTTTGCTGTCCGGTATTGCACGACCAGTTTACCGACGCGGGGCCGCTTGCTGGCATTGAACGGGCCCTCGACGCCGCCTCGACGCCGCTGATGCTTGTGTTAGCGGTGGACCTGCCCAACATGTCGGCTCCATTTTTGCGCATGCTTGCGGGAAATTGCACAGACCGACAGGGAGTGATTCCGCGTCTGAAGGGTTCCATCGAGCCGCTCGTTGCATTTTACCCGAAATACGCCAAGACATTGGCTGAAGCTCAGTTGCGGACATCCCACTATGCAGTCACTGCATTCGCGGAGCGCTGCGTGCAAACCGGCCTCGCAAATTTTCATGGCCTGTCCACTGCGGATGCCGGTTTTTTCTTCAATTGGAATGACAATTCTCAACCCCCAATGGCCGTCATGGCGCGATAATCTGAGTGACCGGGTGGAGCGCCCCCGAAAACCTATTACCGGAAGGCTTGATGAATATTTTGACCGGTCGCAGTCCATCAGCCACAATTCGCGCAATGTTTTTTTATGAAATCCGTGGTCATTTTGGGCGCGTCGGTGGATCGGAGCAAATTCGGTAATAAATCGCTCCGCGCCTATCAACAAAAAGGATATGTCGTTTATCCGGTCAATCCGTGCGAGACCAAAATCGAGGGGACGCGGGTTTACAAATCGGTTTCCGATGTTCCGGTGCGGCCGGATATCGCCACGATTTACCTGCTGCCCGAAAAACTTCTACCTTTGCTGGCCGACATTGCGGCCAAAGGATGCGACGAAGTGTGGTTGAATCCGGGAACAGAATCGGACCCGGTGCTGGCGGAAGCGGAACGGCTGGGGCTAAACATCGTTCAGGCGTGCAGCATCGTTGGCCTTGGGATGTCTCCAGAATCGCTTTAATCCGGCACCCAGGGTGCTGCTCTTGCCTCGCCAAATCAATGAACGGCAAAAGCAGAGGGAACCTGCGTCGTTTACTTCGTAAATCATTTGTCCTATTCTCATCCGCGATATGGCACAGCCCAACCTCAATACAATAGCGGAACATTATTCAGGAATCCTGAAAGAACTCGGCGCGGACCTTGATTCCGAGGGGATGAAAGAGACGCCACTGCGCGCCGCCAAGGCTTTGGTGGAAATGACGGAGGGATCCCGGATGGAAACCGATCAACTCACGAAGATGTTCAAGGCGGAGTGTCAGACGGCCGTCTGCCACGATATGGTGATTGTGCAAGGGATCAAGGAGGTCGGCTTGTGCGAGCATCACCTCCTGCCGATTCTCATGAGCATCACCATCGGCTATGTTCCCGACAAGAAGATCCTGGGGCTGTCCAAGCTCTCCCGGATCGCGGGATACTTCGCACGGAGATTCCAGAACCAGGAGCGCACCGCCCATTTGATAGCCGTTTTTATCGAGCAAATCGTTGAACCCCTGGGAGTGGCGGTGCTGATTGATGGCCAGCACATGTGCGCCATGGCGCGCGGGGTCCGTGACACCCATTCCATCAT
>JBEKVM010000132.1:0-15448 GCA_049513975.1 Verrucomicrobiota bacterium | reverse complement strand
ATTGTGGGCGAATAGTGGTTCCGCGCCTCAATTCACTGACACTTTCACTGACAGTGGCCCTTCCGATCTCCCCAAACCATTGCCGCACATGCGGTTAAGAATGGAGCCAGTTGTCGGAATCGAACCGACGACCGACGGTTTACAAAACCGTTGCTCTACCGCTGAGCTAAACTGGCCTGCAGGCATTTGTAGCCGATTGACGCCGCAAATCAAGCCGGAACGGATAAACGGCAAACGCCCGCAGATTTCGGGCCGCTATTTCTTGTCGTCCAGGGAGCGAAGATGGATGAACCAGGCGGTGTCGTCGGTGTTGGTGCCGCAATAGACGCAGGGGAGGGTGTTGGTGCCTTTGCTCACCGCTTTGCCCTGGCCAATACAGTCCACCGCCACCAGGGACGAGCCGAGGTTTTTAACCTTGAGGGTGAAGCGGTCGCTCATCCGCACGTCGCGGCTCTGGTTGAGCGGAATGACGGTGGTCAGGTTGGTGATCTCGTAATAGTTGGTCCACTTGAAGTTGTGGCGGAGGGAGGCGGCCAGCGCCGGGTCCACTAAATTAGGATTGACTGACGTGGCACCGGCATTGGCGCCCCGGATCAGTTTGGCCTCCAGCTTCAGGTCGCCCGCCAGGGCGGACTGGGCGGCCAGATTCAAGGCCAGGGACAGGAGAAGCAGCGCCGGGAAACGCCGGCGGGCGGTTGGAGGGGCGGGCTGGCTCATTCCAATTCGATCATAAAACTGGAGCCGTCGTTGCGGGTGCGGGCCGGCGGGGGGGCGGCCAGCGCGGCAGCCAGTTGCGGGCTTCCCTGGAAAACGACAAAGTTGATTCCGGCTGAACTATCGCGGAAGGTGCGGGCTTTGAATCCACCGGCCAATCCGGAAACCTGGTTGAGCACTTGGGGCGCGGATTGGTTCAGCGCCAGCAGGAGCGCGGCGGCCAGGGCAGCCACGCCAGCCAGCGGGGCCAGCCAGCGCCGGAACCGTTCCGCCAAGGAAAGGCCAGGCGCGGGGCGGACGCCTGCTTCGCGTCGAATCTGGCGCTCGATTTTGCTCCAATAAAACTGGCGCGTTTCCGGGACGGCAGCCGTTGGCTCGTTATTGAGTAAAGCCGCTTTGGTGTTCCGCAACTCGGCCAGCAGGCTGGCCGCTTCCGGGTCGGTGGCGGCCAGGCGGCGCATTTGCTCCGCCTCGGCGGCGGGCAGTTCCGCGTCGAGCCAAGCCTGCAATTTCAATTCCAAATCATCTTTCATTCTGAATTCTCCCGTTTTAATCCCGCCAGAAGCGAGGCCATGCGGCGCCGCCCATAAAACAACCGGAACATGACCGCTCCGATGGAGCACTTCATCTGTCGGGCAATCTCTACATATTCCATTTGCTCAAATTCATGCGTGCCGGCCGCGCCAAGTCAACGTCGCTGGAGTTATCCTCCTGATCCGGCATAGATTGGACGGTTCAGGCTCCAAATTATTCAGGGAAATTCATGGTTTTCCCCGGGCGCCGGGCAGGCAGCCAGCCGGGGGCGGGTGGCGCTGGCGGGCGGCATCGGTGGCGTGGGCGAAGCGGGGAAGAGAAAAGGCTAAAGGCTGAAAGCAGCCGGCAGCGGCGACGCGGGCCAAGCCCCTGAACAACGTTGCTGCCGCGCGGCACTTGACGCCGCGCAGGGATGGCGTTAAACGTGAGATATACATACGCCGGGCAAGGCCAGACAAACCCGGTTCAGGATGGAGGTCTTTATGCAAACGGTTCTGCCGTCCGAATTCAAGCGCATGATGGTGCTCATGCTGGAGAGTGGCCCGCATGTCATCGAGGAGTTCCACGTCAGCGGCACCGCGCAAACCCGCCACAAGCTGCACACCCGCCTGCGCCATCTCAAGACCGGCCACATGATCGAGCGGGTTTTTGCCGACAACGAGCGCGTGCCGGTCGTGCAATTGGAGACCCGCCACATCACCTACAGTTACTCCAAAGGCGGGTTGCACGTCTTTCTGGACGCGGAGACGTTCGATGAGCTGGACATCAGCGACGAGCAACTGGGCGAGCGCCGCTGGTTCCTCAAGGAGAACGAGGCCTACAAAGCCTTGCTGCTCGAAGGCCGCCTGCTGGACATCGTCCTCCCGCCGCAGATTCCGCTCAAGGTCGTGGACACCGCTCCCCCCGTCCGGGGCGGCTCTGATTCGACCTGGAAGGAGGCCAGGCTCGAAACCGGACTCCAAATCATGGTGCCGTTGTTCATCGCCAAAGGGGAAACCATCCGGGTGGACACCGCCGCCAAGAAATACGCCGGCAAGGAATCGGCGTGACAGCGCTCCTCGGAACCGCAGGCGCCAGAACAGCCGGAAGCGAAACTTCCTTCTCCGCTCTGGCGCTTTGCTTTCAGCTCCGGCTCCAACTCGTTGAGACAGCTCAACCCTCGCGACTCCGCCTGCCTGACGAAGAGGCCCGTTACGCGCGCTGCAATTGCAGTTCGGCTTCGAACCAGTTCTTCTGGTCACAGCCCGGTTTCTGTCCTTGCGAGAGCCAAATCTCGTAGGCCCTTTGCGCGATCAACGCCTGCGAAGGGGCGGTTCTTTGCGGTTTGGTTGAATTGCGCGAGGAAGCACTGGCAGTCGCAAATGGCGTTGATTTGATAGCGCCGCCAGCGCGTGTTGTGGGAAACGTGGTTCGGACTTCATTTGTGGTCATAATTTTATGCTTTCTGTGTCTGTTGTTTGTTAAGATTGAGCCGCCATCGCGGCCCCGGCTTTGCAAAGCAGGGAATAAGAGGGAGGGATTGCCAATGCCTATGGCAGTCGGACACCAAGTAAACTTAGCTGCGCCAGCGCTCACAAGGTACGCCACAAACCAGGCCGGGCAAGATAAATCGGCATAAATCGCGGCCGGGGGCAGTGTCCCGATGCCTGTTTGCCCGTCTCCCCCCCATTCGTCCCATACTTCCCATCAGATCCTTCACGGGTCCGCGGGCTGTTTGAGCGCATTTGGGGGGGCTTGCAACCGTCCTCAACCGCTCCAATTCCAGACCCCGGCCGCCAAATGTGACAATTGTGTGACAAATGTGTTGCAAATCTGTGACATTGTGGTATTGTTGCGATATGAACACAGAGTTTGTGGACGTGCCATTGGTGCTGTTTTGGCTTTCGATGGCCGCCACCGTCGTCGTTTTTGGCGCCAGTACCTGGTCATCGCTCAAGCCGCGCTCGCGCGGCAAGTAGCCATCGCTCTTAAACAGCAGCCTCGGGGGCGTTTCGAACGCGCCGCAACGCCCTTGCAGACGGTCTTGGATGGCCCTTGGTTATTTGCTTGGGTTCCAATGGCAACCTCCCATTCTCCTCTCTGAAAAACCTCAAGTTCTGCTTCACACCGGGCTTGGCCGGTGGTAGGGGTACCTCTGCGCCCGGACGGGTCGCGGCCCAACATCCGATTAACATGGAAATACGCAAAATCAAAATCCTGCTCATCGAGGACGATCCTGTGGATGTCGTCCTCTTGCAGAACGCCCTGCAAAAGTCCGGCGGCGGACGCTTCGACCTGGAGGTGGCGGGCAGCCTGGCCGACGCCCTGGCCTGCCTGGTCCGCGGTCCAACCGATCTGGTGCTCACGGACTTGAATCTGCCCGACAGCAACGGCCTGGACACTTTCAAGGCCGTGCAAGCGGCGGCGCATGATGTGCCGGTCATTATTTTGAGCGGCATGGATGATGAAACCACCGCGGTCAATGCGGTCCACGCCGGCGCCGAGGATTACCTGGTCAAAGACCGGCTGACGCCGCCGCTGATCTTGCGGGCCATTATTTATGCGATGGAGCGCACCCAGGCCAAAAAGGCCATGCTCACGGCGCAGGAGAAATACCGCAGCATTTTTGAAAATTCCGTTTCCGGCATATTCCAGACCTCGCCCGAAGGCCGCTATCTCAACGTCAATCCGGCCCTGGCCCGCATTTACGGCTACGGTTCCATCCAGGAATTGATGTCGTGCATCAGCGACATTGCCCGGCTGCTCTACGTGGACCCGAACCGGCGGGCGGAGTTCATCCGCCTCATGCAGGAGCAGGGGGTGGTGAAGGATTTCGAATCACAGATCTATCGCAAAGACGGCACGGTGATCTGGATTTCGGAAAACGCCCGGGCCGTGCGCAACCCGGAAGGGAAAACCGAGTACTACGAAGGCATGGTGGAGGACATCACCGCCCGCAAGGAGGCCGAGGAGAAACTGCGCTTTTCCGAAACACGCTTCCGCTCGGTCTGGCAGAATTCCAACGACGGCATGCGGCTGACCGATGAACAAGGCATCGTCCTGGCCGTCAACCGCTCCTACGGCAATATTGTCGGCCTGCCCCCGGAACATTTGGTCGGGCGTCCCTTCACCGTCGCCTATGCCGAAAGCGAGGATTTGGCCGCCATGACCCGCGCTTACCAGCAACACTTTGCCGAGCGCGTCATTGACACCCAACTGGAACGCCACCTCACTTTCCGCTCCGGCAAGACGGTGGACTTCGAACTGTCCAACACCTTCATTGATTTGGAAGACAGCCGGGCGCTCCTCCTCAGCGTCTTCCGCGACATCACCCTGCGCAAGCAGGCCGAGGAACGCGAACATCGCATGCATGCCGAACTGGCCCGCAGCCAGGCGGAATTGCAGAAAAAGAATGAGATCATGGAGGCGGACCTGAAAATGGCCCGCGAAATCCAACTGGCCATGCTGCCCCAGCAATATCCCAGTTTTCCCCTGGGCGCCCAGCCGGACCAGAGTCTGCTCCAGTTCCGGCACCGCTATCATCCCACCGGCCAGGTCGGCGGCGACTTTTTCAACGTCCTGCCCCTCGCCCCCAACAAGGCCGGTTTGTTTATCTGCGACGTGATGGGCCACGGGGTCCGTTCCGCCCTGGTCACCGCCATGGTCCGCGCCCTGGTGGAGGAATTGCGCCCCATGGCGGCGGATCCGGGCCAATTGTTGACACGAATCAACCGCGACATCCGGTCCATTTTGCAGCAAACCGGCACCCCGCTTTTCACCACCGCCTTTTACCTCGTGGCCGACCTGGAAACCCGGCAGATCACCTATGCCAATGCCGGTCATCCCCGGCCCTTCCTCATCCACCGCGGCCGCGGCGAAGTGGAGATTCTCAAATATGCCGATGGCCGGGCCCGCCCCGCCCTGGGCCTCTTCGAGAACACCACCTACCCCACCGCCTCCCATCCCCTGGCCGGCGGGGACATCGTCATGCTCTTCACCGACGGGCTTTATGAGGTGGAAGGCCCGGGCCACGCGGAGTTCAGCCAGGATCAGCTCATGGAAGCCGTGCGCAGACACGCCCATCTCCATTGTGACGAGCTTTTCAACGAACTGTTGAAGGAAATTCCAGAATTTGCCGAAGGGCATGAATTCACCGACGACGTCTGCCTGGTCGGCATGGAAGCCTCCGAAAAGTTCTGACCGACGGCTTGCTGGCCGACTTCGCCGGACGCGATCTCCAGCCCGTCATCAAATTCACCTATGATCCCACCAACGGCGCCGGGGTTTGTGGGATCCTCGCCGACCGCTCCTTGAGCAGTCCTCTGGTCATCATTGAGGGGCAGAGGATCTGGCAACCGGCTGCCGCAGCGGCGGCCCCGTTCCGACGGATTGACGGAGGCAAGACGTGGAATCTGGCGGTGACCTTTGGCGAGGATCGCAGCATGAGGAGCGGGCGGTTTGAATTTGGCGATGGGATCCCAAGACCGATTCCTTCTGCCTCACCCACATCAGCGGGCGGGCGTATGTCTTCGAACGTTAATACCCGGGCTGTAGTGGAAGCTCAACGCGCTTGCCGGTTCGGGCGGATTCGTGCGCGGCGTCCAGTATTTCCACCACCGTCATGTTGACGGCGAGGGAGGAAAGCCCCGAGGGTTGGATGTCGCCCCGAACCACCGCGGCAAGATAGGAAAGCGAGTCGGCGGACGGCCCGGTCAGCGCGGGAGCGTTCGTTTGGCTTTCGGCGGCATTGGTCAGACGCACCCGCAGTGCATCAGGGCGCGGCACCAGCACATAGCCGGTGCGGCCATAAATTTCCATGTCCTTCCGGTCGAAAGGCCAGTTCCAGGAAGCCTGCAGGATGGCTTGGGCCTTGGGGTATGTTATCACGATGGTCGCCTCGTCCTCCACTTTGGGATAAATCTCCGGCTTGATTTGCTGCGTGACCGCAAAAACAGAAAGCGGCCGTTGTCCTTGCATCAGCCAGGTGACCAGGTCGGCGCCGTAGCACCCAAAATCATTCAGCGCGCCCCCGCCGTTGAGCACCGGGTCGGTCAGCCACGAGAGAAAGGTCTCGGAGCATCCGATCTCCTGTGGCCCGCGATGGCCGTCATGGACCACGATTTTGCGCAATTCTCCCAGCGCGTGTTGCTCGCAGGCGAGCGAATAGGCGGCTTGGTTGCCGGCATACCAGGTGGTTTCATAGTTGACGAGCAGTTGCAGTCCGCCTTGTTTTGCGGCCGCCGCCATGGCCCGGGCATGTTCCATGTTGACCGCCAGCGGCTTCTCCATCATGACGGTTTTTATTCCCAGACGGGCGCAAGTTTCCACCACGCGCCGGTGGTCGAAGGTGCTGGTAAACGCGGCCACCGCCTGCACGTTGGTTCGCGCCAGCAACGCCTCGAGGCTGGGGAAAAAAAGGTTGGTATCGAGGTGAAAGCGCGCCGCATAACGCGCCACCAGCGGCGCATTGGACTCCACGATTCCGACCAGTTGAATATCCTTCCGGCCCCGGGTGTTGGGGATGAAGCCGATGGCATGATCGTGCGTCAGCCCGACAATGGCGATGCGGACGGGAGGCTTGTCGTCTTGCGCCCGGGCGGCCGCGGCGGCCAAAATAATCATGCCGCCAAGAACAATCAGGAATCTTTTCACCGGTTTCACGCGCGAAATTAGACCGGCCTGTTTGCCTTGTCCATTAAAATGGAAGAATATCCATTGACTTCGCTTTGGCCGCCCGTAAGGTAAAGAACTGACCATCAACTGAGAACAGAGGATACATGAAGAAAACAGCCACGTTTCTCGCATTAACATTTGCCGCCGCCATTGGCATGACCGCGCTGGCCGCCGATGATGAAAAGGATTTCACCCCCTTGTTCAATGGCAAGGATCTCACAGGCTGGAAGCTGCGCAATCGCAGCAAGCCCTCCTGGTCGGTCGAGCCCGGCGGCATCCTCAAAAACACCGCCCAGGAGGAAGAACACAACGGCAGCGACCTTTTCACGACCAACAAATTCTGGAATTTCACCGTCCGCTACGAATATATGACGCCGCAAGATGCCAACAGCGGCTTCTTTCTCCGCGGCCGGCACGAGATTCAGATTTTGGGCGACTATCGTCCGAACCACCGGCCCGACGACACTTGCAACGGCTCGATTTACGGGTTCAAGGCGCCGGACAAGTTCGTGACCAAACCGGCAGGCGAATGGCAGACGGTGGAGGCCACCATTATCAGCAACCGGATCACCGTCACCCTGAACGGCGTCCTGGTGCATAACAACGTGGAGTGCAACAAGGCCACCGGCAGCGAACTGGACAGCAGGGTGACGACGCCGGGACCCATCATGTTGCAAGGCGATCACGGGACGTGCAGTTTCCGCAACCTCCGCATCAAAGTGCTGCCGGACGATGCCGTCCCCACGGATGCGGCACCCAAGACAACGCCGTAGGCGGACGCGGACTTTTCGCGGAGCGCGCGGACCTTGGCGTGGCCGCCGGCGTGGCGCCGGCTTCCCGCTTTTTGGCCGTTGCCCCGGCTTTTCATGTTTATGTTTCTTGCCGATTCCAGTTGCATCCGCGCCGCGAAATTGCTTTCATTAGGGCCGAGCCGACAAACTCGCAACCGGGCACGCTGCCGCCTGCCTTGGTCAAGAAAAAGTGATGAAATAAATTTGCCGCAGCCCGGCAACGATTGATCCGGCTGCAGGATGGCCTGTCGTTTTTAAATTCAATTTTACCCGGCGAACTCCTCCGGCGCCGAACCGTGTCTCATTCTCCAAACCTATTGATCGTCGCAGACAGCGAGCATGATGCGAACATGCTTTACGCCGTGGGTCTGTTCGCGGCCGACCCGTTCATCTTTTTCCGCGTGGACGGCAGGTGTCACGCCGTGGTCAACGACCTGGAACTGGATCGCGTCAAAAGGAAGGTTCCCCATTGCCGCGTTATTTCTTACAGCCAATGCCTGGAAAAGCTGCGGCGCGTCCGCATCAAACGTCCCGGCATGGCCGCCGTCATCAGCCTCCTCCTGCGCGAGCAGCGGTTGCGCAAAATCTTTGTCCCCGCC
This sequence comes from Verrucomicrobiota bacterium, assembly GCA_049513975.1. GTDB lineage: Bacteria > Verrucomicrobiota > Verrucomicrobiia > Limisphaerales > Palsa-1400 > JBEKOF01. The sequence goes on along the minus strand of JBEKVM010000132.1, from coordinate 7,158 downwards.
GATTTCCCGCTCGGCCTGGCCCGCGATTTGCGCAATTACAAAATCAAAGTCCGCGTCAAAAAGGGCGGCGTTTTCCCCGAACGCGAATTCAAGCACGCCGATGAGATTAAAAAAATCAGCGCCGCCCTCATCATGGCCGAAGTCGGCCTGGCCGAAGGCCTCCAGGCCCTGAAAAGCTCCAAAATCGCGCGCGACGGCAAATTGATGTACCACGGCGTGCCCCTGACCTCGGAGAAACTCCGCTCCATCATTGACGTTGGCATCCTCCAGGCGGGCGGTCGTCCCGGCCAGACCATTGTCGCCTGCGGCCGGCAGGCCTGCGACCCCCGCGAGCAGGGCCACGGCGCGCTGCACGGCCACCAACCGATCATCCTGGATGTCTTCCCGCGTTCCCAGAAGACCGGCTATTTTGGCGACATCACCCGCACCGTCGTCCGCGGCCGCGCCAGCGAACCGGTCCGCCGTCTCTACGACACCGTCTGGCGCGCCCAGGAAATCGGTTTCGCCAAAATCCGCGCCGCCGCCGCCGCCGCCAAAATCCACGCCGCCGTGGAAGAATTTTTCCAGGACCAAGGCTACAAGACCTGCAAAAAAAACGGCCACATGGCCGGTTTCTTCCACAGTGCCGGCCACGGCTTGGGCTTGGAAATCCATGAACCCCCGCGCCTGAGCCACAACTCCCTGGACATCATCAAACCCGGCCACGTCCTCACCATCGAACCCGGCTTGTACTACCCGGAACTGGGCGGCGTGCGGTTGGAAGACGTGGCCTGCGTCACCGGCAACGGCCCGCGCAACCTCACCAAATTCGAGAAAGTCCTGGAAATCTGAGGATCAGGGCGCGCTTTTGGCCGGCTGCCGGTGGCAAACGGGCCAAGTTGCTTGAAGAATTGAACCAAGCCCCTGCTGCCTGATACACTCTGAATATGGACATCAAAGAAGTGATCGCCATTATCAACCGGATGCAGGCCGACGGCGTCATGGATCGTTACGCCATAGGCGGGGCGGTGGGTTGACCCCCATTTTTGCTATTCTGAAAGCCAAAAAATCAAGCGCTTTTGACGAGATGAAAGAAAAACCCAAAGAACGATCGGCTCGCACCCAACGGGAATTGGAAAAAAAGGGCGCCACAATGGAACCGTGGGAACGCTGCGAGGAAGAGACCAAGCAGTTGCTGTCAGCGGCCAAACGCAAGTTGCCTGAACTAAAGGCGCTGCTGGCGGCCACCTCGGATCACTGGCGCTACGAAGACCCGATTTATCGGTTTTATCATCAGTCCTTCAAGGTTTATGGCCTGCAAACAACGACCTTGAAAATCGTCGAGGAATTGCAAGCTCTGGCGCCGCACCTCAAACTGAACGCGTTCTTCCGTAAAATCGTAGCCGATGGCACGGGCAAGAACTTCGATCTGTCTCACAATGCCAACTGGCTGAAGCAGACCCGTCCGATTGTCGAAGCATTCTTTCATGCCCGTCATATGTTGCTCATGACCTGCAAGTATGCCGAAGAACTGCCGAAACCACCCCCAACACTGCCGTCTGGATGGGCAACCGTGCTGTATTTATATGACATTCGATGATTTCAAGCAGCATAGCCACACTAGGCTTCCCGGACTCCATGAATTTCACCAGCCTCGATTTTGAAACCGCCAATCCATCGCGCGTGAGCATCTGCGCCGCCGGGCTTGCCGTCTTTGATAATGGAAACCTGACCGAGGCTCCTTATTGGTTGGTGCGGCCACCCAAAGGCCACGGGTTTTTTTGGGACCGCTTCATTGAATGTCACGGCTTGACTCATTTGGATGTTCTTGAGGCCCCGGAATTTCCCGTCATTGCGCCGGAATTGCTGGCCCGGTTGACCCGCGCCGAGCTCGTGATTGCCCATAAGGCCGACTTCGACCTCGAGCATCTGCGCGCCACCCTGGGTCATTTCGGTTTGGGGTGTCCGGAGTTTGATTATGTTTGCACCTGCAATCTCGCACGGCGCGTCTGGCCGGACTTGCCGGACCACAGGCTCGACACCCTGGCGGCGCACATCGGCCATGAGCTTCACCACCACCACGCCCAGTCCGACGCCGAAGCCGCCGGACGAGTGCTGCTGGCCATGATGAAACACGCGAACGCAAACACGCCGTCCGAGCTGTTCCAGAAGGCGGGCCTGGTGCCGAGACGTTTTCGTCATCAAAATTAAACACCAGCATCGGTTTTGTCACATTGCCCAAGATTTTGCCAAAAATCCAAAAAACATCTTGCCGTCAGCCGACCAGAGCGATATCAATGCCAGCACAAATGACATCAAATACATTTGAAATCAGTCCGGATTCACACCGTATAGTTGATAAGTGGCAAACGCATGAACGCAAAAGGTTCAACATTTTCCGCATGGTGTCTGACACTTATTATCGGGAAACTTTCCATAGTGATATTTTGAAAGTTTTGTTGGAGGGTCATCCAGATTCACTTGGTCTCTTTATCAATCTTTTGCACACAATTAAGCCATCATTGAATATAGTTCCTGATCAATATTTAAATACAACCATAAAACGAGAGCGTGGAAGAATAGACATTCTCATACAATCCATTGAAACCAAGCGTTGCATCATTGTAGAGAATAAGATCAACAACGCTCGCGATATGGACGAACAGTTATCGCGGTATTTTAACACCACAAAAGCTTTGGAATTGAATACAGATGCCATTGTATATTTGTCCTTGGATGGAACAAAGGAGCCAAGCCGAGATGCATATCAAACATCTAACAATCCGGAGGTAGAAGAAAAGCTGGTGCTAATAGGTGCTTTTAATAATCGTGCAAATGACCTCGTCACAGGCTGGTTGGAGCCGTTACTGAAAACGACAGACCTTGATGTCGATTTTAGGTACACAATCCTTCAGTATATCGATATCCTTAAGGAACTAGGAGAAGACTATATGAACACCGAAATCCAGAAAATATTTATTGATTGGATAAAAAATGATAATAGCAACTTCATGGAGTGTGCCAGAATTGCTGAACTTTTTAATCAAAGACATCTCTTAGCCCTGCGCTGTATGGCTGAACGGTACAATAGTCCTGAGTTGAAGAGCAGGCTTCAAATTGCGTCCGCAAAGGTGCTTTCTTACCGCGGCTGGATGCTGGCAATTAAGGTTGAACTTGCTAAAAGTAACCACAATATAATAATCGAAATCAGCGACTGCAATTTATCCATTTCTCTTTGCGTCTATGGGGAGCCCGGTGATCCTGCAGCAAAAAGTGTCCTCGAACCGTTTCGTCACAAAATCGCACAATTGGTCACGGGTGGAGAGGAAGAAAGGCGATTTTATAAATGGCCCGAAGACGAAGCTCTACTTATCGAAACCGTTGATGAATTAATTAAGCTCTTTACTGTAACTGGATCTTCAACATAAACACTTCGGTCCTTCGAAGCATGGATAGGGCCATTTTAGGCGAGTGTAAGGCCTTCATTCGGTTTCGCTAGGGAAGGGGATTTTGAGCAGGGGTCAACCCATAGTTTGGTTCGTTTTTACACGCGGCCTTCGGCCGCTGCCGATCCCCATTTGTTCGGGTTGCGGCAATCAAACGGCCCGGCCGTTCCAATATCTGTAATTGACGTTTGGGAAAAGGTTGTCGGTCCATTCTAGGCCCGACAGCCAGGCCTCGTCAATCTCATGGCGGTGGAGCTGGTCATGGAGGGTGAGGAAGCAGCGGAGGTGCTCCTTGACGCGCGCGGCGGCGTAATCGGGGCTGGTGCCGGTGTGGAGGATGAAGGGCCAGTCGCTGGACTGGGCCAGCAGCAGTTCGCGGGCGGCCTGTTTCAAGGCGCGCTCCAGCAGACCGCTGGCATTGGGAAATTTTTGGGCCAGTTCGGCCATGCGGCCTTGCGCGACCCGGAGATGCGGATAGATCCACTGGTTGCTCTCGTTGAGCCAGACGCGCCAATAGCCTTCCTCACCCCAACTGGAGGCCCCCGGCATGGCCACCTGATGGGTGGCGTGCAAGCGCAGATACTCCCCGGGCGTTTGGAGCCGGAACACCTGCTGGTCGCAACAGGCCTTGCGCACGAAGTAATTCAAAAACTCCGGGCCTTCATGCCACCAGTGGCCGAACAATTCCGCGTCGTAAGGCGCGACCACGATGGGCGGGCGGTCCATCACCGCCCCCAGCTTGGCGAATTGCTCCAGGCGCGACCGCAGAAAATGGCCGGCGTGCTCATCGGCCGCGCCCAGGGCCGCCGCGCGGTCATACACCTGCTTCTCCGCCGTCGGGCCGGTGATGCGGTGGTATTTAATCCCGGTGAAACCCCGCGCGTCCGGCACCGGCAAATAAGGTTTGACGTAATCGAAATCCAGGTCAAAGCCGATGTCCCGGTAAAAATCGCGATAGCGGAAATCGCCCGGATAGCCTTCTTGTTTGCTCCAGACTTGTTTGGCGGATTCAAAATCCCGTCCGAAGGCCGCCACCCCGTTGGGCGTATAGACCGGCGCATAGACCCCGTAACGGGGCCGCGGCCGGGCGTGCAAGAGGCCGTGGGTCTCGGTGACGAACCAGCGGATGTTGGCTTCCTGCAACGCTTTTTCCACCCCTTCCACGAAGGCGCATTCCGGCAGCCAGATGCCTTGCGGATCGCGTCCAAAGCATTCCCGGTATTCGTCCCGCGCCACCAGGATTTGCGCGCGCAGCGAGGGCGGATCATCCGCCAGCAAGGGCAGCAGCGCGTGCGTGGCGGCGCACGTGGCGATTTCCAAAACGCCCTGTTCCTGAAATTCCCGCAACGGCCGCAGCAAATTGCGCCCGTGGGCGGCATAAGTGTCGCGAATGTCGCTCAGACGATGGTGATACATCCACGCCAGTTCCCGAAAGGCCCGGTCCCAGTGGGTGCGATGGATTTCCTTCTCCGCCAGTTCGATCAGCCCGTGGAGATGCCGCTCATACCGATCCTGCAGTTGCAGGTCCTGCAACATGGCGCAGAGCGTCGGGGAGAGGGACAGGGTGAGGCGGGCGTCAATGCCGTCGGCCAGCCAGCCGTCAATAATTTGGACCAGCGGTATGTAAGTCTCGGTGATCGCCTCAAAAAGCCAGTTCTCCTCCAGAAATTTTTCGTGCTCCGGGTGACGCACAAAAGGCAGGTGCGCGTGCAACATGAGGGCAAAGTGGCCTTGCATTGGGTCTTAGTCCAAATCCTTGGTCAGCCGTTTGGCCAGGTCATCACTCTTCCAATAAAGGACCAGGCCGATCACCAACGGCACGGCCTTTAGCAGCAGGACACCGGCGTGATGGAGCGGATGATGCGACAACCATAAAAACAAATCAGGGCAATACAAGCCGAGGCTCAAAACAATGAACCCGGCGGCGACCATGCGGATCACCGACAGCGCTGCTTTGGTGTAGGGGCTCACGGCGGGCATTCCTTTGCCATGACCGTCATCCCACCGCGCTGACCGACGGGGGTTGCAGCTTTTCATCCTGCGGATGCGGCGCCACTCCCCCTTGGTACTGGCTGGCGCGGCTGAAATTCAATCCCGCCTGGCGCGTTTCCTCGCCGTCCGCCGAGCGCGCCGCCACAGGCAGCTCATAGTGGCCATCGGGCAGGGCGAAGCGGAAACTGAAACTTCCGTCGCGCCGCAACTGGATCTGCCGCCCCCCGATGGTGACGGTTGCATCCGGTTCCGTGGAACCATAAACGATCAATTCGGCATTGACGTTGAACCAAAAACCCCGCCGCCGTTCCGGTCCTCCGGATGGGCTGGCAACGCCGCCAAACGCCTCGGCCGGAGAGGCCGGCCCGCCCAATTGCGCCGCGCCGATGGAGGAAACTTCCTGCGCAAGCTGGCGGCGGATCAACTCCGTCACCTCCAGCGAGCCGATCCATATCCGGCGCGCCTGGTCAAGCATAACGATTTCCGCCAGGGCCTTTTCCTGCGCCGGCGTCCAGGGGCCGGCGATCTGCTCCGGCTCCGGCAGGCTGGCAAAGCCTTCGGCGCGCAACTGCTGCACCGCCTCCGCCAGCGGCACATTTTCCCGCACCGCCGCCTGGACTGTGGACAGCAACTGCACAAAAGGCACGTCGGCCGGAATGGTGGCGAAGCGAACGGCGGTGTCATCCGCCACAGAATCCGGCGGCGTCAGGGTGGCGGCGGAACGGGCCAGTTCGATCCATTTTTTCGCCGCGTCGTAATAGCCCAGAGTGGCCGCGTATCTCGTGCCGGCGTGGGGCGCCGGCACAAACCAGTGCCGCGATTCTGGATGAAGATGAATCTGCAAGAGCGGCTGGCCGGCGGGCGTGTCGCGATAAAGCCGCAGCAAAAGGTGTCCGTCGGCGGAGAGGGCGTTGCATTTTTTTAATTGCCCGGCGGTGAAGTCCCAGTGCGCGTAAAGCCAGCGCGGATCGCGCGCCGCCAGAAACAGTTGTTGCGTGCCGTAGGATTCGGGCAAATCCGCCCCCGCCGGCGCAGAACGAACCGGCGGAGTCGGCCCCAGCACATAGCGCCGTCCCGGGCCGCTCGCCGGCCAGGGCGCGGCCTCATCCCCTTCCAGCAGAATGGGCGGTATCTTCAAGCGGGCCGGCTTGGCTGTTTTTTTGGGTTTGACGGCGGAAGCGCTTGCGGCCTTGGCCGGGCCAACCGCAGCGACCTTTTGGAGTGCGGGAGCTTGCTCCCGCTTTGCGGCGGAGCCTGCTCTGGCAGGAGCCTTCGGCACAGGACCAGTTTTGGCCGGGCCGGCCGCAGCGACCTTTTGGAGTGCGGGAGCTTGCTCCCGCTTTGGGGCGGAGCCGGCTTTGGCCGGGGCCGGCGGCACAGGAGCGGCTTTGGCCGTGACAACCGCAACCGAACCGGTGGCGGCGGCGGAAGGCGCCTTTTTACGGGACTTGGTCGCAGGCGGCGGGGTGGAAGTGGCGCCCTTGGCGGCTTTGGCCTTTGCTTTGGGCGGAGAACCCGGCTTTTTTGATTTCATAAATGATGGCGTGCGGGAAGCTTGTCATAAAGCTCGAACCATTATCGCCGAGGCTCTCCCCGCCCGCAACCAGAAAATTCCTTGATTTCGGGCAGCCCTGGTACATCGTGACCCCCCTCCGCCTTGCTTTTGGCCGATTTAATGTGTTGTTTTGGTGTCACGGTATGACTTTACCCTTGGTTTGCTGGGCGTTTGACGTTGGAGCTT
>JBEKVM010000131.1:0-36437 GCA_049513975.1 Verrucomicrobiota bacterium | reverse complement strand
CAGCGGTCGCCTGCCTTTGGTTGGTGGCTGGTTGAACAGCCAATGCAGTCAAACGTTTCTCAGTGGGATGGCGCATGATTCTCCCTCTCCTGGAGGAGAGGGCCGGGGTGAGGTCGAGCTTTTCCACTGACTTGGCCTTTCGGCCCGCCCTCACCCTAACCCTCTCCCTGAGGGAGAGGGAACAGCGGTCGCCTGCCTTTGGTTGGTGGCTGGTTGAACAGCCAATGCAGTCAAACGTTTCTCAGTGGGACGGCGCATGATTCTCCCTCTCCTGGAGGAGAGGGCCGGGGTGAGGTCGAGCTTCTCCTCTGACTTGGCTTTTCGGGTTCGCCTTCATCCTGACGGGACGAGTCATGTCTTGCGCCTGCGGGACCCATCAGCCTTTGGCCGCTGAATCATTGCAGTTCGATGATCACCGGATGGTCGCTCAACGTCAACGGCGCCGAACCGGCATTGCTCAAGGTCTGGACCGGCGCCGCGCCCACCGTCGGGTCGTAGATCTTCACCAGGGCGCGAGAGACCCCCAAATTCACCGTGACACTGTTCGTGCCGGTGACTTGTTCGCCCCAAACGGCCAGTTCAAAGACGCCATTGCTCTTTTGCAGGAGCATGTCATGCACGGTCGCCGGCTGGCCCGGGATGGAGTAATTGAGTTCTCCCGGCACTGGCAGCGAGCCGGTGTCGGCCAGAATCGCGGTCAGATTATGGAGGTATTCGGCGGATTTTCTCGCCGTGGTATAATCGCTCTTGTAAAAGCCGAACGGACCATCCGGATCGTCCATCATCTCATAGATGAAGGTGTGCTTCCAGCCGGCCTTGAACTGATCCAGAAAGAGGTTGAGGAAGACCTTGCCCTGGATGTCGTCCCCGGGAATAGTATTGTCAGTGCGCCAGCCCGTTTCCGTCGTGACCTTGGGCAGCGCCGCCAGCCGGCTTTCCGAATAGCCGGGGAAATGCTTCCGCCAGGTGTTGCCGTGATTGCCAAAAAGCCCGTCAATTCCGGGGACATTCGTGTGGGTGGCGGCTTTGAAGGGCTGGTTGTCCACCAGCCCTTTCCAGTGGCCGCAAACGTAGTTATGAACATTGGCGTAATCGGCATAGCGCGTGCCATCGGGCATCAGGCAGTTGGCGCCGCCGGGGATGGTCAAGTATTGCAGTCCCGCGTTGTCAATCTCGGCTCCCATTTCGCTCGCGCCAAAAACAGGATACCTTTTCAGCGTGGCATCGCTTTTGACGGCGCTGTACAAATCCCTTTGGAATTTCGCCACCGGCAGCCAGGTGCCGTTGGTCACGCCCGATTTCTGGCCTTGATAGGTGACTCCGCCGAAATTGTTCGGCTCGTTGGGGCCTTCCACGGCCAGCAGCGCGCCCGCTTCCGCCAACTGCCGGGCCGCCGTGAGGGTCGCCGTCAACGCGCTATTGGTCCCACCGCCGCGCCGGACGATGAACCGGTCGGAGGCCCCGCTGCCGGGACCGAAAGCGACGAGCACACCCGCTTGCTGATGCAGCGTGAGCAGGCCGGACATGTCGTAATTCCGGTCCGCTCCATCGCGGACATTGCGGACTCCGAGGTACTGCAGCGGCGCCACTAATTTCGCGGCATCCTGGCCATGCTGCACATGCACACAGACGCCGATGGAATTGAGAAAGTCATTAGCGCGGACGGCGGTTGTTCCTGCCGCCTGCGCGCCCGGCGCCCCGATCCCCACGGCTATGATCGAGCACGCCAGCCATGCCTTAGGGGTCAAACCATAACTTTTCACTTTTTTGGATCCTTCGAGGTGGTTTTGTTGAGCAGGTACAGATGGTTGTTCAAACTCTTCCAACTCCCCATCTGCAACCGCTGGGCGATTTGGCGGATCGTCAGGGTGGTCTCCCGCCGCAACCGCGCCGCCAGCGCCAACTTCTGCGGATCATTTTTCCGATGCGCTTTCAAGTTTCTTTCTCCCCAGTTCAAGCGCTTCAACTCCTGTGCAATAATGCGCTCGGCCTTGGCTTCGGCACTTTCGTGCCGCAACTGCCCGGAATGGTGTTCGCCCAAGTGCCGCTCCATCCGCTCCAGCAAGTTCGCCCGGAACGCCCCGCTCCCAAGACACCAGCCACGCTCCAGCGGCTTCCACCCGGCGTCTTCGGAATCCTCCCGCCTGCACCGTTCCATCCGCCGCTCAAATTCCTGACGGCCCGCGGCCGTGTCCCTGGCAATGCCGTGCTCCCCCAGCAAACGATCCACCCGCATCCAAACCGGCCGGTGCTGCGGCGCGGCCAGATACCAAACCAAACTACTCCACGGATACTCCAGCAAACGCTCCCGCGCCCCCAACAGCTTGGCCCGAACCGGGTTCAAATGCACATAGTCACAGGCCGTGCGCAGATACCCATCGCCGCTGCCCTCGATGATAATCGCCTTGTAGCGACCGCTAAAGACGTGTCCGAAGAGCTTATGCCGATGGTTCAGCCGGATCGTGTAGCTGCTCAAGAGCCAGCGCATCCCCGCCACCAGGTTGGCGTTGGGCGTCTCGACCACCAGGTGAAAGTGGTTGCGCATCAGACAATACGCATGTATCTGAAAACCGGTCTTCCGGCTCGTTTCCGCCAAGGTCTTAAGAAAATCCTGCCGATCCACGTCATCCAGATAGATGTCCTTCTTGCGGTCCCCACGGCTCATGATATGGTAAATCGCTCCGGGGTACTCCACTCTTAGTTGGCGCGGCATGACGGACAGTCTGCCCGCCTCGCCGACCCCTGTCAATGGGAAAAGTTATGGTTTGACCCCTCGACGATTGGTTTGACCCCTCGAAGGGAAAAGTTATGGTTTGACCCCTCGACCCGACTCGACCGATAAAAGGCCGGGATGTCAACAATAAACCAGCAGGGATTGGGAGATGGGGTTGATCCGGTTGTAGTTGAGGAGCTTGTCAATGTAGGTGCTGGTCAGACGCTGGCCGTCGGGCATGAGGAGGACGCCGTTTTCACTGTAGATGCCCTGGGCCAGCACCATGCCGGGGGCCAGTTCCGAAAGCATGACTTCGCGCTGTTTTCCCGGCACCACCGCCTTGGGCGCGGCCCGTTGAAAAAGCCGCACCGCCTCGGGATCAAAGGCCGAACCGCTCCCCTGGCTGATAAGTTCGGCGGCCTCTTTGGAGTCAAGCTGGCTCTCGGCGAAGGCCACCGCCACGGCCAAAATGCGCGAGAGCCACGGGATGGCCGCGCCTTTCAAGCCGTCCGGATAACCGCTTCCGTCGAATCGCTCGTGATGGGAGCGGATGATCGAACCCACGCTCTGCAGACGATGCACGAACCCGGCCAGTTCCTGGCCAAGAACGGGATGATGCTGCACCAGGGCGCGCTCGGCCTCGTTGAGGCTTTGCGGCGTTTCTTCCCAGCGCTTGATCAGTTGCCGGGGCAGGCCGATGAGGCCGATGTCGTGGATGGCCGCGCTGATTTCCAGAATCTGCTGCTGGGCCGGCGTCAGTTCCGCCCCCTGGCCCATGGAACGGCAGAGCGCCTGCACCCGCCGCGCGCAGTTGCCGAGGGTGGGATGGAAGGTTTGCATGGTTTGAACGCAAAGTTCCACCGACTGGCGCAGGTTCTCGTCCTGCTCCGCCAGCAGTTGCTGGAGCTGCGTGTTCTGCCGGGCCACTTGGGCCACCTGCGTTGCCAATTCCTTGTTCAGTTCGGTCAGCCGCTGGTTCATCGCCTGGGTGCCGGCCTGCAGGCGGGCGTTGTTGGAAATCAACTCGTAGCGCTGCACCGCCGTCTTGACCGTCGCCAGCAGTTCTTCCCGCAGCCACGGTTTGACGATAAAACGGTAGATCTCCCCTTTGTTGATGGCGTCAATGACCGTGCTCAGGCTCAGCACGGCGGTGATGAGGATGCGGGTGGCGTTGGGCTGGATTTCCCGCACCTGGGTGAGAAACTCCAGCCCGGATATCAACGGCATTTGCTGGTCGCTGATCACCACCGAAAACTGCTGGTCCTTCAGCACCGTCATGGCGTGAATGGCATGGGGCGAGGCGACGACATGATACCCCTCCCGCGCCAGCGTGTCGCGCAACGCCACCAGCACGATCTCTTCATCGTCCACGATCAGGATGGGGTGGGCGGCTTCGCTGGCGGTCGGGGGGTCCTGCGGCATAGTCAATTCTCAGGGGCGCTCATCCAAAAAGGAAATGATGCGGGCCAAAAAATCGGCTTCGGGCAAATCCGATGCCAGCACCAGGTCTATTTTGCTGAGAAACTGCGTTTCCAGGTCGTCCTGGTTGCACCCGGCCAGTTTCAGGGCCACTTTGATGCTTTTGTTTTGCTCCCGCACTTGGTCCAGGAGGGAGCGCAGGCCCCGATCGTTCGGCTCGGCGAAGAGCAGCACTGCGGAAAATTGGTAATCGCTGGACTGAAGCAAATCGCGCAGGCCCTCGGAGGCTTCCGCCGCCACGATGTGGAAATTGTGGGAACGCAGCAGTTCCGCCGTCTTGTCCAGCATTTCTCCCGTCTGGCCCAGCAGCAGAAGGCTGCGGTGGGTGTAGCCCGGCCGCGGGGCCGCTTCCGGCGCAGGCTCCGACAAGTCCGCCTCCGGCAGCCAGATTCTGAAGGTGGTCCCGACCCCTTCGGCGGATTGAACGGAGATGGCGCCCTGCTGTTTTTCCACCGCCAGACGCGCATTGTAGAGGCCCAGGCCCGATCCCTTGGCCTTGGTCGTGAAAAACGGGTCGAAAATCGAGGCCAGATGCCGCTGCTTGATGCCGCTCCCGGTGTCTTCGATGGTCAGGCAAACGCTCGGCAGCCGCGGCGCCACCCCTTTCAGGTTCTCCATCTCCGGCAGGGTTTCGTGCCGCGAGGTGGACAGGGTGAGTAGTCCCCCTTGCGGCATGGCATCGGCCGCGTTCAAGAGCAAATTGATGACCACCTGCCGAAATTCCACCACATCCAGGTGGACCGGCAGGGCCGCCGCCGCCAGGTCCGCATCCACCTGGATGCGCCGCGGCAGGGTCTTGCGGATTAATTCCACCAAGTCGGCCGTGATGTCGTTGAGGTTGTGAAATCTGCGCTCGCCCGTTTGCCCAAGGTGCAGATTGACCATGCGCTGCACCAACTGGCTGGCTTGCAGCGAATTCTTCTTGATCAGCGCCAGTCCTTCGTGGAAGGGATGCTCCGCCGTCGTCTGCTCCAGGAATTGTTCGCTCAAGGAATGGATTCCGGCGATGATGTTGGTGAAGTCATGCGCCATCCCCAGCGTCAGCACCGCCAGCGTTTCCTTCCACGCCGCCGCCGACAGCCGTCTTTCCGCGATGGTCTGCCGCGTCACATCCAGCCACACCACTTCATAACCCAGCAACAACCCGTTCCGGCTGATGGCCGGCTGGCGCCCTTCCAGAATGTAAGCCACCCGCCCGGTCAGGGCGTGCCGGATGCGATAAGTCGTGGTGACCGCCTGGCCGGTTTGGAAGGCGCGTTTGCATTGCTGCTGCAATTCCACCGCGTCGGCCTCATGCACCAACTGCCAGAACAACTGCGGCCGGACCGTCCAGGCCTCCGGCGCAATGCCCGTCAATTCCTCGATGTTCGGGCTGGCAAAGGGCACGCCGAAATCGGGCCGCTGGCTGAAGATCACGCACGGCCAGCGCCGCGTCATCCCTTCCAGCCGCGCCTCGGCCCGCAGCAGCCGCATGAACATCGCCCGCCGCGCCGAACTGTTGTGCAGATGTTCGTCCCACGCCGCCTCCTCCAGTTCCGTCAGCGAAGGCAGGGCCGAGTTCAGCCGCACAAACCACGATTCCGTCCCGCGCGCGATTTCCAGCAGAAACCATTGGGCCGGGTGGCCGGCGCTGCCGCTCAAGGCCAGTTCCAAACGGTCGAACGGGCTGTTCCGGCGGCTCATCCGTTCCAGCGCCTCGCTCCACTCGCTGGACAGCGGGGCCAGGGTTTCCCAAAAGGATTGCCCGATGAGATCGCCCGGCGCTTTTTCCAGCCAACTGCAAAAAGGCTCGTTGATCTCGAGGATGCGGCCCGACGGGACCAGCAGCGCCAGACCCCCTTCCAGCCAGTTCCGCGGCGGGGCGGCGGGCAGGGACGGAGCCGCCACGGCCAGGCCCCGGATGGATTCCGGTTTTTGAAGATCCGCTTGCACAGGGTACGCCATTGAATCAGTTTAAGAATCAGGGACAGCGTAACACAACTCAACCGCAACACCAGCAAACTTTTGCCTCTCCCCTCAGCGCTGGCCCCACCCAAAACGGCTGGGCGCGGGGGCCAGGCTGCTGATCGGCCAATAGATGAAGAGCGACCTGCCAATTATGTTTTCCTCGGGAACCGTGCCCCAGTAGCGCGAATCAAAACTGGTGGCCGTGTTGTCCCCAAACACCAGGTAACGCTTGTCCGGCACCACCATTTTCTCCGCCTCGGTATGGAGATAGCCGGGGAAGCCCTCCGGCAGCCGGCGGTCCGGCGCCAGCAGAATATGGCCGTTGTAAAACTGGTCCTTCAGCAGGTGGCTGTCGCGCGCCGGAATGTTCGGGTCAAACGAATAGACGTTGGCAAAATGCGGCGTCGTGCTGTCCAAACGCCGGCCATTGATGATGGCATGACGGTCCTTGCCGATGCCGACCGCATCCCCGGGCAAACCGACCAGCCGCTTGATGTAAAACTGGCTCTGATCCATGTTGGGATGAATTATCCCCTTGGTTTTGAAAACGATGATTTCCCCGCGTTCCGGCCGCCGAAAATTATAGGTCAGCCGGTCCACGAACAAATGGTCGCCGGTCGTTTCCGCAAAACGGATGATCGGTTCCCCTTTATGGAACTGAATATGACTGGCCAGTCCCGTGCGCTGCTCGAACGAATAATTGGGATCCGGATCGGGCGTGAACCAAAGCGTGATCGGAACTTCCGAGCCGTCCTGATAGCGGACCAAGACCGTTTGTTTGTTAAAAAAGCGCAGAAAATGTTCCGGCCGGCCGACGTTGATCACCTCCCCATCCTGCGGCGCGATGACCTCGTGGTAAATGGCCCCTTGCACCGCCAGCCGGCAAATCCGGGTCAACAGCCCGGGCATTTCATAGCCCGCCTCGTAGAGCGGGTCAATCGTCACCCCGAACAACGTCGGCTGCATCGAACTGGTCGGGATTTTGAACGGTTGCAGAAAAAAAGTGCGGATGCCCATGGCGATGACAATGGCCACGAGAAAAACCTCGACATTTTCCCGCCATTCCGCGTGCGGATAAGGCCGGAGCCATTTGTTGGCCGTCTTTTCCAGATCGGCGGCGTTTTTGGCCAGCGTTTCGTTGTCCGCGCCGGCGTCCAGCGCCGCTTTGGTTTTCTGCAAAGCGGCGTCAATCGCCTGGAGCGCCGGCGGCGCCAGCACGTCGCCCTGGGCCTCGCGCAGCCGCCGCACATGCCCGCACAATTCGGACGTTTGCCGCACCTGGGCGGAAAAAAACCATTGTAATCTCATATCTCAACCAAACCCATACCCGATCCCTCCTGGATTTGCGACAACCGATTTCAGCCGCGATCGCGGGCACCACGCCCTCGCCCGGCGCGCAAAGGGGGCCGTTCCCGGCCTTGCCGCATTTAGCAGCCCGTCAAAAAAAGGCTCCACTCCCGCCGCGTGAGGGCACGCGGCCTGCATTTCCCTCGCAAAGCGTGCATCTGTTGCAGGCCCGGTGCCCTCACCGGGCCTTTTTTAACGGGCTGTCAGGGTTGACAGTGAGAACTAAAGTGGATTGCCGTTCTTGGTCCCGGGGGGATCCCATCCAATATAGCTGTTGGAAAAGTACCAATCCGTTTGCGTCGGATCACCCTGGATGCGCCCCGCCGAGTTGTCGGCATGCAGCACGTTCATGCCGAGGTTGTGGGGCATGAAGGCCGCGCGGTGATAGGGGATCTCCCAAACGAGCACCGCCTGTGATGAAATATAGACATCCGTGCTTTTGCGATTGGTGATGGGATGTATGACATTGTTTTCCGCGGTGTTGTTATAATACGAATAGGTCACCATAAAGACGTAAGTGACGCCGTCGTTCCCATAATAGTAATCATTGGCGTAAACCGCATCGCCCGGATCAGCCGAAGCGGCCAACACCTCTTTGATGGCCGCGGGGCAGGTGTACATGCCGGCGACGGGCCGCTGCCACGCCGACGGCGGCGTGCCCGTGCTGCTGCTCTTGTTCGTGCCCGCATAAGGAAGGAGCGCGTTCTCCATAAAGACCTCAGCCGGGTTGAACAATGGGTTCCCGCTGAAGCTGTCGGCCCAGCCCTTCCCGAACGCATTCAACCAGACAATGCGGTCCTGGTTGTCGTTTGCATAAAGCGCCGAGCCCAGGCCGATTTGTTTCAAGCTGTTCAAACAATAGGTTTGGTCCGCCTGGGCCTTGGCCCTGGCCAGCGACGGCAACAACAGGGCGGCGAGAATGGCGATAATGGCGATGACCACCAACAGTTCAATCAAGGTGAACGCCTGCCTGGCGAAGCGACGGCCCGGGTTCGTTGATATCCAATTGCGCACTCGTTCAACTTTAACTCTCAGGCCGAGTTTGGCAACCCGCGATTTGCCAATGTCTCCTGCAATAGGAACCCCTCTCTCCGGCTCTCTCCCCGCTTCGCGGGGCGAGAGAGGCGACCCACATATATAGGCCCATATATGCCCTGCCTCGGAGAACCGGCGCGCCGAAGAATTTTGTCTTGCGCCCCCTGCAAGGGCGCATCTTGCCACCACCACCGCGCGCTTCTTCTCCCTCGCCTCCACACACTTGGGGAGGAGAGGGTCGGGGTGAGGAGGTTCCCATCTGTTTCATGGGCCGGCGTTCGTGCCATGCACGGTGGTATTATCAAGATACGCCCCTCCCGCAACACCCTGACCCGTGTCAAGAATAGGAGTTGCAGGCCACGGGGGGCGGAGGCGGGGCGTAGCAACGCCGCAAGTTGCGCAGGTTTTGCGCGGCGCGCTCCAGATGAAGCTGCTGCTCCCGCGCCTTGGCCCGGCGCTCGGCCAGGAGCTGGGCGTTGTGCGCTTCCAAGGCGATGAGCCGGGCCACTTCGGCGCGAAACAGGCGGCCGCCGCCGGCGCGCCCGGGCACGGCCGGCTCACCGGCCTTCCATTGCCGAAAGGCCTCGTCCAAGGGTTGCCGGAGAGAGGCCTTGCGGGACTGAATTTCGCGCAGCTTGGGCCACGCCGCCGCCTGGATGGCCGCCGACTCGGCGCGGGTCATCTGCTGCCATTGCTGCAAAAGTTTGGCCATGTGCTCGGAGGGGGTCATGGTTCAGGCGGCCACCGCTCCGAAGGACCACGGGGCGCTCTCCCCGCCGGCGTCCGGCCCGGCCGGCGGCTGGTCGCGGGGCGGACCGCGCCGGATCATTTCCGCCCAACTGTCGCGCAGGACCCGCAGGCGCAGGAGGGTTTCCTGGAGCGGCTCCTTTTCCTTTTTGAAGTTGGCCTCGCGCAGGCGGACGTGGAAATAGTTGTAGAGGCGGCGGAAGTTGACGGCGACTTCCCCGCCGGCCTCCATGTTGAGGGTGGCGTTCATTTCGTAAATGATGGCCTGGGCCCGCACAATGTTATTGTTGACAGCTTGGTTGACCTGCGCCGGGTCGGCCCCGTCGAATCCGGCCAAAGCCCGTTCCAGAAAGCCGATGGCCCCGTCATAGAGCATGAGGACCAGGTGGGCGGGCGGGGCGGTTTGGGTGGCGACTCTGCGATAAGAGTCCCAGGGTTTGGCGCGTTGCATGGGCATGGTCCGGGCAGATTTACTCGCTCTCCGCAGTCAGCCGGCCGGCCAGCAGGCGCGAGACTTGCCGCAGAACCTCGGCCGGCGGGTAATTGGGATCAGCCGCCAGCTCCCGGGCTTGGGCGACGGCTTCCGGACGGCTGGCGGGCAGATTCTTGACAGCCTGTTCCAGGGCGTTGGAACGGGCAAAGGCATCGGGCGCCGCCGCGGGCTTGGCCGCGGGGGCGGCCGGTTTACGGGGAGTAATGCCGCCCACGCCGCCGGCGCTGAAATTCGTATTCACTTCCATATTTTTAAACAGTCATTAACGGCTGCGCATCTCTCGCCGCGTCATCCCGTGTCTATATATCGGACACCCGCAAAAGAACTTTAGCCCAAAACCCATGAAATCATCGCTCCGGCAAAGTGGGCAAAGTGGCCAGGATGGCGCTGAGGCTGTATTGCCCAAACCGGCTCGGCGAACCCAATATGGCGGCCGGGTCATCCGCAGGTCCTTCAATATGAACGTGTTCCCCCGAATAGTGCCGCGCCGCATTGGCCACGATGGTGTCCCCGGCGTCGAACAGTTCATCGGCCTTCCAGACGATTTGCCGGCCCTGGACTTCCACCAGCGACAGTTTCCAGCCCACCGCGACCGGCTGGTAGGGGTAGTAGCGCGTCAATTGCGTGAAGAAAACGGCATCGCAGCCGCAGCCTTCGCGCAACCGGCTGAAGAAGTCCGGCGGCAGCGCTTCATCCTCCCGCCAGGCCCGCTGCCCGGTCCATTGCCGCAATTCTTCGGGGGAAATGATGACCAGCTCAAATCGCTTGGCTTTTTCCAGTTCCGCCCCGACCAGCGGCTGGAGCAGTTGCGCGCCGGCAGTAAAGGTTTCCGTGGAGGAGACCGTGGTGATGGGCAGCAACGCGACCCGCTTGATTTGCGGGTCCAGGATCTTGCTTTTGAGATAGACGTTGCTGGGCTTGTAACGAACGTCCGCGATGTGGGTGGCGTCAAACGAGTGGCTGGCGCAACCGGCCCCCAGCAGCACCGGCCACAGCCGGAGGATCTGGCGCGCCCGGTTCAGGGCGCATCTGGATGCCATCACCATGCGTTTTGCCAATTCCCTCGCCCCACGCAGTGGGGAGGGGGTTAGCCCGCATATTTCACACTCAGATGGAAGGGCCGACACTGCGCCGCGTGAGGGCACGCGGCCTGCCAACACCTCCGACGGCTCCTGTAGGCCGCGTGCCCTCACGCGGCGTTTGGCGGTGTGAAATATGCCGGTTAGGGTGAGGGGTTCCATCCCTCCAAGGGCGGCGGCATCAAGTTGCGCCCCCCGGTTCATCCAACAATCAAGACAGGCTTTCTTCATCAAGGTTTTGCAGTATTTTGCCAAAATGGGTCAGCCAGCAACCCAAATCTCGTTCCAATGTGTTGGAAAGATCCAGCAGGCTTTCCTGCCGCGCCAGGAGCATGCGCACATCCGCCTGGATGAGCACGAACTGGCGGCGATGGCGCGAGTTGGCGGCCATTTGCGGTTGCTCGAAGCCCCACAAATCTTCCAGGAAATTCAATTCGTAGAGGGGGGTGCGGCACTCCGCCTGCAACGCCAGCCAGAGCCGCTTGGCCACCGGCCAGTCGTTGATCAGGAGCAGGGATTGAACTTCGTGGGCGCGGTTTTGCAAGACCTGCACCTGCGCTTTGGCCGTTTCAATAATCTGGCGGCCCAGATCCCGGTAGCACAGCCCGCCGTGCGGGCCGGCTTCCAGCAACTGGCTGCCGGAGAGCAACTCATGCAGTTTGGCCACGTTTTCGTTTTCCCAAATCGAGCCGGCCTCCCGGTTTTGCCGCACCGCCATTTTTTCCAGGTGGACAAAGATCGCGGACAAGGATTGCAGACTGCTGCCCGGCCAGGTTGTGATTTCGCTGTCCAAATCCACGCGAAAGGCTGGCTTGGCCGGCTTGTTCGTAACACTCGACATGGTCTTTTATCGGCAAAATCCGTCGCCGGCTAAAGCCGCGATTCCCCGCTGGCCGAGGAGGACGAACCCGGACATTTCATACCCAATGGGTGGTATGGCCGACCCGCCCGTCCCGCCGTGCCGCTGGCCCGGGGAGCACACGTCCCGATTCCGAATCGGGATGTAGGCGCCCTCGCCGGCCACCTCCTTGTCTAAGGCGTCAGTGACGGCAGGGACACCGTCGGAGTGCGCCCGTCCCCGGGCGCAGCGACGTCCGGACTTCCGCCGCGCCCGACACATCCCGAAGCCGCCGTGTCTTTGCCTGAGGCTGCGCCCGGGGACGGGCGCACTCCTTCACTGATGCATTACGTCCTTGTAAATCATATACTTGAAATTGGATCCAGATGCAGGTTTTTGGGGAGCGCGGGCGTCCCGCCGAACGCTCTTGAGCTTGCTGCAAACACGAAGCCGTTCTTCCCACCAAAGGGGTCAAACCATACTTTTGCCCATTGAAAGTCGTAACCAGTTGGGCTGCAAGTGCTTATGGTTCAATGGATCAAGGCACAAATCCGGAATACAATTGCGATAATCTCAGAAGACCCGATCAATTTTGTCACCGGGCGGTTGAAAACCGGCCAGCAGTGGGCACTTCAAAACCGGCCACTCCAAGGTGATTCATTCATATCAGATTTCTTGATGCAGGCAATGGGCTTTTCAGTTTCTTCCTGCGAGAGCGACAGCGGCGGTTGGCTCCGGCGACTTGGTTAAGCCGTATCATTTAATACCCAATACCTCTCTAAATTCCGCCTCGTTCTGAACTCGAACACTACGCCATCGTCCGGGATAATCTCGAAGATAAATCGCTCCGGGCGTCTTCGTGTGCAGCCGGTGGTCTATGTAATAATCAAACTTTCGGCCTTTCGCGTCAATAAAACCGCCGCTCCATGTTCCACCGTCGGCGGCGGGTGCTGTGGGCGTCATATCCACTTGAACAGGTGGAGTAATCCTGATCCATCCCTGAACAAAATCGTGGTTTGAAGCGGAGACGCACCCTGCCACCAAACACACGGAAACCAAAAGTAGTGTAAAAGTTTTCATAGCGTCCTATCGGCCTAACAGCCCGTTAAAAAAAGCTTCAGTCCCGCCGCGTGAGGGCACGCGGCCTACATTTCCCTTGCAAAGCATACATCTGTTGCAGGCCCGGGTGCCCTCACCGGGCCTTTTTTAACGGGCTGCTAACGTAGAAAGCTGAGCCACCGCCGACCCTTGACGTGAACCGCGACAGAAACGGACAGGGCCAACGGTGGTTGGCTCCGGCGACTTGTTGAACGAAGCCGCGTCATTGACAACTCAAAGCCAAATCCCTTTGCAGACACCGAGGCCGTGATTCCCTTTTTCAGCCAGATACGGGAAATCAGGCAAACCAACGCTTGAGATGGCCCACCCCCGATTGTCACCAGGGCCTATCATCTTAATGGGCGCGCCGCTTATATAGCGATACCCCAAGCCTCCTTTGGAAAGAGTGTAGGCACCGATATTGCGGTCTTTAGCCGTTTGTGGGGTTGCGAAGGGATCGGACGGAAGCTCTGCCAAATAGTGGGGCACAAGCGCGTCGAGTGTCTTAGGTGGATTTCCGCCGTGTTCGTCGGCATACATATCCAGGGCACCCCACAGCAGTACCAGCTCGCGATGAACCTGTTCCAAGCGCTGCCTGTCGGCTGTGGAAAGCCTTTTGTAAGCGTCCGACGCTCGGAAGTCATACGGCTTTTCTGCGTCGGCCAGCGACACCGCGAGCGATAAAAATGTGAGAAGGAGAATTCGCTTCATACGATATAATGACACCGCAACTCAGAATTTATTAGATATTGATTCTCGTCAATCAAAGCCGTCACCATACTTTTGCCCACTGCATCAAAGGGGTCACCATAGCTTTGCCCTAGTTTAAGTGCAACTGATTGCGGTGCAAGTGCTTAGAAGGTGGTCATAAAAGCGCAAATCACGCATAATCGCCTGTTTTCGTTCTCCTTCCTCATCGCCCGGCAAATTCTCCGAGGAACCGGCATCGGCCTGTTTAATCGCGTGCCGGGGATTGAGGCAACAAGCTCCGTCCCACCGCAACCGGAGGCTCGAATTCCGACTGCGGCTCGATCAATTTCGGCGGCCATCCAATCCAGAACTCGAGGCTGCAAAACAGCTCGGCCGTGAAATCATCCGACCACGGTGGGCTGCCTGCGCAGATATTGACGCTTCTCCGGCGGCCTGTTCGCCCACCAACATCGCCGCATCACGAAGGAATCCGGCGGCCTGTTCGCCCACCAACATCGCCGCATCACGAAGGAATTTTGAACAGGAGCAAACGGAGAGAACAGAGAACGGGAAAACAGAATCTCTGTTTCCTCTGTTTCCTCCTGTTCAAAGCAGTTTGCCGTATCTGCGTCAATCCGCGGTCAACTCCGAATTCGGGTCCGGCTGGCCGCCCCGGAATATGCGCTTTAGACAGACCCAGCGTCAAAGGTTTCGACGCCAGGATTCCGGGTGGCTTCCCAAGCTTTGTGATATTTGGCATTTGAATTGAGCCAGCAAGTCCCCGTGAGAATTCCCGATTGGATTCGGAATTACCGCATCTAATCAAGTGTCGCACTCAAGCCCTCTGCGCATCGTGCCGATACTGTCATAGAAGTGCGTCAATAAAACAACTGTACGCAAACAACAAATATGAGCGTATCTAGCACATCAAACGTAGCGGCATCAATTATTGCCAGCCTGGTTCAGGAAGCCACGGAGACAGCAGCTCAAACGAAGGCTGAGGCCGCCAAAGGCGATCGCCAAGCCATCCAGAAGCTGGCGCGTCAACAGGCACAAGCCGCCAATAGCGGCCCGGCCGCACAGAGCGCGCCGCAACCAGCCGCCGACACCGCCACCGGCAAGCTCAACGCCACGGCCTAGTCCCGCCGGTAAATTGTCAATGGGTTAAAGGGGTCACCCATACTTTTACCCACTGTAAATCGTAACAAGTTGGACAGCAATTACTTATTGTTAAACGGATCAAGGCAAGATTCCGGAGTTACAATTGCGCTAATCTCAGAAGACCCGATCAAGTTCGGCAGACGTTTCCTCCTTCGCTCGGCGAGCTTCCCCCTTCGTTAAAACTACGGACAGGACGGCGGGCAGGCAATCCAGAACTCGACGCTGCCAAACAGCTTCGCTGTGAAATCATCCGACCACAGTGGGCTTTTGTCCGGCGGCCTGTTCGCCCACCAACATCGCCGCATCACGAAGGAATTTTGAACAGGAGCAAACGGAGAGAACAGAGAACGGGAAAACAGAATCTCTGTTTCCTCTGTTTCCTCCTGTTCAAAAACCCGCCTGTCTTGTTAATCTCCCTCTAAATGCATCCACTTTTCGAAAAAGCATCGGGTTTGACAGAAACCATCATCGCTGCCGCCATCGAAGTCCATCGTGACAAAGGGCCCGGACTCATCGAGTCCTTTTATGAGTGGTGCCTGGTGAAGGAACTGGAGCTGCGGGGATTGCAATCCGTCAGCCAGAAATCGGCAGCCATCGAGTACAAAGGCTTTACCCGGGAGGAACCGCTGCGCTTCGATGTCCTGGTGGAGGATTGCGTTTTGGTCGAAGCCAAGGCGGTGGAGAAGGTCGTGCCGATCCACAAAGCCCAGCTTCTGAGCTATATGAAGCTGCTCAATGTGCCGCTGGGTCCGCTCATCAGCTTTCATGAGATGAAGGTGACCGACGGCGTGGTCCGCCTGATTCTGCCGGGTGCCAATTTGTGAAACCATATTCCCACTAATGGCGAACCTGGAAAACGGAAAAGAAGGACCTCTGTTTCCTCTGTTTTCTCCTGTTCAAAAATCTGCCTGTTCGCAGGCGCACCTGAATCAGGCTGGCCTCACGGTAACAGGTCCCAAGGCTAAACCATTCCCCGCCCAAAGCGGCGATTATCCGCCGGAGGAGGAGGACGAAGACGAGCCGCTGGACGTGTTGGCCGTGGTCGGCGCGGCGCTGGTCGAGACCGGTTCGTTGAAGAAATCTGTCAAGTATTGTTTCTGGGTGTTGATGGTGTTGATGGCCGTTTCCATGGCCACAAATTCGTTCTGCAGACTGGCTTCATTCTGGGCAATCCGGCTCTGCAGGGCGGTAATGCTCGTGCCGATGTCCTTGGATTGCTTGGTGAAGGAGGCCTCCTGGGTGGCCAGCACCCCTTTGCTGCCGGTCGTGGTGGCCAGGTAGCTGTTCAACGTCGTGGCCAGCCCGTGGGTCGGATCGGTGAACAATTGTTCCACCGCCCCCAGGTTGCTGCTCAGGGCCGCGTCCAGCGTGGTCGAGTTCACCGCCAGGGTGTTGTCCTGGCCGTTGGAGGCCACGCCCAGGGCGTTGAGGTTCTGCGCGTTTCCCGTCCCTCCGGGCGGCGTGGCATCGCTCAACTGGCGCAATTGCGTGGCGATCCCTTCCACGTTCATGTCCCCGGTCAGCGTGCCGGCGGTGACCGCGCCGGTGGAGCTGGCGGTGGCGCTCGTCTGGGAACTGATATAGTTTTGCACCGCATTGTAGTCGGTGACAAAGCTGTTGATGGCGCCGGCGATGGTGGCCGTGTCGCTTTGCACGGCAACCGCCGTGCTGCCCACCCCCAGCGCCGTCACCGACAATCCGGTGATGCCGGAGGTGCTGGAATTAATGGTGTTGCTCTGGCTGGTCAAGGTCCCGCCCCCGTTGACGCTGTACTTCAAATTGGTTCCGCGCTGCAAGGCGCCGCCGGCCAAGCCGGTCGCCGCCAGAAAATTGCCGGTCACGTCCTGCAGGGTCATGCCCACGTCGCCGGTGGTGGTGTTGGTCAATTGGAACTCTTTATTGGAGGCGTCGTAGGTGGCGGTCACCCCGGCGGTGGAGTCGTTGATCTTCTGCAAGACACTGTTGATCGTGTCGGTCGCGGCGTTGAAATCTATGGCCACCCCGTTGATCAGGAACTGGCCGTTCCCGCTGCCCCCATCGCTGATGGGCGTGGACAGATTGGAGGAACTGAGCACGTTTTGCAAATTGATGCCGCCCAGGGCCGAGGCGCTGGTGACGGAGTCGCCGCCGTTGTTGTAAAGCTGGGCGACCTGGAGAAAATTGCTCGTGTCGTTGGCGTTGCCCAAAACAATCGGGCTGCCGCTGCTCAGCGTGATTTCATCCGTCGTGGCGTTGTAACTGGCGGCCACGCCGGTGGCCGTGTTGATTTGGGTCAAAACCGATTGCAAGGTGTCCGTGCTGGCGATGGTGATTTGTTTGCCGTTGACCGTGAAAGTCCCGGCGGTCGCGGGGGTGGCGAACCCGGCGTTGCCCACCGTCACGCCGGCCAGGCTATTGGTGGTG
Organism: Verrucomicrobiota bacterium; assembly: GCA_049513975.1. Taxonomy (GTDB): domain Bacteria; phylum Verrucomicrobiota; class Verrucomicrobiia; order Limisphaerales; family Palsa-1400; genus JBEKOF01. Next base: position 19,407 of record JBEKVM010000131.1, on the reverse strand, counting down.
CTGAGGGGATTGACCGCCGCGACGGCGCCCAGCCAGGAGGCCTCGGAAGCCAGTTGCGTAATCTTGAAAGTATAACTGCCCAGGGGAGTGCCGGTGGCGGCGGTGGCGCCGGCCACCGCGGCATCGGCGGCCGCAGCCGTGCGGCTGCCGAAGAAATTCGGGTCCATCAACGTGGTCACGTCTTTCTGCAATGTCGCCAGGTCTGTCCCGATGGTCGTGTAGGAGGTGTTCTCGGCTGCCAGGGTGGTTTGTTGCCCCTTCATCAGCGTTTCCGGCGCCTCTTGGATGGCCACCATCTCGTTGATGATCGAGGTCCAATCCATCCCGGAGGCCAGGCCGGACAAGCTCGGCGCATTGCTGCTGGCGGCGACTGCTACAGACATAAATTCTCTTTCTTGGGCGCGGGTTCGGTCACATCTTTAAGCGATTGCACCCGGGCGGCGCAAACGCCGCCCGGGTTTAAACTACCGCATCAGTCAGGACTCCTTATTGGAGGAGCTTGAGGATGGACTGCGGATTTGCATTGGCCTGCGCCAACATCGCCGTGCCGGACTGCACGAGGATCTGCTCCTTGGCGTAGTTGGTGCTTTCCTGGGCCACATCCACATCCGAGAGGGTGCTTTTGGCAGCCGACAGGTTGGTGCTTAGGACACTGAGGGTGTTGCCCGTGAAGGTCAACGCCTGCTCGTTGGCGCCGATGGCGGCGCGTTCCGCGGCCAGCGCCGTGATGGCCGTGGCCACAGTGGTCGAGGCGGTGGCGGCATCCGTGGCGCTATCAACTTTGGTGGTGGCACCGATGGCGGTCGCCAGGTCCGTGGCCGGATCAACTTTGGTCAGGGTGACGTCGTTGCCGTTGCCCGTCGCCACTTTCAGGTTCGAAGTGGCGCCAAACAGGGCCACGCCGTTGAACGTCTGGGAGCTGACTCCCGTGATGTAAGTTTGCAGAGCCGCAAACTGCGATTGATAAGCCGTCACGGCATCGGGCGACAACGTCGGGTCCTGCGCCGCGATGGCCAGGCTGGCCATCTGGTTGAGGGCGGAACTGACTTGCTGCAGATAGCCGTCCTGCGTTTGCGAGAATGACAAGGCATCGCTGACATTGGCGTTGCCCGCATTGGTTTCCGCGATCTGCATGTTCAACTCCATGGATTGCGCCAACCCGGCGGGATTATCCGAGGCGTTGACGATCTTGGAGCCGGATGACAGTCGCGCCAGCGACGCGTTGAGCGCGTTGGTCGAGTTATCCAGATTGTTGGCACTTGTTAAGGCTGCTACGTTTGTATTGATTACCATATACTAACTCTTTCCTTGAGTAACCCCTTGCGGGGTCGTTTGTTGACACGACATCCATGTCGTGTGGCGAATTTTGTTTGCGGGCATCCGCCGGTCTCCCGTCTGGCTCTCTGTGGCTGCCATCCGCCATGTCTTACGACAAACTAGCTATCGGCATGCCGGGAAAAGACTTTAGCCGCAAAAGGCCACCCCCAGGCCCCGCCCCCCGGCCCGCCCGGGGCTTTGGCCCGCTCCGGCCAAGATTTGCCTTGAACTGGAGGGGCCTTTCCTGATGGAATCCACCTGCACCGACAATCCATGGCCTGTTCAACCGCCAGGCCCGGGGCCGCCACGCCCCGGCGCCCGGCGCCGGCCAACAATGCAGAGCTATGAAACATGATCAACCCTGCCGCGTCCTCGTCCTGGACGACGACCCGGATTTGCTGCGCCAAGTCCGCGCCAGCCTGGCCTCCGTGGCGGGGCGGTTTGAGATTGCCGGCGCCGGCACGGGGGCCGGGGCTTTGCTTTGTGCCGCGGAAGCGCGCGCCCAGGGCCGTCCTTACGCCCTGGTTTTTGCCGCCCCCGGGCCGCCTCCCGCCCGTCCCGGCCTCCAGACCCTGGCCCGGCTCCGCGAGGAAAATCCGGCGCTGGAGGTGATCGTCTGCGGCGGCCCGGCCGATTCCTGGGAGGGGGACCTGGCGGGGAAACTCGACTCCAGCGACCGCTGTTTATTCCTGCCAAAGCCCCTGGACCCCCATTTTACCCTCCGTTTCACCCTCTTTTTCGCCCAAAAATTCACCGCCGCCCTCCGCACCCGCCTCGCCCAGGCACAATCCGATTCCCTGGTGACCGCGGCGGAAGCGGCGGGCCGGGCCGCGCAGGAGCAGTGCCGGCTGTTGTTTGATAACAATCCGATTCCCATTTATGTCTGCGATCAGACCACCTTCGCCTTTCTGGCTGTGAACGAAGCGGCCGTGCATCTCTATGGTTACAGCCGGGATGAATTTCCAGCGATGACACTCCTGGACCTGGCGCAGCCGCAAGACATCCCCGCCTTCCGCCAACGCTTGTCCAAGCTGGCGCCGTGCGCCGGCAACTGCGGGGTCTGGCAGCATCGCGTCCGGGACGGGAAGTACTTGGAAGTGGAAATCACCACGCATGGCCTGGCGGTCGAGGGGCGCCAGGCGTGGCTTTTCATGGTGATGGATGTGACCGAGCGCAGCAGGCTGGAGGCGCAATTGCGGCAAGCGCAGAAAATGGAATCGGTGGGGCAGTTGGCCAGCGGGATTGCGCACGATTTCAACAATCTGCTCACCGTGATCAGCGGCCATGCGGGGATGCTCATGGCCGGGCCGCCGTCCAGCGCCAAGGCGGCCGACTCCCTCAAAGAAATCTCCCAAGCCACCAAGCGGGCCAGCGACCTGACGCGCCAATTGATGACCTTCAGCCGCAAGCACGAACTTGATCTGCAAGTGGCTGATTTGAACGAGGTGGTCAATAATGTCGGCAAAATGCTGCGCCGCATTTTGGGCGAGGATATTACCTTGCGGGTGGAATTTGCCCCCGGCCTCCCATCCATCAAAGCGGATCTGGGCATGTTGGAGCAGGTGCTGATGAACCTGGCGGTCAACTCGCGCGATGCCATGCCCAAAGGCGGGCAACTGCTGATCCAGACCTCAGCGGCGCAGATTGACCAGGCGCAGGCCCGGCTCAATCCGGAGGCCGCCCCCGGCCAGTTCGTCTGCCTCACCTTCAGCGACACCGGCTGCGGGATTGCGCCGGAAAATTTGGGCCGCATCTTCGAGCCGTTTTTCACGACCAAGGAACTGGGGCACGGCACCGGCCTGGGGCTGGCTACCGTTTATGGCATTGTCAAACAGCATCAGGGCTGGATTGAGGTGACCAGCCGGATCCAGGAAGGCGCCACCTTCCAGGTCTATTTTCCGGCGTGGCACGAAAAGAGCGTTCCGCTCCTCATGCCCTCCGGGGAGCAAAAAGTCATTGGCGGCGCCGAAACCATTCTGTTGGTGGAAGACGAAGCGCCGCTGCTCAAGCTGATGCACCACATACTGGAAAGCTACGGTTACAAAGTCCTCGATTCCTCCACCGGCGCCGCCGCCCTGGAAATCTGGGGCCAACAAAAGAAGAAAATTGATTTGCTCTTGAGCGATCTCGTTTTGCCCGACGGCATGAGCGGCCAGGAACTCGCCAAAATCCTTCAGGCCGAGAGACCGGGCCTCAAAGTCATCTACACCAGCGGCTACGACATCGGGCGGCTTGCCGGGGATTTTCCGCCCGCCCAGGGGGCCGTCTTCATCCAGAAGCCGTTTCACGCGCGCAAACTGGCCGAAACTGTATTTGACACATTGCGGGAAAAATAAATCCCGGCGGTTCATCGCCGGGTGGATTTCCGCGCGACCCCCGGCAAATTACCTGACCGGGCAGGTGGCGGTGGCGGATTTGGCGGGGTCGCTTTCGGATCGGACGGCGAGGGTGAGGACGGCGGAGGCGGAGGCGCCCGGAGCGCGGGTGACATGGACGGGAACGGCGGCGGATTTTCCAAAGGCCACGGCCGCCAGGGCATTGCGCAGTTGCGCGGTCCAGCCCGTCCCTTCCACGGAAACGGTCAGGCGGTAAATGTCGTTGTTCAACCAAGCCGCGGCGTCCTGGGGATGGAGGTTGGCGGCGCTCATGGCGGCTGCGCCGGTGTTGTGGATCTGGAAGGCGCAGTCGGCGGAGGGGCCGGCCAGGCGGAGGGGAGCCGGAGCGTCCACCGCCACGCCGCGGGTTTGCGGGCCGGCGCCATCGAGGGACCGGACGCCCAGGGCATAGGAAAGGATGCCCCGGGGGTCCCGGAGGATGTCAATTATATAAAAGTGCAGCCGGTTGGGTCCGTCCTCATATTCGTATTGACTGCCGGAGTTGAGGCCGGCGTGGAACAGGGCGTCGTTGAGCTGGCGGTAGTCGGCCGGGGTGCGCATGACGGGCGCGCCGGACTTGGGCCGCTTGAAGTCAATCATATTGATGTCCTCGGGATGGGCGTCAATCACCCAACTGAAGAGGTTGAAGGCGTTGGTGCCGCCGGAGGAGCCTTCGCGGTCCTTGTTCTTGGCCAGGAGGACGCCGCTGTCCGGGCAGAAGGAATCGTAGCCGATGCGCTGGACCACTTCCAGGGTGTAGTTGTTGTAGAGGGGCCGGCCGGGGGAGAGGGCGTTGGTGGCGGGGTCGTCGGGCGGGGTGCGGTCATGGGGAGAGGCGCCGTCGAGAAGGACGACGATGCCGGCCAGTTCGCCGGGTTTGGGTTCGACGGCGCGGGCGGTGACGGTGGCGACCGCCAGGCCGGATTGGGCCAGGCCGTCGCGGTTGAGGAGGAGAATCTGTCCGTTGGTGATGAAGCCGTTAATGATTCTGTTGCGGAGCATAAGGCCGGCCGGCATGGCGGCGCCCTGGGTGGCCGGGACGACCCAGCGGCTGTGCGGCCCGCCGGGGCCGTTGAAAGAACCGCGATCCATCATGTCCCACGGGCCGGAGCCGACGCGGCGATAAGGCTGGACGCAGGGATTATTATTGTTGTCACCGATGCCGAAGGCGAAATGGCCCAGTTCGTGGGTGATGGTGCCGGAGTTTTCCCCCTGGCGGATGGAGGAAAGGCCCCAATGCTGCGCGCCCGCGCGCCAGGAAGTCCACGGCACGTAGCGGGAGGGAACCCAGCGGGGCATATTAGTGTTGGGATTGCCCCATTCCAAGGGGATGTCGTCCCGGGTTTCAAACTTCATTTCGCCGAATTCCTGCCAGACGCCCGTTTCGTCGTAGCCGGCGTAGATGCGCAGGACGCAATCATAATCGTTCGGGGTCTTGCCGGAGGCGGCCCGCCACAGGGCGTCGGCGTCCCGCTCGGTGTTGCCCCTGGCGACGACACCCGTGGGGGTGGAGTTGTTCTGGCGATGTTCGTTGAGGCCGTAGTACCAGAAGTTGGTGGGCATGAGGTAGGGGCCAAAGGCCTCGAGCTGGGTGATGCCGAACTGGCCGCGGGATTGCTCCATCCAGTAGCCGTTGATGGTGTGGCCGTGGTTGACGGGGGAGGGCTTGTTGTAGAAATCGGCGTAAAACCGGGGGACCTGGGCGCGCGGCACGGGGTCAATTTGCGGGTTGCCGAAAAGGTCGGAGTGTTTGGGCAGGGTGATGACGAAGGGCTGATCGGGGAAATCCACCGCGACCAGGGCCATTTTGAATCCCCGCTTGGGCTGGAGGGAGGGATCGGCCCAATCCACGCCGGGAATCGGACGATAGTCCTCCCAGGTCATGTCCTGCTGGTCGCGGACTCTTTGGGGATCAATGGGGGCCGGGGCGGGGGCCGGAGTTTTTGGGGCGGCGGGCGGCGGGCCGTGGCAGGCGGATAAAAAAACCGGCAACGAGCACAATGTCAATAATAAGAAATGTTTTTTCATAGATTAAATTCGCCTCAACGCGGGCGGAGGCGGGTGATCTTGATGTTGGAGAAGCCGGGGCCGGTCTGCAATTCGGCGGACAACGGGTAATCCCAGTCGGCCCAGTTGTTGAGCGCGAGGCGCCTGCCGTCCTGGGCAACCTGGTACGGCGCACCGGCGGGGAGGGAGAGCAGGAGGCGCGTGGTGTGTTTGTCCTTGGAACGGTTTTCCAGGGTGAAGGCGATATTGTCGAGCGAGGTGTCGAGCAGGACTGGTTTTTCGGCGGCGAAACCGTCGCGGTCGAGGGCGATTTTGCAGCGGCGGATGTTGGCGGAGCCGTCCGGGGAAGAGGGCAGGATGGCGTCGAAGCGCTGGCGCAAACCGTCGCGGGGGATGACGGAAAGATGGTTGCCTTTGGCGGAGAGGATGCCGCCGTAGGCAAACCAGCCGAAGACCGGATCGGAGGTGACAATGGTGGCCGCGCTGCGCAAGGCGCCGCCGAAGCCGAGGTCAATTTCGCCGTCGTAATGCCACGGGCCGCGCGGTTCCAGGATGGGGTTGAAGCGGTTGGTGGAGTAGCTGGAATACATCCAGGCGCTGCCGGCTTTGGCGGAGATGAATTGCCAGCCGGCCGCGCCGTCGTTTTCCTTGCCGGGGAACCAGAAACCGTAGTTGTTTTGCGCCGGGCCGCTGTTCATCAGGCACCACGAACTGAGATAGGAGGCGTAGCCGAGTTGGAGCCAGTCGGCCGGTTTGGGGGCAAAATCGAGGGCGTAGTCAAGAATGCCCCAGCCGCCCATGGCGGCCATGTAGCTGACGCCGCCGTCGGCGCCGAGTTGGTAGTAGCTGGCCTCCAGCCAGCCGCGCACGCAAAGTCCCGCAGCCAACTGGCGGTCCATAAAGGCGCGCGAATCCGCTGTTTTGACGGAAGGATGGGAGTACCACTTTTTCAGTTTGGGATCGAACCAAAGATTGGTGTCGGGCTGCATGTCGTGGGTGGCGCCGTATTTGGCGAAGGCGTAGGCGGACTCGAAGGCGGTGCGGTCGAAGGCGTATTCGGAACGGAAGGGATAGGGGTCGTCATAGACAAAATACTTGACTTTCTTTTCCCACTCGGCCCGGAGCCAGGAGGCGCGGTCGGGGAAGCCTTCGCGCTCCAGGGCGCCGGCCAGTTTGAGGACGACCAGTTCGTTGTAGAGTCCCCATTTGTAGGTTTCGTAGTATTCGGGGTAAATCTGCATGGGATAGGTGAAAAAGGCGCGGGCGGTTTGCCAGGCGCGGTCGAGATAGCCGGAGGCGTCGAGGTAACGGGACCATTGGGGATATTTTTTGGCGATCTCGTACATGTGGTAGTAAAGCATGACGAGGTGGGGATAGTCGTAGGAGCGCCAGACGTGTTCCTTGGGCAGATCGGCCAGGCCCTTGGGGTCGTTCAAGCTCTCAAACCAGGCCTTGCGGCGGGCCGGATCGCGGTCCGTGTACCAATTGGGCGTGCCATAAACGCCGTAGGGATAGGGTGTTTCCTGGTCGGTGCGCTGGAGTTTGCCCCAGACAAAATGCTCGAGGTAGTATTCCAGTCCCTGGATTTCCTTTTCATCGGGAAAGCTGGCGTTTTTCTCGGCGACGTAAGGCGCCTTGCACAGGCCGGGATCATCGCAGGTGAGATTGTAGACCATGCGTTTGACGAAAATATCCGGGTCGTTGATGGTGCGGACGACTTTTGCCTTCATGTCGTAAGGGCCGAAAACGCCGTCCCACCAATTGGAGGGATCGTGGATCTGCTGGCGGTTGATGATAAAGGCGCTGCGCTTTTTGATGAGGGTTTCCAGAGGTTCGGTGACGAAGTATTCCAGATAGGTTTTGCGGCCGCCATCGTGGACGATAGTGAGCCTGTTTTCACCAAGTTGTTGGAAGGAGACCTCGAAAAGGCAAGTGTTGAGTTGCGGGTCGGGAAGGCGGATGATTTTGGTGTCGGCGGGGAATTCGGACTCGATGGCATCAATGCTGGCGCGGGTGCGCAGGGCAAAACGGGCGGGAAGGTCAATGGGAACCGTCATGCCGGGGACGGCGCGGATATCAAAAAGCCCCTCCCGGAAGAGGACTTCGCGCATGGCCTCGTAAGTTTTGGCGAACTGGAGGCGGAAGGCGTAATGGGCGTGGCTGTCCTTGGCGCCCGCTGCCCCGAGGGTGAGGAAGGTGTTGGGCTGGCGCCAGGTGCCGCGTTTTTCGTTGTTGGCGGCGAGGGCGGAGTGAATATAAACGGGCGCGCCACCTCCGCGTCCGCCCCCGCCTCCAAAGTATTCCAATTTTGTGCCGGGCCGGACGGTGACGATGAGGAACGGTCCCGCGCCCGAGGCGCGCACAAAGTAAAGGAACGAGCCGTGGCCGGAGATGAACTGATGCTTGACGAAGCCGTGCTCGAAAATCTGTTGGGGGTTTTCGCCCGTTGGCCCGACGGAGGGAATGTTGATGGCCAGATCGCCAATGGTGATCGCGCCCTTTGTCAGGTTATCCAGGTCAATGTTCCAATCGAGCGTCGCGCCGTCGGTGCTGAAGGTCTGAACGATCCGCAGGGGGCTGTTGGAGTCGGAGAGGGTGTATTTGAGCGTGTTGGTGTCCGCGGAGACGGTGATCTGGAAACGGTTTTGGTTCGTGATCCAATCACCGCCCGGCGTTTTGTAATGCACGGCGAGGGCGAGCGGTTGCTCCGGCGAAGTCACCTCGGCGCCGAAAGGGTCGGCCGTGCTGCCCAGGCCGGCGATGCCGCGGTCATCATAGGAGAAGCGCAGCGAGCCTTTATCCACGACACCCGAAGCGGCGCGGAGGGGGGCCAGCGGCGCGGAACACCAGAGCGCCAGCAACAGCCGGAAGGCGAGCGGGAGCTTGGGCGTGGTCATTCGGTTTTCATTACGAGCCAGCGGGGTCATTCTGTCAAGCGCGGGAAGGGGAGGGTCGTGGCTAATTTGAACTGGGTGGATGGTCGCCGGCTTTGGCGTGATGCGATTGGGCTGGAGCGGCCAACCACCATCGTCGCAAGGCAACCCAGGACCAAACTGCCTCCACGACTCCAAACGGCCAGGCTCCTTGAAGAAAACCGTAAATGGATCCGAGGACACAAGCCCCGGCGAAAGCCAGGATGAACCACCGGCTGCGAGCCTCAAGGGCGTAACAAACCAGCATCGCCGTGACCGAAAATAATCCGAAAAGCGTTAATCTGTCCATGCCTCCCACATCTTATATCCTCAAAAGCGATTCACAACGCTTGTTCCAAAAGGAGGCTGAGTTCGGCGGGAGTCAAGACGATGGGGTTGGCTTTCATGCTGCTGGCTTGGGCGGCTTTGGCGGCGAGTTCAGCGATGTTTTCCTCTTTGATTCCGTAAACGCCCAGGCCGGAGATTTGCAGATCGGACACCAACGAGCGCACCCAATCCACTCCTCCATCCGAGCCGGCTTGGGGGTTGCCGGTGAGGAGGCGAGCCACTGTTTCGTAGCGGGCCAGGGCCGGGCTGCCGGGCTGACGGAGGCGAAGGGCGCGCAAGTTGGCCTGCATGGCATGCGGCAGCAGCGCGGCACAGACCGCGCCGTGGGGCGCGGGAAACATGCCGCCAATCGGGCCGGCCAGGCCATGCACGGCGCCCAGCCCGGCGTTGGCCAGGGCCATGCCGCCAAATAAGCTGGCCAAGGCCATGTCCTCGCGAGCGGAGCCGTCGCGGCCATTGCCAAAGGCGGCGCGCAAGGAGCGGGCGATGCGGCGCAGGCCTTCTTCGCACACCGCGTCGGTCATGGGGTTGGCGCGCACGCAGACGTAGGGTTCGATCAGTTGCGTCAGCGCATCCAGGCCGGTGCTGGCGGTCAGGGCGGGAGGCAGATCGCGGCTCAACTCCGCATCCACCAGCGCCAGGGACGGCAGAAGAAACGGACTGCGCAGGCTGACCTTGACGCGATGCTCCGGGGAGGCCAGGACGGCATTGCGGGTGGCTTCCGAACCCGTGCCCGCCGTGGTGGGAATGGCCATGAACGGGGCGGACGGTTTGGCCAGCGTTCGTCCGCGCCCGATAATTTCGAGGTAGTCCAGAAGATCGCCCGGGTTGGTCATCATGGCGGCGATGGCTTTGCCTGCGTCCAGGACGCTGCCGCCGCCAAAGCCGACAACCAGATCGCAATGTTCCTGCCGGGCCAGGGCCGCGCCGCGGCGGACGGTTTCCAGATCAGGTTCGCCGGCGACGGAAAAAACCGTCGCCCCGACGCCGGCTTCCCGCAAAAGTTGCAACAACGGAGCCACACGCCCGGGGTCGCGGCCGGCGATCACGAGGGCGTATCGGCCCAAATCCGCGGCCAGACGCCCGGCCTGGTTCACCGTCTGCGGTCCGAAAATGATGCGTTGGGCGGTGGCAAATTCAAATCGCATGTCGGGGGAAAAATGCCACGCGGCCGGCGGGCGGGCAATGGCGGATTGTTCACCCTCCGCCGCGGCTCGGCCGCGAAGGAAGGCGGATGCGGCGGCATTGCCATTTGGGGGGACTGGCTTGGCGGCTTGGTGGAGGCATCGGACGGATGGGACGGACAGGCCCGATCGGACGGAGGCGACGGCAACGGAGGTGTTGGGCAAGTTTGCGGCTGATTATGGTTTGCGGCGGCGGGGAGGGAGGTTTATGGTTGGAAATGCAGCCTGAGGAGCAGCGCGATGAAATATGACGGGTCCATTCAAAACGGTTCGCCCGATGACTCCATTGCCGGGAAAAACGAGGGGGTGACACGGCGCGAGTTTGTCAAGCTGGCGGTGGCCGGCGGCGTGGCGGCCAGCGCCGGGGCAACGGCCTGGAGCGCGGCCACCCCAGGCTCGATGCCCACGCGCGCGCTGGGTCGCACCGGGGAGAAGGTTTCCGCCATCGGCCTGGGCGGCTGGCACATCGGCACGGGGGGGTTGACCGGGCTGGAAAGCATCCGCCTCATCCGCACCGCCATTGACAGCGGCATCACTTTTCTTGACAACTGCTGGGATTACAACGGGGGAACGAGCGAAACCAGGATGGGCCAGGCCCTGCGCGACGGCTACCGCGCCAAGGCCTTTCTCATGACGAAAATTGACGGGCGCACCAAGGCGGCGGCGGCCCGGCAAATCGAGGAATCGCTGAAACGGTTGCAGACCGACCGGATTGACCTGCTGCAATTCCACGAAATCATCCGGATGGAGGACCCGGCGAGGATTTTTGCCGCCGGCGGCGGAATGGAAGCGGCCGTGGAGGCGCGGCAGGCGGGGAAAATCCGCTACATCGGCTTTACCGGGCACAAGGACCCGTCCATTCATCTGAAGATGCTGGACACGGCGGTGGAGCACCATTTTCATTTTGACGCGGCGCAGATGCCGTTGAATGTGATGGACGCGCATTTTCGGAGCTTCGAGAAGAATGTCGTGCCCCGGCTGGTGAAGGAGGAGACCGGCGTGCTGGGGATGAAGCCGCTTGGATTTGGGGCGATTGTGCGCGGCGGCGCCGCCACGGCCATCGAATGCCTGCACTACGCCATGAACCTGCCGACTTCCACCGTGATCACCGGCTGCGACAGCATGACGCTGCTGGACCAGGCGCTGCAAGCGGGCCGGACTTTCCAGCCGCTGAACGCGGAGGCGGTGGCGGCGTTGCTGGCGCGCACCAAAGCGGCGGCGGCCAACGGACAGTATGAAGCGTTCAAGACCTCCGCCACGTTTGATGGGACGACGCATAATCCGGAGTGGCTGGGTTGAAGGGAGAAATGAAGAATGCGAAAGTCCGGGGGGCACGGGGGATCGGATTGCGGATTGCGGATTGCGAATTAGAAGGAGGCCCAATCATGAGCGACTTTTAAAGGCCGCTCAGGGGCGCAGTTTTTCAGCAGGAAAGATGGCGGGCGCATGGCAGTGTTAATACAGTCAGTCGGTGATGGCAGAGCCAGCCCGTATGCCGGCCTGCGGTCAACAAATGTCCTTGGAAAGGACGGTCAAGAAGACAACGATCCCTTTTCGACGGCGCGCAGCGGCTTCGTGCCACAACGAATTATAGTTGGCCAGCGACAGGGGGTTGCCGGATAATGGAATGAGTCGGTATCACTTTAACTGATGACCAATCCAGAAAAGAAATCCTCCGACCTCAGGATGCCCCGGGTGGCGCTGCTGGCCTTGGTGGACCGAACCACGCTGGATGAAATGGAAAACCTGCGCGCGCAGGTCGAGGTCATCGAACTCAACCTCGCCGACGGTTTCGAGGGTCGTTAGATCGGGCGTCTGATGCTGCCATGAACGATTTTCCCGCCATCCCGCTGCTGGAGCACCGGCCCAATGACCGGATTGCAAGACCGGCTCACGGCAAAGTGCCAACCTTCTCGTTGTTATGAATGAAGACCATCCGCTCACGCAGGCCATTATCGCCGGACGACGCCAAGACGTTGCCGGCCTCATCAAACAGTGCCTCGATGCCGGGGAGAAGCCGGGCGACATCGTTGAAAATCGCCTCGTGCCCGGCATGGCGGCGGTCGGGGAGAAGTTCAAGCGCAACGAGTTCTTCGTCCCCGAGATGCTGATCGCCGCCCGAGCGATGAAGGAGGCGCTGAAGATCCTGGAGCCGCTGCTCGTGGCTGCGGGTGTGAAGCCGGAACACCGCGCGGTCATCGGGACGGTGGAAGGCGACCTGCACGACATCGGCAAGAACCTCGTGGCCATGATGTGGAAGGGGGCGAACATCGAGGTGATTGACCTCGGTGCAAACGTGCCGGCGGCCGACTTTGTTGAAGCGGTCAAACAACACAAACCCAAGCTGGTGGGTTTGTCGGCGTTGCTGACCACGACGATGCCCGCCATGCGCGAGATTGTGAAGGCCATCCGCGACGCGGGGCTGACGGTCAAGGTGGTGATCGGCGGCGCGCCCATCACGCCGGAGTTTGCCCGTGAAATCGGCGCGGACGGCTATGCGCCGGACGCGGCCAGTGCCGTGGAAGCGGCCATGGCGCTGCTGCAAGGCAAGGCTTGATGGAGAGCGCAAGAGAGCCTTCAAATCCGCGGCCATCTCTGATCCCGATGAACGGCTTCCTCCTGGACTTGGCGTTTGCCATTAGAAACTCAGCAGCAGTTGCCAAATATACATGTTGCCGAAGGAGTCAATATCCCGCCAGATTCTCTCGATCAGCTCCGGGCTGCCGGTAATTTCCGGCAATTCCTTGACTCGTTCTTCCCATGGGAGACAGACCCCGGGCCGCGCCTTTGACTTTGAAGAACCCACCAAGCCTGCCAGGTGGCTGCGGGCGGTTTGGGAGGCCGGGAGTTCGCAAGGCGCTGTGGCGACTGGAGGGCGGTAACTGCCCGCCGAGTAGATGCCATGCTCGCGCGCCGTTTGGGTCATGACGCGCAGGTTCTCGGTGCTGGTATCGTCTTGCATGATCGCGCTGGAGTCCATGATGTAGCCGCCGTCCTTGGCGACGATGTCAATCACCCGCCGGCAAAAGGCGCGAACCTCCTCCGGCTTGCCAAAACTGAGCAGAGGGTTGGGGATGCCGCCGCTTATCGCGAACTTGTCGTGGATTTGCTGGTGGACATGGAAAACATCGTCCTGGTCGCAATGGTAGACGATGCTGCGGTCGGGCAACTGGCGGAAGGCGGCCAAGTGGTGCTTCCACTTGCCTTCGGCGTAAAAGAGGGTCTGATGGCCATGCCTCCAGAACTCTTCGATGATGGGCCGGAGGGTGGGCCAGTTGTGGGATTCAAATTGGCTTGGGTTGACAAACGGGACGCAACCCCGGTGCATCCAAAAGCCAATCGGAACCAGCCTGGCCGGGTCGGCAGTCGTCAGGCCCACGTGACAAAGATGGGGCATGAGCGCCTCGCACGCCTTGAAGACCTTGTCCGGTTGAGTGTGCATGTCGAAGGTCAATCCCACATAGCCGCGCAATTTGTCAGCCAGGATATCGAAAGGGGCTTTGAAGATTCCCGCGATAGCCGAGGGCATCCCGCATTCCCGGCGCAGGCGCGCGATTTGAGGCCCGAAGGCGTAGAAATAAGAGAGCATCGCCATCGCGCCTTTGACCAAGGCAATATTGTTCCGGTAGGTGACAGGATCACCCATCTTGCTGGCTTCAGTGGAAACTCGAGGCAGCCAAGTGGTGTAGAGGAAGGCGGTCGGATCGTCAATCAGCGCGTCGTACTCATCTTCACGCATAAACGCCTGGTCTTCCGGCGGCTCGATGTAATTGAAGCCGCTGGTGTGCGGCAGGCCGATCCCCGGAATGCCGTAGTAGCGCAGACCAATCGCCTGGGCTAATCCAGTCCACACGTAAACCATGTTGGGCACCACGGCATCCCAATCAAAATCCCTTGCCGTCCTGATGGCAGCCTCAAAAGCCTTGTTATAATCATGCGCCACTTCCTGGCAGGTGTAACCGGCGTACTTGGCAGTAAACTCAGCGACAAAGGGCCGGAGCGGCACCCGGTCCGGCTTCTCGTTGCGCATGGCCGTCACGTAGCGGTTGAGCCGTTCCTGGTAAAGTTGTTCGTTATTCATGGCAAAGCCGGCTCAAACAATTTGGGCGAAACGGCGCACGTTTTCCGCCGGTGAATGCCGGGGCACTTCGCAGCCCGCCCCGGCGATCCAGGCTGGCCCGGCCTCGGCGTGGCATTTTGCCAGCGCCTGGCGCACCTCCTCCGGCGTGCCGTTCCTGACCACGTTGACCGGATGCACGTTGCCCAGCAGCACTTGGCGGTCGCCCAGGTCGGCGCGGGCCGCCCGCAGGTCCACCATGCTGTCCAAATCCACAATCTCGCAACCGAGCGTGGCCATGGAACCGGCCAGATGCTGGGTGCGCCCGCAGATGTGCAGCCGCACCCGGCCGCCCGCGGCGTGAATCCCTTCCACCAGCCGCTTCTCGTGCGGCAGGACAAACTGATCGTAAAGCCCGCGATTGATCAGCGAGGCGGCGGCATCGCCCACGCCGATGATGTCCGCCCCGGCCTCGATCTGCGCGGCGGCAAATTTCAAAGCGACCTTCACGGTGAACTCCGCCAAAACGTGAGCGAAATCCGGATCGTCGTAGTAATCCATCATGATGGTGCTGATGCCGCGCAAGTTGGCGCTTTCGGCGCACGGCCCTTCCACCCAGCCCTCGATCAGGTGCGTGCCGCCGAGCTGATGGCGCAGAAGGCGCACGGCTGCAACACGATTAGCCATGCGGCCGCCGGCGCGGTGCGGGTCGGGAACACGCAACGTGCCCAAAACGGAGGGGTCGGCCAGCAAAGCGTTCTTCTCGATGATCGCGGGCGGTCCATCCGGAGGATAAAAGATGTCCGCCCCCAAGTCGGCTGCTTCGCAGCACGGGTCGGAAATGACCGACACATGGTCAAAACCAAACTGGCCCGCGGCGGCGCATTGGGCGGCAGCCTGGATTTGGGCGCGCGTCGCGTAGTCGTGGTAATTGACGCCGATCAAATCGGCGCTCCACATCATGGTGATGGGCATGGCTGGCGGGCGGTCCACCGGTTTGCCCTCAATCAGATTGAGCACGCGTTCTCGCGAGTTCATCGTTTTGTCTGCTTACCCGAGAGTGGTAAGTTCTCCCGCCGATAACAAGCCTCATCGGTTCATTTTTCCGATTCCGAGCGGGCTGGTTTGGCGGCCTCTTGAAGGCTGCGCCCTCACGCCGCCATTGAAGCGGTCCACGATCACCCGAATCGCCTGCGTTTGCTCCGGCGTGCTCCCGCAGCAGTTTTTAACGCTGACAAGTGCGAAAGGGTCAAAGAGCAAGAACTAAAGTCCCTCAGACACCGAAAACCAACGTGGTTGACGGAACCGTTCGGGTGGCTGTAGCTGGGAAGGGCACACATCTCCGGGGTTGACTCCAAGCGCCCCCGGTATTAAACCATCACCCATGACAAATCTCACAAGTTTAACGACAAGCCAACTCCACCGCATCATCGCCATCAAGGAACAGATTGAGGCGCTGCAAGGCCAAATTGATTCAATCACTGCTGGCGGAGGTGAAGTTCCATCACCATTCGCGGTTGAACTCCCAAAGAAACATCGCAGATCCGCTGCCGTCCGGGCAAGGATGGCGGCGGCGCAACGAGCCAGATGGGCCAAGGTCAAAGGGAAGGCCAAGAAGGGCAAGAAGCGATTGAGTGCGGCTGGAAGGGCGGCCATTATTGCCGGAACGAAGGCCAGGTGGGCGAGAGTGAAGGCAGCTAAAAAGAAGGATCGCCGCAGCAGTCCGGCGGTCAGGGCCAAACTTGCAGCGGCGGCCAAGGCCAGATGGGCGAGGGTGAAGGCGGCGGGGAGGACCACGCTGTAAGGCGAGGCCACTGGCAGGCGCGAAAGAGCTGATGTGATTTTGCGGGGGTGATCCATCGAATTTGATGAATGGATTTTTACGTTTTTGTTTGGTCGTGGCGTTGTCAGCCGCGTGCCACTCCGTATCAATTGCCTCGCCACTTTTTCCAGGGCGGCTCGGTGTGGAGGCATCGTCCGATGCGTTTGTCAATGTGGTTAAGCAGAATTACCGCTGGGAAAAATCGGATGGCCGTGGCGGCTGGACAAAACTTTTACGCGAGGACGTGGACGAGCATGGATGGCCCAAAACCGACTGCCATTGGGTAATGGACTCCCGGCCATGCGCAGAATGGGCGGGTGAAATTGATGATCCTGAAGCATACCGGGTGGATCGCAGCGGCGCCTACAAAGGGTCATTCATCGGCGAGGCGCGGCTGGCGCAGGCTGGCGGGACGTTTTCGATTCGAAATCAGGTTTACGATGCGCCGGCAAACAGAACAACATTCGATCTCGTCATCCCCCAACCAGCGGCAAATCATGGCTTGGTCATACTGGAATTCAGAAACACGCGACGGTCCTCCACAAATCCAACGAACAGCGGCATCAGTGATTACAGGCTCATTCGCCCCGGCTATTCCGCCGACACGACGCGGGTCTTCACGACCGAATATCTGGCGTGTCTGAAGAGCGCCGCGTTTTCAACGATTCGCTTTATGGGGGTGCTGGGGATTAACGGCAATGTCGAATGGGGGAAGGATCACACTCAGACGCAGTCCTGGAGCCACCGCAAGCTTTCCACGGACGCGGCCGTGGAATCCATCGAACCGCTCAACAAAAAGGATGGCTGGCCTTGGGAGCATGTGATCGAGCTTTGCAACGAGGCGAACATGGACCTGTGGCTCAATATCCCCGTCTCCGTTGATGACGGCTATATCCGCAGCCTTGCGGCCCTCATTAAAACCTCTCTCAAGCCAAACCTGAACATCTACCTAGAGCACAGCAATGAAGTGTGGAACTTCGGTTTCCTGCAATATGCCTGGAACAAGGCCAGGGCCAAAGAGGAGGTCCAAGGGGGAAACATTCAGTACGACTATGATCACGTCAACAATGAGGAGGTCTGGGGACAGCGGCGCCATGCCCAAAAAGTTAAAGATGCCGTTGATATTTTCGCCGGCGTTTTCGGGAAGGAAGAAGTAAACAGACGCATTCGGGGTGTTCTTGCCGGGGTGACGCCAGATCGCAAGGGATTCTTTATCGGCGGCCGATTGGCAGGCATGCTGGATTATCTGAAGGCGGTCGACGGGGATCCAAAGCATTACATCTATGCGATCTCCATGCCGGCCTACTACGGCGGAAAGGGCGCTTCCGGGGAGGCAGGCACGGAGAATTATTCGGTTGATCAACTGATCAGCAACATGCAAGCGGCGATTGACAATACCAAAGCGGACCGGATGGCGATGATTGCCCTGGCCAAACAATTCGACCTGCCTGGCGGCTTCTGTGCTTATGAGAGCGGCCCGGACATCGGCGGCGGGAGCCGAGCGAATATTGCAAACCGAATCAGAGCCATTCGCGACCCGCGGCAGCGGGACCTCTACAAACGGAACTTCGCAGACTGCTTCTGGGATTTGGGAGGCAATCTCGCGATGCAATTCACCTTGTCGGGCGCCTATAGCCGGTACGGAGCGTGGGGTCTGACCGATGATGTGTCCAAACCAGATCGCAACGGGCTGTTTCAAGAGGTTCGTCAACTGATAGGTGGTGAAAGGTAACTGCACTCGTGACGATCAAGGCGACAGTCCTGTGTAACGCATCAAAACAAGTGCCTTGGCCGGCAGCTTCGTCTTAACTGGAGGGCAAAGCATGAAATTCCGCGGAACGATGGTCGCCCTGCCCTTGGTTGCTGTCTGCATGTTGTCGGCGCTCGCGGCCTGGTCCAATCCGGTGCCGCCCCAGGTGTCGAATGTGCAGAATAAACCAACTGCCTGGGACAAGGAGGCGGCGGCAAAATACCTGGATGACCGGATGGATTTGTGGTTCGAAAAAGCAAGAAAGCTGCAAACCGGCCAGGAAAAGACCTCGTGTGTTTCGTGCCATATGACAGTCCCATACGCACTGGCCCGCCCGGCGCTGCGCAAAGCGACAGGCGTGAGCAAGCCGACGCCCCAAGAAGCGAAGTTGCTCGACGAAACTCTTCGCCGGGTGGACACATATGGCAATCACGAAGCGTTATCCAAAGGGGAAGAGGAACAGTCACGCGGGACCGAGGCGGTGCTGAACCTTCTTATTCTTGCCGGTGAGGATGCCCGTCTGAATCATCAGGCGCCGGGCGGGCCGACCCGCAAAGCGCTCGAAGAGCTCTGGAAAGAGCAACGCGCTGACGGAGCATGGAATTGGCTGGACACCGGGCTGGAGCCTTACGAAGCCAAAGACAGCGTTTACTACGGCGCGGCCCTGGCGGCCCTGGCGGTGGGAACCGCCCCTGGCTACGCGGGCGGCACGGGCGAAAACGGGTCGAGTGGCGCCGGCAAATTGCGCTCCTACCTGAAAGCAAACTATGCCGGGCAGAATCTCTACAGCAGGACTTGGCTGCTGCTGGCCTCCACTCGTCTGGCGGGCTTGCTGAGCCGCGACCAGACCGACAGGTTGACGTCAGACCTTCTGAGCAAACAGAACGCGGATGGCGGTTGGTCCCTTTACAAGTTGGGACCCTGGACCTGGTCCAAGGCCAGCCCGCCGTATGGACCAAAGGGAAAACCCGATGTCGCGCTACTGTCCAAGTCGGATGGGTATGCCACGGGCCTAATCGCCTATGCGCTTCGCCAGGCGGGACTGCCCGCCGACCATCCCAGTCTGAAAAGGGCCACGGCCTGGCTGGAGGCCAATCAACGGGAGTGTCAGATTGATCAAAGCCACTGGAAATGCTGGCGGACGTGTTCGCTCAATTATGATCATGAACAGGGCGGCGACGATGGCGAACCCTGGAGACGCATGTTCATGTCGGATGCAGCGACGGCCTTTGCAGTACTGGCGCTGCTGCCAAAGGACTAAATCGCGGAGTCGAAAGTGACAACTGGCTTGACGGGGCCGGCAGTCTCATGGTCGCACGCAATTTATTATAGGCCGGGCGGATTTCCTGGCGAGACGTTTTTCCTCTCAATCGCCCCAAAGCTTAGAGCATTTTCAATAAAACTGTAGCCAGGGCACCTGACAGGGATGCGATGAACTGGTTTGCCTGCGGTAGTTACAATATTCTTTAAAATGCTCTAATCACTTGGCAAATGAGACTCCCCCGCATTGCCGAATACTCAATGCGGGGGAGTCTCATTTTACCAAGGGACTTAAATCTGTCGAGAAAAAAGATTCAAGCGTTTCCAATGAGACTGGAGCCAGAACGCCTCGTCAGCATGCCATGAACTGGTTTG
>JBEKVM010000130.1:0-15802 GCA_049513975.1 Verrucomicrobiota bacterium | reverse complement strand
CCTGCAAGGGTTGTATCTGTTTCGTAAATCTTTGATATTCAACCCTTTCAGGGTTGTGTCATGTTATTGCAACCACCCAGGGTAGGCCCTCTCGGAATCGGGCCAACCCTGGGCTAAATGATCCAATCCCTTTGGGATTGCCGAACAGGCCTGTGCAATGCTTTGAGAAACAACACCTTCTATTCCACTGAAAACATCGAAGAACCTTTTGATTTTTCGCAACGTGTTGCCAATGAACAACATATAAAATGAGCTTCTTGAGAGTCAACCAGGGCGAACGCACGGCGTTGGTGTTCCAGGCCCATTTCTTCCTGGCCTGCTGGAACAACAGCCCCCAACCGTTCGTGTGGACGGCGACGGTGGATGGCATCATGAAAAAGATCGGGCGGGCGCGCGCCAAGCTCGAAGCGATCAAGCCGGGCTGCACCCAGCCGAGAGGAAAAAAGGGGGACAGGGATATGTCCACTCACGGGAACTTCAGTCAATCGCGGCCCGGCCCTACGGTATCATTTTTAACGCTTACGCAAAGACAGCGTCCATCCTCCATTCTCGCATCCCTTGCGCGGCCCGCTCTCGCAACTCTGCAAAAAGGCGGCGGGAGCGGGCGGTTCGTGTGCGCAGAAATGGACCGGATGGCGCTGCCGGAAAAGTTGTCCAGAAAATAGCCCCCGGTGTACCGGGATCGTCCGCGCGAAGGTCAATCAAAAAGCCGGCGCGGGATTCTCGGACAAAAACCGGGAGAAAAATGGGGCGGCCCGCTCGCGGCCGGTCCGCGCACGCCACATCGCCAAACGAGCGCAACCCATTGCCGGACAGCAGGTTAAAGAACGCGAATAAACACGGCCCCGATCCGCGGGTTGGTCACATCGCCCGCTGTCAACAATCCGGCACGCCCAACCGCCCAGGTTGGCAGACCGGCTGCTAAACACGGGAGTGATGCGTGGGGCAACTTCAAAAAGCGGTTGGGCGGCAATGCCCGGTCGTCAGGAAATTCTCATTTTTGTAATGGGATTGGGCCTGGCGCTTGGTCCGGCGGCACACGCGGCCCAAAGCGTGACGCTGGTCTGGAGTCCCAGCCCCAGCCGCGGTGTGGCCGGCTACATGATTCTCTCCGGCAGCGACGGCATCCATTACATCAACCAGATAGACGCGGGAACCAATGCCACCGGGACGGTGACCGGGCTGCAGGGAGGGACGACGAACTATTTTGAAGTGGCGGCTTATGATATCAATCATAATCAAAGCCCGCCCTCCAATCCCGTCGAGTATGTCGCGCCGGAGCCGACCCAGACGGTCGCCGTGGCAGCCAATCCGGCCAGCGCCGGCAGCGTCACGGGCGGCGGTTCGTTTGTCACGGGGAGTTCTGTCACGGTGAAGGCCACCGCCAACAGCGGCCACACCTTTGCCAACTGGACGGAGAATGGCACGGTGCAAAGCGCCTCGCCCAGCTACAGTTTCACCCTGGCCACCAATCGCAATTTGGCGGCCAATTTTACAACTAATTCTACTTCGCAGACCACCGCCCCCGCCGTTACGACTCTGGCCGCCTCGGCCGTCACGCCCACCAAAGCCACATTGAATGCCACCGTGAACCCCAACGGCAGCGCCACGGCCGTCTATTTCGAATATGGTCCCACGACCGCCTATGGAAATGTTGGCACCACCAACACTTTGGCGTCCGACCTGGGGGATGCGCATGCGGTTGCGCAGGCCATAACCGGCTTGCTGCCCGGGACAACCCTTCATTTCCAAGCCGTCGCCCACAACAGCCTGGGAACCTATTTTGGCGGCGACTTGACCTTCATCACGCCCGCCGCTCCGCCGATGCTCGCCGCTGTGCCCGATCAAAGCGTCAATGTGGGATCCACCGTCCTTGTCACCAACACCGTGACCGATGCGAACGTGCCCCCGCGCCAGATTACCTTCAGCCTCGGCGCGGGTGCGCCCGCCGGAACCTCCCTTTCCACCAACGGCGTTTTCAAATGGGCTCCCGCTTGCGAGCAAGGCAGCACGACCAACCTCATCACCGTCTGGGCCGTTGATAACGGCACGCCAGCCCTGAGCAACTCGGTCTCCTTTGAGGTCACCGTCAGCGCCTGTGTTCGGGTGACCGTCGGCTCCAGCGCGGTGCTCCTCGGCAACGACACGTCGGTCCCGGTCAATCTGTATTCCACCGTCGGCCTGACTAATCTTAGTTTCTCCCTCGCCACGCTGTCGGGCCGTTTCGGCAATTGGGGGATCGCCGCCAGCAACCCCGGCCTGGTCACCGCCGCCGTGCAAGCGCCTGATGCTTCCCAACCGCAGTTCAATTTTGCCGTCCCAAGCGGCCATGTGCTGCTGGGCGCATCCTCGCTCGGAACGATCTCTGTTCAAGCCCTGGCCACCGGCGATTCGGCGTTTGCCCCGTTGACGGTCAACAGCATCGTCGCGACGGCCTCGGACAACACCCAGGTCGGGTCAGTTTTTGTTTTTCCAGGCAGGGTGGTGTTGATTGCTGCCCAACCGTTGTTGGAGGCATCCTTCACCCACGGCGCAAACCCGGGCGTAACTCTCTACGGCAAGCCCGGTTCCAACTATATGGTCATGTCCGCCACCAACCTTTCGGCCCCAATCACTTGGACCACGTTCACCAACTTCACCTTGACCACGCCTGTCCAATTCATCACCCTTGGGCTTTTTACCAACCAGATGGAAATCTTCCGCGCCCTCCAAAAATGATCGCCCGGGGAAGAGCGTGCCAGTTTTGAGTTCCCAGTCTTCTTTGTCTTGGTTCCAAAGGGAGGGGCGGAATTCAAGTCGAGTGGGACGGGCCAATCCACCTTTGCGGTTTTCCAGGAATGCCTCAATGGCCTTTTGCAGTTCCGGCACGCTGGCAAAGCTCCCTCGCCGGCGTCGCCGATGCCACCAGCCCGTAAGCCGATTCCGGTCATTCTGGCCACCGATATTGGCGATGATATTGACGACACATGGGCGCTGGGCTTTTTATTGCGATGCCCGGAACTGGATTTGAAGCTGGTGATCGGCGAATATGGCAAAACTGAATACCGCGGGAAGCTCCCGGCGAAGTTTCTGCAAACGGTGGGCCGCCCGGATATTGCGCTCGGCCTGGGCACGGTGGCCGATCCGCCAGGCGAAGGGGCGCAGGCTGGGTGGATTCGCCATTACGACTTGGACCGCTACCCCGGCCAGGTGCATCACGATGGGCCTCAGGCGATATCATTGACACGATCAACCAATCCGGCGACCCAATGACGGTGATTTCCATTGCTCCGATGCCGAACCTTGCCGCCGCCCTGGCGCGCGATCCGCACATCGCCAGACGCGCGCGGTTCGTCGGAATGGATGGCAGCGGTGTGCCGGCAATTCACCCTCCTGTGCCGCAAGCTGGAACTCTTCGGTGGAGAACTGCTGGCCATACCACACGCGCCTCTGGGGGGAAGGCAAAACGCTATGAATTATACCGTTTCCAGTTTGCTTTTGCACTGTAGCGGCGGTCTGCGACCGCCGCCAATCGCCTTGGCAATAGTGCAATTACGAACTGGAAACGGCATTATATACAACGCGACCTCTGCAAAACGCGCTTTCACGTTTGTAGCAGTGCCGCAGCGTCCAGCAGCGGGACCCGTTTCGGTGGATTTTGAGAGAATTTGCGCTCCGGGTGGTGGCATACCCGTACCCCATATTCGTTGGAACGGGCTGGCGCCGTTGCGCCCAGGGATTGGCTGGGAGCGGTGGCCCCGCGCAGGGTGGACAGCGGCCCGGAATGCAGTTGCAGGGAGTTGCACAAGTCATTGAGTCCAATGCTCTGGGTCAATTGGCCGTAGAGCAGGCTCACCGCGTGGCTCCAGGGATCAAAGCGGCGCGACTTGTCCTCCGCCCCGGTGGCACGCGCTATTTTAGCCACCTCAGGCGGCGGAATGGAGTTGCAAATCTGGCGCAGAATGTTGAAATCAGACCGTGTTGGTTTGGTGTTTTTGTTTTTCATCCCTGCCGTGTGGCAGGTTCAAAACGTCAAACCAACACTTTTTTCGATTTTCTGTGGGATGCCTGTGGAATTTTGTGAATACGTTTGAGCTTTGGATTCGGTTCATTTTTCTTTGGTTTCCACCCGGCCTCTGCCTCAGCGTGAGAAAAGCATCGTTGACCTGTTCCCTTACCGACGTAAAAGATCCGGCTTGGATCGGCCTCAGGTTTATGCGGGTCAATGGTGATCGTTTAATGCCGGGCGGGGTTTGGAGTCAATCACGGAGATGGCCGGCTGCCTGTGCCAGTTAGTCCCGTGGGCAAGTCGCCCCGATTGACGATCCAAGGGTCAGCCAGCAACTCCTTCACGTTATTATTATTGGCCATGCTCCATTTCCAGTTCCAACTCATGAAAAACACCGCTTTCGGAAAGTCCTTCTTCACGCCTTCGAGGAAGCGCCGGTAATCGTAATCGCCCGGTGGATTTTGCGGCCCATGAGGGCCATATTCAGTGAAGCCGAACGGCTTTTCAATCTTCGACACCTCGGCGTAGCCCTTGATGTGGTCGGTGTCCACCAAGTCCGTGTAAGCATCCAGGCCCGCCAAGTCAACGTACTGGTCGCCAGCATAATAGGCGGCGGTTTTGTCCCCGTGGTTGGGGCTGTACACCCAGAGCAGGTTGTCCAACCCCTTTGTCTTGCTGAAATACCCGAACATGTGCCGCCAGAGCTTAATGAAGGTGTCCGGGTCTTTTGCGCCCCACCAAAACCAATCGCCGTTCATTTCGTGAAAAGGCCGCCACAATACCACGACACCGGCGCCCTTCAGTTCCTGCAATCCGGCGGCGATGACATCAAGCTCCTGCATCCACCGGGTGTGCGTGTCGGTGTCTGGTGCGAGCAAGGTTTCCAAGTCAACACCATGGTCGCGCAAGCCGCCGCCCTTGGGGTTTGCCGGATTGTAAAGGTGAGTGCTGATCGTGACGAGGCCCCCTTGGTTCCAATATTGGATGGCGGCTTGGTTCGGAGCCTTGAAAGTGAGGGTGCCATTCTGGAAATCGGCGTAATCCGCCCCCATCAGAGCTGGCCACTGGCCGGTCTGGTCGTGAATCTCGTTCATGAGCCGCAGGGTTGTCGTGCGGCCTGCATCAGTGAATTGACCGGACACCAAACGCTTATCCTGGCGGACACTGAGGCTCTGGAAATAGTTGAGGATCGCCCTGGCTTTGGCGTTGGCCTGTGGGTTGGCAGGTTCAAGCGCGCCGGCCGCATTAGAAAACAGGAGATGCAAGGCCAACAACCCGTAAAAGACCGGTTTCATTGTGGTTCGGATGACGAGTCGGGGTTTGCTCAATCACAACGGTTACCCGCTTTCTGCGACAACTGGAATGGCGAAAGGAAAGTAGAACGCGCTGAAAACAAGGTGCTCATGGGTGATAGTTTAATGCCGGGAGGGGTTTGGAGTCAATCACGGAGATGACCATTCCCAGGCACTGCAGGGCGCGGTCAATGACTGTGCTCGCCGGCAAAGAGAGTGCCGCGACGGGGTGAACACCCCATTGCAGTGGCCTTGCCGCTGGCGTACCGTACAAATGGCTATGAAAGCGAATTCTGACCCTGCCATCTTCGGAAACGAGGATTTGAACTGTCGCTTGCCCAATCGCAGCCCGCTCACACACTGACGTTTATGCGCGCCTTGTACTACGTGCTCCTTTTTGCTTTCCTGCTTCTCGTCCTCTTTTGCGTGAATCTCGTCCGATGGCTAATCTCCAAGTGTCAGCTTGCGTTGCTCTCCGTCCGGCGATGGCCCCCCCCTCGCAGTCGAGAATGGAGGAGAGAATCCGCTATGAAGGATAGCGCATCGCGCCGGAGTTGCTGAAAGATGGAGCGATGCTCGTTGCTTTGATGCGTGAGTCGCTTCGCTCAAGCGACATGAGCGCCGCCTGATTTGGGCGCACCGAATGAAAGCAACCAAGGTGGACTTTTCAGCGCAATAAATGCTCCATCTCATCCGCCCACTTCAAGGCTTGGTCTCCGTCTGATGTCACGTTTGGATCAGCACTCTTGACGGCGGAGCGCATGGCCTCGATAGCCTTGTGGATTGCGGCAGTTAACCGTGCATTATGGGCGCGGCTTGTGGCGGGTTTGGTTGCGGGTGGTTGCCGGCAGCCCGTAGTCCGAAAACACCGATTTGTGAATGACCCCGGGAGTTGTTTCTTTGCCGAGAATTGCTTGACGATAATCCGCATATCGGCCCGGCGCTGACATTTTGGATTCACGCTGGTTTGTAGCTTTTTGGGACTCCTATTTGTGGCGGAGTTGGTTCCCGAAAAGCAAGGTCGAAGCCGCGGAGGAATTGAGTCCCTTCTCCGGACCTGATGCGTCTGGTCCGGTGAGCAATTAAATCTGAAATCTGGAAGAAGTGTTGCCAAGAGGCGATGGCAGCCTTTACCCTCAGCCGGTTGAACACATCAATGAAGCCTGCCCAAGCCCCATTTTTCCGACGCAGCAGGAAAGGGGTTTGTTCCTTCCTCCATCTTGTTCCGATGTGGATGGGAACGGCACTTTCGGCTTTCGCCGCTGATGTCGCCATCAACGTGCAGGCCGATCATGCCGTCGGGTCCGTGTCGCGCCTCCTGACGGGCGCGTGCATTGAGGATGTGAACCACGAAATCTATGGCGGCCTTTACAGCCAGATGGTCTTTGGCGAGAGCTTCCAGGAGCCGGCGCCGCCAGCATCCGCCCCAGAGGCGCAACTCAGCGGCATGTGGCGAGCGGTGCAGCGCGGCACGGCCGCAGGCCGTTTTGCGATAAATTCCGAACAGCCGTTTGCAGGCCGGCAATCGCAGCAAATGAATTTCGATTCCGGCGTCGGGGCATGGGGCGTCGAGAACCAGGGGCTGAATCGCTGGGGCATGAGTTTTGTCGCCGGCAAGCCCTACGAAGGTTATGTGTGGGCGCGCGCCGAAAAAGGGACGGAGTTGGTGGCGGCCCTGGAAAGCCGGGATGGTTGGCAGATCTATGCGCGGGCACGGCTTGTCGTCCAGAGCAACGAGTGGCAGCGGCTTGATTTCGTTCTGACGCCGGACGCTTCCACCTCCGTGGGACGCTTCACGCTGTTGCTGGAGCAGCCCGGCTCTGTCACGATGGGTCAGGCGTTTCTCCAACCGGGTGAGTGGGGCCGCTTCAAGGGGCTGCCCGTGCGGCGGGATGTCGCCGAAGGGATGATCGGCCAGGGCATCACGGTCCTGCGCTATGGGGGATCCATGGTCAACAGAGCGGGTTACAAGTGGAAGAACATGATCGGTCCGCGCGACCGGCGTCCTCCTTATCCGGGCCATTGGTATCGCTATTCCACAGATGGATGGGGCATCCCGGACTTCATGGATTTTTGTGAGACGGCCGGCTTTGAATTTATTCCCGCCTTCAACATGGGCGAGACGCCCCAGGACATGGCCGACTTCATCGCCTACGCCAAGGGCCCGTCCGATTCGGTCTGGGGCCGCCGCCGGGTGGCCGACGGACATCCGCAACCGTATCGCCTCCGCTACATCGAACTGGGCAATGAGGAACGCGTGGACGAACAATATGCCGATAAGTTTGAGGCGCTGGCCAAGGCCATTTGGGCCAAGGATAAGACGGTCATACCGGTGGTCGGGGATTTTGCTTATGACAAGCAAATTCAAGACCCGTTTCACTTTTCCGGCGCGGCTTCAAGGATTACCACTCTGACTGCCCACCAGCGGATACTTCAGCTTGCCAAGGCCAATGACGGGGAGGTTTGGTTCGATGTCCATGTCAACACTGAAACGCCTGCCGCCACCAATCCCTCGCTCGCCGGCATGTTTTCTTTTGCGGATGCACTGGACAAGATTGCCGATGGAGCCAGACACAGGGTCGTGGTCTTCGAGCTTAACGCCGGCAACCATGCCCAGAAGCGCGCGCTGGCCAACGCGCTGGCCATCTTCGCGATCGAGCGGGACGGACGCATTCCCATCGTCACATCGGCCAACGGTCTTCAGCCCGACGGCCAGAATGACAACGGTTGGAACCAGGGGCTGTTGTTCCTCAACCCGTCCCAAGTCTGGCTCCAGCCGCCCGGCTACGTCACACAAATGCTTTCGCATAATTACCTGCCGCAAGTGGTCAAGTGCAACGTGACCGGGGTGGGAGATGGACTGGATGCGGTCGCCACCCGCAGCGAGGACGGCAAGACGCTGGTGCTACAGGTCGTCAATGTGAAGAACAAAGAGGAAATGGCCGAGATTAACCTGGAGGGTTTTGTTCCGGGGAACCCGGTCGCCCAGGCAATCGAGTTATGCGGAGCTTCTGAAGCGGTGAACACGGCCGCCCAATCCGATAAGATCATTCCCAAACAAAGCCAATGGCAGCACGGGATAAAGCTCGGCAAAACCACACGCGTGTTTCCGCCCTGTTCCTTCACCGTGCTGCGCTTTGAGTGAATTTGAACTGTTAACGGCTGGGCACACCGCCGTGAAACCGACATTGCCCAATCCGTGTTTCTGACCGGGATTCTCCAGCTTTTCTTCATTTAAAGCGCTTGTTATCGGCCATAATGCCATGCGGGGCGAAAACGTCCGGAGGCCGGTGGATTTCGTTGGATGACGTGGCGCGCGCGGCCGCGTCTCGCCGACCCGAGGATAGCGTGCGCCGATGCGGGATCGCTCGATGAAATGGCGCTCCTCAACCTGTTCTGCAAGCTGGCCAAAGCCTGACCCTCAACAACCCATGACTGAAATCCTGAATAAAGCGCTGGAGTACTCGGCGAAGTATCGCCTCATCGGACGGGAGCACTATCTTGCGGCAGATGATTGTTCAAGGCTCAATAAGTTATTTGGGGTTCCGGTCATTATCATTATGAGCAAGAGCATGGTAATTGAGGCGAAAACCGGCTTTCCTTGTCTTGCTAAATGAGGGAAGCGGTTTTGCCCCATCAAAATGCCCGCTCAGTTTTCAACGTCGGTGCGTTCTCTGTTGTCTTGGGTGGGAAAACTCCTCCTCCAGCTTGGAGAGCGCAATGCCTGCTTCTTCGGGAGTCAGGTTTTCACGCTTGGCCGGGAGCCAGACCAGTTCCTTGTCGCCGGGCAGGCAAACTGGGAAGGGCACGAATTTCAAGGTCACCTCCTGCTCTTCGCTGTCGGCGGCGGTCACAGGACCAACTTTGATCTCGCTGCTGAACTGGCCTCCCTCGGGCAGCGCCACTTCCACCATCAGGCCCTGCTCCTTTTTGTTGGGCTTAAGGGTGATGTCGCCGTCGCCAAAGGTGGCGGCCAGTTGGAGTTTAACGTCTGCAACAGTCTTCTGCTCAAGGTTGGGCAATTCGATTCCACCGCAGAATTTCTCAAAGGCCCGGGCCCGGGCCTCGGCTTTCAGCTCGCCTTCGATGGCCTGGTAAATCCTTTCGGCCAATTGGGCGTCGCGCGTGGCTTTGGGGAGGACTCGTTTGAGCAAATCCAGCAATTGGGCTTCATTCGACTTTTTTGCTTCTTTATTCATAATTAAAAATGGGGCGGAGTTGTGCCGGATATTGTGACAGACTGCAATGCCCATATTCTGCTAGTATCCTTTCTCCTGCATGGCTGATGCCCGGATTGAAGAACTAAAGACGCTGCTGCCGCAGTGCCTGTTGCCCGACTGGGTGCGGCTGGGGCGGCGGCTCGCCCGGCTGTTGCGCGATCGTCATCACCCCGGCCAGCGCGAGGCCCTGTTGGAGCGGTTGCGGCAACAAGTTCTTGCTTCCGTGGCCTTGCGGGAAGAGCGCCGGATCAAGGTTCCAACCACGACCTACCCATCGGAACTGCCGATCACGGCGCGCAAGGATGAGATCGTCGCCGCCATTCGCACTCATCAAGTGATCGTGATTGCGGGAGAGACTGGATCGGGCAAGACGACGCAGATCCCCAAAATGTGTCTGGAAGCGGGCCTGGGCATCGAAGCCAAGATCGGTTGCACGCAGCCCCGGCGGGTCGCCGCTCTTTCCATCTCGCGCCGCATTGCCGAGGAATTGAACGTCGCCTGGGGCCGGGAGGTCGGCTGCAAAATTCGCTTTGACGACCGGTCCGGCGCCCGGACTTACATCAAGATGATGACCGATGGCATTCTGCTGGCGGAAACCCAAGGCGACCCTGACCTTTCGGAATACAACGCGATCATCCTCGACGAGGCCCATGAACGCAGCCTGAACATTGATTTTCTGCTCGGCCACTTGAAGGGTTTGCTCTCCCGGCGGAAGGACCTGAAGTTGATCATTACGTCGGCCACCATTGATACGCAGGCCTTCTCGCAGCACTTCGATAACGCGCCCATCATCGAAGTCTCCGGCCGGTTGTATCCGGTCGAAGTCCAATATCAGCCGCTGGATGCGGCGTCCGAAGAGCAGGGTGAAGTCAGCTACGTGGATGCCGCAGTGCAGGCGGCAGAACGCATTCTTTACGAAACCCACGCAGGCGACGTGTTGATTTTTATGCCGGGCGAGCGCGACATTCGCGAAACCGGTGACCAACTGGAAGGCCGTTTTAATGGTGAAGCGGAGATTATCCTGCTGTTCGGCCGGCTCAGTGCGGGCGATCAGCAACGCGTCTTTGCTCCCTCTTCGCGGCGCAAAATTGTCATCGCGACCAACATCGCCGAAACCTCGCTGACCATCCCTGGCATCCGTTACGTGATTGACTCCGGTTTGGCCCGCATCAGCCGTTACAATCCGCGGACCCGCATCAAGCGCCTGCCGATTGAGCCCATTTCACAAAGCAGCGCCAACCAGCGCAAGGGCCGCGCGGGGCGGGTAGAGGCGGGCGTTTGCATCCGGCTCTACGCGGAGGAGGATTTCCAGGCGCGCTCACTTTTCACGCAGCCGGAAATCCAGCGCGCCAATCTCGCGGAAGTCATTCTGCGCATGAAGGCTTTCCATCTGGGCGACATTGAAACCTTTCCATTTGTCCAACCGCCCTCGCCCGCTGCCATCGCCAATGGCTACGCCCTGCTTCAGGAACTCGGAGCGCTGGACGAAACGCGCGCCCTCACGCCGCTCGGGCAGGATCTCGCGCGCCTGCCCATTGATCCCACACTGGGGCGCATGCTCCTCCAGTCGCAGCACGAACATGCCACCGCTGAATTATTGATCATAGCCGCCGGCCTGAGCATTCAAGATCCCCGCGAGCGTCCTCTTGAACAAAAGGAAGCGGCGGCCGCGGCGCACAAACAATTCTCCCATCCGCAGTCTGACTTTCTCTCGCTGCTCAACATTTGGAACGCGGTTCACGAGGAATGGGACCGGCTGCGAACGCAAGGCCAGCGGCGCAAATTCTGCAAACAGCGCTTTCTGTCTTACGTGCGGATGCGGGAATGGCAGGATGTATATTCCCAGTTGCACGACGCGCTGGAAGATTTGGGCACGCTCAGACTCAACGACAGCAACGCCGCTTACGCTGCGATTCATCGGTCTATCCTCGCCGGATTGATCGGTCATGTGGCGCGTTTCGAGGAGCGAAACCATTACAAGGCCGCGGGCAACAAGCTGCTTTCGGTGTTCCCCGGCTCGGCGCTTTACGCGCGCGGCGAGCCGCAAAAGAAATCCGCCGTCGCCAAGGCTATGGCGGACAAGCCAAAAACCAAGTCCCATCAGCCGCCATGGATTGTCGCCGGTGAAATCGTCGAAACCTCTCAACTTTTTGCGCGCACTCTCGCCGGGATTGAGCCGGAATGGATCTCCCAGCTCGCGCCGCACTGCTGCAAGCTGACCCACCAGAATCCGCATTGGAGCGCGAGTGCCGGAAACGTGCTGGTGGAAGAGATCGTGACCTTGCATGGATTGGAAGTGCAGCGCCGCAAAGTCGCCTACGGCAATATCAACCCCCGGGACGCCACGGCCATTTTCATCCGCTGGGCGTTGGTGGAAGAAAACGTGATGGCCTCACGCACTCGCGACGAGGACGACGATGCGGATCGCGATGAAGTTCGTGTTCTCACCTCCGCGGCGGTGGCCAAGCCGCACTTGCCGCCGTCCTACCGGTTCCTGACCCACAACCGGCGCATCCGGGAGAAGATCGAGAACTGGCGCACACGCGTCCGCCAGCATGGCTTGGCCGATTTGGATGCCGCCCTGATGGAATTCTACGCGCGGCACATCACCGCTGTCTCGTCGCTGCACGAATTGAACCGGCTTTTGCGCGACCCCGCGATGCCAGAACGTCTTTGCATTTCCGAAGCCGAACTGGCTGGCGGCCAGTTATTGGGCTACGACGCGGCGGCATTTCCTGATGCCGTGCCAGTCAGCGGTCAATCGGTGGCGCTGGCCTACGCCTATGCCCCTGGCGAGGAGCACGACGGCGTGACCATTGAACTGCCTTTCACACTTGCTCAAACTGCTTCGGCCGCCTTGCTCGAATGGGCCGTGCCGGGGCTGCGCGAGGAAAGGACCGGCGGGTTGCTCCGGGCTCTGCCTAAATCC
This sequence comes from Verrucomicrobiota bacterium, assembly GCA_049513975.1. Taxonomy (GTDB): domain Bacteria; phylum Verrucomicrobiota; class Verrucomicrobiia; order Limisphaerales; family Palsa-1400; genus JBEKOF01. The sequence goes on along the minus strand of JBEKVM010000130.1, from coordinate 3,373 downwards.
ATCCGCCGCCAGCTCATGCCCTTTCCTCCCAAAGTGGCCGAGATTGTCCGCGAGTTTCAGCCCGCAGGAACTTCGTTTTTGCAGGACTTCGCCGCCTTTCTGCACCGCCGTTACGGCGTGGCGGTAAAAGCGTCGGATTGGCCGGCCAACGCCTTGCCGGCACATCTGCGCCTGCGGATTGATGTGGTTGACGACAGAAGGAAATCGCTCGGCGCGGGACGCGACCTGGCGCAGCTTCAACAGCGCTTGAAACGAATGAAGACGGAGCCAGTCGCAGGGCCTGACTCCGCCGACTGGACCCGCGCCACCCAACAGTGGGAACGCTTTGGACTGACGGACTGGACCTGCGGAGATCTTCCCGAACGCATCACCGTGGGTGAAGGGCAGCCACTCCCACAATGCGCCTGGCCCGCCATTGAGTTTGCCGAAGGCAGCGTGAACGTGCGTCTCCTCCGTACCCGGGACCTGGCGCGCGCAACCTCGTTGAACGGCGTGCAACGTCTCGTGGAACTGGCCGTGCAAAAGGATCTGGCGTGGCTGGAGAAGGATTTGCGCGCCTTGAGCCGCTTCGACGCGCTTTACTCGTCATTGGGCGACAGCGCCGAATTGCGGGAAACTTCACTGGAACATCTGAAGCGTTATATTCTCCCGAATGAGCCTCTGCCGGCATTGACGCGGGCCCATTTTGAAACGGCCGTGGCGGAAGCGCGCCAGCGTCTGCCCGGACTTGCATCTCAATTCATGGACAGGCTCGGAGTCATTTTGCAACTGCGCCAGCAGGCCCAGCAACGAATCGGTGCAACGATGGCTTCCCTAGCCCCTCGACCCAAGACCCTCTCCTCGCTCCACCAACTTGGATCCAACACCACTATTCGCGCCATCAATCCACTGGCCGAGGAGCTGTCCAGTCTGGTCTCTTCCCGTTTTCTGGCGCGCATCACTTACGATCGGTTGACCCATCTGCCGCGGTATCTCAAGGCCTTGCTCGTTCGCGCCGAACGGGCGGTCTTGAATCCCGCGAAAAACCAAGATCGTCTCCGCCAACTCGCGCCTTATCAGGATGCCTTGAGGAAACTCCAAGCCCAGCCGACGACATCACCCGAGGTGCTGCATCAGATCGAAACCTTTAGATGGATGATTGAAGAGTTCAAAATTTCCCTGTTCGCACAAGAAATTGGTACCGCCGTGCCGGTTTCCCCCAAGCGGCTGGATCAACAACTGGAAATAATTCGCAATACGGCATAGCCGGCCTTCCAATAATGGACTCCAATCCCAGCGAACCGCGCATTCCGCGCGCAAGAATCATTCGGTTCCTGATCCTCTTTTCAACGACTTTGCTGGCGGCAACCTGGTTCGTCTGCGCAACGTGGAACCATTTCTGGAAAACCTCCTTTATGCCCGTCTGGCAAATCACTTTGCAGGCGCTCTCTTTGCTCTTCGTCGCCACTACGATGTTGGCGAGGCGCTATTCAAACTTCTGGCTGCGGCTGGGCTATCGAACTTCCGCAATCTGGCTCGGCGTCTTGAACTACAGCTTTTTCGCGGCAGGCGCGGCCTGGGGCTTTTCCGCGGCGGCAGCACTGATGTCGTTTCCTATCGAGCCGAAACTCCTTGCCGCCACATTTTTTGGAGCAGCCATGGCCACGAGCCTCTACGGCCTTGCGAACGCCTCCTGGCTGCGCGTGACGCGCCTCACCGTCAAGCTGGCGAACCTGCCCGCCGACTGGTGCGGTGGCACCCTCGCGCTTGTGGCCGATTTGCATCTGGGCAATGCCCGGGGCACCCGCTTCACCCGCCGCGTTGTCGCCAAACTTCAACCACTGCAGTCGGATGCCGTGCTCATCAGCGGCGATCTGTTTGACGGGTCCCAGGCGGACCTGGATGCGCTCCTCGAACCGTGGAAGGGCCTTTCCGCCCCGGCGGGAGTCTATTTTGTCACCGGCAATCATGAGGAATTCACCGACCGGGCCCGATATCTCGATGCCGTGGAGCGCGCCGGGATCCGGGTTCTGAACAACGAAAAAGTGGAAATCAACGGTTTGCAGATCGTCGGCGTCCATGACGCGGAACTGCACGCTCCGCCGCTTTTCCACGCGCTGTTGCGGGGTGCCAGACTGGATCGAAATCGCCCCAGCATTTTGCTGGCGCATCAACCGCTGAACCTCTCGATTCCCGAGGAGGAAGGCGTGTCCTTGCAACTGTCCGGCCATACCCACGGCGGGCAACTCTGGCCATGGACATGGGTGGCGGCGCGCGTTCACGGACGATTTAACCGCGGACTGAACCGATTCGGCAAGCTGCTGGTTCTGACGAGCAACGGCGCGGGGACTTGGGGCGCACCGATGCGGGTTGGCACAATATCTGAAATTGTTTTGATCCGCTTGGCCCCAGCTTAATTCTCGCGTGTCAGAGCTTCCACTTTGGCTTCACCCTGCCAAAAACGGTGTTATGGTTCCCCCAGAATGAGCATTCCTTCCAACCGCCGCCCGCATTTGTTTCAACCGATGACCATCCAATCGGTCACCCTGCGCAATCGCATTGGTGTCTCGCCCATGTGCCAGTATTCGTCGGTGGACGGCGCGGCCACGGACTGGCACCTGGTGCATCTGGGTTCGCGGGCGGTGGGCGGCGCGGGTTTGGTCATGGCCGAAGCCAGCGCGGTTTCGCCGGGAGGCCGGATCACCCCCGGGGATGCCGGCATTTGGGGGGACAAGCACGTCGAGCCGGTGGCCCGCATCAATCGCTTTCTCAAAGAGCATGGGGCGGTGCCGGGGATTCAGATCGCGCACGCGGGCCGCAAAGCCTCCGCCGCGCGCCCATGGGAAGGGGGCACCCATCTGGCGGACCAGGACGGCGGCTGGCCAGTCATTGCCCCCAGCGCGCTGGCCTTTGGCGGTGACTTGACCAAGGTTCCGCGCGCGATGAGCCTGGAGGAAATCACCCGTGTGCAAGACGAATTTGTCGCGGCGGCGAAGCGGTCGCTGCCGGCGGGGTGCGAGTGGCTGGAATTGCACGCGGCCCATGGTTATTTGCTGCATGAGTTTCTTTCACCGATTTCCAACCGGCGCACGGACCGTTACGGCGGCAGTTTCGAGAACCGCATCCGCCTTTTGCTGGAGACGACACGCGCCGTTCGCGCCGTTTGGCCGCAGCGGCTGCCTTTGGCGGTGCGGATTTCCTGTACGGATTGGGTGGAGGGTGGCTGGGACATCGAGGAGAGCATCGAGCTGGCGCGGCTCTTGAAGCCGGAGGGCGTGGACTTGGTGGATTGCAGCTCGGGTGGAATGGTGCCGGATGCGAAGATTCCCGCGGGCGCGGGTTATCAGGTGCCGTTTGCCGAGCGCATTCGCCGGGAGGCGGGGATCGCGACGGC
>JBEKVM010000129.1:0-15899 GCA_049513975.1 Verrucomicrobiota bacterium | reverse complement strand
TTTGGCCGTCGGGATAAACAGTTCGTCTTGTTTGGGGGTGCGTCGTCCAATTGCCATGACGATCTGACGCTCCCGCGTCAAAAATGTTCAGTCAATTGTATGACTTTTTTAACGGGCTGCTAGCCATAACCGCTACGGTTTCGTTGTTCGCATAACGGAAGATGCGCGGCAATTCCACAATCTGGATTGAATCATATCTACGAGCCAGCACCCGGTTAGCGTCCTGATAAATCGGGTCGCTCAGGAAGCTTTGTGGCAATACCAAACCGATCAGCTTAGGCGGCTCTTGTAGGAGCCGGTATAGAAACTCCGCAGGGGGTTTGGTCTTGATCGAGCCGATGTCGCGGCGATACTTTTTGGTAAACGCCTCGTATGGAGGATTCGCCAGTACTACGGCGGCGGAGTGCAATGTGGATCTCCACTGCGGCCAATCGAACACATCAGCGTGATATAGTTCCCAACTGTTATCATTCGGGTAGTCTGAGAGCGTGAGCACGAGTCGGCAGATTTCCAAAGAGAGGGGATCGGTCTCGACGCCAATGAGTCGTCCTCTGAAATACTCGTGGCGACCTTTCGGGCTAAGAGAAGTTTTAATATCCTGCCCCAACCTCTCCATCGCTTTGGCTAAGAATATTCCGTGGCCGCAAAAGGGCTCCCATACTACGCGTTCGTCAACAGGCACCTCCTTCCAAGGCAGGTGGTTCACGATGTAGTCTGCCAGTCCTTCGGGAGTGCTATGGACTCCTAGTTCGTCTCGTGTGCGATCCGTGATGAAGGCGCTCTCCGCTACGAAAGCCAAATCCGGCACGGAGAGGTTTTGAAAGTGCAGGTTGCTCGAGATGCTGGCCCACGTTGCGTCTAGAATCGGCTTACGTCGGAAGTCGGACTCCGGCTTATCAAGCAGCCCGGTTTGTTTTTCCGCGGCTTTCAAGATTTCGAGCGGGTCGCTCAACCCATCCCAACCGTTGGCATCCGCCCGATCCATGAAGATCTTCGCCGTGACAAAGCGGAACAAGAACGAGAACAGCGGAGACACCTTTGGGGACCGGCTATGCACCGCCTTGTATGCCGCCTCGATTTCTTTGAAGCTGTGTTCGAGCAACTCCTTGAGGCGTATCTGAAATCGCCGTTGCAGGGCGTTGCCGAGGCCAGTATCGAAAAGATCCGGTTGGGTGCTCGCGGAAACATCGGCAGGCGTCTTCACTCGGCCCAGGGCCTCCGGACCCCAAGACTTACGATTGTCATGGAAGACACGTTCCGTGTCCTGCAGACTGAAGGGCTTCCCCGCTGGCCTTACACTTTCCAAACCTATTGCCCACGGCTGCACAGTGCCATTCTGCACCGTCATTAATAGAGGTGCGCCTAGAGCCCGATAATTGCTGGCAGAGTCTCCCCCAAGTCCGTCGGCAAAGCTGAGACCTACGCACGCATTGCGGTAACTCTGCGGGTACCCGGCGAACGCGGCCAAAGGGATGCGTCGCACTTGTGCGGTCGAACCCGTCAGATCGCAGAAATCATAATTCCGACGTATCCGCGCCTCGTCGTAGCCAACGGAATTGAGCGCGCCTCTGAAAGTGGAAACGATTTCAGTTTTCGTCATACGGCCATTTTGCGTGCGTCAATGACGAACATCGAGAAAGGGGTCGTTCCTAGCAACATTTTGTTAGTCTCTGTCGAACGTAGGCGGACAGGCTCGCCCCACGCTTCATAGAATTCACATTTTTTACAGCCTCCTCCAGGCCCCGTCTCCCGCCAATTACTGAAAAATCGTCTGCTCGCTCTCCAGGAAACCTTGCAGATGACGCAACCGCGTGGGATGCCGCATCTTCCGCAACGCCTTCGCCTCGATTTGCCGGATGCGCTCCCGCGTCACGTTATATTGCCGCCCAATCTCCTCCAGCGTCCGCTCGTAGCCGTCCACCAGACCGAACCGCATCTCCACAATCCGCCGCTCCCGCTCCGTCAGCGTCGCCAGCACGTCGCTCAAAGTGTCCTTCAGCAAACTGTAGCTCGTCACGTCCGACGGATTCGCCGCCTTTTTGTCCTCGATGAAATCGCCCACGCTGGCGTCATCCCCGTCGCCCACCGGCGCCTGCAACGAAACCGATTGCTGCGCCATTTTCAAAATGGCGCGCACCCGTTCCACCGTCAGATTCAGCTCGTCGGCGATTTCCTCCGGCTCGGCCTCGCGCCCCAACTCCTGCATCAGCCGCTTCTGCACCCGCATCAGCCGGTTGATCACCTCGATCATGTGGACCGGGATGCGCACGGTGCGGGCCTGGTCCGCCACCGCGCGCGTGATCGCCTGGCGAATCCACCAGATGGCGTAGGTGGAAAACTTGTAGCCCCGTTGATACTCGAATTTCTCCACCCCCTTCATCAGCCCCATGTTGCCTTCCTGGATCAAATCCAAAAAGGACAGGCCCCGGTTGGTGTGCTTTTTCGCGATGGAAATGACCAGCCGCAGGTTGGCCGCCGCCATTTCGCATTTGGCCGCGTCCGCCCGGCCCGCCGCCTTCTTCATCTCTGCGTGCGCCGCCGTGAATCGCTCGTGCGGCATGCGCACAAATTTCTCCAACTCCGCCAGTTTGCGGCGCGCCTCCCCAAGGTGCTGGGTCGTCGCGGCCGATTTCCGCCGCTGCTCCAGGTCCCGGATCGTCCGTAGCGTCGTTTGAATCTGGTCCGAGGCATTGTCCGACACCAGCATGATTTCCTCCGACACCTTGGGCTTGTAGTAAAACTTGGGGAAATTGGCCTGGAGCGTCTTGTTCAAACGCTCGAATTCCCGCACCGCCCGGGGCGCCGCCGGCTTGCCATTGGCGGGCAGCGTCTGGTCAAAAGCCTTGTCCAACTGCAAATCCAGCGCGCGGGCGCGCTTGACCAGCCGCCGCAAAACCGACAAATGCATGGCCCGGCTTTCCACCTTCTTGTCAACTATAACCCGGTCGAACCGTTCCCGCGGCGGGTCCGACAGCAGTTTCTCCGCCAGCGCCACATGCTCCTTGCCGGTGAAGCCGAAGCCGAAGAGAATCCGCCGCGCCTCCGTTTCGCCTTCCTCGATCCGCTTGCAAATCTCCACCTCCTGCTCCCGCGTCAGCAGCGGCACCTTGCCCATCTGCCGCAGATACATCTGCACCGGGTCGTCCAAAATATCCAGCCGGCTCTCCTCCTCCTCCTCCACCGGCTCGACCGGTTTGGGCCGCTCCAGATCCGGCGCCTCCACGATCTCCACCTCGAAGCCCCGCAGTTTGGAATAAATCGCATCCAGCACTTCCGGCGTCACCACCTCGTCCGGCAAGGCGTCATTGATGTCGTCGTAAGTCAGATAACCCTGATCTTGCGCTATCCGCAAAAGCTCCTTGATCTTCTCGACAATGACCGGAGAATCAATCGTCACCGTTCCCGCCGGGAAACCGGGCAGAACCGACGGAGAAACAGCCGCCTTCGCGGCCGCGTGATGGCTGTGGCCGCTCTGGCCGTTGCCGCTCTTGGCCTTGCCGTTGGTTTGCGCGTCGAAGCTAAAGCGGGCCTTTTTCGCCACCGCCCCTTTCTTGCTGGAGGTGATGAGGGGCTTGCCCACGCTCGGTCCCTTAACCATGATTCGCTTTCTCAACATAATCTTCTGACACCTTTTCAGGATTTGAGTTCATTAAAAGACGGCAAGTTTTGCCGTTGCCAAACCCTGCAAAAACGGGCGCGGTTTCTTCAATTCGGGACGCTCCCATGAGCCGCATCTGCCCAAAACCAGCCAAACCGCCGCCGCGGCATTAGAATACATACTGTTACGGTTATGTCAAAGACAGAAATGCAATAAATTGGCAAATTCGCCGCCGATTTGGGCTGTTTTTTATATAACTCCCTGCAAGAGAACCACTTGCCAATACAAAAAGAATTTAACATTAATTACGACTTTTCATCGCTTTAGCGCGCTTATTTGAGGCATTTAACACATCTGCTTGTGGTCGTCCCCGAACAATACCCCACCCAGAGCCTTTCCCGTATGGCTTTGTGGCGACGCCGCCACCTCTTCCGGGGTGCCTTGCGCCACTATTTTACCCCCGTTTTCCCCCCCTTCCGGCCCCAAATCAATGACCCAATCCGCCGATTTAATCACCTCCAAATTGTGCTCGATCACCAGTGCGGAATGGCCCGCCCCGACCAGTCGTTGAAAAACCTGGAGCAGCACGCGCACATCATCAAAATGCAACCCCGTCGTCGGCTCATCAAATATAAACAGCGTCGGTTTCTCGACGCCTTTCTCCATGCTCCCTTTTCCATCCTCCAATCTCTCTTCGCTGGCGCCGCATCGCGCCAGGTGGCTCACCAATTTCAACCGCTGGCTCTCCCCTCCGGACAACGTGTTGATCGGCTGCCCCAGCCGCAGATAACCCAGCCCGACTTCCTGCAAAAGTTTCAGACGGGCCACGGCCCGCGCCGCGTGAGGCGATTCGCCAAAGTCGTTCAAAAATTCGATGGCTTCATCCACCGTCGCCTCCAACAAATCGGCGATGTTCCAACGGCGGGGGCCGGCCGGCTCCGCCCTGACTTCGAGAATGTGGGGACGGTAGCGCCGCCCGTTGCAATCCGGGCAACGGACAAACACATCGCTCAAAAACTGCATTTCGATCTTTTCAAAACCGGCGCCGCGGCAGCGTTCGCACTGGCCCTGCGCTGAATTGAAACTGAAGGCGCTGGCGCTCAAGCCGCGTTGTCCGGCGCCCGCGGTCCGGGCAAACAGCTCGCGAATTTCGTCAAACGCCCCGATATAAACCGCCGGATTGGAGCGCGGCGTCCGGCCCAGCAAAGATTGGTCCACCGCGACGACCCGCCCCAGATGCTTCCATCCTTCCAGCAAAAGGCCGGCTGATTTGGCCGCATCGGCGTCCGGCATCTCGCCGGCTTCGTCCTCGGCCGCGTCCGCGGAGGGCGGTTGCCCGGCCAGCCGCTCCTGCAAGGCCGGCAGCAGCACGCTGCGCACCAGGGTGCTCTTGCCCGAGCCGCTCACCCCCGTCACGCAAACGAACCGGCCCAGGGGAATTTCCACCGTCAGGTCCCGCAAATTATGCAAATTCGCCCCGCGCAAAATCAGGCTGGGCTTTGCGGCGCCGGGTTCTCTGCCTCCACCCCGCAAAAGAACCGGCCGCCGCGCGAGAATCTCAATCCGCTTTTTCCCCGCGAGGTATTGCCCCGTCAACGACTGCGGGGCGCGCAGAATTTCCTGGTAAGTCCCTTGAAAAACCACCTGCCCGCCCGAGGCGCCGTGCCCGGGACCCAGGTCAATGATCTGATCCGCCGCCCGCAGGACACTGGCCTCGTGCTCCACCAGCGCCACCGTGTTGCCGGCGTCGCGCAACTGCCGCACGATGCGCACCAGGCGGGCGGTGTCGCGCGGATGCAGTCCCACGCTCGGTTCGTCCAGCACAAACAAAGTGTTGACCAGCCGCGAACCCAGGCAACTGGTCAGGCTGACCCGCTCGGTTTCGCCGCCGGAAAGCGAACGGGTCATGCGGTCCAGGCCCAGGTAACCCAACCCTGCGTCAAGCAAAAAGGCCAGCCGCGAACGGACTTCGTTCAGCGCCAGCCGGCGCGGATCGGACGCCTTCGCCCCGGGCCGGCCCGCGATCAGCCCATCTACAAACCGCAGGGCCTCCCGCACCGGCAGCCGGTAAAAATCCGCCAGAGTCAGGCCGCCGCCTCCCCCGGGCCCATCCATCCTGTAAAGCAGCGCCTCCGGTTGAAACCGCGCGCCGTGGCAATCCGGGCAGGTATTATATTTGCGATAGCGGGCCAGCAGCACGCGCACGTGCATTTTATATGCCTTGGATTCCAGCCAGCGAAAATACCCTTTCACGCCATACCAGGCGCGCGGCCATTCGTGTGCCTTGTCCTGGCCATAGCCCGGATCACCCTCGATAACCCAGTCCTGCATTTCTTTCGGCAAATCCCGGAAAGCCACATCCACCGGCACTTGGCGCAACTTGGCGAATTTCAACAGATCCATCTGGCACTCCAGCCCGGTCTTGGTTTGCCACGGTTTAACCGCCCCGCCCGCCAAAGTTTTGGAGCGATCCGGGATGGCCGCGTTGTAATCTATGGCGATGACCCGCCCAAAACCTTTGCAGGCCGGGCACGCCCCCACTGGATGATTGAAACTGAACAAAGCCGGCGAAGGCTCGCGGTATTCCAGGTCGCACGCCGCGCAGTGCAGGCGGTTGGAAAAATTTTTCACCTGCAAAATCCCTCCCTGCTCCGCCAGCCAGTGAACCGCCAATTTGCCTTTCCCAAAATGATAGGCCTGCTCGCACCCTTCGACAAACCGCGCCCGGTTCGACTCTTTCAATTTCACCCGGTCCTGAATCACCGTCAATCGGGCGGGCGGCGAATCTTTCAGCCGCGCCAGCGACTCGTCCAGCGCCACCACATCCCCGTCGAGCAGCAGCCGCTGATAACCCTGCCGCCCCACCAGCGCCAGCGATTCTTCCAACGAAAACTTTTCGCTCAGATCCAGCGTGAACGTCACCAGCGTTTCCGCCTCGGCCGCCAGCGCGCGCAGCGCTGTCCAGATTCTCCGGGGTGGTTCCTGCTCCACCGGCTTGCCGCAACGGCGGCAATGCAGCCGCGCCAGTTGCGCCCAGAAAACTTTCGTATAATCGGTGATCTCCGTCATCGTCCCGACAGTCGAGCGGGTGGACTTGACGCTGTTGCGCTGCTCGATGGCGATGGCCGGCGGAATCCCTTCGATGCGCCGCGCCTGCGGCTTGTCCATCCGGTCCAAAAACTGCCGTGCGTAAGGGGAAAAAGTTTCAATATAACGCCGCTGCCCCTCCGCAAAAAGCGTTTCAAACGCCAGCGAACTTTTCCCCGACCCGCTCAACCCCGAGATGACCACCAACTGCCGCAACGGCACATCCAGGTCAATATTCTTCAAATTATTCTGCCGCACCCCGCGGAGGCGGATGCAGTCCGGCGTTTTATTCCTCATGCAGCCCAAAACGTAGTCCGCCCCTCCGCCCTGTCAAACCGCAACGCCGGCGAAAATGGCGGATGGAGAAAGGAGGATGGAAATGGCAGAGGGAAGTCAACAGCACCATTGGAGTGAGTCCCTTTTGACGGCGCTAAAACATCTGCCTAATCTGCGCCAAGATTCGCCTCAGGACTGGTTCCGGCATGGAGCCGATCCGCTTTATGACCAGTTGCCGATGCAACGCCGCGAGCTTTGCCAATCGCACAATGGATGGCTTCGGCAAGCCGCAGGCGGCCAAGTCGCCCGACGGAATCATAAATTCCTCGGAGGCCAGTTTGGCAGGGACTTGGGAAGAGATTGCCGCCACGAGCACATCCTCGCTCGCGACATTCAAGGCATCGGAGGAAACAACCAAAGCGGGCCGCTGCTTGGTGCTGCTCAAATCGGTGAAGGGAAAGTGAACCAGAATAATATCGCCGCGTTTAAAATTGGTCATAGATGGCATCTTCCGGATTATTCCAGAATTCGAAGGCCGGTTCTGCCAATCGGGACCAGGCCAAATCGTCCAGCGAGATCTTCAGGTGCTGCGGGAGAATTCGGAGCAACTCGACCTGTTCTTTCACGTCCAGTTTGTCAATGGCCGCGCTGATTTCGACTACTGTGCTCATATCGAAACCTTATCGCTCACTGAGAGCAAAAGCAAGCTGCGAAACCGCGCTTCTCACGGAGTCCAAATCATAACGCCGGGCCTCATTTCCTCATTTCCTCTGGCATCTCAAAAAAAACTGGCGCATGCCGCCCTCTTCACCCAACATCCCTCCGTTCGACTGGCATGAAAGCAAAAATTATTGTCACTCCCAAAAAGGCCGTGCTCGACCCGCAAGGCAAAACCGTCGCCAACGCCCTGGAACAAATGGGCTACAAGGGCATTGGCTCCGTCCACGTCGGCAAATACCTCGAAATCGAATTGCCCGCCGGCGACAAGGAATCCTGGCGCCAACAGCTCGACGCCGCCTGCCGCAAAATTTTGAGCAACCCCGTCATCGAGGACTATCATCTGGAAATCGAACCATGAATTTCGCCGTCTTGCAATTCCCCGCCTCCAACTGCGACCAGGACGCCCTCCATGTCGTCCAGAACGTGCTCGGCCATTCCGCCCGGTTGCTCTGGCACAAAGAGAATTCCCTGGCCGGCTTTGACGCCGTGATCATTCCCGGCGGCTTCAGCTACGGCGATTATTTGCGCACCGGCGCGATTGCCCGTTTCAGCCCCATCATGCAGGCCGTGCAGACCTTTGCCGCGCAAGGCGGCCCGGTGCTGGGCATCTGCAATGGATTTCAAATCCTGTGCGAAGCCGGTCTCCTGCCCGGCGCGTTGATCCGCAACCGCTCCCTGCAATTCCGGTGCGAGCACATTTTCCTCAAGACCGCCGCGCACGACAGCCCGTTCACCGGCAAAATTCCCGAAGGCAAACTCCTGCGCCTTCCCATTGCCCACGGCGAGGGCTGTTATTTCGCCGACGACGCCACCCTGGAAAAACTCCAAACCGGCCGTCAAATCCTCTGGCAATACGTCAACGCGGCCGGCGAACCAACCGACCAGTCCAACCCCAACGGTTCCCTGCGCAACATCGCCGGCCTCTGCAACGAGGCGCGCAACGTGGCCGGCCTCATGCCCCATCCCGAGCGCGCCAGCGAGGAAGTTCTCGGCAGCGCCGACGGCCTTTTGATTTTTGAAAGCCTGGTCTCCTGGCTCCAAACCAAACTCGCCCAAGCGGCGTAATTGGCAGACCTCAAATGAAAATCCCGCGCTCCACTGCCCGCTCCTCCCCAATCGGCAGGGTGAGACTCCGTCGAACCCGGACTCGATTTCTTGGGCGAAAGTCACGGCTCGACGGAGTCTCGCCCTACCGTCAAAAACTTGTCGAATGAATGAAGAAAGAGATCATCATGTCCACGACTCAAATCGAAAATCCATTGAAATCGACACGCGTTCGTTTTACGGCGATTCCGAGGAAGAAAATGCATTGGAGGAAGAGAGTAGTATTGACACGACACTTATCGAACTTGAACAAGCGGCAAATATTTCCATGACCGAACCCGCCATCACCCCTGAATTGGTCCAAGAGCATAATCTCACTCCCGAGGAGTACGAGAAGATCAAAGTCCTTCTCGGCCGCGAACCCACCTACACCGAACTGGGCGTCTTCTCCGTCATGTGGAGCGAGCATTGCTCCTACAAAAACACCCGCCCGCTCCTCAAAACTTTCCCTACCAAGTCCCCGCGCATCCTTGTCGGCGCGGGCGAGGAAAATGCCGGCATCATTGACATCGGCGACGGGCTGGCCATCGCGTTCAAGATCGAGTCGCACAATCATCCCAGCGCCGTTGAGCCTTTCCAGGGGGCGGCCACCGGCCTGGGCGGCATCATCCGCGATATTTTCACCATGGGCGCGCGCCCGGTCTGCGCCATGGATTCCTTGCGCTTCGGCCCGATCACTGATGAAAAATCCGAAATCCGAAATCCGAAATCCGAAATTCTGAACAACCGCCGCCTCTTCGCGGGCGTGGTCAGCGGCGTGGCCCATTACGGCAACTGCTTCGGCATTCCCACCATTGCCGGCGAAGTTTATTTTGACGAGTCCTACGAGGAAAATCCCCTCGTCAACGTCTTTTGCCTCGGCGTGCTGCGCCATGAACAAATCGCGCGCGGCGCGGCCAGGGGCCTGGGCAATCCTGTCTTCTACGTCGGCCCCGCCACCGGCCGCGACGGCCTGGCCGGCGCGGCCTTTGCCTCGCAGGATTTGACCGAGGACTCCGCTGACGGCCAGCGCGGCGCCGTGCAAGTGGGTGATCCTTTCATGGAAAAACTCGTTTGCGAAGCCTGCCTCGAACTTCTCGCCACCGGCGCCGTCGCCGGCATCCAGGACATGGGCGCCGCCGGCCTGACCTGTTCCACCTGCGAAACCGCCGCCCGCGCCGGCACCGGCATCGAAATCGAATTGGACAAAGTCCCGCAGCGCGCCCCGCACATGACGCCCTACGAAATCATGCTCAGCGAATCGCAGGAACGCATGCTCATCATCGTCCATGCCGGCCGCGAGGAGGAAGTTAAACGTATATTTGACAAATGGGACCTGCCCTGGGCCTTGATCGGCCATGTCACCGATACCGGACGCATGGTGGTCAAGTCCGGCGGCCGGGTGGTGGTGGATATTCCGGCCAAGAAACTCGCGGACGAAGCGCCGGTTTACCAGCCGGCAGCGCGTGAGCCGGCCTATCTGCAAGCCGTCCGCCAGTTCACCCTCGCCGGCGTGCCGGAACTCAAGGACGCCGCCGCCGCGCTTGGCCAACTGCTCGCCTGGCCCACCATCGCCTCCAAAAACTGGGTCTATCGCCAGTACGACCACATGGTGCGCGACGGTTCCGTGGTTTGCCCCGGCTCCGACGCCGCCGTCATCCGCCTCAAGCACGATTCGCTCCCTGCCGGAGCTGCTCCGGACGCCCCCGCCCTGGAAAAATTCATCGCCATGACCGTGGATTGCAACGCCGCCTACGTTTATTTGGACCCTTGCGAAGGCGCCAAAATCGCCGTGGCCGAAGCGGCCCGCAATCTCGCCTGTTCCGGCGCCACGCCTCTGGGCGCGACGGACAATCTCAATTTCGCCAGTCCGCGCAACCCGGAACAGTTCTGGCAACTCAAGGAATCCGTGCGCGGCCTGGCCGAAGCCTGCCGCGCCTTCCAGGCGCCGGTCACCGGGGGCAACTGCAGCCTCTACAATCAAAGCCCCAACGGCCCCATTGATCCCACCCCCGCCGTCGCTCTCGTCGGCCTGATTGAAAAGCCCGAACACATCACCACCCAATGGTTCAAGGACGAGGGGGATGTTGTCATCCTGCTGGGCGATATTGTTGACAACTCCGATCCGCTCCTCGGCCTGGGCGGTTCGGCTTGTTTGCAGCAAATTCACGGCCTGAAAACCGGCGCGCCACCGCGTTGCGACCTGGAAAAAGAGCGCGAACTGCACAACACCCTGCGCGGCTTTATTTTCTCCGGCCTGGTGAAAAGCGCGCACGATTGCAGTGAGGGCGGCCTGGCCGTGGCCCTGGCGGAAAGCTGCATCTCCCGGCAGATCGCCCGCGACACCCCCCGCCTGATCGGCGCGCAGATTGATTTGTCCGCCTTTGCCGATGTGCGCCTGGACGCCCTTCTTTTCGGCGAAACCCAGGGCCGCGTCGTCATTTCCGTCGCCCCGGGTGACGCCGTCAAAGTCCTGGAGCGCGCCCGGATTATGGAAGTGAGCGCGGCCAGGCTCGGCCTCGTTGGCGGCCCAGATCTGTCCATCAAAACCACCGCGGCGGAATTCAAGTGGCCGGTGGCGGAACTGCACGCCCTTTGGTGGAACGCCATTGCCCGGGCGATGCAGTGAGCGCCAGCGCCGCAAAAAATCCCCCCGCCTTGGCCAGCGTCTCCTCATATTCCGCCTCCGCCACCGAGTCGCTCACGATGCCGGCGCCGACCTGGAAATAGAGGCGGTCCTTCCGGCAAATCGCCGCGCGAATCGTAATGCTCAACTGGCTCTCCCGGTTGAAACCCAGGTAACCCAGCGCCCCCGTGTAAGGCCCGCGCGCCAGCGGCTCCAATTCATCAATGATTTCCATCGCCCGGATTTTCGGCGCGCCCGTCACGCTGCCGCCGGGAAAACACGAGGCGAACGCCGAAAAGTGCGTCTGCTCCGCGCGCAACCGCCCGCTCACCGTCGAAACCAGGTGCTGCACCTGCGCATACCGCTCCAGCCGCGCCAGCTCCGGCACCTGCACCGAGCCGAATTCGCAGACCTTCCCCAGATCGTTGCGCAGCAAATCGGTGATCATCACCAGCTCCGCCCTTTCCTTCGCGCTGCTTTGCAGTTCGCATCCCAGTTGCGCGTCCCGCGCCGCATCCGCCCCGCGCGGGCGCGTCCCCTTGATCGGCCGCGTCTGGATCTGCGCTCCGCTCAGCCGCAGAAAAAGCTCGGGCGACGAGGAGCAAAGCTGAAAATCACCGCAATCCAAAAACGCCGAGAAGGGCGCCGGCGAAACCTCGCACAACCGCTGAAAAAAATCCTGCCCGCCCCAGTTCGTCACCCCCGTGAAACGATGGGACAGGTTCACCTGGTAAATGTCTCCCGCCCGGATGTATTCCTGGGCGCGCCGCACCGCGGAAATAAATTCCGCCCGCGACCAATTGGAAACCACTTCACCCCGAACCCGCTCCCCGCCGGGGCGCGGCCTTTCCGGCGCCGCAACCAATTGCGTCCGCCAAAACTCCAGTTGTGCCCGGGCGTGACGGGCGTCGCTGGCGCCGTCCGCCCGCAGCCCGGTGGAAACAATCCACGTTTTGCCCAGGCCATGATCAAACACCACCAGGCTGTCGTAAAAGCCCGCGTGGCAATCCGGCAATTCCAGATCGTTGACCGCCCGGCGCGGCAGATGCGGCTCCACGAAATTTTTCAAGTCGTAGCCCCAATAGCCGAAGCAGCCGCCCAGCGGAAACGGCAGATCAATTTCGTCCAGCAACTCGTAACGCGCCATCAGTCCGTCCAGCACTTTCCACGGATCGCCGAACTGCACATGGTCCAGTCCGTCCAACTCGCAACGCGAACCAAACGCGCGCAACGTCAAAAACGGCCGGGCCGCGACCAAAGAATACCGCGCGTGCGGCGGTTCCAACCGCGCGCTGCGCAGCAGGACCAGCCCCGTCTCCCCGCGCAACCGCCCCGCCAGCGATTCCGGCGTGTGCGCGGTCTGGATCTCCTGGAGCCAGGGGCGCATCGGTCAAAACACCGCCGCCGCCAGCAATTTTTCCACTCTCCGCGCCGACTTCAGCGGGCTGACCAGCGCCAGGTTGAATTGTTCCGGCCGGATAAACTCCCGCGCCGCCGCCCGCACCTCCGCCGGACGGACTTCGCTCAGACGCCGCTTGACCAGTTCGGGCGCGAAGATTTTTCCGTAGCCCAGCCACTGCTCCCCCACCCACATCATCTGGTTCTCCGTGCTTTCCAAACTCAAATCCAACTGGCCGGTCAGGTAATCGCGCGCCCGTCCCAATTCGGCCGCCGGCACCGGTTCCTCCCGCAGCCGCTTCAACTCGCGCAAAATAATCTTCAAGGTTTTGTCCAAATTCGCCAAATCCAGGCCCGCCGAGATCACCAGGTCGCCCGTGTCGTCAAAAAAACTGTTGCCGCTGTAAATCGAATACGCCAGGCCCCGGTCCTCCCGCACCGTCTGGAAAAGCCGCGAGCTCATGTTCTCCCCCAGCACCGCGTTGAGCAGCCGCAACGCGAAGCGCCCTTCATGATGGCGCGAACAGGCCCGGACACCAAAAGCGATTTGCGTTTGTTCTGTTTTTTTGGTGCAAAGGCGGACGGCCGGCCTGCGTTGCGCGGCGGTGGCGGGCAGAAAACCGCAGCGCGCCCCGCGATGAAATTCCGCCGCGTAACCACCCGCCGCCTTGACCACCTGGCGATGGGTCAGCCGTCCCGCCGCCGCGATGAGCGTGCCCGCCGCCGTGTAATTCTTCCCTTGAAACTCCAGGATTTGCCCGCGCGAAATCGCCCCGATCGTTTTTTCCGTGCCGGTGATGGACCGGCCGAGCGGCTGGCCCGGCCAGAGCGTGGCGTTGAGCAACTCTTGCACGTATTGTTGCGGCTGGTCCAGATACATGGCCAGCTCCTCCTTGATCACCTCCCGTTCCTTGGCGATTTCCCCCGGATCAAAAGTGGAATGAAGAAACATATCCGCCAGCACCTCGAGCAATTCATCGAACCGGTCATGGCGCGCCCTGGCATAAAAGCAGGTGTGCTCCTCGCTCGTGAAGGCGTTGAGATACCCGCCGATCCCTTCCACCGCCTGGGAAATCTCCCGCGCCGACCGCCGCCGCGTGCCCTTGAAAAGGAGATGCTCGATAAAATGGGAAATGCCGCTGACCGCCGCCGCCTCGCACCGCCCGCCCACTCCCACCCAAATCCCCAGGCTGACGCTCGCCATGTGCGGCATCTCCGCCGTGGCCACCGTCAATCCGTTCTCCAGCCGCGTGACTTGATACATGGGACAGTCAAAGAAACGCCGTCGCCCCGGCGGTCAACCCACCGTTTTCGGCACCGCCTCGGGCGGGCCGACCCGCCGCATGTAATCTGCAATAATCTGGATCACCTTTTGCGGGTCCTCCGTCACCGTCACCAAATCCAGGTCGCCGGCGCTGATGAACTTCCCCTTCTCCACCGTGGTTTTGGCCCAGTGCAACAAGCCGCTCCAATAGGTTTTCCCGAACAAAATCAACGGAAAGCGCGGGATGCGCCGGGTTTGCACCAGCGTCAGCACTTCAAAAAACTCGTCCAGCGTGCCGAATCCCCCGGGCATGAAGACAAAGGCAATGCTATATTTGACAAAACAGACCTTGCGCGAAAAGAAATAATGGAAGTGAATCGGGACATTGACGTAAGGGTTGCCCTTCTGCTCAAACGGCAGCTCAATATTCAGGCCCACCGATTTCCCCTTCCCCTGCGCCGCGCCGCGATTCGCCGCCTCCATGATGCCAGGACCGCCCCCGGTGATGACCGCCAGGTTGTTTTTGGCCAGCCCCTGGCCGATCGCCACCGCCGCCTGGTAATAAGGATCATCGCGCCGTGTGCGGGCCGACCCGAATATCGTCACCGCCGGTCCGACCTGCGAGAGAAGTTCAAACGAATCCACGAATTCCGCCATGATGCGGAAAACGCGCCACGGATCCTCTTTAATGAAACCGGTTGCCTGATTGTTCATCCCGCGATTCTAACGGGGAAATGCAAAATGCAACATGAAAACAGGCGCGTCGCCGCCCTTTCTGAATTGTTCATTTATCATTGGTCATGCCTTCCTCGTTTTTTCCAGAAACCCCGCCAGATCTGCCCGCCGTTGCCGCGCCAGCAATTTTGGCAAAACTCTGCCGGGCTTGACTGGGTTTAACCGGACCGCTTTCTTTGGCAAATTCTCCCGGCCGGAGGTCATATTGCTGGCGGTTAATCGGCTCGTGGACGCGTCCGGCGACCGTGAGGTTTTGCCAGTTAGAGTCATAAAAAAACAGTAGAGTAGGCGAAGTGGAAGGAGGCGGTTTGGAACCGACCGCAGTTGTCAGTCCCGCGCTGCCACTTCGCCCCTCATCGAACCGAACGGACGGATTTCCCATATTCGGCTCTCCGAACTCATTCATCGGGCCACCCTCCACGCCGCCGTGGTCGGCAGTTCAAAGAGTCCATAGCGCTGGGGCAATGGTTCGGGAGCGTAGTGCTCCCACAGGCTTCGACAACACCCGTGTTTGCGCCACAGCCAGCGCCGAAAACGGTTTTGGCTGTAGTGTTTCATCCGGTTCATCACCGAGACGCTGTTGCCGTAGTGGAAATAGCCCGCCCAGCCGCGCAAGACCCGGTTGACCTCCGCCACCACGTCCCCGATCCAACGCCCTTGCGTCCAGTGGTTGAGGATGCCGCCCAGTTTCTCGCGCAGGGCCCGCCGGCTTTTCTGGCTGGGTTGGACGTGCAGGTAGCCGCGCCCTCGAAACGACTGGCGCCAGGTCAGGTTGAAGCCCAGGAAGTTGATCCCCTCCTTGCGGATGTCCACCATTCGGGTTTTGACTTCGTTGAGCGTCAGCCCTTTGGCTTGAAGCCATTTCTTGAGCCGCGCTATCAGCCCTCCGCTCCGCCCCGCCGCGCACGCGATGACAAAGTCATCGGCGTAGCGCACCCTGCGGGCTTGGCCGGAGGTTTTCTCGTTGACCCCGTGATCCAGCGGGTTGAGGTAGAGGTTGGCCAGGAGCGGTGAGATCACCCCGCCTTGCGGCGTGCCGCGTCGGTTGGGGATGACCCGCTTTGTGCCGTCCTTGTCTTCCTCCACCATCGGGGCGCGCCGCCAGCTCTTGA
>JBEKVM010000128.1:0-15925 GCA_049513975.1 Verrucomicrobiota bacterium | reverse complement strand
TTGTTCGATCAGGGATTGAGGGGTAATGGGTGTATTCATGGCAGAAGTATATATGTACATCTATAACTGGCAAGAAAAAAAGG
The DNA here is from genome assembly GCA_049513975.1 of Verrucomicrobiota bacterium. Taxonomy (GTDB): domain Bacteria; phylum Verrucomicrobiota; class Verrucomicrobiia; order Limisphaerales; family Palsa-1400; genus JBEKOF01. The sequence continues at coordinate 15,842 of JBEKVM010000128.1, read as the reverse complement.
AGGAAAATCAAGCACTCGAAGATTTTTGTCATGCGCCCAGCATCAGGCTACTTCTTTGGCTGGAAAAGCAGGGGCGCAAACTGGGCCAAATCGCGCCGCCACACCTGGTAGGTGTGCGCGCCCGGAGTTTCCACAAAGGTGTGCCGCACGCCCCGGGCCGTGAGCCAGTCGCTCAGATTTCGATTGATGGTGACCAGCCGGTCTTCGCTGCCGCAACTGATCCAGAGCAGGCGCAGTTGCTGGTTGGCTTTTTCGCCCAGGGCCGGGTAATTGGCGGGGAAATTGGTGCTCATGCCCCCGGCGCTGAAGGCGCCGATCCAGGCGAACTTATCCGGCGCGTTCAAGCCGGTGAAAAGCGACTCGTTGCCGCCCATGGAAAGCCCGGCAATGGCGCGATGGGCCGCGTCGCCTGCCACCCGGTAGGCCTTCTCCGTCTGCGGAATGACTTCGTGCAGCAGGGTGTCGCGAAACATTTCCACGTTGCGCCGCGCCAGGGTGGGGTCGTGCAGCGGTGTCGTGTAATCCTTGATCACGTCCATCGTGCCATAACCCGAGGGCAGCACCACCAGCATCGGTTTGGCCTGGCCCCGCGCCATCAGATTGTCCAGAATGACATTGGCCAGCCCGGCTTGGAGCCAGCTGTCGGTGGCGTCGCTGAAGCCATGCAACAGGTAGAGCACCGGGTAGGTTTTGCGCGAGGCGGCATCGTAACCGGGCGGCGTATAGACGATGAATTTCCGCTCGTCGCCGGCGATGGCGGAGCGGCAGGGATGATAATGCAGCCGCCCGCGCGGCACGTCATTGATTTCCCACGGCAACGACGCCGGGCCGGGCACATGCGCCTGGCTCTCCGAAAAGATCAAATTATATTTCAGCAGCGGGTTGGCCGGGTCCATCATGCGCACCCCGTCCACGGTGAAGGAATAAGCGTAAAGATCCGGCGGCAGCGGCGCCGTGGTGAGCGACCAAACGCCCTGCTCGTCCTTGACCATGCCCGTTTCCCGCACCCCTTCACAGTGGACGGACACGGAGGCCGCGTTTCTGGCCCGGAGACGGAAGGTAACGCGGCCATCCGGCTGGACTTCGGGAGAAACCGGCTGTTGGGCCGCGGCGGGAAAAGCCGCCCATACCGCCAGAAGAACCAGACTTTTCATAGGAATGAGTGCCGAATACGCCGCCGGGCCGCGCGGCGCAACCTGAAATCGAGGCTGTTGTCAATCATTAAGAATCTCAAGGGCGCACTCCTGCCCCGCTCAAGGCAATCGGTTTGAACCCGAGCGGCAAGGCCGGCGAGCCGGTCTGCAACCGGAAATCCCGTTCCCTGGGCGCGACCAGGAGCGGGTCGGCGACCAGAGTTTGCAGGTCGTGCCCCCGCGACCGCCAGTTCTCCAGGGTGGCGCCTGAAAAAAGCATGCCGCCCGGTTCGGCCCCGGGGCGGGCATCCCAATAGACGTTGCGGTCCATGAAGTAGTGGTCGCCCTGCCAGTTGCCGCCGAGCAGCGTCCCGGAGTCGAACAGCACGATGTTATTGGTGAAGAAAAAGGAGGTGTGCTCCTCGTTGCGGGTGCGCATGAGCTGGGACTCGCGGTTAAAGGCAAAAATGTTGTTGCGAATCACATTCTCCCGCCCGTAATGCTGGTGAAAGCCGGCGCTCTTGCAATGGTAAACGACATTATTCTCCAGCAGGATTTCCGAGCTTCCTTCATCGGTATAAAGGCCCCAGCCGCCATAAGTGAAGCTCTCCACATCGTGAATGAGATTATTGCGGATGACGGTGCCGCGCTGGATGCCCAGCGTATAGACGCCCCCCATGTCGCTGAGCATCCCCTGGCCAAGGTCGTGCAGATGGTTGAACTCGATGATGTTTTCCCGGCAAGGCGACTCCTGGTAGCCCCAGGTCCAGCCCACGGAAATCGCGGTGTAGTAAAGGTGGTCAATTTCGTTGTGCGCCACCAGGTTGCCGCCGCTTTGCAGGATAAAGACCCCCACCGCCGGCGGATAAACCAGGCCCAAATGGTGAATATGGTTGTCAATAATTATGTGGCTGCGGTTCTGCTCGAACGCGCCGGGGCGCTGCTCCGTCTCGCCCACGCGAACGCCCCCGCCGCCCAGATCGAACATCTCGCAGCGGCTGACCTGATCGCGCTGGCAGCCGCGCCCCAGTTCAACCGCATAGCCGGCCAGGCGTGTGAAGGCGCAGCTCTGCAAAACGCAGTCCGTTGCGCCCTCGGCCCGGATGCTGCCGCGCACGCCCACCGCCGCCTGGGTGTCGGCGTAGCCTTCGGCGGCCACCGTCCAGTCGGTGTGGCTGAAGGTCAGCCCGCGCAGCGTTATATTCTTGACAGGCCGCTCCGCCGCCAGGTCGCCCTGCAAGACCACCAATTCCTCCAACTGCGGCGCGATGACCTCGGCCTTGGTCAAATCCTCGCCGGGCCGGGCAATGCAGGTCAGCACGCCGGTTTTCCGGTTGAGCTGCCATTCGCCCGGCGCGTCCAGGCCGTCCGGCGCGTTTTCGATGAAATAGCGGGCGTTCTTTTCCTGGTTGGAAGGACGCGGGTTGGCCGAAAGGGTGGCAACATGATTGGTTGCATCCACCGCGCGGATGAACATGCGGAAGTCCGCCCACGCCAGCAAGGCCACCACCTCAACGTCTCCGGCCTCCGCCCACTCCGGCTTGATGTCGCCCTCGCGGAACTGCAGCCTGGCCGGATGCTCCTGCGGACTGTCGCCTTCGATGCGGAAGAAGCCTTCATTGGGCGTGCGCGCCCGCTGTGCCCGCCGGCCGTTGACGAAGAGCGACCGGAAATACCACGCGCCCTCCCGCACGGAGGGAACTTCGGTTTCCCACCAGCCGGGCTTGCCGGCGACCGTTCTCCAGCCCGTGATCCTCCGTCCTCCGCTGATGACGGGTTTCTCCCGGCCATAGGCGGCGACCGTCAGTCCGGAGTCTTCGGGCGTCAGGACCAGCGGCGCGGCAAGCTCGTAAGTGCCGACGCGCAGGAAGATGGTTGCCGGCGAACCCGGCGCGAGGCCTTTCCGGGCGGCGCGGACCGCCTCAACCACCGCCGGCAAGCTGCCCGCCGTCGCTCCCTTGCCGCCGGCAGACAGCGTGGCCGACTTGCCGAACCAAACGCCATTGCTGGCCGGCACGACGTAGAAGACAACCTCCGCCGCCTCGACGCTCAGGCCGGGCAGGCAAAACGCCAGGAACAATGAAAAATGCAGAATGCGGAATGCAGAATGCAAAATGGGAGCAATCCGCGAATTGGACGTTTTGGGGAGAAATGTTGTTGAGCGCATGGCAGGCCCCCCTGGGCCGGGAAGTGAAATTAAGTGAAACCAGGTGAAACCAGGTGAAATTAGGTGAAAATAACTGAAATCGGCCGCCCTTCTTTTTGGTGTTGTGCCGGGCGGGCATTTCGCCGCGCCCTGCGCGCCCGCGCCGGGCGCTCCCTCCCGAAACGGACCCCGCACTGTGCCTACGTGTCTCACATGGGCGATTCAATCATAGGTTCTAATTTTTGTCAAGCCCCGGTTTGAAGAAAATGCAGAATGCATCCTCCTTCGCCGAGGCTTCGGCGGACAAGGAATGCAGAATTAAGAAGCGGGATCCTCTCTCCAGGATCGCGGGGTGCCGCTGAATTACTCTGCCGCTGATTTGGAGGCCGACACCGCGACGCTGGCCAAAATTTTCGCCCGCTCGTGAGCGTTGTAGTTTCCGACACTTCACCGCTGCACTATCTGATTCTATGCGGCGCTGTTGAACGGGACAAGTCGCGAAAGCAAGCGCAGAAAGGAACAAGCAGTTATGCCCAGCGCTTGCATGGATCCAAAGCACAATGTTTCAGCGGGCCCAAATGCATTAAAATCTCCCGGTGCAACAGGTTTTTAAATCGCCCCTTGCTCACACAATGGTCCGCAAGCAGGCGACCATTCCACATCAGGTTAAAGACCCCGTAGTAGGAGGGCGCAGACTGCGCTTCCTGGGCCGTGTGCAGCACGGTCACCTTCAGTTTTAAACCATGCGCGGCCGCCATCTCCGACAGGCCTGTCGCCGAGTTGGCGTTGATGGGACATTGCGCGCAATAAAGCAGATGCAAACCGGGAGCCTTCGGCTCGATGCCTTGAATATCCCGAAAGCGCGGCTCTGGGCCTTTTCTCAGTTGATGGATGACCAACTGAAAACGGTCGCGTTGCTCGATCTGTTTAAAACCGTTCTTAAGAAAGATCTGCCGGCCGGCCATCAACGGGCCGTCGCTCACAAGGGCGGCCACTCCGACGGCCCGTTGCCGCCGCGCCTCCGCCAAGCACGCCTGAATTAGCCGGCTGCCCAGCCCGCCCACCTTTTGCCCACGCCGATTCACCCAGAGGCAGTGGACGAACAGCCATCCGGCGGCCTCCACGGGCCGCCACGCGAATTCGCCCGGCACATACTCGAGAAAGCCCAGCGGCTGGCCGTCGCCATTGCGCGCCAGAAGAAAGCGAAGTCCATCCGCAAAACTGCGCTGCAGCCAGTCAACCTTGCTTTGATAGCCGGGATGCTGCCGGTTGGTTAAGCAGCCGATTCCGCATTCGGACAGGTTTTCCGGTCCGACTTTTTCCAAAGTTAAGTCATCCATGGTGTCTCAATAAATATGCCCGGCTTGAATGGCGGGATTGGGTAATTGAGTGGAACGTAACAACAGCCGAAAAGGACTATCATGCCAACTGTCCCCAAAATGCGCAGTTTGCTCCTGGCTGTTGCACGGCGACGGAGCGTAGCTGGCCAGCATCTCAGATTTCATTCTCCGCCATATTTTCAAGACATGGTCCATAATCAGCCTATCTAACTGACATTTCCCATTTGGCTTCTTGCCCACGACCAGCGCAGGCCTTTTTTGTGATTTTCTTCCTGCTCCATAGATTTTCAAGTCATTTATCAGCCAGATCAGTCAAACCCAGCGCTGCAAAAGGGGATGGATTATCTGGCCGAGGCGCCGTTCCCAAAGGGCACTTTGTTGCGATAAATGGTAATAGTGGCGTTGTATTCGTTGCAAAACACGATGTCCGGCCGGCCATCCCCGTCCAAATCACAGATCGCCACGCTGGCCGGATTCGGGCCGGTGGCAAAATCCACCCGGTCGGCGAGGGAATCGCCGGTGAAACTGCCCGGCGCGCTGACGTTGCGGAAAATGGAAAGCGCGGGGCTCAGTTCGGTGACCACGGCAATGTCCGGCTTGCCGTCCCCGTCCAAATCGCCGACGGCGGCCCTGTGACCCCGGCCCGACAGAGGGTAATCAATTCTGGAGGCAAAAGAGCCGGCGGTCAGACTTCCCACGGTGCTGAGGTTGCGAAACACGGAAAGCGAGTTGGCATAATAGCAGGCCACCAACAAATCCGGCTTGCCATCCCCGTCCAAATCACCGATGGCGACATGAAAGGGGGCCTGCAAGGTGGAGAGGCTGGCTTTGGGCGCAAAGGCGATCCTGCCGGGCGAACTGAGGTTGCGCAGCACCGAGACGGAGGATTCCCGGGAGTTGGCAGTCGCCAGATCCGGCCGGCCGTCCCCGTCCAAGTCCCCCACCGCCACCGTGAAACAACCGCTGCCCGTGGCAATGTCAATTTTCGGAGCGAACGAAGCGGCGGTCAGGCTGCCCACGACACTGGTGTTGCGCAAAATGGAAACCGTTCCATCCGTCGCGTTGGCCGTCACCAGATCGGGCTTGCCGTCGCCGTCCATGTCCGCCACCTCCACATCCATCGGGGTCGCGCCCGTGACAAAATCCACCCGCGCGCCAAAGGAGTCCGCAGTGATGTGGCCGGGCACGCAGTTATTGTGAAAAACGGAAACCAGGTTGTTGCCGGCGTCGGCCGCGATAATGTCCAGTTTTCCGTCCCCATCCAAATCCGCCGCCACAAGGTTAAAGGGGCTGCTGGTCCCGTCGGGCACGTCCAATAAAACCGGCGGGGCAAAGGAATCGGAGGAGAGCGAACCGGCCGTGCTGATGTTCCGGTAAATTCCGATGGTGTGATCGTTGATGTTTCCCACGATCAGGTCCGGCTTGCCGTCTCCATCCAGATCCGCCACTACGACCCGCACGGGATAAGCGCCGGTGGGCAAGGTCGCGGCCCGGACGAAGCTGGTGGGGCGGATGCCCTTGCCATCGCCAACGAAGGTGGGCATGAAAGGCTGGCGGGAACTGGCCGTCAAGCCATTGACCGTCACGGTGATGGGCGCATAGGTGGCGCTGGCCGGCACCGTCACCTGCAAGCGGGTTGTGCTGGCCGTGACGACGGAGGCCCGAACAGCCCCAAAAAAGACGATGTTGCCTGACGGCGCCGCGCTGAAGTTGTTCCCCCGGATGATGACACTGGCGCCGGCGCCCGCTCCGGACGGGCTGAAAGCAAGCGAGCCGGCGAAGGGTTTGCCGGCCGGCGGCTTGATGACGGCAGATTCCATGCAGCCCAAAAGAAAGGCCGCCGCGAAAACCATTTGGATGCACTTGGAATGGCGCATAATCCGCTCCATTGGATGATGGCAATATAAATTCAAAAACCCCCGGCTTGAAACATCTTCCAATCAGAGAAGCAAGACTGCCCTGCTTCAGGCTGGAATGCCAGCCTCCAATTCCGGCCCGTTAGAGCATTTTCCATAAGACTGCAGCCATGTCACCTCGCCGGGATGCGATGAGCTGGTTTGCCTCCTGTAGTTACAGTTCTATCTAAACCGCTCTAATCACTTCAAAAATGAGCTTGTCCACATTGCCAACCCTCAATGTGAGACAAGCTCATTTTAACAACTCCCTTGAATCTGTCCAGAAAAAAGATTGGAGCATTTCCAATAAAATGGAGCATTTCCAATAAGACTGCAGCCATAAAGCCTCGCCGGGATGCGATGAACTGGTTTGCCGCGTGCGGCTGCAGCTTTATTTAAACTGCTCTGGCGGGAATGAGATCTGGCGGGAATGACCTTGAACTGGATGGTCAAACGATTAAGCTTGGGCTTGGCGCGCCGTAGCCGTGGGGAAGGCGGCTGGGCCGGTTCCTTGGCGAACTTGCTGCGCCATGCGGGAAGAAAACAAAAACATGCGATTATGCGGGATCCGTTCATTTTCACGTTCATAACTCGTTCCCGCGCGGGCCTGCCATCACCCGCCGGCCGGCGGACGTTGCGGCGCGAGGTGATGCGATGGTTGCTCATTGCCTTCCTCACCGGCCTGGCCCGGTTGCATGCTGGCGCCGCGTCCGCTCTGACGCCGGAATTGTGGACTTCCGCCCAAAAGTCCGCGGACATCCACCGCTTTTCCACGCTTTTCACTGTGCAGTGCGTTCGCAGCTATTTGTCGTCGGAGGACGATATTGCCGAAGCCATCCGATGGTGCCAGGCCTCGGCCGTGACCAAAGTTTATTTGGAGGAATACCGCGATGGCCAGCAGGCGGATGGCCCAACGCTGACGCGGGCGCGGGACCGTTTCCGGGCGGCGGGATTCCTGGCCTCGGGCTGCGTGACGACGACCCGCCTGGGAAAGCCCTCGGCGGGCCGTTGGGGGAGCCTGACCTGTTACACCGACCCCGCCACGCAAGACCATCTCCAGGCCGTCTTCGAATTCGCGGCCGGCCTGTTCGATGAGATTATGATTGACGACTTCTGGTGTACCGATTGCACTTGTTCGAATTGCGACGCGGGGCGCGCCAGCCGGACCGTCGCCATCGGCCCCAAAACCTATCCTGTCGCCGGCGACACCTGGCCGGATTATCGCTGTGAATTGCTGCTGCGGCTGTCGCAGGACCGGTTGCTGGGCGCGGCCAGGCGCATCAACCCCAAGGCGCGGCTCATCATCAAATATCCCAATTGGTATGAAGAATTCCAGGAACGCGGCTACGACGTGGCGCGGGAAACCTCCGCGTTCGATCGCATCTGGGTGGGCACCGAAACCCGCGACTACACCAACAAGAACTGGGGCGGGATGGCGCAGTACGGAGGGTATTTTCTGATGCGGTGGCTGGGCGGGATTGGAGGCGAAAAGTGCGGCGGCGGCTGGTACGACTGGCTTGGCACCACCGAGCACACTTACGTGGAACAAGCCCGGCAGACCGTGCTGGCGGGCGCGCGCGAATCCATGCTGTTCTGCTACAGCGGGCTTCATCACGATAGCGGACCGGCGGATATCGCAGCATTGCGAACCAACATTCCCGAATTGCTCGCGGTGGCGCGCGAGGTCCGGCAGCGCGAGCCGGCGGGCCTGGCCGCTTACAAACCGCCCAACAGCAGTCCACAGGGGGAACGGTGCGTCTTCGATTATGTTGGAATGATGGGCCTGCCGCTGGCGCCCTGCCATCAATTCCCCACCAATGCCCCGGCCGCCTTCCTTTCCGTTGACGCCCTGGCCGACACCAACCTGGCGGCGGAACTGGGCGATTTCATCCAAACCCGGCGGCCGTTGTTGTTGACAGACGGTCTGGCGCGGCGCCTGGCGGGCCGGGTCAACCTGGAGGCGGCCAACGTCTCCGTGCTGGCCGTGAAAGGGCAGCCGGCATCCCTGCTGACGCTGCCGCAAGCGCGGTTGGACGAGCTGCGCGCGCCGTTGCTGGGCGCGCTGGGCACGGCCTTTCAAGCGCCGAACCGGGTGGCGCTTTATTTATTCACCCGGGGAGGATGGGTGGTGGAGAATTTCAACGATGCGCCGGCAGAAGTGGTGCTCAATGGGCAGCCGCTGAGGGTGGAGGCGCGGGGCTGGCTCTGTCACTGGAAATGAAGACCATTGGGGCCACATCTAAACATTCTACTTTTCTGTCGAAAGGAAATTCAAATGTCGAATGTTTAGATGTGACCCCCGATTCGCGGCCCGCGGATCACGGATTCCGGGAGGGAACTGGTGAAGGAAGGTTACGCGGCTTGCAGGTCTTCGATGCGCGTAATGCGCATGATGGCACAACGGACGAAGCGTTCGGCGATGCCAACCTGGTCCAGGCCAATGCCGATATGAATGTCGTTGCGCCCGACCAGAACCATGTCGTGATTTGTAATTTCGTAATGCGCCCCATCGCTGAGATGGATGACGAACGGCTTGAAATCCTTGGCGGTCAATAATTCTCTGATTTGTTCGGCTTTGAACATGGGGCGAATATTTCCTTTCCGGTGATAAGTTTCAATGGGCAAGTTCTCAGGCAAACCAGGGACGCACCACCCCGTCGAACTTTGGGTGCCAACGGAGCGCGACGGGGGCGACTGTTGGTTTGATTTTGTTCGCGGTGGAGAGCCCGGCTTGTTATGTTGGCCGGCATGAATAATTTCCCCAGCGCCCTGAAAAGACGCGGAAACCTTTTGCCGCCGGCGTGGTTCTAATTGCCAATACATGTCATGACAACTAATTCTCTTGAAGCGGCGCGGGAAACTTGCCGGAAGATCGCGGGAAACATCGCCAAAGTCATGCGCGGGCAGGCCGGGCCGACGCGCCAGTTGCTGGCCGCGCTGGCCGGCGGCGGGCATGTGCTGCTGGATGATTTCCCCGGCACGGGCAAGACGACCCTGGCCAAGGCGCTGGCCCGCTCGATTGACGCCCAGTTCAAACGCATCCAGTTCACGCCCGATTTGCTGCCGTCGGACATCCTGGGCGTGTCGGTGTTCAGCCAGCGGGACCAGGAGTTCCATTTTCACGAAGGCCCGGTCTTCACCAATATTTTGCTGGCGGACGAAATCAACCGCGCCTCGCCGCGCACGCAATCGGCCTTGCTGGAAGCGATGGGCGAAGCGCAGGTCAGCGTGGAGGGGGAACGGCGCAATCTGGCGGAATTGTTTTTTGTCATCGCCACGCAAAATCCGGTGGAGTTTCGCGGGACCTATCCGCTGCCCGAGGCGCAGATGGACCGCTTTGCCATGCAATTCGTGCTGGGCTACGTCCAGCCGGAAGAGGAAGTGGCCATCCTGACGGCGCAGCAACACAACCATCCGCTCGACTCCTTGAAACCGGTCGCCACCCTGGCCGACGTGATCGCGCTCAAGCGCGCGGTGGAAGACGTGCGCATCAGCGACGAATTGAAACGCTACGCCGTGGATTTGGTGGCGGCGACGCGCACGGCGGGCGGCGTCCAGCTCGGCGCCAGTCCGCGCGCCTCGATCGCGTTGATGAAAACGGCGCAGGCGCTGGCCTTGTTTGACGGCGCGGATTTCGTCACGCCGGAGCAGATTCAGTCGCTGGCCGTGCCGGTCATTGCGCACCGGCTGGTGCTGGAGCCGCAGGCGCGTTTTTCGGGCGTGACGGCGCGGGGCGTGGTGGAGGAAGCGGTCAAAAAATTGCCCGTGCCGGCGTGAGAAAGAAAATGCCGAATGCAAAATGCAAAATGCAAAATGAACGAACAAACTCCGGCACGGCCATACCGGGAACCAGGGTTTTTGCATTCCGAAAGCTAAGCGCAACTTTGACTCCAGAGAAGGCGCTGGCTATTCAGGTCCCGGATCCTCCAAAGGTAATTTACAAGCCGATTTACTGGATTTACCGCGTCAGCAGCGGCCTGTGGTATTGGTCGCGCCGGCGGTTCACGCGGGCGGGGCTGTGCGTGGCGGGCGGAATCCTGGTCGCGGCCGCGGTGAGCACGGACGTCGAAAACACCGTCACCTATCAATCGTTTGCCCTGTTGCTGGCGTTTCTCCTGCCGGCCCTGGCAGGCAGCCTTTTCTTCCGCGCCACCTTTTCCGCGACGCATTTGCTGCCCCGGTTCGGCACGGCCGGCCAGCCGCTGCACTACCGCGTGTTGATAAAAAATCTGACGGGCAAAACCCAGGCTGGCCTGACCTTGCTGGAAGATCTGGCCGACCCGCGCCCGGTTTTCCGGCAATGGCTGGCCTTTCAACTGGCCGAAACCAGGCGGGTCCGCCCCTTCAGCCTGACGCAACCGCGCCGGAAAAATCCGTTCCGCCTGGCCAATGTGAAAGAGGCGGAAGTGCCGCCCCTGCCCGCCGGCGGCGAGGCTGTTGCGCCGGTTGAAGTCCTGCCGTTGCGGCGCGGCATTTTGCGTTTCACCGGGGTGACGCTGGCGCGGCCCGACCCGCTGGGATTGTTCCGGTCGTTCGTCAAAATCTCCGCTCCGCAGACGGTATTGATTTTGCCCAGGCGTTATGCCATTCCACCCATCGCGCTGCCCGGCGCGTTCCGCTATCAAGAGGGCGGGGTGGCGCTGGCCGCCAACGTCGGGCGCAGCGAGGAGTTCGTCGCGCTGCGCGAATATCGTCACGGCGATCCGTTGCGGCACATTCACTGGCGAAGCTGGGCCAAGGCGGGCAAACCGATCGTGAAGGAGTTCGAGGACGAATTTTTTGTGCGGCACGCGCTCGTGCTGGACACGTTTGACGACGAACCCAACAGCGAAATTTTGGAGGAGGCCGTTTCCGTCGCCGCCTCGTTTGCCTGCACGGTGCTGACGCAGGAGTCGCTGCTGGATCTGCTCTTTGTCGGCAACCAGTCCTATTGCTTCACCGCCGGCCGCGGACTGGCGCATGTGGATCAAATGCTGGAGATTCTGGCTTCGGTCAAGAATTGCGCCGACAAGGAATTTGCCGCGCTGGAACATCTGGTGCTCAACCACATTTCCGCCGTGAGCGGCTGCATTTGCGTGTTGCAACGCTGGGACGAGGCCAGGGCACATTTGGTGAAAAGCTTGCGCGCCCTGGGCGTTCCCCTGCTCGTGCTGGTGGTGGCGCGGGCCGGGGAAAACAAACCGGAGGCCGGGCCGATGCGGGACGAGCCGGAAAACTTTCACGTTCTTGAAATCGGGCAAATTGAGCGGCAACTGGGGGAGTTGCAATGACGCGGAACCCTCCCACCTTCCCGGTCCGCCGCGCCAAGGCGCCGCCGTTCCTGTTGCTGGCCGCGCTCTTGTTCTGGGGCTGGCAATCGGGATTTCTTCCGGCCGGCGCGATCATGGGAATCGTGCTGGAGAGCGCGCGGTTCGTCCCGGCGCGCTGGGATGTGACCGTGCAGGATTTTCGCCGCATCTGGAATTTTTGCGCGCTGCTGGCGTTCGCGCTGATCGTTTATGTTTTCACCACGAACCAGGCGGGCGGCGGATTGGGCGGGCTGCTGCATCCTTCCGCCGCCGCGGCGACGACCTACTTCGGCACGTCCGCCACCTCGTTTCTTCGCTGGCTGCCGATCGCGTTTGTCCTGCTCGTCGCGGCGCAAATGTATAGCGAACGCGAGTCCGTTCCGTTGTCCGCGCTTTCATGGTTCGTCCGCCGCCAGCGGCAAGGGGGCGCGGGGCCGGAACCGTATATGGACGTGTCGTTTCCGTATTTCATCGTCTGCTTGTTTTCCGCCGGCATTCACACCAACGCCGGGACGCACTCCTATTTTTGGGGGCAAGCGGTTCTGATCGGGTGGGCCTTGTGGCCGCTGCGGTCGCGGCGTTTTGGGCTTCTGGTCTGGATGGCCGCCCTGGCCGCGGCCGTTGGGCTTGGCTTTTACGGCCAGCGCGGCCTCGGCCAATTAGTACGCCTGGTGGAAGGCTACAACGCACAGTGGCTGGCGGGTTTTCTGCGGCCACGGACCGACCCATCCCAGAGCATGACGGCCATCGGCCGGATTGGGAAATTGAAATTGTCGGCGCGCATCGTCATCCGGCTGGAGCCAAAAGCCGGCAGCACGCCGCCGGTTTACTTGCGCGAGGCCAGTTACCGCCATTATCAGTCTCAGGCAGACCAACCCACCTGGTTTTCCGGCGGCGCGCGCAGCGATTTCGCCAACCTTTCGCACGAGCAGGGCAACGATTCTGCCTGGACGCTGCGGCCCGGCAAAACCAACACCTCCACCGCGGCCATTTTTTCTTACCTGGACGGCCGCTCCAAGGAGACGGGCGACCCGGAAGGATTGCTCCCGTTGCCGAGCGGCAGCAGCCGTCTGGAAAAACTGCCGGTGTTCTCGCTGAAAACGAACAATGCCGGCGCGGTGCTGGCCGCCGGTCTGGGGCTGGTGATGTTCGACGCGCACTACGGCCCGGGCGCGACTTTCGATTCGCCGCCCGATGCCACGACCAACCGTCTGGATTCGACCGTGCCGACCAACGAAGCTCCCGCCTTGGACCAAATCATTTCTGAATTGAAAATATCCGGCGCGACCGAACGGGAGAAAATTCTCGCCGTGCGGCAGTTTTTTGACGCCAAATTCAGTTACAGCACCTGGCTTGGAGCGGACAAAGCGGCGCGCGGCAACGAAACGGCGCTGTCGCGCTTTCTTTTGCAAAGCCGCAGCGGTCACTGCGAATACTTTGCCACCGCGACGGTTTTGCTCTTGCGCGAACTGGGCATTCCCGCCCGCTACGCCGTGGGTTATGCCGTCAACGAACCCTCCGGCCGCGGCTACGTGGTGCGCGAACGCGACGCCCATGCCTGGTGTCTGGTTTGGAATGCGCCCAGGCAAATCTGGGAGGACTTCGACACCACGCCCGCGTCCTGGGTCGCCGAGGAAAACAAGCGCGCCTCCTCCAAGCAGTGGTTTTCGGACTTCTGGTCGTGGGCGAGATTTCAAATTGCAAAAATCCGGTGGGGACAGGGCAACTTGCGTCAATACATCCTCTGGGCGCTCATCCCCGTGCTGGCGTTGCTGCTCAATCAGATCATTTTCCGCCGCGGACGCCGGCGGCGGTCGCCGTCCAACACCGGCAAATCGGCCGCCGCGATTTTTTGGCCGGGGCTGGACTCCGAATTCTACCAGCTCGAACGCAAACTGGCGGTGCGCGGCGTGCCGCGCCAGTCCAGCGAACCGCTTTCGGACTGGCTGGGGCGCGCGCTGGCGGAGCCTGCCCTGGCCGATTTGCGCGACCCTTTGCGGGAACTGTTGCGGCGGCACTACGGCCACCGTTTCGACCCGCGCGGCCTGAGCGGCCCGGAACGCGAAGCGCTGGCGCGCGAGGCAAAAACCTGTCTGGACAGGCTGGACACGCTCTCGCGGCTGAAGCGCCGTCCGGCCCGCCCCGCTTGAGAAGGAAGCGCGCCTGCCGGCGCGCGCCGCTGCGGCAGTTCATGCTTCAAAATCCCTGTGTGGCAGAACTTGGCGAGGATCAGGGCGTCCGCTCCGCCAGAGTAAATAAAAACAGTTGACGCCTATTTGAGGATCGGTCATATGGCAGGGACGGTTAAGTTTGAGCTTAGTGTCGAACCAAAATGCCCGATTTCTTTAAAGAGTTGGAACAGTTGCTCGTTGCACGTTCTCCTCCTCCGATTCCGATTACCTCAACGGCGCCATCCTGAACTTGGACGGCGGCTGGCTCGCCCGCTGAAGACCACTTGCGCCGTTGATTCCAAGCCTCTGCCAGAGCCTCTCCGCGTCAAGAAACTCAGCCGCTTATCGAACAAAATTCATCATAATTGTTTCGTGACACCTGGATTTTTTCCAACTAGAATTTTATGAAATGAAGCCTGGTTTTGTGAAACGCACGCCCAAAGCCTTTACGTTGATTGAATTGTTGGTCGTTATCGCCATCATCGCCATTTTGGCGGCCCTGTTGTTGCCCACTCTGGCCAATGCCAAGAAGAAGGCCCAAGGCATCAATTGCCAGAGCAATCTCAGGCAACTTGGCTTGGGCTGGTACACCTACGCGAATGATAATAGCGACAAACTGGCGCCGGTCGCTTCCACGGCGGGTGGAACCGGCTGGGTGGATGGCGCAACTCCCGATTATGCGGAGGACATCACGAACGGAGTGCTGTGGCCTTATGTTGGGAACCTAGCTGTTTACCGTTGTCCGGCGGACACTTCGACCTACCAGTCAGGCAACACCGCACTGCCCAGAGCGCGTAGCGTGTCCATGAACTGCTGGATGAACCCGGACCAAGACCCTTGGAACCAGATACCGGGCGGCACAGCTCAAGGCAGGGAGTTTAGGAAAATGGCCGATATCAGCACCGGGGGAATGGGCAATGCCAGTTGTTTTGTGCTGCTGGACGAGAATCCCAACACCATCAATGACGGCTACTTTGGGGTTGACCCCGGTTATTCGAGCCCTCCTTACTCTTCCGTCGCGGGCAACCAAAACGTCTGGATAGATGTTCCCGCCACCTACCATCTCAATGCTTGCGGCTTTATTTTCGCCGATGACCATGCTGAAATCAAGAAATGGACGGACCAGGCGATACTGGCCAAAGCCGTAGCCAACTTTCAAGCAGCGAGCCCGCCCTACACCGATTTGCGCTGGTTGCAGATCAGAGCCACCGTCCCGCGATGAGGCCGCGGTTGGTTTGGGTTGTCCGCTGTCGCGGAGTTGGAAAAATTAGACAAGGCATTAAAAACTGGCCCAACCGGCGCCGCAACAGCACGCATAAATTGCAGGACGCGATGGCCAAGTGATGCATCGCCTCGGCTAAGCCGGGGTGGTGGCTAAAAGGCAGTCGGCCAGCCCGGCGGAGGACGGGGGAGCCAAATCACCAACGACCGGGAAACCTGCTTTCCAAGTCAATTCTGTCAATCATGCATGAGAGGCAACCGCGTGGCGGGCTTCGTTGTGGTGATGGCCGCGCTGCACGTAATCGTGCTGAGCATTGTCCCGAGCATTGCGCGAAGAGACGGGCAGCGTAAGCGCGAAGATCAGGGCGGCCGCTCCGATCTTGACTCTGGCCCAGGATATGACATTTTCTTGGAGGCTTGAGTTGGAGAGGTGGCAGAGTGGCCGAATGCGGCGGTTTGCTAAACCGTTGTACGGGTAAAACTGTACCGGGGGTTCGAATCCCCCCCTCTCCGCCAGTTTGATTAGCCCGACTTTCTCTACTGGAGGGCGGTTTTAAGTTATTTTGACCCCTTCGGCAACAGGCTTACGAGGGAAGGAGGCGGATTTTTCTTCAAAATTGGGTTTGGTGCAGACCTACCCTCTTCCAC
>JBEKVM010000127.1:0-15960 GCA_049513975.1 Verrucomicrobiota bacterium | reverse complement strand
AAAGTCTGGTTGCCGGGGCTGTTGAAGACGATCGTTCCCATGTTGGTAATGAATCCAGAGTCGAACACGTTGCCCGTGCCGTTGAAGTTGATGGTTCCCGTATTGGTGACGTTACCCGTGAAACCCTGGTCGTTCAGGGCGCTAAAGGTGAAGGTGCCATAGTTGATGATGGCGCCGGCATAATTGGCGCCGCTGTTCAACCGGCCGGTGGGAGCGACGGTGACTGTGCCGTTGCTGATGGTGATGCCGGCGGTAAAGGTGTTGGTCGCGGTCAGAACAAGGTTGCCCGGGCCGATTTGGACCAGCGGCACGCCACCCGAATATTGGCGAACCGGCATCTCAATTGTCAGCGTGCTGTTGGCCGCATTGCTGAAGAAGGTGCCTGTGGTTCGCAAGCCGAACTGTCCGGTGCCGGTGATGATACTGGCCGTGCCGGTGACCGTTTGAATATAGCCTCCGAAGAAATTAAAATTTTCCCCGCCGTTGGTTGAGGCGGTCAGCGTGCCGCCGGACATGGTGATGGGGCGAAACAAGGTTTCCGACTGGTTGTTGGTCTTCATGACGATGCCGGAAATCGTGATCGGATTGTTATTGCCATATCCCAGCGCGTCGCCGGCGTTCAAAACCAATACACCGCTGCTGCCCACAGTGATGGCGGAATTCGCCAGGCATCCAGCCGAACCGCCATTTTGGAGAACAAGCACCCCTCCGTTGACCGTGGTTGCTCCGCTAAAGGTCTCGGAGGAGGAAAGCACCAGCGCGCCGGGGCCGTTGACGGTCAGACCGCCGGTCCCGGAAATGACTCCCGAATTGGTCTGGCTGAGCGAACTGTTGAAGTTATACAATCCATTGTCGGTAATGTTGCCCGCATAAACGTTGGTTCCCAGCAGACCCGCCCCGCCGATGGTCAGCGTGCCGGTGATGCCAATGGGGCCGGTGAAAGTGTTCGTGCCGGTCAGCGTCAGCGTGCCCGTGCCCTCCTGCTGCAAGCTCAATGAGGTCGCGCCCCCGTTGGTCAGGTTGCCGGCGATGGTAATGTTGCCGGAATTGGTCAGAAATTTGGCCCCCGCCGTGCCTCCGGTGCCGCCCCCAATGAGCGTCCCCGCCGCGAACGTCAGGGTGGCCGTGCTGCCGTTGGTGATGAGATAATTGGTGGCTACCCCGGTCCCCAGCACGATGTTGGCGTCAAACAACTGGTTGGCGGTGACCGTCCCGGTCAACTCCACCGCGCCGCCGTCACTCAGCGTCAGTGTCTGGCTGCCGGCCGCCCCCGCGCCAATCGTGTAGGGCACCACCGTGGCCGTATCAAAGACAATGTTGCTGACCGTAACCCCTCCCCCCAGATCAATGAGCGTGTTGCCGCTGCCGGTGCCGTTGAAGGTGGCCGTGTCGGCGAACCCCGGCACAGGCGAGGCACTCCAGTTGGCGGCATTGGCCCAGGTGCTGCCCCCGGTTCCAAGCCATGTGCCGTTGGCGGCTTGGGAAACCGCCAGACTGGCGAGCAGGACGAAACAAGTTGTGGTGATTTTCTTGCTGATTTGGTTGATTTGGGTTTTCATAATGACTTAAAAGGAGGTTGACGGGTAAAGATGGTGGTTCGTGATGGCTTCTTTTTATGGCACTTTTACTTCGTTACCGGCTGCGCAGCCGCGAAATGGGTGACTCAAGAGCAAGAACGTCAAAATGCGAGGCAGAACACCGCGGTCTAAAAGCGCCGGGACGCCTGCCCGCAGTGACTTTCTTGGTGGTCATAAATCAGGAGAATACAGAACCGGAAGAATAACGCAAGCACTTTTTTCATAAAAATTTGACCTGATTTAACCGGTTTAATGGCGGGAAGGCGCAAGGCCCCCCTCCCCGCGGCCTGCCGCGGGCGCAAATCAGCCCGGCGCAGGACCATCGGAGACGCCGGCGCTCACCGGCCGGGAGGGCGCCGGCGCGCCCTCAAAACTTCTTTGCTTGCGGACGGGCGGCGAGTCGGCGGCGCGGGCGGTGGAATCCCGGACAATCAGGTTCGTTTGCAAACGGTGTTCGAAACCCATCCTGGCTGGATCGGTCATCATGGCGTGGAGGGTTTGGAAGGCCAGCCGCCCAATCTCGCTGCGAGGAATGGCCACGGTGGTCAGCGGCGGCAGGGTGTGCTGGGCGAAACGGATGTCGTCGAAACCCACCACCGACAAATCCCCGGGAATCAGGATCTTGCGGTCGTAGGCCGCATGCATGGCCCCGATGGCCATCAGGTCATTGGCCGCCAGAATGGCCGTCGCCCTTAGCCCCGCCAGCAGTTTGGCGCACGCCATATAACCCCCCTGCACGGTGAAATCGGAATCCACCACCATCGTCTCCAGGCCGCCGGCCCTTTCCGCCCCGGCGACAAAGGCCGCTTTTCGCATCTGGGAGGAGGGCAGGTGCGGGGAACCGCCGATGAATCCGATGCGGGCATGTCCCAAGGCCCGGACGTGTTCCAGCGCGGTGGTGATTCCCTGTTCGTAATCCACCGCGATATTGCTGACGCAACGCTCCGCCCGGCCCAAATCCAGATAAACCGCGCAAATCCCACGCGAGGCCAGCGCCCTGGCAATGGATGGATCTACCTGTGAGGTGAGAATGGCCACGCCGGGCACCTGCAAGGCCAGCAGCCGGTTCACGCTCGCCTTGGTCCGGTGCGCATCGTAATTGGTGTTCATCACGATGGCTTCCATCTCGTTCAGATTGGCCGCTTCCTGAAAGGCGGCCACAATCTCCGGGAAAAACGGATTGCTGATGTCCGAGACAATGACCCCTAAAATATGACTGCGGCCCACCGCCAGGTTGCGCGCCAGCACGTTGGGAGAGTAGTTCAACTCCCGGACGGCCTCAAACACCCGGTGCTGCGTCCTGGGGAGGATGCGGTGGCGCTGGGCCTCGTTGAGCACAAAGGAAACGGTGGCGGTCGAAACACCGGCCCGCCGGGCCACATCCCGGATGTTGGGAACCCGGTCAGAGGGCGGCCGGGCCGCAGCCCTTCTCGTCTTGCGCGAACCACGCGTCCGGGCCGCGCCACGAGATTGCTTCTGGGTGACCACAACCCACTCCTATCCATTTTCCGCCAGCAGGTCAAGCACGATTTTGCCGGGACGCCAATTTAACCGATTCAATCCCCGAAACATTTCCCGCACATTAAGCGAACAGAGCCGGACGCAAACCAACGATTCATCTGCGGGCTTTGTGCCGGAAGCGCTGCGCGACCGCGAACACGCAAAGGCTGGAAGCCAACTCATATATATCCGCCGCAAGTGCAGCGGCCAGCCGCAGCCCCCTGCCCGCCGGCCGTGAGATACCAATAAAAAAGCCCGGAATTTCTTCCGGGCCTGGGTCGTCTCGATCTCAGCGATCGAGACAGAAGAGTTGCCTTACGGCAGGCTGTGTGTAGCCGGGACGATGCTGCAAGTCGGCTTGGTGCCAACATTGTTGGGGCTGTAGCTGGTGGCGAAGGTTTGCGCCGAGTCATTCGGGCAAACGGGCAGTTCCCCGGCGGACCCGCGGCCCATGTAGGGCTGGATGTCGGTGCCGGCGGGAGTATCCGAGTTCTGCTTGTGGACTTCCAAGGCCCACTGGCCCTTGGCTCCGTCAATGATGCGGAGGTTGCTGATGCAGGCATTGGTCTGCGAGGTGGTGCGGGCGCGAACAAAGTTCGGTATCGCGATGGCGGCCAGGAGGCCGATAATGGCGACAACGATCATGATTTCGACGAGCGTGAACCCACCCTGTTTCTTTGCTTTCATTTTCATAGTTTGACTGACCTTTCGTTTGTTAGGTTGTTAATAAAAGCCAGCAGCCGGTTAATATGATGGCGTTTGCCCGATTTTTCTAATGCTGCCAGCCTGCCGTTTTGCAATCACGACAATGATACACTAAAAAACTATAGCAGAAGTGATGCCAGTCCTTTTGCGAAGTCAGGAATGAGGATTCCGCGGCGTTTCCCCCGTGGATGACCGGCCCAGGCGGCAAAAGCTCCCGGCAAGCTGGCGCCCGCTTGTCCAGTGATCCCATGCCAATGTCCGCTTTTAGGGCAGCGCTGCGTCCATCAAACCCCCAGTTGTCTCCCTGTGCCGCCAAACAACAAACGGCTCAGGTGCGGGCTTTGTGCCAAAGCCGCCCGCCCTCAGCGAGCACGAAAAGACAAGACTTCAGTGCCCTGCCATCACAAGCCTGCTGGATAGTCTGAGGAGACTTTCCACTGGGCGGTCAATAGGGAGGGTCCTCCTGAGAGGCAACACCCTACAACATTCCTTGGTAAAAGCCTGCCATAAGTTTGGTAAATGACCTGCTATACGCCCCGGCGCGCCTGGATTAAATTTCCAAAGTGCTTCGATGCACCAGCGGATTGGGATGTCCGGCTGAACCTGTTTCCAACAGATGTGGCGCGAAAGAACAGATGCTGAAAAACGCGCGTGGAAAAAAATCCGGCGGCGGCGCAAAATCCTGGCGGCGGTGTTGGTGTGGGCGGTGTTGCTCTATGTGGTCGCCACCTCCCCGGCCTGGCATGGCCGGAATCTATGGGGATTGGTTCTGCCGATTCCCCGGCTTGTGCCGGACGCCTTCCGCAAGGTCGCGGTGGCGGGGCTGGTGCTGGGAGCAGGGTATTGGGTGTATCGCCGGCGCGAAAACAGGGATAGAACCGTGGTTTGCCCAAAATGCCACCGGTTAAAAATAAACGATGGCCAAACCCAATGCCAGTGCGGCGGAAGATTCCTCGATCTCGATGAAATGACCTGGGTGGAAAGCAGCGGCCATCCTGAAAACCAGCCACCCCGGCACGATGGCACAAACCCAAAAACCTGACGCCATTTTCCAACTGCGGCGCAGGGCGGGCTGAGCCGTGCGCCGAATTGGCGCGATAAAAAAGGGTGGATCCGCCCTGGTTGCATTTTCCGGCGCGATGATTTGGAAGACCACCAGGAATTATCTTTTACGGAAATAACCTAGGGAAAATCCCTAGTCTGGATAGTTATTTTTACCAAGGTGGCTTTGGGTTTGCCCCCAATTGTCGCGGCCACAAGCTTTGCTTATTTTGTCGGCATGAAATCAAAATCTGCTCAATTTCATGCGATGACGGCCAGCCACCACGATGATTTTGCCCGGGAAGGGGCCGACCTGGTCCAGTCGCTGACCCATTCGAGGATTTACCAGGATTATGAACGGGCCTTCAGCGAGACGACCGGCCTGCCGGTTTCCTTGCGGCCGGTCGAATCGTGGCAGTTGCCGCATCGCGGCAAACGGCACGAGAACCCGTTCTGCGCCATGATGTCCGCCAAAAGCCGCTCGTGCGCCGCCTGCCTGCGCCTGCAGCAACGGCTTTCCGACCATGCCCAGCAGGAACCGCAAACCCTGACCTGCGAGTTGGGACTGAGTGACACGGCGGTGCCGATCCGCACGGGGGAGCGGCTGGTGGGCTTTCTCCAAACCGGCCAGATTTTTCGCAAAAGGCCGACGGAAACCCAGTTCAAACACACCTCCCGCCTGGTGTCCGACTGGGGGATGGGAATTGAAGCCGACCGCCTCAAACGGGCTTATTTCGGCACGAAAGTGCTTTCGTCCCGGCAGCACGACGGGGTGGTGAAGCTGCTCTGGATTTTTGCGCAACATATTTCCATGGTGAGCAACCAGATTCTGGTCCAGCGCGAAAACACCGAGCCGCCGGCCATCACCCGCGCCCGGCAATTCATCCACGAGAACCAGGCCGAAGACCTGTCGCTGGGCCAGGTGGCCAAAGCGGTCAACACCAGCATCTTTTATTTCTGCAAAATGTTCAAAAAGTCCACCGGCCTGAATTTTACCGACTACGTCTCGCGCATCCGCGTGGAAAAGGCGAAGAATCTCCTGCTCAACCGCAACCTGCGCGTGAGTGAGATCGCCTACGAAGTCGGCTTCCAGTCCTTGACCCACTTCAACCGCGTGTTTAAGAAAATCATGGGACAATCGCCGACGGAATACCGGGGACAGTTGGTTTCAGCTTGAGCGCCCCGGGCGGGTGGCGCATTTCATTTCTTTGGGCCTCTGCTCTTAATCCTAATTCTAATCTTAATCTCCTCCACCGCCATGCTGGCCTGAAAATCGGGGATTAGGATTAATTAAGAGAGGAGAAACGCTTTCAGCGACGGCGCGATGCGCGGTTGGAGGAGCGCACCGTCAGGACAGCGCAGGGAGCGCGCGCCACCACACGCGCGGCCACGCTCCCCAGGAAAAAGCGCGATACTCCCCGGCGGCCGTGGGTGCCGATGACGATCAGGTCAACCCCCAGTTGTTTCGCCGCTTCCACGATGGCGTCATCGGCAAGTCCTGAGAGCATCAGCATATGGGCCTTCACCTTTTCCTTGCGGGCCTCTTGAATGAGCGCGCCGATTTGTTTCTCCGCCTCCGTCCGGCACTGCTTTTCCCATTCGCCGTAAGCCTCCGGCCGCATGAAACTGATGCAGCCGGGAGGGGTGTAGGAATGCGCGATCAGAAGCTCCGCCCTGTTCTGCCTGGCCAGCTTTAATCCTTGTTCGAAGGCCGGGGTGGAAGCCGGCGAGAAATCGGTCCCCACCAGAATGCGCCGTTAAATTTGTCCCGGGCGTTGGGGCGGGATGATTGGTTTGGTCGCAAGGCCGTTTTCCTGGAGCCGGTTCGGGGCGGGGTCAGAGGCGGTGTTCATACGCTGCCGTGGCAAAGGCTCTGGTTTTGACCGGGGGACGCCCTGTCATTCAGAACACTTCCGCTTGCAATCCGGTCTCGGCTTTGACGCGGCGGCAGATGCGGGCCAGACTTTGCAGTGGGATGTGCCCGCAATCGGGGTGCGCCGCCGGTCGGGTCGCCGAATAAATCTGCACCAGGGAAATCATCGCCCCGCCCTTCTTGAGTTCCTGCAGGCGCTGGATGTATTCGTCAATCTCCTCCGGCAGCGGCTCCCATCCGCCGAGGAGGGGGAACAAACTTTGGATGATGATGGGACGTTTGCGGCCAATCAGCCAGGCGTTTTCCATGACTTTATCCAGCGGGATTTCGCTCCGGTTGATCCGCTCCATGTAATCCTGCGTGCCGGCGTCGAGCTTGATCCAGATTTCGTCCTCGCGGGTGAAGTAGCGCAGGCCCTCCTGCACAGGGTCCAAATCCAGGCCCGTGCCGTTGGTGATGAGGACCAGCTTGAAAAAGGGCAGCACGCGCCGCGCCCGCACATGCACCACTTCCTGGACCGCTTCGGCAAAGTTCGGGCACAGGGCCGGTTCCCCATCGCCGCTGAAAGCGACATGGCGCAATCGCAGCAAGTCGGCGTTCAACGTGGCGTAACCCGGCAGGTGGCGAATTTCCCCGGAATGAATCAGGACCAGGGTTTTCTCCAATTCCTCCGCCATGACGCCCACCTCCAGTTCGCGCCCGGCCGCCGGCGCCTCGCGGTTGACCTCGCAATAAACGCAATCGAAGTTGCACATCTTGTCCGGGTTCATGTTCAGCCCGATGGAAAGGCCGCGCGCCCGGGCCGAAATCACGACATAGACAAACCGATTGCCCAGAAAATCGCGGGTGCAACCAGAGGCCGTGTCGGCCTGCGGCGCGCGCATTTCCCTGGTCTCTTCGACAACACACAGTTTTGCGGACATATTTATTCCTCCGGTTTCTGTCCTTTGGCCCGTAGCGTGAGCACGGGGCACACGGCATGGCGGACGACATATTCGGCCGTGCTCCCAAAGACGACGTGTTTCAAGCCCGTGTGCCCGTGGGTGGGGATGACGATGAGATCGGCGTCCAGCTCCTTGGCCGCCTCAATAATTTCATTGGCCGGACGGCCCCGGCGCACCAGCGTCTGCGCCGGCACTTCCGGCGGCAGCGTCGAGCGGACCAGGTGATGGAGTTGCTTGTCGGCGCAAGACAGCAGATCGGGTTCGAAGTCGCCCGGGGGATTCATCCCGTAAGGATCCACCGCGTAATAGGGAGTGATGACATTAAGAACCGCCAGGCTCGCGCCGAACTGCCGCGCCAACAACACCGCGAAATCCAGCGCCTCCCGGGTGCAATGCGAAAAATCCACCGGAACCAGAATTGTTTTCAGGCGGACCGCGGCGGCCGGCCCACGGCTCAGAGCGGCGGCTTGCTCCAGCAAAGCATCGTCCTTCCGGTCCAGTTGTACGAGCACCTGGCCGGCTTCTGCCGTGGGTTTAATTCTCATAATATTCAACTTCAAGCTACCCGGACGCCCTCACCGCAGCCACACCATCCTTGGCATTTGCTGGCCATTTTTGGCCGTCAGATGTGGTCAAGTTTCCGCCAACATACGCGAAGCGCATGGGAGCGGACGGCCTCAAATCCACCGCGTGTTTGACCGGCACCGGCCGCGGCAAAAACAACACGGACCGCCGCCCTCATCTCAAGGCGGAAACCTCCGGCAGGCCGGCGTACTCAAATTCCAGTCCCAACTGGCGCAGGAGCAAGGTCAGGTCCCGGCCCAGGGCTGGGAGGCATGGGGACAGCCTGCCACCATGCTGGCGGACCCAGGCGCCGGTCGCGGCGCCCGCTTTGGGATCGCCTTTCAGACCCAGCAATTGCTCCCATTCCGTCCGGTGTTCCAGATTGTAGGCTTCCAATAACTCCGGCGAACCTTTGTCGCGCAGAATCCGTTTCAGTTTGGCGGCCAGGTCCGCGCCTTCGCGCATGCCCATGTTCATGCTCTGCATGCCGACCGGCCCGGTCTGATGGGCGGCATCGCCCGCCAGCCAGGCCCGCTCCCGGCCAAATTGCCGCGCCAGGCGATGCTCGAATTGGATGTCCGCGCCCCAGCCGACCGCCTTGATCCCGGCCTGGAACCACGGAGCGCGCGCCCCCAGCAGTTGTTGCACCTGATGCCGGCTGTCTTTCTCGCCGGGACATTCCGCGATGGTGAACCGGTTGCGGTCTTTCTGCGGGAAATCGGCCGGAGCCTCCGCCTGCGACCATTGAAAACTCCAGCGGCACTTGTTCTCAGCGAAGGGCCACAACACGCTGACGGTTTGTTCGTGCAAGACGATTCTCATTTCCGGCGGCAGTTTGGCCTCCGTTTCCAGTTCGTAAACCGTGAATAGCTCCGGCTCCCCCGTCTCCTCGCAGGCGATGCCCAGCCGTTGCCGGACGACGGAATTCTGGCCATCCGCGCCCACCACGAAATCGGCCTGGGCGGACACGGTTTTTTTCACCTCCATCTCAAAATCCGGCACGATGTAGCCTTTGCCCCCCAGGGCCATCTCTTCGATGGTGGCGGCGGCGGCCCCGTCCTTCATCGCCAAATCCGCCAGCCGGTGGTTCCAATGCACCTTGAGGCCGCCCCGCTCCTTGAGCTTCTTTTCCAGCAGGTCTTCCAGAACGCTTTGCGCCAGAACCAGCACAAAGGGAAACTCCACCGGCAACTGGGACAGCTTGACTTCCGCGCGCCGCAGGTCCCCTTCGTAAAAAGCCACCGTTTCGATTCGTTGCCCGCGTTGGATGGCCTCGCGGGCCACGCCCGCCTCGTCCAGCAATTGCAGGGTGCCGGGGTGCAAGGCGCAGGCGTAACTGCGCCCGGCGGTGCGGGACTCCTGGTCAATCAACTGGACCCCGATCCCGCTCTCCGCCAGCCGCAGCGCCGTCAACATGCCCACCGGGCCTGCTCCCACCACCAGAACTTCGGTTCGATCTTCTCGTCGCATAAAAATCCTTTTTCAGCAGTGTGACGCTGAACCCGCCGGCAGGCTCCCCCATTTTTGCGGGATGCTTGACCTTTTTTGTTTCCTCGGGCCGCGGGCCTGCTTCGGCCGTTGGCGAGCCCCCGCCATGCGCAGGGATGCCGGCACCGCGCCTTCCGGTTTGCCGCGGATGTGAGACAGAATACTTCAAGTCGTCTGCATCTCCGCTGAAGCGCAGGAGGTTGTGTATGAGTTTCCGGACAAAACGGCGGGCATGAGCGGGAAAGCGGCGCTGGCGCGCCCGCACTCCACGACCTGTCGGCGCCTCGGCCGTGCGCCCGGAACGCGAAGCGTCGTGGAGTGCGGAACGCCAGTTCCGCTTTGGCCCGGACACAGGCGTTGCCGCCAAATTTGAAAAATTCCGTCTCACCCACGCCTGCCGTTGTGCATTTGACTCGAAATGGACGTTTTCAGGCGGGCAAAATCGGGTGCATTTTTCCCAAAATTGGAGAAGCGCGCGCGCCTGCCCCTGAGCCATGTTAGTGCGGTAATGATGAGAAATGCCGCAGTAGTCAACCTGAAGCAGCGCAGCGCGCCAACGTGGCGGCGACTGGCGCTTGGGCGAGCCGTCGCGGTCAAACACTTTCTTCTCAGACAACTGCACATCCAGGCCACGCCACAACTCTATCCCCCTGAGTTTACTGGATTAAATAACTGCGACCAGGGCGCGTCTTGGGCGCGCCCTGACTTTTTCACGGGCTGGCTGGATGGGTCGTGCTTTCTTCGATATGCCGCAATTGCGGGCGACCCTCCTGGCCGGTATTAATTCCGCAATGACCATTCCTGTTGCGGAAACACTCAACCGGAGCTGAAACAAATGTTGAAATGGAAATATGTCTTTCTGAGCCTGTCTGTCCTGGAATTTGCCATCGGCTTCAGCCATGCCCGGCCCGTTGTCTTGGTTGACCTGGGCCTTCCCCTGGGCGCGATTTTGTTCATTTTGTTCCTGATCTCCCAGCTTCTGGAAAAGGAATCCGCCCTCTACGATGAGCAAAATCGCACGGCGGTGCCGGTGCGGACGCCATCCACGCCCACACAGCCCACGCGGCCCATTTCCCGTCCGTCGGAAAACACCAACCCGGCCTCCAGCGCAGCGCACCCGCACTGAGCACGAAGGAGCAGAGAAACTGACAGGGCGCGCTCTCGCGCCCTGTTTTTTCCCCCCGTCCGCAACGGCTCTCCGGGCCGGTTATGGCAGGACGTGCGTTGCGGGGACGATCAGGCAGACCGCCTTGGCCCCCACACTTTGCGGAGCATAGCTGGTGGCGAAGGTCTGCGCCCCGTCCGCCGGACAGGACGGCAAACTCCCGGCCGCGGTGCGGCCCAAGTAGGGCTGGAGATCGCTGCCCAGCGGCGTGTCCGTGTTCTGCTTGCGCTGGTCCAGCGCCCATTCCTGCTTGGCATCGTCAATGTTGCGCAGGTTGCTGATGCAGGTGTTCATCTGGGCGACCTGGCGCGCACGCACGAAGTTTGGGATGGCGATGGCCGCCAGGAGTCCGATGATGGCCACCACGATCATGATTTCGACCAGGGTGAACCCGGTTTTGCGGGTGATTTTGCTCTTCATAACTGCTCTCTTTCCAGCGCGGCGTGAACAAGGCAAAAGGCGGGTTTATATGATTACAATGTTGTTCACGAATTGCCCTCTGCCGGCCGCACCGTGCAGGATTTAACCCCGCCCATCGCAGTTTGGTTTCGGTCCCCGCTTTCTGTAGCGGCGGTCTATGACCGTCGCTGAATTCACCCCACTCTCCGCAGCCTGGTTTCACCCATCTCCAAAGGCAAATGGCCGTCCCTTGTGCTCAAGGTTCAGAGGGAATCATGAAAGGGCGCGCCGATTACAGCGGATCGCGGTGTTTGACAGCCTCGTGCTGGCGGACCAGATAGTCGCACCAGGCATCCAGCCCGGTCCCGGTCTTGGCGGATAACTCGAACAACTGCGCGTGGTGTGCAATGTGCCGGATATTCGCCGTCACCGCCTCGCGGTTGAAGTCGCAGGCCCGCTCCAGGTCCAGCTTGCTGACGATGACCGCGTTGGCCAGGTGGAAGATGGGCGGATATTTCAGCGGCTTGTCCTCGCCGTCGGTGACCGACAACAGCACGATGCGCAGGTCCTCGCCCAAATCATAGCTGGCCGGGCAGACCAGATTGCCGACGTTCTCGATGATGAGCAGGTCCAGCCCGGTCAAATCCAGTTGCTTGACGGCGCGGGCCACCATGTCCGCTTCCAGATGGCAGACCGTGCCGGTGTTGATCTGCACCACCGGCGCGCCGGAATCGCGCAGGCGGCGGGCGTCGTTGTCCGTCGCCAGATCGCCGACAATGACGGCCGTCTTCAGGCGCGGGCCGAGCCGGCGGATGGTTTCGCCAATCAGCGTCGTTTTGCCCGAGCCGGGAGCGGAAAGGACATTGATGACCAGAAGCCCGCGCGCCCGGAAGAAGCCGCGGTTGCGTTCGGCCAGGCGGTCGTTCTTCTCAAGGATGGCGTGCCGCAGCTCCAGCGTCTGACGCTCGGCAACTCCGGGTTCGTGCGAATGAGGATGGTCGTGCGAATGCCCGTGTCCGTGCTCATGGTCGTGATGATGGTGTTCATGATCGCCAGGGTCATGGTGGTCGTGGCCGGAAACGGTCACTGGAATTCCGGCGGTCAAGCCGCAGCCGCAATCTTCACACATGGTCCACCTCCATCGAGCTTAACTCCAGTTCACGGCCGGCGCGCAGTTCGCCGCTCGGCGCGCCGCAATCGGGGCACTCGGCATACAAATTGGCCGACACAAACTCCCGGCCGCATGGGGCGCACCAGAATCGCGCCGGCACTTCTTCAATCGTCAACACGGCGCCTTCCGCGGACGTTCCGGGCGTGAGCGCCTCGAAGGCGAACTGGAGCGCATCGGGCACAACGCCGCTGAGCACGCCGACGCGCAGGCGGATTTCATGCACCCGCGCGGCCCCGGCCAGCCGGGCTTCTTGCAAGGCCTGATTCAGCGCGCTTTGCATAATGGAATACTCGTGCATGTATTAACCTAAAGCTTCTCCACCTTCTCGTAAACCACCATTTCGTCCCGGCCGCGAAGGTCAGCGGCGGGAGCCAGTCGCCGATGACTGTCCATTTGTCTCCGCAGCGGAACGGTAGGCTCCCGTCCGCGGCGCCGCAAGGTTAGGCGGAATCCTCTCGACGCCGTTGCTACCCAATCGAATGACTGTTCCCTTTGGCAACTTACCCATATCGCGCGTCAGTTGTGCCTCAGGTGGAGATCCAAAAGGATTAACTGCATACTGCTCGCCATCCACCGGTATGACGAGGCCATTCGATCCGCGGTCCTTCGAGAAATAGGGTGAGAGGTCTTGCTCTGTTATTTGCACGGCACCCGTGATTTTGTGGTCAGACGCCCAGACCTGCTTTGCGAGATCAATTTGCTTGAGGTTGCTCACGATCATGGGGATCTTCGCTCGTCCACCATCCGCAAGCTTTGGCAAAATCATCATCGCCAAAAAGCAGACAAGTGCAATAACCGCCAATGCTGTCCAAAAGGAAACGGTTGATTTAGGCGAACCTCCATATCGCATCCAACTTAAAGCTTCTCCACTTTTTCGTAAACCACCATTTCGTCCCGGCCGCTGAGGTCGGCGGGGTGGTAGCGCGGAATGGGCATTTCCAGTTGCTTGAATTCCACCGGCGCCACTTTTTTGTCCACCAGCCCGACGGCCACCGCCACGCCGTAAATGATGGCTTCGGGCCGCGGCGGGCAGCCGGGAATGTAGAAATTGACCGGGATGACTTTCTCCACCGGGCCGAGCACCGCGTAAGTGTCGTGCCAGATGCCGCCGCCACAGGCGCAGCCGCCGATGGCAAAGACCAGCTTGGGCGCCGGCATTGCCTCGTATGCGCAGCGCAAAGCCCGCGCGGTGGCGCGCATGGCCGGTCCCTGGCAGAGCATCACGTCCGCGTGCCGCGGCGAGCCGACCAGCTTGATGCCGAAACGCTCCACGTCGTAATACGGCGTCAGCACGTTGAGCACCTCGATGTCGCAGCCGTTGCAGCCGCCGCTGTTGGCGTGATAGACCCACAGCGACCGCCCGAACATTCTTTGGCAAAGATTCTTCAGCATGGCGGTTCAATCCAGTTCGATCTTGAGGTCATCCACCACCGGCTCGTTTTCCAGGTAGGCGCGGGAGCGGAAGATCCAGCGCTCCTGGGCCAGATCGTCGAAGCGGTAGCCCTTGAGCTTGAGTGTTTCCAGCGGCGAAGTTTCCTTGAAACAACGCCCGCAGCGCTGGCAGGTGCTCATGAACAAATCCAACCGTTGCTGCATGTCGCCGATTTTGTTGGTCGCCGTCTCGTAGTCATGGCTCATGGTGATGGCCTTCTCCGGGCAAACCTCCGCGCACCGGCCGCAGTAGGTGCAACGCCGCCCAAGATACTGCAGGATGCGAATTTCCTGGCAGACATCAAAAACCAGGATCTCCCGCGCCGGGCAGTTGTTCGCGCAGCCCGCGCAGCCGATGCACTTTTGCGCATCGAAGACCGGCCGGCCGCGGAAGTTCTCCGCCACCGGCCGCGGCTGCGCCGGATAATCCAGGGTCACGCAGCCGGCCTTGAGGCCGACCATCGCTTCTTTCAATTTGCTTGCAATAGACATGAATGCGCCTCCATCAGTGCCCGTAAGCCGCCAGGGCCAGGGCCGCGAACGCCACCGCCAGCAATCCGGCGAAATATCGAATGGCCTGGTCAATCCGGTAGCGCGCGTGAGTCGCGGCCACGACCGTCACGATCAGCACCAGCGCCAGCACTTTGGCCCAGAACAACAGCCAGCCCAGCGGGAAGACCAGCTCCGATCCCCAAGGCGCAAACAGCGCGACGAACAACCCGCTGTGAACCACCACCCGCGCCATTTGCGCGTACTTGAAAAGGGCCAGCTTGGGGCCGGAGTATTCCACCAGCGGCCCTTCCATGATTTCCGTCTCCGCTTCGGAAATGTCAAACGGCATCCGTTGCACAAACGCCTGGAAGGACAATACCATCACCACCAGCAGAATCAGTCCCGACCACGGAATGCCCGCCACCGCATAAACCGAGCCGTTCAAAACGGCGTCCAGCCGGAACGACCGCACATGGACCGCGCCGATAAGAAGGGCGATGGCAAACAACGGTTCCAGGGCGATCATCGTCATCATCTCGCGTCCGATGCCGAGCAGCGAATAAGTGGACCCCGCCGCCAGGCCGCCGAGCAACGTGCATATTCCGCACAGGGTCAAAAGGTAAATCAGCAGAATCACGTCCCCTGCCCCGTTCATGGGCGCGGCAAATCCCATCGGCACCAGGCAGGCCACCGTCAACACCGCCGCCAGCGCCAGCCGGGCGACAAACCGCTGCAAGCCCGGTGATTCGCCCGATTCAATGTCCTCCTTGCCCAGCAACTTCAGCAGGTCAAAGTAAGGCTGCCACAGCGGCGGTCCCCGGCGCGATTGCAAGCGCGCCGTCACCTTCCGCAGCACCCCTTCGCACAGCGGCGCGATCAGCAGCACCGCGGCCACGTTGGCCAGCCCGCCTGCGATCATGCGTATCATAACGCATTAAAATAGTCATCAGATCACGAGACTACCGGCCATCTTTTGGCAATTCCTTCTCTGGAATTGCAGAATGTTGTGGAGTTTACGCCGCGGCTTGCAATCCCGCTCGATTTAGGGCAAGATTCAGCCGGTTGAATGAAAGAGAATGGCAAAGCCCAGCGCGTCGAATTAGGCCGGCACATCGTGGCCGACCCGAAGATTTGTCACGGCCAACCGACGTACAAAGGGACGCGTATCATGGCTTGGATTGTCTTGGAACAAATTGAGCGGGGGATGACTTGGGATGAAATCGCGGGTGAATGGGATGGACGAGTTTCCCGTCCCGCCATTGCCGAGACGATGGCGCTCTCTCACTTGATCAGAAAGGACGAACCGTTCCAAGGGTTCCATGCTGGTCATAGACAAACACCTTCCCGCCAGTCAACGCCGGTTGTTGCGTAAATCCAAACGCGTGGGCGTCGTGGCGCGGGTCGGTGCCGCTGGCGTGCGCTTTTGGCGCAAGGGCCAAACCCATTTGCAAAGAGTGGAATGGCCCATTTGAGTATGGCTCGTCGTTCTTACGGTTCCAGTTCCGCCGTGCTCATGGGGCTCATCTAAGCGCCGGCAGGCTGACACGCAAGCTCCGGGGCCGCGCCGGTTCCTCGATAAAACAGCGGCGGCGGCCAGTGGGAAAGCGGCG
>JBEKVM010000126.1:0-16062 GCA_049513975.1 Verrucomicrobiota bacterium | reverse complement strand
GTCAACTCATAGATACAAGCGAATTTTATTTCCGGTGCTTTTTGTGAAGGAAATGACGCTTATCTGCCCCGAAGCGCCGTCAGGCTGTCAAAACCCACAGGAATTTCCGAAGGGCATTACCCTTAGAGAGGATCTCCGGTATGACACCGCAGCCGGGAGGGTTGTTTCACAGCGAGATTTTCTGGCAGGCAGGTGGCGATGCCTGAAATCCAATTCAAATCCACTCGATATTAATAATGCGGAGTTCCCTCACAAAAGCATCAGGCCAAAAAGAGATCAAGAATGATCCGGCAACCTTGATCTGAATTGAGCGGCCAGTGTATCCTTGCCCGCAAAATCACCTTTCTGCAACGGCTCGGCGGCGATTGCTTGGAGGGCTTGGATAAGCTTTTGACGATGGCGGGGCTTGGGTTCCCAGGAGAAAATGAACCGAGGTCTCATTGAGCACCAACTGCCAGCTTTCACTCACAAGCCTTCGGCCTTGAGGGTTTCATGCAACCGTCCGGCCTGGGTGAGTGAAAACTTTTTGCCGCGGTCAATTTCCTGGTTCAACCGTGTGAGTTCAGACTGGTAGGCCGGATCATCTTTGCGGGCAAGATGCTTGAGGAACGCGGCCAGGCAGGCTCGCTCCTCCGGGGAGCTTTGCTCGATGCCGCTCTTTATTTCCGTCACTGTCATATCGCAAAATTACTTCGAACCGGGCGATTGTTCAAGCGGGTTTTGCGCAGGGAATGAATTTTCATTTCAGATGAAACCGGGCGGAAGGCCTGGAATCTCGAAAGCAACATTTGTGCGGCGGCTTTTTTTCTGGAGTTGGCCGGGCTTTGTTTGCAATGTTGGCCATGCGCCAGGTGAACACCTCATGGCGCGCGCTTAATTTATGAAATCCGCCTCACCTTGCGTTCTGGCGATTAACGGCGGCTCCTCGAGCATCAAGTTTGCCCTCTACCAGGCGGGCGGAGGGCGGCGGCGGCTGGAGGGCAAGCTGGATCGCATCGGCCTGAGCGGCACGAATTTGGCGGTGCATGACCCGTCTGGCCAGCTCCGGTCCGCCCTCCCGATGAAGGCGGCCGATCACGGCGCGGCGGCGGTTTTTCTTATGGAGTGGCTGGAGGCGCAGCCGGGCTTCGCCGCCATCGCGGCGGTGGGGCACCGCGTGGTGCATGGCATGGCGCATTCCGAACCGGAGCGGATCACGCCGGCGTTGCTGGCGGAATTGCATCGCACCACGCCGTATGACCCGGATCATTTGCCGCGGGAGATTGAACTGATCCAAGCCATCCGCCGGCGTCATCCGAGATTGCCCCAGGTGGCCTGTTTCGACACGGCGTTCCACCGCACCATGCCGCGCGTCGCCAAGTTGCTGCCGATTCCGCGTCGTTACACCACGAGGGGGATGCAGCGCTACGGTTTCCACGGCTTGTCCTACGCCTATTTGATGGAAGAACTGGCGCGGCTGGGCGATCCGACGGCGCGGAAGGGCCGGGTGATCCTGGCCCACCTGGGCAACGGGGCCAGCCTGGCGGCGGTGCGCGATGGCAAAAGCATGGACACCAGCATGGGCTTCACCCCGGCGGCCGGCCTGGTGATGAGCACCCGTTCCGGTGATCTGGACCCGGGCCTGCTTTCGTTTTTGTCGCGCACCCGGAAAATGACCTCGTGGCAGTTTGAGCAGATGGTCAACCACCAGTCCGGGTTGCTGGGAGTGTCGGAGACCAGTTCGGACATGCGGGACTTGCTGGCGCGGGAAGGCCGCGATGTGCGGGCGGCGGAAGCGGTGGCGCTGTTTTGTTACCAGGCGAAGAAGTGGATCGGCTCCTTCGCCGCCGCGCTGGGGGGAGTGGACACGCTGGTTTTTTCCGCGGGCATCGGGGAAAATTGTCCGCCCGTTCGCCGCCGCATTTGCGCGGGGCTTGGCTTCCTGGGAATTGAGTTGAACCCGGCGCGCAACCGGAAGAACGCCCCGCGGATTTCCTCCGCCGCCAGCCGGGTGACGGTGCGGGTCATTCACACCGACGAAGAACGCATGATTGCCCGATCCGTGACCCGCCTCCTCCACCTCGAAAAATCCAACCCCCTTTGAACCATGAAAACAAACACGCTCACCCCGGAACTGCTGCGCAAAATGGACGCCTACTGGCGCGCCGCCAATTACCTGTCGGTCGGGCAGATTTATCTGCTGGACAATCCGCTGCTGAAACGGCCGCTGACGCTGGCGGATGTCAAACACATGCTGCTGGGACACTGGGGCACGACGCCCGGCCAGAATTTCATCTACGCCCACTTGAACCGGGTGATCAAAAAATATGATCTGGACATGATTTACATGTCCGGCCCCGGGCACGGCGGCCCGGCGGTGGTGGCCAACACGTACCTGGAAGGGACTTACAGCGAAATCTATCCCGACATCAGCCAGGATGAGGCCGGGCTGCAAAAGCTCTTCAAGCAGTTCTCCTTTCCCGGCGGGATTCCCAGCCACGCTTCGCCGGAATGTCCGGGTTCGATCCACGAGGGCGGGGAGCTGGGATATTCGCTCAGCCACGCCTTTGGGGCGGTATTTGACAACCCGGATTTGGTGGTGGCCTGCGTGGTGGGCGATGGCGAAGCGGAAACCGGCCCGCTGGCCACGGCGTGGCATTCCAACAAGTTTCTGGATCCGGCCACCGACGGGGTGGTGCTGCCGATCCTGCACCTCAACGGTTACAAGATTTCCAACCCGACCGTCCTGGCCCGCATCACGCACGAGGAATTGGAACAGTTGCTGCGCGGCTGCGGGTGGACGCCTTACTTCGTCGAGGGCGAGGAACCGGATTTGATGCACGAGGCCATGGCCGCCACCCTGGACACGGCGGTGGAGCGCATCCAACAAATCCTGCTGGAGGCGCGGGTCGGCCACAACCCGGCGCGTCCGCGCTGGCCGATGATCGTGCTCAATTCGCCCAAGGGCTGGACCGGCCCGAAGGCGGTGGATGGCCTGCCCAACGAAGGGACATTCCGTTCGCACCAGGTGCCGCTCTCCGTCTCGGCCGCGTCGCCGCCCGAACATCTGCAACAGTTGGAGGCGTGGCTGAAAAGCTATCGGCCGGAGGAATTGTTTGATGAACACGGGCATCTCAAAGCGGAATTGGCCGAAATGGCCCCCGCCGGCGCGCGCCGCATGGGCGCCAATCCCCACGCCAACGGCGGGATGTTGCTGCGCGATTTGCGCATGCCCGATTTCCGCAACTACGCGGTGGAGGTGCCGGCGCCGGGCACGCGCGGCCCCGGCGACACGCATGTGCTGGGCCGCTTCCTGCGCGACATCACCCGGCTGAACCGGGAGCAGCGGAATTTTCGCATCTTCGGCCCCGACGAGACGCTGTCCAATGGTTTGGAAGCCGTCTTTGAAGTGACGCAGCGGCAGTGGGAGGCGGCCACCGTGCCGAACGACGAATTCCTCGCCCGCGACGGGCGCGTGCTGGAAATGCTCAGCGAGCATCAATGCGAAGGCTGGCTGGAGGGCTACCTGCTGACTGGGCGGCACGGGCTGTTCAATTGCTACGAGGCGTTCATCCACATTGTGGATTCGATGTTCAACCAGCACGCCAAGTGGTTGAAGGTCACCGCGCACCTGCCGTGGCGGCGGAAGATCGCCTCGCTCAATTATCTGCTGGCCTCCCATGTCTGGCGGCAGGACCATAACGGCTTCACGCACCAGGACCCCGGCTTCATTGACCACGTCGTCAACAAGAAGGCGGAGATCGTGCGCGTTTACCTGCCGCCGGATGCCAACTGCCTGCTCTCGGTGATGGATCACTGCCTGCGCAGCCGGCATTACGTCAACGTCGTCATCGCGGGCAAGCACCCGTCGCCGCAATGGCTGGACATGGCGGCGGCTGTCAAACATTGCACCAAGGGCATCGGCCTGTGGCCCTGGGCGGGCAACGACGCGGAGGCCGGGCCGGACGTGGTGATGGCGTGCGCCGGGGACGTGCCCACGCTGGAAACCCTGGCCGCGGTCTCCATCCTGCGCCGGCATTTGCCGGAGCTGAAAATCCGGGTGGTCAACGTGGTGGACCTGATGAAGCTGGAGCCGGACACCGAACATCCGCACGGCTTGAGCGACACCGATTTCGATGATCTTTTCACCAGGAACAAGCCGGTCATCTTCGCCTTTCACGGCTATCCGTGGCTGATCCACCGGCTGACTTACCGGCGCGCCAACCACGATAACATCCATGTGCGCGGCTACAAGGAAGAGGGCACCATCACCACCGCCTTTGACATGACCGTGCTCAATGATCTGGACCGTTTCCATCTGGTGATGGACGCGATAGACCGCCTGCCGCAAACGGGCGAGAAGGGCGTCTATCTCAAGCAGCAGCTCCAGGACAAACTGATCGAGCACAAGCAATACATTGATAAGAACGGCGAAGACCTGCCGGAAATCCGGAATTGGAAATGGGGCCAGCCTGGAGCGGGCAACCTGGCGTGAAGGCGGAGGCTTGCTGTCCCCCATTTCTCAGCCCGGCTTTGCGCGTTGAGGTTTATTTCCTGGGCGGCAGCTCCCGAATGAATGACCAGGAGACTTCGGCCATTTGGTCGTTGTCGTAAGTAATTTTGAAATGACTGCCCAATTCGTCGTCCACCTCCACGCTCACGGGAACGGCTTTCGCGGAAATCCTGTTGGCCTTGCGGATAGCCGCATGAGGTTCCAGAAAACAAAGGCCGTCTTCAAATTCCACCCCGAAGGCATCCTCCCATCCCAAATAGCGGGCATGACGAACACGCGAGAATGTGGCTTCGCCATGAGTTTTCTTGAGTTGAACGGATGTTTTTATGTTGAAATCCTGCCTGAATTACCAGCGGGCAGGCAATCTATTTGATGCTTGAGGACGGCGGTTTCGGGGCGCGGGCGAGGAGTTCCAGGCGGGAGTTGATGAATCGCTCGATGGTGGGCAGGGCGCACGGCTTGGTCAGGCAGGGAACATCATGAGTCGAAAAAAAGCGTTTGGCATCCACCCCGATGATGTCGCCGGTCATAAACACCATCCGCCTGGCCAGGTCCGGGTCGCGGTGGAGCGTTTTTTCATAAAGTTGCTCGCCGGTCAGGCCCGGCATGCGAAAGTCGGAAAGGATGAGATCGAACGGGGCGCGTTCCATCAGGGCCAGCGCTTCTTCGGTGCTGCTGCAGAATTGGGCGCGATGCCCCGTCATGTTGAGGTATTCACAGATCATTTCCGCCAAGGCCGCCTCATCATCAATCATGAGGATGCGCGCGCCCTGCCAGGCGGAAGGCGCGGGGCCGGGTGGCGCGGGCGGGGCGTCCTGCCCAGGCTCAGGCCCCGCCGGAGCCGCCGCCTCGGGGTCAAGCATGCTGACGAGGGGAAGTTCCACCACGAAGGCGGCCCCGCCCAGCCGGGACGGTTCGTAAAAGATCCGGCCGTGATGATCGGCCACGATTTGATGGGAGATGGACAGGCCGAGACCGGTGCCGACGCCCACTTCTTTGGTGGTAAAGAAAGGCTCGAATATTTTTGAGACCAGATGGGCCGGCACGCCGGCGCCATTGTCCTCGACCCACACTTGCACCAACTCGCCCTTGCGCCTGGTGGAGACTTTGATGTGGGGACTGTCGCTGTCGTGTTCGGTGGCTTGTTCGGCGTTGCGGAAGAGGTTGATGAAGACCCGCTGCAACTGGCTGGGATTGCCGGTAACAGGCGGGCAATGGGGGTCGAGTTGCAAGGTGCAGCGGACGGCCTGGCCGGCGCGGGCCAGGCGTTGATTGTCGGCGATGGCGGAGATCATCCGGTTCAACTCAATGGGCTGCATATCCTCATGCTTGTTGCGGGCCACGGCCAGGAAGTTCCGGATCAGCGCGGCGGCCCGGTTGCTTTCATTGATGACCTTCTGAATGTCGTTGCGCGTGCGCCCGTCGCAGCCTGGACGGGCCAGAATCAACTCCAAATGCGCGTTCATGATGGCCAGCGGATTGTTGACCTCGTGGGCGATGCCGGAGGCCAGTTGGCCCAGGGCGGAGAGCTTCTCCGCCTCGCGCAGTTGCTGCTCCAGGCGGGCGCGTTCGTTGAGTTCGCGCAGCACCAGGTGATAGGCCGGTCTTCCCTCCAGTTCCAAGGCCGAGGAGGTGAGATCCACCATGACCGTTCTCCCGTCCAGGCACCGCAGGGTGACCTGGGGACTTTGGCTGAGCCAATCAAACCAGCGGATCTTTTCCCCGCCGTGGGGCAAGACCAGAAAGTCACTGAGCAAATGGGGGTCGGTGCTTCTGGTGGCGATGCCGAGCAGGCGTTGCGCCGCCGGATTCCAATCCACAATCCTCAGATCGGCCGCATCCACCAGCACAATCCCCTCATGGGCCTGCTGGAACAACGTCCGGTAACGCTCTTCCGCCAGGCTGACTTTGGTGGCCAGACGGCTTTTTTCGGCGGTGGCGGTGTGCAGTTGTTCCTCGGTTTGCCGGGTGAAGCGGCGGGCCTCCTCCAGCACCAGGATAATCATGCTCACGGCGATGAGCAGTTGCAGGACGGCGGAGATGAAGAAGGCGGCCACCAGCAGTTGCGGATTGCCCGCGACAAACGGGCACGCCGTCAAGTAGAATCCCCACAGGAGGAACCCGAAGGCGAGCAGGCCCGCCCCGACAAAGCGGGTGGTGCGCCGCAGCTTGAAAAACGCCCCGGCGGAGACCAGGCTGGCCAATCCCATGAGACCGAAGACCGGCACGCTGCCCCACAACTGGCCCCGCACATGAAAGAATTCCACATAGCTCCAGGTGAAAAGAAAGCCGGCAAAAAGAGCGATGAGGCGCTGGTTGGCGGCAATGCCCAGAAATGAGGCACTGCCCCACAGGAGAAAGACAGCGCTGCAATTCAGGCACCATTGCCGGAGCATGGCCAGCAGCGGGATGGTGTCGGCGTTGTAAAAATTGAGGCCCAGGGAAAGCCAGAGGGCGTAAAACAACCAGGCGGCGTTCCAAATGGCGAAATAGCGGCGCCGGGTGTAGTGATTGAGATAGAAAAAAAGGATGACCAGCACCCAGACGCTCAACAGGGAAACCAGCAGGCCGGTGCGCAGGTACTCCGGCGGAATCGCCAGGCTGTCCACAATCCATTGTGCCAGGTGTCTCATAATGCGGTGTCTCAATGGCTCACCGACTCCTTTGAGAGCAGGAACAATGCCAATGGAGAATCCGCCCAAACCCCACG
The DNA here is from genome assembly GCA_049513975.1 of Verrucomicrobiota bacterium. Classification (GTDB taxonomy): domain Bacteria; phylum Verrucomicrobiota; class Verrucomicrobiia; order Limisphaerales; family Palsa-1400; genus JBEKOF01. The sequence continues at coordinate 8,860 of JBEKVM010000126.1, read as the reverse complement.
GAATGGAAAGGCCCTCTCAACCCTTCATACATTCAGGATATTGCCGCATCAGGCCCCAACCAATGTCGGTATGGTTGATGATTCCCAGAATCTTATGGTTTCGGACCACCGGCAATTGCTTGACACGGCGGGCCATCATGGTCGCCCCGGCCTTGAGCGCCTCCATCTCGGGTGGGACGGTGATGACGTTTTTGGTCATGACCTCCTCCACGGGAAGTTGGGCGATGTCTTTAAAGCGATCTTCCATCAACTGAGGAGTGGTAAGGTACTCTTCGTGTTCCATCAGTTCTTTCTGCGTGGGAAGCAGTTTGCGGCTCAGATCCGTGTAGGTGACAATGCCGGCCAGCTTCTGCTCTCTGTCCACGACCAGCATATCATTGAGATGGTAGCGGAGCATGAGTTGCAGAACCTCCCGCAGCGGCGTTTTGGGGCCGACGGTGATCACTTGGGGATTCATCAATTCGAGGACTTTCATTTTTGGGCAGCGAAGGAGTTCATGACGCCCCGGGACAAGCCTTGGCTTGCTGACGCCGGCACGGCCAGGGAGAATTGGTTTTGGCGCGCGCTCATTTTTTGCAGCCTATTCGGCTGGGGCGGCGGTCGCCGCCGCGGCCGAAGTCTTCTGCCGGAAGACGATCCTGCCGTCTTGCACGGTGACGACAATCGGCTCGTTGGGGTGGAGGCTGCCTTTCAAGATCTCCTCGGCCAGCGGGTCCTCCAGGTTGCGTTCCACCGCCCGGCGCATCGGACGGGCGCCGTTGGTCGGATCATAACCCTTTTCCAGCAGAAAATCCCTGGCGGCGTCGTCCAGGCTCAATTGCAGTTGCCGGCCTTTGAGACGCTGCATCACTTTGGAGATTTCCAGTTGGAGAATTTCCACCAGTTCCGGCCGGGTCAGCGAACGGAAAACGATGGCGTCGTCCAGACGGTTGAGAAATTCCGGGCGGAAGATGCGTTTGGCTTCGTCCATGATTTTCTCCTTCATCTTGTCGTAGCTGTGCTCGTCGGTGATGGGGGAAAAGCCCATGGTCGTCTGCCGCCGGATGAGGTCCGCTCCGACGTTGGAGGTGAGGAGGATGATGGTGTTGCGGAAGCTGACGACCCGGCCGATGTTGTCGGTCAGTTTGCCCTCCTCCAGAATCTGCAGGAGCATGTTCATGACGTCGGGGTGGGCCTTTTCAATTTCGTCAAACAGCACCACGGAGTAGGGACGGCGGCGGACCTGCTCGGTGAGCTGGCCGCCTTCCTCGAAGCCGACGTAACCGGGCGGGGAACCGACCATGCGGGAGGCATTGTGGCGTTCCATGTATTCGCTCATGTCCAGTTGAATGAGGGCCTTGGGGTCGCCAAACAAAACTTCGGCCAGGGTTTTGGCCAGGAGGGTTTTGCCCACGCCGGTGGGGCCGAGCAGGGCGAAGGTGCCGATGGGCCGGCGCGGGTCTTTCAGGTCCGCCCGCGAACGCCGCAGCGCTTGGCACAAGGCGGTGACCGCCTCTTTCTGGCCGATGATGATGCGGGACATTTCCTGTTCCAGGGCGAGCAACCGCTGCGCTTCCCCTTCCTCCATCCGCTTCAAGGGGATGCCGGTCCATTTGGAAACCACCTGCAAAATATCCTCCTCGCCCACCACCACGCGTTTGTCTTCGCGGCTGGCGCGCCAAGCGGCCAGCACGGCGTCGAGTTTTTCCTTGGCGTGCTTTTCCCGGTCGCGCATGGCGGCGGCGCCTTCAAAATCCTGGTCCTTGATGGCCCGCTCCTTTTGCGTCTTGATGCTTTCAATCTCCGCTTCCAAATCCTTGACTTCCGGCGGCCGGGTCATGGTGCCGATGCGGGCGCGGGAACCGGCTTCGTCCATGACATCAATGGCCTTGTCGGGCAAATAGCGGTCGGTGATATAGCGGTCGGCCATTTTGACGGCGGCTTCGATGGCCTGGTCGGTGATCTCGGCCTTGTGATGCTCTTCGTATTTGGGCCGGAGTCCCTTCAAAATGAGCAAGGCTTCATCCACTGAAGGCGCTTCCACCTTGACCACCTGGAAACGGCGTTCCAAGGCGGCGTCCTTTTCGATGTATTTGCGGTATTCGTTCAAGGTGGTCGCGCCGATGCACTGCATTTCCCCGCGACTGAGGGCCGGTTTGATGATGTTGGAGGCGTCCATGGTGCCTTCGGCCGAGCCTGCGCCGACAATGGTGTGCAACTCATCTATGAAAAGAACAATGTTCTTGGCGCGCCGGATTTCATCCATCACCGCCTTGATCCGCTCCTCAAACTGGCCGCGGTATTTGGTCCCGGCCACCATCAGGGCCAGGTCCAAAGTGATGACCCGTTTCTCGCGGAGGATTTCCGGAACGTTGCCGCGGGCGATTTCCTGGGCCAGACCTTCCACAATCGCCGTCTTGCCCACCCCGGCCTCGCCCAGCAGCACCGGGTTGTTTTTGGTGCGCCGGCAAAGAATCTGGATGACGCGCTCGATTTCATTGTGGCGTCCAATGACCGGGTCCATTTCGCCCTTGCGCGCGATCTCGGTCAGGTCGCGGCCAAAGGCCTTCAAGGCGGGCGTTTTGACCTCGCCTTTTTTCTCCGGCGCTTTTTCCGGCGGCGGCTCGGGGGTTCCCCCGCCGGCCTGGGAATCCTCACCCGAGGCAAAATTAGGGTCCAATTCCTTCAGAATCTCCTGGCGGGTCTGTTCGATGTCCACATCCAGGTCTTTCAGAACCCGCGCGGCCACGCCATCCCCTTCGCGCAATAATCCCAAAAGAATATGTTCGGTGCCCACGTAGGTATGATTGAGGTTTTTGGCCTCCTTGGCCGCCAGGGCCAGGACTTTTTTGACCCGCGGCGTGTAAGGAATATTGCCGATCATTTTCTGGTCCGGCCCGGTGCCGACCGCCTTTTCCACCGCCATGCGGACGGTTTCCAGGTCCAGGCCGAGCTTTTGCAGGACATTGACGGCGACGCCCTGTCCCAGTTTGATCAGCCCGAGCAGAAGATGTTCGGTGCCGACGAAGTTGTGGTTGAAGCGGTCGGCTTCTTTGCGCGCCAGCGCGAGCACCTGTTGGGCGCGCGGCGTAAAATTGTTGGTGGCCTCGTCACTCATATTTCAGCTTACCTTTGTTAATTTCTCTTGTCCAGCGGGCTGGCGCCGGCGCCGGGGGTTTTCGGGCTGGGCCGTCCAACCTGGCGCAATCGTTCCCGCAACATATCGGCCCGCAGCACGTCCCGTTCCTCCGCGGCCAGTTTCTCGGTGAATTGTCTTTGCAAGTGGGCCGGCTGAGTCACGACGAAAAGCTCGTCCGTCAGGGTGCGGTCCGCCCCCGGAAACATTTCCAGGTCCACCCCCAGCCGCATCAGGGAAAGGAGGTTCATCGTCTCCTTGGAGGAGATAATATGGGTGTTGGCCAAAATGCCGTAGGCGCGTCCGATATGATTGAAAACCATCTTGGGTTTTTGCTCGAGCAACTTGGCCCGGGCGTTTTCTTCGTGCTCGATGATTTGCTGAAGGGCCTTGTTCAGGCGGTCCACGATGTCCGTTTCCACCTCGCCCAGGGTCATTTGGTTGGAAACCTGGAAAACATTGCCCAGGGCCTCCGTGCCTTCCCCGTAAAGCCCGCGCACGGCCAGCCCCAGTTTGTTGACCGAGGCAATAATCTGGTTGATCTGCTCGGCCAAAACCAGGCCCGGCAGATGCAACATGGCGCTGACGCGGATGCCGGTGCCGAGGTTGGTGGGGCAGGCGGTCAAGTAGCCCAAGGCCGGGCTGAAGGCGTAATCCAGCTTTGTTTCCAGATCGCTATCCACCTGGTCAATGGCCAGCCAGGCCTGTTTGAGTTGCAAACCGGGGCGCAGGGCCTGCATGCGCAAATGATCTTCTTCGTTGATCATGACGCAGAGCGATTCCTCCTTGTTGAGAACCAGCCCGCTGCCCGCCCCCTTGGCTTGATGCTCCCGGCTGATGAGATGGCGCTCGACCAGGATCATTTTGTCCAGCGGCCCCAGGTTGTCCATCGTTTCGGAAAAGGCGCCGGCCAATTGCGCCAGGCTTTCCACGGCCGGCCGGATCGCTTCCAAAGTCTTGATGCGTTCGGCCTTTTTCGCCCAGCCGGGGAAGGGGACGCCGCGCAAATTGCGCGCCAGGCGCACGCGGCTGGAAAGAACAATGCGGTCATGCGGCCCGGTGCGGCGGGCGGTTTCAACCGGAGAGGTCAGGAATTCTTGAATCGTCATGGCTTGACCCCCGGCGCCAGGTGCTCGATTTGGTCGCGGGTGCTGCGAATTTCATCGCGCAGACTGGCCGCCTGCTCGAAATCCTCGTCGGTGACCGCGCGGTCGAGTTTCTTTTGCAATTGCTTGAGGCGGTCGGCCAGATCGCGGCTTTGTCTGAGGCCGTACGGAGCTTTGCCGACATGCTGGGTGCCTTTGTGCATCGTTTTGAGCAGGTTTTCCAGGCTCTCCGCAAAGGTGACATAGCACTGCGAGCACCCCAGCCGCCCCGCCTTCTTGAAGTCCGCCGCCGTGAAACCGCAGCCGGGACATTTGGTGTCCTCCCCGCCGCCGGCCTGGGCCATCTCCTGCGAGGCTCCCAAACCGAGCAACAAGTCCGCGATGGCAAAGCCGGCGGTGTCATTGATGCCCTTGTGCTTGGCACAATCCTCGCACAAGTCCACCTTCTTGATTTTGTCATCAACAATCTGGGTCAGGTGGACCTGGGCAGCGTTCTGTTTACAAATCATGCAGAGCATACAATCGCCTTCGAGATTGGAACCATACACCAATCACACATATATATCATAATTCGCCCCGGAACCAATATCAAATTTCGTCACCGCCGGATGGCCGCCCGGACTGACCCCGGAGTTGGCGCCATTCCTACGGATATATCGGCTCCCCGGCACTTTTCGTTAAGGCCCGGTATTGTCCGATCAGCCGGCCCGTCACCGGGCCGGGCTTGCCGCGGCCGATCACCCGGCCGTCTATCTTGACCACCGCGATAATCTCCGCCCCGGTGCCGCTCAGAAAACATTCGTCGGCGTTGAACAAATCGTAACGGGTCAAATTAGGTTCGCTCACGGCCATGCCGTTTTCACGCGCCAATTCCATCACCACCCCGCGGGTGATGCCGTGCAGCGCCCCCGCCGACAGCGGCGGCGTATAAAGAGCGTCGCCTTTGACCATGAAGATATTGTCTCCGGTGCATTCCGCCACATATCCTTGGGCGTTGAGCAGGACGGCTTCCTCGCACCCGCCGTTGAGGGCCTCGATTTTCGCCAGGATATTGTTGAGATAATTGAGCGATTTGATGGCCGGATTGACCGCGCTGTGCAAATTCCGCACCGTGGGAACGGTGATGATCTCCAGTCCCCGCTGGTAGTACTCGGGCGGATAAAGCTGGATTTTGTCCGCAATGATGATGACCGCAGGGCGTTTGCAGTGGAAGGGATTCAACCCCAGCGACCCGGCGCCGCGCGTCACCACCAGGCGGATGTAGCCGTCGCGCAGCTTGTTGCGGCGGCAGGCGGCCAGCACGGCCTGGATCATTTCGCGGTGCGTCATCGGGATGGTCAGCAGGATGGCCTTGGCGGAATAAAAGAGCCGGTCAATGTGTTCGGACAATTTGAAGACCCTCCCGTTGTAGGCGCGGATGCCCTCGAAAACGCCGTCGCCATAAAGCAATCCATGATCCAGCACCGAAATGCGGGCGTTTTTCTCGTCGTAGTATTTTCCGTCAATGTATATTTTCATGGCATCCGCCAGCCAGCTTAGGGCAAACCACCCGCATTTCAAGGGGCAAAGTTCATTCCGGGCGGCCCGGCGCCGGGGTGGCGAGTTTGGCCCGCGTTTCCAGGATGGTCTTCTCGATGGCCTCCTGATTGGGGGAAACGGCCTTCAGGGCCTCCAAATCAACCAGCAATTGTTTGAGATCATTCTGGTCCTCATCCGCGCGGACCATGCCATCCAGGATTTCCACGCGGGCCTTGGGCGGCGGTTTCAGGCCGGCGGCATCTTGTTTTTCCCACACTTGCAGAGCCAGATCAAACTCGCTGCGGGCGAGGTGCGGATTCTTCTTATTGAACAAATAGACATAGCCCAGCTCAAGGTAGATCTCGAAACTGTCGGGGTTGGCGTGCAACCCTTCCCGGAGAAACTTTTCCGCTTCGTCGGGTTGGCCCAAGGTGCCGCGCAACCAATAAGACGCTGTCAAATAAGTTTGAATGCGATGCGGATCCATGTCGGCAGAAAGACGGAGCCAAGGAAGTATCTCGCGCACTTTGTCGCCGGCCAGATGGGTGTGCTCCGTCGGGAAAAAATGCCGGCCAAAACGCTCGATCCAATCCCGCGGCGGACCGAGAAAGCCCCCGCCTTCGTCTGCTTCGTGCCGCCGCCCGCTCGCCGGCGCGGGGGGATGGGTCTCCGCCTCCTCCTTCGAATTCACGTCCAGGTTGGCCTCATCTTCCGGCTTGTCGAAGATGGTCGGGTAATAGCCGCTGTGAAAATACACATCCGCCTCGACAAAGAACTGATTGGCGAAAAGTCGCCGGCTCTCTCCCATCAGCGTCGCCATGAATCCGGTGTCCTCGTCCGTTTGAGGCCGCAGCCTGTCCATGCGGGGTTCCAACACGGTGGCCAGGGTGAAACAACCGGCGAAAAGGAGTGTCAGGACAAGCCGGATCATAAAGTGAGGGTCTTGCGCCGGAAGACCGTCCACGTCAGCCCCAGCAGCAATCCGGTGTAAAGCGCGCCGTAGAGCGTCGCGTCCGCCAGGTCCATCCAGTCAATCTTCCCCCAATCCTGCACCACCAGATCGTGGACGTTGAAGTTCCATTCCAGGTGGGGAATGGCGTAATAAACGGCATAAACAATGTCGCCGCCGACGCCTCTCATGCCGCCGGCCACGCGATTGAGATGGCCGCCCACGAACAGGATGCCCACGACAGCAATGAAGCAGATCGTAATATTGGACGACTGGGCGGTGAACACCACCGAACCCAACAGCACCAGCGCCACTACCATGGCCAGAAAAACAGCGTGAAGCCAGAAGCCCTGAAAAAAGATCATGCCCGGCCAGGCGTGCTCGTGCGAACCGATGATCAATCCGAAAAAAAAGTAAAACACCAACAGGGCAACGACACAGGCCAGCCAACACCCCGTAAATTTCCCCGCGATCAACTCCCAGCGGCTGACCGGTTTGGCCAGCAAGGGAAAAATGGTGCGGCTCTCCCGTTCCGCCGGAATTTGCCGCGCCGCCGTGGTAATGGCGATGACCAGCGTGGAAATCCAGATGAGCAACAGGCAGATTTCTTTGAGAAAGCGGACAATACCCGCATTGTCAAAAAAGCGCATCGAGCCCAGCACCAGCGTAATGAGCGCCGTCATGACGAAGAGCACGTAAAAATCCTTGCGCCGGTACAGCTCCTTGATCACCACCCCGGCCAGTGCAAATACGTTGTTCATATCAAGCCTCCGGCTGGAGTTTTACTAATCCTAATCTTAATCTTAATCCTAATCCATCCATAACTCGTTGTTCATATCAAGCCTCCGGCTGAAAGCCGATGATTTTGAGAAAAATTTGTTCCAAATGACATTGGTATTGCCGCACCAGGTCATCCACCTTCCCTTCCACCCGCAGGCGCCCCTCGTGCAAAATGGCCACCCGGTCGCAGACCGTTTCCACTTCCCCCAGTTCGTGCGACGAGAAAAAAACCGTTTTGCCCTGGTCCTTCAAGCGCTGGATGATCTGGCGGACTTTCATGCGGCCCAAAGGATCCAATCCGCTCGTCGGTTCGTCCAAAATCAGCAGGTCGGGATCATTGATCAGCGCCTGGGCCAGGCCGACGCGCTGCTGCATCCCCTTGGAATGCGTTTTAATGAGCCGTTTGCGCGCCGCCTCCAAATCCACCAATTTCAGCACCGCGTCAATCCGCCTCTCCCGCTCCGCCGGGGCGATGCGAAAAATCCGCGCATAAAACCGGAGCAACTCCTCCGTGCTGAGAAACTTGTAATAATAAGTCAGTTCCGGCAGATACCCGATGCGCTGCCGGGCGATGGGCTGCCGCACATCCACGCCAAAAATCGAGGCCGACCCGCTGGTGGCATTGACGAACCCCAGCAGCACATTCATTGTCGTCGTTTTCCCCGCGCCGTTGGGTCCCAGAAATCCAAAAACCTCCCCCGACTGCACCGTCAGATTCAAGCCATCCACCGCCAGCTTGGTGCGCTCGCCCAGTTCCCGGCTGGGAAATTCCACCCGCAAATCTTTGATTTCCAGGACCGTGTTCACCGCCACACCATATAAAGAGACCCCCGCCCTGACAAGCGGGGAGTGAAGCGACCGGAATGAAATGCGCCACTCATCGCTGGTAGGGCGGGCAGTCCCCTGCCCGCCGCACGACGGTGGTGCGACCTCGATTCCTCCCAGTGCCCGACGGCGCGCAGCGGACTGCCCGCCCTACCTTTCCCGGGCCATCCATGTCAGAGGCATTATCCCGGAAGCGCGCGTGTTTCGCGTATTTCGCGGTTTGCCCGGTTTTCCATATTGGCACGGGTTTTGAGGTTCCAGTTTTCATGAGATCTTCATCTTCCGCCACCCGCACCAGTGTCGTGGGTGTGGGAGTATGCGGACGTGTGGAACGTCAATGAGCTTGAAGTGGATTGGCCAAGGGATTAAACATGGGTGCGGCCGGTCTAGGTCGAACCTGCTGCACCATGCTCAACGACAACGCAAATATGCGGTTATGCGGGACTGACCCGAATGGCGCTTAGATAAGAGGATTGTATTCATCTTGACTGTTTTCAGTTGGCTTGGCGGTAGGCGTTGCGATGTGGGATTTCGATGAATTGATGGCGCGGCTGGGTCAGCCATGAA
>JBEKVM010000125.1:0-16221 GCA_049513975.1 Verrucomicrobiota bacterium | reverse complement strand
TTGGCCGTCGGGATAAACAGTTCGTCTTGTTTGGGGGTGCGTCGTCCAATTGCCATGACGATCTGACGCTCCCGCGTCAAAAATGTTCAGTCAATTGTATGACTTTTTTAACGGGCTGCTAAATGTGCTTCGGACCCCGGCGTGAGTCTCCATTCAGTAAACCTGAATATCCTGTCGCAATCGGCTGCCTTTGCCGGCCGCATATGAAAGGCAAAGCCGCCTTTGGAAAACCAAGACCGCTTTTCGACTGTGCAGAGATCAAGAAATGATCGCCATAACGGCCCAATTACCTGGATGCAGTGGTTGGCGACATCGAAAGCCCCAGACTTTTGAAGTCGTCTGACAAACGGTCCGGCGATTTGTGCGCGCTTCCCAATAATTGCGTTTGCCGATAGCCATCCATCTACACATCCGCGCGGTTCGTGGGATCGACCGGGAGCCGTTCGGCATCATGGGTGTCTTCGTAACCTGCCAGACGGCTGAAGAGCGACTGTCGCATTAGGGCAACCATCGTGTGTTGCGTGTTCCTTCCCGTGCGCCAATCGTTCAGCAATTCATCCCCCAGGTCGGTCAGAAGGCCTGCCCAGCGAGCCGCACATAGTCCAGTTCTGCAACGCCGTCGGCTCGCCTTGGACATTTCTCCCCCTGTTTTTATTCCCCGGCGCTTAATTGTTTCTGATCGCCTTATACCGTTTCCAGTTTGCTTTTGCACTGTAGCGGCGGTCTGCGACCGCCGCCAATCGCCTTGGCAATAGTGCAGTTACGAACTGGAAACGGTATAATTTGCCAGCCGGCCGCGACGTGACTTTGACAATGGTGCGAAGGTTAATTGGTGCCTCGGCGCCAGAAAACTCATCCAGAAACATGCTTACGGAGGGGACGCCGAAATAGCCGTTCCCAAACCATAAAAGGCTGCGCCCGCGCCCGGCGTCACGCTGAATTTGAATTGGCTGTTGGAATGTACCGCAGCAGTTCCCACTGGAGTCCAAACGGCTCCCGGCCCAACCGTCGGTGACCAAAGCAACGGTCCGGCATAGTTGTCAGCCCAGATGATGTCATAGCCCCCGTGGTTATTGGCCGAAATGGTCAGTGATGGGGGAGTCAACGGTACGGTGGAAAAGCTGGCGTTGATTGTATGATTCACGGTGACGTTGGTGAAAGTGTAGGTGCTGACTGCTCCCTGGGAAACGCCGTCCACCGTCACGTTGGTGAGGGCACAACCGGACAGCGCGGCGATGGTGAAGCTTTGATTGGCTCCGGGGATCACCGGGACAGCCCCGCTCGGGCTAATCGTTCCGCCGGCAGTGGCCGAAGCCGTGATCGTAAAGTCAATGAACTTGGATGTGAGATCAGCTTCCAATTGCGCACGGTCCGTGTTGGCGAGTGCGTTCGTATAAACGAACACATCGCCGATATAGCCGTTGAAAATGGGCCAGCCGTCAGGATCATTGCCCCCAATGTCAATGTAGTCAGCATAACCGCCATTGACGCCCGGGGTCAGTTTCGCGAAAGGAGGCGTGATCCAGGTGGCCGTATTGGTGTAGATCGGGGCGCCATTGGTGTAAACAACGAACAAACCGCTGTTCTGCACCACAAGACTAATGATGGTTGTCTGGCCAGCCGGATTGGCCGTGGAGAGCGGGAGAGTGACCGTGTTGTTGTTGTTCGCGTTGGTATCGTTGATCCGAACGCAAATCTGTCCAGTGTCATTCCGGATGCCCAAACAGAGTTGACTGTAAAAAATGTCCACGATCGAATCCCATGGTACTGACTCCGCATAGCGAATCGGCATGGCGGCGAGAACGACGGTCGCGCCCGTCCCGAGATAAATCGGCGTCCTATAATTGCCGTTGTTGGGAACGGCCGGGTTCTCCAACCGGAAGCGTGTGCTGGTCGCCAGGTAGTTCTCCTCCCAATTCACCCCGTTGAATTGCTGAACGGTGGGCGTTCCGGATATCGGCACAAACGGGAGTCCCGGCGGATCGAAGGTGAGCCAATTGCCCGTTGGGCCGCTGGCCGGGAGGCTTTCGGTCACCACCGAGAAGAGCAGTTCGGACGTCTGCGGAATGTTCCGGCCAGTATAAGTGAAGTTGGCCGAGATCGTGTGGTTGGCCTCCACATCGGTAAAAGTGTAAGCGTCTTGATTGCCCGCGCTGACTCCATCCACCACGACGTTGCTGATAATACTTCTCGCATTCGGTGTGATGGTAAAGGTCTGATTCCACCCCTGCAGAACCTGGACAGCACCTGACGGACTGATTGAACCGTTGGTCCCCGCTGTGGCCGTAATCGTGTAAGCCACCGTCACCTGGAAGGTCACCAACATCGTGTGGCTCCCTTGGACATTAGTGAAGGTGTAGCTATTGGCGCGGCTGACCGGCACGCCATCTACCAGCAAGGCGTTGACCATGTAGCCAGCGTTGGGTGTAAAGGTGAATGTCTGACTGGCGCCTTGATTCACCTCCACGTTCCCTGAAGGGGAAATGGAACCGTTGGCGCCCGCCGCAGCCGCAACAGTATAGGTGATCGGGCCAAAGACGGCCGAAATTGTGTGATTGCCTGTCACATTAGTGAACGTGTAGCTGGTAACGGCACCCTGGGAGACACCGTCCACCAGCACATTGCTCACAGTCCACCCCGTTTGTGGAGCGACCGTGAAGCTCTGGTTGCTCCCGGAAAGAACCATTACCGTTCCATCCGGGGTGAGGCTTCCGCCCACACCTTCTGTTGTCGTAATGGTACGGGTGGCGTTGCTGCTGAACCGCGTCATCAGGTCGTTCTCCAGTTGCTGACGATTGGTCGGCGCCAGAGCGTTGGTGTACACGTACACATCGCCGATATAGCCATTGTAGGCGGACCAGCTGTCAGGATCCTCGCGCCCAATGTCAATATACGACGCGAAACTCAAGACATTGCCGTCCGTCCGGGCTCCCGGGGTCAGTTGGGTATAGGCGTGTGTGTTGGGCAAGCTGGCCGTATTGGTCCAGAAGGGATTGCCATTGGTGTAAACCACAAACCGGCCGCTGTTTGAAACCACCAGGCTGATGATGGTTGTCTGACCGTTGGGAATGGCCGCACCGTAATAGACATTATTGGGGTATGTATTATTGGCGCCGGCATTGTCATTGACTCCAACGCAAATATCGCCGGAACCATTCATGACGCCCAGGGAGAGTTGGTTGAAGAAAACATCCACGATCGAATTCCAATTCTCGTCTGATCCCACGCGAACCGGTTTGGCGGCCAGGACGATGGTCGCACCACTTCCGAGCAGAACCGGACTTGTATATTGGCTGTTGGGAACGGCCGGGTTCTCCAGCCGGAAACCGGTGCCAGCCGGATAAGAGTTCTGCTCCCAGTTCGCACCATTGATTTGCTGAACCGCAGGTGTGCCGGAGATCGGCACAAACGGAAGTCCGGACGGGCTGTAGGTGAGCCAGGAAGTGATTGGGCCACTGGCGGGGAGGCGTCCGGCCACCACCGAGAAGAGCAACTGATTCGTCAGCGGCACATTCCGGGGCGCGGGTTGAGTCAGGGCGAAATCTACGCCGGCAATGGCGGTGTTGGCAGCGCCCGCTGCCATCCGATCTGCGCTGCCCAGGTAATTGCTGGCCCCGGCGCACACGTAAAAAGTCGCCCCTGTAACCACCTGGGTGTACTGGCCGGAGGCGGACGTGGTCGCCGTGTAGGCCGGATTGGTCGCGGCGTTGGGTGTCAAGGAGAAATAGACGCTGGCCCCGCTGATGGGCGCGCCCGAAAGATCCGTCACCTTTCCGGAGACCGTCGGATTGGCCGACAGCGCAAAGTTTATGTTGGTCACATTGGCCGAGTTCATTACCACCAAACTGTCGGCGGATGTGACGTAATTCGAGGAACCGGCACAGACATGCCACGACCCGTTCAGGATCGGCATGCTATAATGGCCGTTGGCGTCTGTTAGGGCAGTGCCCGCTGGGTTGGTCGAGGCATTGGGTGTGGAGGAGAAATAAATTGTGATGCCCGGCAACGGAGTGCCACTGAGGTTGGTCACAGTCCCGGAGATACTATTGGTCGGACTGCCCACCGCCGAGAGCGTTGCGTAGGTCACGATCCTGCCTCCGTTGTTGGTGAAGGTGAACAAGTGCCCGCTTACACTCACGGTCTGGAAGGCCATGCTGAGCGCGGCGGCCTCGCCGTAAGTGCTGGGCTCGACGGTAATCGTCGCGCTGCTGTTGGTGTCACGGATCACGTAGTTGCTGGAATTGACAGCGACAATCGTGCCGGTGAAGGTGACAAGGTCATCGTCCGCCAATGTCGTCAATTGGGCAAACGTGCAGGGTTGATAGCCGGTGGTCGGCTTGACGGTGGCGGTATAGGTGGTGGAATACGCCGACTGGTTGTACTGGGGCGACAAGTCCCGGAGCACGTAGGCAAAACTATAGGAACCATTGGTCAACACCGGCGTAACATACGTGGGGCTGCTTTGCCAACCGCTGTCAGGGGCTCCTCCCGCCGTGCAATGAAAGTAATAATGCACCCCGCTGGGATCGGATGCCGTGGTGGCAGTCATCGAGATGCTGTTGCTGATGGTCGGATAAGGCATGGTGCTCCACTGCCCCTGCTGGAAACTCGGAAAGAGCGGGGCGGCGTAGTCTGCGGCCTTGGCCATGCCACCTGCGGAAGCGGCGCCGGTGTTGCCGCGCCCGTCCCGCACCGTCACTGTATACGTGTACGAACCGCCGGTCGTGAGACCCGTTTCCGTCCACGTCGGCGAAGCCTGCCAGCCGCTGGTCCGGCCCGAGGTGCTGGTGAAGTAATACTCGGTCTTGCCGCTGGCGTTGGTCACCACTATGGCCGTCATCGTGATCTGACCATTGGCAATCCCCACCGGCCCGTAGGCAAAACCCGCCGCGCCGCTGCTGATGCTCGAGATCAGGGTGGTGGCGTTGGCGGGGGAAGATGCGCTGGTGACATTTCCACTCTCGTCCCGCATCATCACCGTGTAGCTGTAACTGGTGCCAGGAGTCAGGTTGCAGTCGGTAAATTTGTTGAACGACACCCAGCCTGAATTATGCCCTCCGCCGGAGGTGCAGGTGAAGAAATACTCGCTCCAGCCCAAGGCGCTGGCAGCCGCGGTGGCGCTCATCGTGATGGCACTGTCGCTGACGGCGCTCGGTGCCGCCAGCCAGGTAGGTGTGCCTGGGGGCGTGTCCGCCACGGACGTGACCGTGGCGGGCGCAGGGGTGTTGTAGAGCGCCAGCACGTCGCTCGCCGCAAACGACCTCATGAAGACCCGGAAATCATCCGCGCAGCCTTGGAAATAATTGCCCGTATTGCCACGGCCCAGGTAGTTGGCGTTGGCCATGAGGGGGGCGTTCAAGCTGTCAGGAAACAGCGTGATGCCGCTGTTGGTGGCCACTGGAAGGCCGTTCACATACAACGTGCAATTGCTGGCGGCCTGGGCAAAGACCACTGCCATGTGGGTCCAGACATTGGCCGGCAACGCCCCGCCGTTGAGGGTGTTGGTCGTGATGCCATCGGTAATCACGAGCAGCAGGTCGCCCGTAGCACTGTCATTGGGCGTCAAATACATCACCTTGTTGCTGCCATTGCCCAGGGACCAGACTTGCTGGCCGCCGGGGCCACCGGTGTTCTTGTACCAGACGGCAATCGTAGTGTCGTTGAAATCGTTCACCGAATTGTGCAGCTCCACGTACTGGTTAACGCCATTGAGCGGCAACACATAGCCACCCCGCAGACTGGCCCCCGTATCCACCGCCGCCCGGCAACCGTTCATCAGGAAGCCATGGTTGATCCCATACTGATCCACCGCAAATACGGGATTGTTGGAGATGCCATACTGTTGACCGTTTTCGGTAAACTGGGTGTTTTCAAAGGTCAGGCCGCAGTACTGATAGTTGTTATTGGTCAGACCGGGAAAGATGGAGGAATTCTGGCCCCACTGCCACCCAAAGTGGACCCCATGCGAGGCGGCCGTGGAGGTGCCGTTGGCTGAGTCGCCATCCATGATGAGACAACCGGTGAAGGTAGAAGGAGAATAAACCTCGGTCGTGCCTTTGATCACAGCGCTGCCGGAAACCACGTTGCCGCTGTCACCGCAGTTGGCGTGCTCAATCACCTTGGCATAGCCGGAAATTTGCGCGTTGCCAAAGACCCGGCCCCAGTCCCGGACTTTGGCAAAGCCCGAAACCTGCGCCGTATCCAGCGCTTCGCCATGACCGGATACCACCGCGTTGCCAGAAACCACGGCGCTATCGCGAACGACTGCGTATTCCTGAATGCTGGCGCTGCCCAGAACCTGCGCGCTGCCCAAAACCATCGCGTTGGAACCGACATAGGCGGTCCCGGCCACCGTGGCTCCGCTGGCGATATTGCGGCATATCGTGCCGTCGGGATTTGTGTGCGTTTTCCAACTCACCCCGGACGGCGCCGCCTCCACCACGTTCAGCGGCGCGGCATTGCTCAACGACAGCGCATACGGAAACTGCAAACCGGCATACTCCAAATACGCCCACCAATCGCTCATCACTTCGGTTCCAATCGGCAGCGGCGTGGCGATGATCACCAGGTAAAGCTGGTTCTGATCCGCCGACAACGTCAATGAGTTGGTCCCCACATTCCACTTGGTGGAATAAGTCGCCCCACCGTTGCTGTCCACCGCCACAAAACAGGCGCGCCAGTCTGACTGCCGCACCGGGTCGCATTGCGGTTGAAAATTGCACGTCACGGTGGTCCCATTGGTCACCTGCAAGGGGATGATGTTCCAGCCAAACTCCTGCGGCAGGTGCTCCCGGCTCGGACGATACCACCCAGGCGTTCCGGGCATCGTCACCAACGGCGTGCGGCAGCGCTGGTAAAAGTACCAGGCGGTTCCTGGATCGCTGCTGCCCTGTCCGTCCTGGCTGTTGGCCTGCGCCAGCCATTGCTGCCTTTGAAAATCCCAGGTGACCAGCCTCTTGGCCATTTCGCCCCACAAATCGTTCACCGCTCCCCGCTTGTCCGCCGCCCCGGATGGATCAAGGCGGATCATCCGGTTGATGAAGTACTCGTGGACCTGCTGCTGCGGCGTGGCATTGGATTCACCAAAAAGCAGGTTCATATAGGGGTAGCCGTAACCCGGAGTTTGGATCGCCATTTCGAAAATCGGCCAGGAGTTGAAGTAGTCCCGGCCATGGATCGGAGTGTACATGCCGTTGGCTAGGTAGTCGGGAGCCTGAGGATAATAGTTAAGGAACTGGAGCATCCCCCAGTTGCCCATACACTCGTCCAGGTTCCCGCCCACTGCCGAACCGAGATAACCTCCCGCAGTGCCCCACCAGCAGTCTCCCCATTCGTGCGGCGAGTCACCGGAATAAGGGTCAAACGATTCCAAAGTCGTATTTCCCATCGCCCAGAAGAAGCCATTGGCGTCCATGCTGTTGTACGATCCGCCCCCACCGCCGTCGTTCTCGGTCAGGAGAAACCAGAAATTCGCCCGATAATCGCCCGGCATGGGATTGGGGACGAGGGCCGAGGTGTTGATATTCAAAAGCCCATCCTCCACCACCCAGCGGTGCCACATCCACTCAAACTCCTGCAAGTTCCCCTGGGCCATCGCCTCCGTCATCCCTCCCTGGCCGGGATCCCGGCCGTAGTGCCCGAACCACACCCGGAAGTGGTCCGAGCGCCGGGTTTCCTGGGTCGGATCTTGGTCCGACGAGAGGGTCTGGTTGTCAGGGAAACTTTGGCCGGAAGTCCGGTTTATCGAACTGAACACCACGAGGGCCAAAGCCACACACCCAAACGCATTCCACGTGGAAACTCCTCTTTTCATAATATCATATTGGGTTCGAGACGATGATGATGCAATGCAATATCATCTCATTTTCCATCACTTCCTGCCGGCGATTTTGGCGATCAATGCCTCCAATTGCTGGCGCTGACGGGCAGGTTCTGCGCGATGGCGTGGGCATTCATGCCGGCAACGCGGCCTTCTTTGCGCGCCAATTGGCCTCGGTGATGCTTTCGGCGATGCTCCTGGCTTCGGACAACATGCCGCCGGCGTCGCTCCTCATGGCTTTGGCTTCGGGCTTTCCGTCCTCCATGATTGATGGCAGCGCCGCCGCTGCTCTTCCGGCCGCCAATTCCCCAACGTGCCTGTAATGCCGTTTCCAGTTTGCTTTTGCACTGTAGCGGCGGTCTGCGACCGCCGCCAATCGCCTTGGCAATAGTGCAGTTACGAACTGGAAACGGTATAATGCCGCGTCATGGCCGGGCTCCTGTGGCCAACGATGGATTCAACCACGGCCAGCGGCGCGTCGCTCTCGCGGCAAAGGGAAACAAAAGTGGGGCGCAAGCTGTGGAAGCCGGCTTCGATCACCGCCCGTTTGCCGCCTTTTGAGTCCGGTCCGGTTCCGGGTTGGTGCGTTTTGATGCCGCACGCTTTGAAGTGGGCCTGAACCATGTTTATCACTCTGTCTGTCCTGTGCGTGTAAAGCGCGGCGGTTTCAGGAAAGACGTAATCGCCCCGCTTGTCTGTGTGCGTTGGACGTTATTAACTGGACATTAAATCATCCAGCGGGTAGGAGTTTGGTTACAGAAAGGTGTTGAAAATATGACAACTGGCTGCTTTACCTCCCGGAGAAATTTCCTGAAAACCTCATTGCTCGGCGGCGCTGCCGCGCTGGCGGCCTGGCGTCTCCCTTCGGCACGGGCCTCCCAAGCCGCTCCTGCGGCCACAGGCCAATTCACCAGCCGTTCCGCGCTGACCGCCGGCGACGATCGCGCCAACCTGGCCTTCAAGGCGCTGGAGCCGTTCCGGAAGGAAATCGCCGCTGCCATTGGCGACAAGCGCGTCATCCTCAAGCCCAACAACGTCGTCATCAACCGCCCGCTCTGCGCCACCCACGCCGACAATTTGGAAGGCATCCTCGAATTTCTCAAGTCCATCGGCAAAACCAACGTCCTCATCGCCGAGTCGCCGGCGGGCGGTTCGGCCCTCGATGGCTTCGCCAACTATGGCTACAACAAATTCGCCGGCCAATACGGCGTCAAGCTCCTCAACCTCGACACGGAGGGCTTCGAGGTGGTTTATTGTATTGACGAGAAAGATTTTCGGCCGCATCCCTGCCGCGTGTCCAGGCTGATGCTCGACCCGGACAATTTCATCATTTCCGCCGCCAAGCTCAAAACGCACGACCTGGTTGGCATCACCCTCTCCCTGAAAAACATCGTCGTTGGCGCGGGGATCAAAGATTCGGGCGCCGGCGGGGGCAAGTCCGACAAACCCCTCATGCACGGCGGCGGAGTCCACGGCATCAACTACAATCTGTTCACGCTCTCGGCGAGACTCCACCCGCACCTGGCGGTGATTGATGGTTACCAAGGCATGGAAGGCCAGGGCCCGGCCAATGGCACGCCGGTGGACCAAAAAGTCTGCGTGGCCAGCCTGGACTGGCTCGCCGCCGACCGGGTGGGGGCCGAACTCATGGGTGTTGACTTCAGCAAGATCGGCTACCTGACCTACTGCGCGAAGGCGGGCGACCGCGGCGAAGGGGATTTGAGCAAGATTGAAATCCTCGGCCCGCCGATCAAGGACCACGCGAAAACCTATCAACTGCATAGCAACTGGGACCACAGCACAACCTGGCAGAAGCCGATGTGACCGGCTGACCCGCCTTTTGGACCTTGCGGGAGGAAATCAACTCAAGCGCACGGGCACGCGGCGTCCGCCCCAGCGCCCGGGCTGGCTCTCAAAGCGGCCGGCGATTTCGAAGCCGCAACGGTCGCAGCGATTGCCCTTGAGATGCCACTCGCCCAGCACAAACCAATCGCGCTCCACCAGCCGCTGGCCGCAGCCCGGACACCAGGTGCTGCCGCCGTCGCGGTCGTGGACGTTGCCGGTATAGACGTAGCGCAGGCCGTGGGCCAGGGCGATGGAGCGGGCGCGGGTCAGCGTGGCGGGCGGCGTGGGTGGTATGTCAAGCATCTTGTAATCGGGATGAAAGGCGGTGAAATGCCAGGGCACGTCAGGCCCCAGGTTGGCGGCAAACCAGGCGGAGGCCTTTTCCATTTCCGCCTCGCTGTCGTTCTCGCCGGGAATCAGCAACGTGGTCACCTCGAACCAGACACGGGTCTCGTGCCGCAAATACTTTAAAGTGTCCAGCACGGGGGCGAGTTGCCCGTAGCATCGGCGATGATAAAACTCCTCAGTGAATCCTTTCAAATCCACATTCGCCGCGTCCATGTGCCGGTAGAATTCAGGGCGCGAATCCTCCGTCATGTAACCGGCCGTGACCGCCACCGCCGCCACGCCGGCCTGGCGGCAGGCGTCGGCCACGTCCATGGCGTATTCGGCAAAGATCACCGGATCATTATAAGTGAAGGCGACGGACCGGCAGCCCAAACGGCGCGCGGCGGCGGCGATGGTTTCCGGCGAGGCCTCATCGGCCAGCCGGTCAAACTCCCGCGCCTTGCTGATGTCCCAGTTTTGACAGAAGCGGCAACCCAGATTGCAGCCCGCCGTGCCGAAGGAAAGCACGCTGGTGCCGGGATAGAAATGGTTCAACGGCTTTTTCTCGATGGGATCAACGCAGAAACCACTGCTGCGGCCGTAGGTGGTCAGCGCCATCCGGCCCTCGACGTTTTGGCGCACAAAGCAGAAACCGCGCTGGCCGGCTTGAAGTTTGCACAGCCGCGGACAGACCAGGCATTCAATCCGCCCGTCGGGCAACGGTTTCCACCATCGGGCCGGATAATTGGCTTGAGCGGCCGCGGTAGCCATATTCTTATCCAATCGGCTCCTCAAAGTGATCCACTTGAAAGCGCTGCAACCGCACCGGTTCGTCCGGCCCGATCCAGGCCTTCTTCCGCGCGAAACCCAACTGCTGCTTGCCGGTCTTGATCTCCGGCAGGCCCGGCAGCAGCAGGCCGCGGCGGCCGTCCTCCGAGGAAACCACCACCCCGTAGCGCGCGGGATCAAGCTCGTCGGCCGAAACCACTTTTTCCATCGAGTGCAGCACGCTCACCTCGAAACGCAGCTTGGGCAGCTCGGCGGCTTCCACCGGTGGAAAGCGCGAGTCCTGAAACGCCGCCAGGCGCGCGCTGCGCCAGGTTTCCGCCACCAGGCTGGCGCAGGCCGGAAGGATCGTCCCGGCGCAACCGCGTAACTTTCCGCTCCGTTCATGCATGGTCACAAAAACCGCGCGTTGCGTGCGCAGATAGGAACCGGTGGCCGCGGGCGGCAACTCGGAACTGTCGCGCAGGGCCGCGGTGACGGATTGCCGGGCCAGAGCGGGCAGAATATCACCCTCGCGTTCGGGGGCGTGGGCAGGAGCCGGTCGCGGCTCGGCCGGAATGGATGCTTCTGCGAACAGGATCGCCACACCGTAGCCAACGCCGAATGGTCCTTCGTAATGGAGAACCTTGTGGCCGGTGGTTCTCCAATCCACCACCGCCGCCGCGACCAAAGTGGAGTCCACCGCGTCTTCCGCCGCCAATTCCCGCAGGGCGGGATTGATCTTCCCAATCTCATGGTAATCGCCATCGCGGACAAGACGAATGAAGGTCTCGTCGAATTGATGGGCTTGGGGATGAAAACCACACGGAGCGTCCGCCGTCAGACGATGACTCATGTCACCACTGGCCACGATGGCGATGCGGCGATGGCAGCCTTGGGCGGCCGCAGCGATGGCTTCCCCCAGTTCACTCAGCCCGCCGTCCTCCGGATAATTCAGACTGAGCACGAGAGTGGGTCCGGCCCAGCCCGCTTCGGCCAGAAACCAGAGCGGCACCAGCGCGCCGTGATCGAGAGTTCGGTCGTTAATCATCCACGTGGCCAGATCGCGCCTCTGGGCCTCGGTGACGATGGCCTGGGCCAACTCCGTGTCGTTGGGGAAGCTCACCTGCGCGCCAGGAGCGTTGAACTGGGCCAACGAGCCACGGAGACGTTCCCCAGCCCAGAGCCCGAAGGCCCGTGAGTGGCGCGGCGAGTGCGGCGAAATCAACACCAGCGACTCCGGTCGAAAACTCATGACGCACGCCGCCGCCTGGCGCATCGCCTGGCTGCTCGCCTGCGCCGCGCCGCCTCTTTCGCCGCCGACTTCAGGCACGAGGATGGGCGCGTGCGCCATCAACACGGCGCAGACCACCGCGGCCGTTTGCTTTTCCCGGGACGGCCCCGCTGACTCCCCGGCCACTGGCTTGGATAAGATGTTTGTTGTCATAAATCTCTCCGCATAATTCCGGCAACGCGCCTTGCTCCACCTTCCCTGTCAAATCTCCAAGGTCGCTGCCCGGGGCGCCGTTGACGGCAGGTTGGCTGCTTTCATTTCTTTTGATAAGTTCCCATCAATTGTCCTTCCGCGAGGACGTGGCCCTCCATCGCCTTGAGCAAGTCCTTTTTCGTCAGGCCGGGCTTGAGATCCGGCTTCAGGTCCAGCGCGTACAGTTTGAAAAAGTAGCGGTGCGGCTTGCCGGGGGGCGGAGCCGGGCCGCCATAGCCGGTGCGTTTGTAATCGTTCACGCCCTGCTTGGCGCCGTTGGCCAGCTCCGGCGATTTCGCCACGCCTTCGGCAAGGCCGGCCGTGGCCGGCGGCAAGTCATAAATCACCCAATGCACCCAGGTGCCCGCCGGCGCGTCGGGATCGTCGCAAATCAGCGCCAGGCTTTTGGCGGCGGGCGGGACGCCCGACCATTGCAACGCGGGGGAAAGGTCCTGGTCGTCGAACGCGTGCTTGCGGGCCATGGGCTGGCCTTCGGCAAAGGCGGTGGAAGCAAGCTGAAGTTTCATGGTGGCTCCATTGGTTGGGGAATTCTTCGCATGGCAGGCCGAAACGAAACCGGCCAGCAATGCCGCGGCGAAAAGCAGTTTGATTCGCACGCTCATAACTGCACTTTACTCCGGCGCACGGGATTGCAAAGCAAAAATTTCCTCCGGAATTCATCCGGGCCGGGAGCCGGCGCGGCGATTGGCCGGCGGCGCCGCCCTTCCAGCCGGGCAAAGGCTCATTGGAATGTCGCAGTGTCGGCGCGGCGCGCCGATTTCGAGCCACAGGCGCGACACTACAACAATTTAGGACATTACCGGGCCGCCAGCTCCCTTGACAATCAACGAGGCGCCGCTAGAATTTGCCTGCTAAGGGAGGGCTGTGAGTTTAGAATAAGGGGACAAACGCAGTGTCTCGGCTCCGCCCCGGCACTGCGTCTGAGGCCGTTCGGAAATGAGTCTTGAACAAACGGCGCTTTCTTGTGTCACGCACAATGCGAACATACAATCTGTTCAACCGGCCGATGCAGGCTTTATTGTCTGTGTCGAAGCCCATCGCAGTGGTTCTGGTGTCGGCACTGCTGTTGTTGATCGGCTTTTTGGATTACGTCACGGGACGAGATTTTGCCTTGTCGGCATTTTATCTGTTGCCCATTTGCTGGGCCGCTTGGGTGGCCGGACGGGGGGTTGGGATCCTTCTTGCCATAGCGGGCGCGGTTACCTGGTTTGTCGCCGATGTAATGTCGGGCTTTATTTACCCGCATCCGTTGATCCCGTATTGGAACGCGCTAATGTTGTTTGTGCTTTTCCTGGTCGTGGTCCATTTGCTCATGGCCGTGCGGACGGCAAAGGACCATCTCGAAGAGACTCTGCACTTGCGGACCGACGCCTTGCACACCTTGCAGGCGGAGATCAAGGAACGCAAACGGCTGGAAGCGGCCAATCTTCAGGCGGAACGGCTCTCCATGGTGGGCAAGATGGCCGCCCAGGTCGCCCATGAGGTGCGCAATCCGCTCGGTTCCATCACCCTCAATCTGGACCTGATCCACAAGGAAATAGACCGGCTGGCTGAGGACCACGGGCATTCGCCCGACGAAGGGCGCGTGCTTATAAAAGAAATGCGCGAGGAGGTTTGTCGCATCGGACGCGTCATTGAGGATTACCTGCAGTTCGCCCGGCTGCCCAAGCCGCATCGGCAGCCGCTGGCCTTGAACGCGTTTCTCGACCAAAAACTGGCCTTTCTATCCAGCGAACTGGAACGGGCAAACGTCAAGCTGCGCACCCATTTCGATCCGGGGCTGACCACGGTCAACGCCGACGCCGATCAATTGTGGCAGGCCATGCTGAACCTCATCCGCAACAGCCGGGAAGCGATGCCCGGCGGTGGCCGACTGACCGTCGGGACCCGGCGCGATGGCGGACAGGCCCTTCTGCTCGTGAGCGACAACGGCAAAGGCATGACCGACGAACAACGTCAACAGGTATTCACGCCCTTCTTCACTACCAAGGAAAAGGGCATAGGTCTGGGCATGGCCCTCGTTCATCAAATCGTCACCGAACACGGCGGCCACATCGAATGCGAAAGCGCCAGTGGCAAGGGCAGCACCTTTACCATTTTTCTGCCTTTGCAGGAAAAACCCTGAAATGACATCCCCCTCACAAATCTTGCTGGTGGACGACGATGAACGGTTGCGCATCGCCGCCAGCAAAGTGCTCGCCGCCGAGGGTTATCAGGTCGTCGGCGCCGCCTCCGGCCAGGAAGCGTTGGAGGTCTTGAAGCAAAAAGCCGTGGTCCTCGTGGTCAGTGACCTGCGCCTGCCCGACTTGGACGGCATCGCGCTGTTGAAACAGGCGCGCCAACTCCTGCCGGAAGCGGAGGTGGTGATGATCACCGGCCACGGCAGCGTCGAGAAAGCGGTCGAGGCGATGCGGCTGGGGGCGTATGATTTCATTGAGAAGCCGCTCGACAGCGCCGCCTTGCTCAAGACGGTGGCCAAGGCCCTGGAAAAGCAGCGCTTGGCGAGCGAAAACCGGCGCTTGCGCCACCAGCTTCAACAGCGGCGCGGGGTCGAGGCGCTCGTCGGCGACAGTCCCTCCATGCAGGCGGTCAAACAACTCATCCGCCAAATCGCGCC
Organism: Verrucomicrobiota bacterium; assembly: GCA_049513975.1. Classification (GTDB taxonomy): domain Bacteria; phylum Verrucomicrobiota; class Verrucomicrobiia; order Limisphaerales; family Palsa-1400; genus JBEKOF01. The sequence continues at coordinate 1,341 of JBEKVM010000125.1, read as the reverse complement.
CACCGATGTCAATGTGCTCATTCAGGGCGAAAGCGGCACGGGCAAGGAGATCGCCGCTGATGCTTTGCACAACTTGAGTGGCCGCCGCGACCAGCCCTTCGTGAAAATCGGGTGCGCGGCGATTCCGGAAACCTTGCTGGAGAGCGAACTGTTCGGCCACCAACGCGGCGCCTTCACCGGCGCCAGCGCGGCCAAGCCCGGCAAGTTCGAGCTGGCCGATGGCGGCACCTTGTTGCTGGATGAAATTGCGGAAATGACTCCACAGTTGCAGGCCAAACTCCTCCGCGTGTTGCAGGACGGAAGCGTGCAGCGGCTGGGCGGCACGACGGAAATTCAAGTCAACGTGCGCGTGCTCTGCGCCACCCATGCCGACATCCCCGCGGGCATCGGCGAGGGAAAATTCCGGCACGATTTGTACTTCCGGATCAACACGGTGCAGATCATGCTGCCGCCGCTGCGCGAACGCCGGGAGGACATCGCCCTGCTGGCCGGGCATTTCCTGAGCCGATTTGCCACCGTTATGGGCAAGGACATCCGCGCCATCGCCCCGGCGGCCCTCGATCAATTGCTCGCCCACACCTGGTCCGGCAATGTCCGCGAACTGGAGCACGTTATTCAACGGGCCGTGGCCTTGTGCGACGAGCAAACCATCCGCGCCTTTGTTTTCGCGCCAAAAGTTTCCGGCGCGTCGCAGGAACCGGCGACCACACTGGATGTTTCGTGTGTTTCCATTCCCATCGGCACGACGGCGCATGAAGCCACCAAGCGCCTGGTGCGGGCGACCATCCAGCAGTGCGCGGGCAACAGGCTTCAGGCGGCGCGGATGCTCGGCATTCCGCCGCGCACGATGTACCGGCATTTTTCCGATCCGCGCCAATGACCAGATACGGCCAAACTGGCAGTGGTGAGGCTGCCACTTTGGCATAACGAAATTCCTCCGGGCCAGGACCATCCCTTTTCAAGCGCCCGGCCGGGACAGGCGGGCTGATTGACTTTGCCTGACCCATGATCTCCCACTAGGCCCAGCCATAAGCCGTTGGCCCATTGGCCGTTGCCATAAAAAGCATCAAGTCCGCGGAAGCATCAAAAGACACCTGAAAAAGTCTTGGGACACGGGGCTTGTCGCACCTTCCATGGCGATGGCACGGTCTTTGCTAAAAATGCAAATCGAGTGAACACGGAACACAAATCAAGTCCAGTGGGAACTCCTTTGCCAAACCAACAAACAAAGTTTATGAAAAAAATGAGGAAAAACATAGTAAAAGGGTTCACCCTGATTGAACTGCTCGTGGTCATCGCGATTATCGCCATCCTGGCCAGCATGCTCTTGCCGGCGCTGGC
>JBEKVM010000124.1:0-16435 GCA_049513975.1 Verrucomicrobiota bacterium | reverse complement strand
CCGCGCCATCAATTCATCGAAATCCCACATCGCAACGCCTACCGCCAAGCCAACTGAAAACAGTCAAGATGAATACAATCCTCTTATCTAAGCGCCATTCGGGACTGACCCCTTTTCTTTTCAAGTATGCGATTATGTGGGACTGACCCCTTTTCCTTTTCTTTTAGGATTTCGCGCCAACGGCGCTGGGCGGCTGAATCGGAGTGGATTAAGATTAGGGGGAAAACCGTTGGCTCCCCTTGACTTTACGGGAGGTTGGTCGAGCCCATGAGGAAACGGTCGCACTCGCGGGCGGCGCCGCGGCCTTCGTTGAAGGCCCACACCACCAGGCTCTGGCCGCGCCGGGCGTCGCCGGCGGCAAAGACGCCCCGGATGTTGGTGGCGTATTTTTCAAACTCGGCCTTGACGTTGGACCGGGCGTCGCGTTCGACGGCCAGTTGTTCGAGGAGGGGTTGTTCCGGCCCCAAAAAGCCCATGGCCAAAAGCACCAATTGCGCCGGAAGGACTTTCTCGGTTCCGGGAACTTCCTTGGGCACAAACTGCCCTTTCTCATTCTTCTGCCAGTCAATTTGCACGGTATGGACGGCTTTGACCCGCCCGTGTTCGTCGCCTTGGAATTTTTTGGCGGTGGTGAGATAAACCCGCGGGTCGGCGCCGAATTTGGCCGCCGCTTCCTCCTGGCCGTAGTCCAGCTTATAGACCTTGGGCCATTCCGGCCACGGATTATCGCGGGCGCGCTCCAGCGGCGGGCGGGGCAAAATTTCCAGTTGCACCAGGCTCCGGCAACCGTGCCGCATGGCGGTGCCGACGCAATCGGTGCCGGTGTCGCCGCCGCCGATGACGACAACGTCTTTGCCGTCGGCGGAGATGGGAGGATGTTTGTGGAGGCCGTTGAGCAGGGATTGGGTGTTGGCCTGGAGGAATTCCATGGCGAAATGGACGCCTGGCAGAGGCCGCCCCTCGACGGGCAGATCCCGGGGTTTGGTCGCGCCGGTGCAGAGGATGACGGCGTCGAACTCCCGCAAGAGCCTGTCCACCGGATAATTTTTCCCCACCTCCGTCCCGGTGAGGAAGGCGACGCCCTCCTCCTCCATTTGTTTGACACGGCGCAGCACCAGCTTCTTGTCCAGTTTCATGTTGGGAATGCCGTACATGAGCAGGCCGCCGATGCGGTCGGAGCGCTCGAAGACGGTGACCAGATGGCCGGCGCGGTTGCTCTGGGCGGCGGCGCAGAGGCCGGCCGGGCCGGAACCGACCACCGCCACTTTTTTGCCGGTGCGCACGGAGGGGGCCTCCGGCTTGATCCAGCCCTCATCCCAGCCTTTGTCGGCCAGGGCGCATTCGATGTTTTTGATGGTGACGGGCGGGGAGGTGATGCCGAGGACGCAGGAGCCTTCGCAGGGAGCGGGGCAGACGCGGCCGGTGAAGTCGGGGAAGTTATTGGTTTTGTGGAGGCGGCCCAGCGCCTCGCGCCAGAGGCCGCGGTAAACCAGATCGTTCCATTCCGGAATGAGGTTGTTGATCGGGCAGCCTGAAGCCATGCCGTTGAGGAGCGTGCCGGTGTGACAAAAGGGAACGCCGCAATCCATGCAACGGGCGCCCTGTTCGCGCAATTTGGATTCGTCGAGGTGGAGGTGGAACTCGTGCCAGTCGCGGATTCGTTCCAGGGCGGAACGGTCCAGCGGCAATTCGCGCAAGTATTCCAAAAATCCGGTCGGTTTACCCATGGTTGGTTGGCGTCTGGATTGGAGAGGGTTGAGCGTCGGGTTTTTGTTTATCCGCCGCCGATGCGGGCGAGGTCCCTGGCGTTGGCGGCGAAGGCGGCCATGACGGCTTCATCACCGCTCAAGCCGGCTTGCTCGGCGGCGGCGATGGCCTGGAGCATGCGCTTGTAATCCTTGGGCATGACCTTGACGAATTTGGGGGTCATCTCCTCCCACAACGCCAGAACTTTGAAGGCCCGCTGGCTGCGGGTGTGCCCGGCATGACGATGAATCATGAGGCGGATTTGCTCGATCTCGGCCGGGTCTTCCAGGCGCTCCAGGGCCACGCCCTGCTGGTTGCAGTGCTGGGCAAAATTGCCGGCCTCGTCCAGCACGTAAGCCACGCCCCCGGACATGCCGGCGGCGAAGTTGCGTCCGGTGGATCCCAGCACGACCACCCGCCCGCCCGTCATGTATTCGCAGCCGTGATCGCCCACCGCTTCCACCACGGCGCTGACGCCGCTGTTGCGCACGCAGAAGCGCTCGCCGGCCATGCCGCGGACGTAGGCCTCGCCGCGCGTCGCCCCGTAAAGAGCCACGTTGCCGATGATGATGTTTTCCTCGGGCACGAAGGTGGAGCCCTCCGGCGGGTAAACAATAATTTTGCCGCCGGAGAGGCCCTTGCCCAGGTAATCGTTGGCGTCGCCTTCCAGGATAAAAGTCATCCCTCCGGGCAGGAACGCGCCGAAGCTTTGCCCGGCCGAACCTTGGAAATGAATCTTGATGGTGTCGTCGGGCAAGCCGGCCTCGCCGTACCGGCGGGTCAGTTCGCTGCCGACGATGGTGCCGACGACGCGGTTGACATTTTTAATCGGCAGGGTGACGCTGACTTTTTCCCCGCGTTCCAGCGCCGGCTGGCAAATTTTGAGGAGCAAGGTGTTGTCCAGCGCCTTGTCCAGGCCATGATCCTGCGGGATCTGGCAGAAGCGGCCCACGTCGTCGGGCACTTTGGGCTGATAAAGAATATTGGTGAAATCCAGTCCGCGGGCTTTCCAGTGTTCGATGGCCTCCCTGGGTTCGAGCAGGTCGGTGCGGCCGACCAGGCCGGTCAATTGGCGAAACCCAAGCTGGGCCATGATCTCGCGGACCTCCGTGGCAATGAAGCGCATGAAATTGACGGCATGGGCGGGGTCGCCGGTGAATCGTTTGCGCAGTTCCGGCTCCTGTGTGGCCACGCCCACCGGGCAGGTGTTGAGATGGCAGACGCGCATCATGATGCAGCCCAGGGCCACCAAAGGGGCGGTGGCAAAGCCAAATTCCTCCGCCCCCAGCAGGGCGGCCACCACCACATCGCGGCCGGTCTTGAGCTGGCCGTCGGTTTCCACGGCAATGCGGCTGCGCAAATTATTCAGCACCAGGGTCTGATGCGTTTCCGCCAGCCCCAGTTCCCACGGAATGCCCGCGTGCTTGATGCTGGTCTGGGGCGAGGCGCCGGTGCCGCCGTCGTAGCCGCTGATCAGCACCACGTCGGCATGGGCTTTGGCCACGCCGGCCGCCACCGTGCCGACGCCCACTTCGGCGACCAATTTGACGCTGATGCGCGCGCGCTGGTTGGCGTTTTTCAAATCGTGGATCAACTCGGCCAAATCCTCGATGGAATAAATGTCGTGGTGCGGCGGCGGGGAAATAAGCCCGACTCCCGGCGTGGCGTAACGCACCTTGGCTATCCACGGAAAGACTTTTTGGCCGGGCAACTGTCCGCCCTCCCCCGGCTTGGCCCCTTGCGCCATCTTGATTTGCAGTTCCTGCGCGTTGACCAGATACCAACTGGTCACGCCAAAGCGGGCGGAGGCCACCTGCTTGATGGCGCTGTTCTTGGAATCGCCGTTGGCCTCCCGCACGTAACGCGCCGGGTCTTCGCCGCCCTCGCCCGTATTGCTTTTGCCGTTGATGCGGTTCATGGCGATGGCCAGGGTTTCGTGCGCCTCCTGGCTGATGGAGCCGTAGGACATGGCCCCGGTTTTGAAACGCCGCAGAATCGCCTCCACCGGCTCCACCTCCTCCAGCGGGATGGGCTGGGAAACCGGCTTCAATTCCAGCAAGCCGCGCAGGGTGCAGTGCTTTTTGGACTGGTCGTTGACCTGGGCGGAATAATCCTTGAAAGCCTTGTAATCGCCGTTGCGGCAGGCTTGTTGCAGGGCATGAACCGTTTGCGGATTGAACAGGTGAAACTCGCCATCGGCGCGCCATTGATATTGTCCCCCGCCTTCCAGGACATGGCCGTTGACCTGCCGGTTGGGAAAGGCCAGTTGATGGCGCGCCTGCACCTCGCGCGCGATCACGTCCAAACCAATCCCTCCCACCCGCGAAGCCGTGCCGGTGAAATACCGTTCAATGACCGAGGGATGCAAACCGATGGCTTCAAAAATTTGCGCGCCGCGATAGCTTTGAATGGTGGAGATGCCCATCTTGGAAGTCACCTTGACCACCCCTTTGACGGCGGCTTTGACAAAATTCTTGCAGGCGTCCTTGTGCTTGATTTTCGTCAGCAATCCCTGGCGGATCATGTCGTCCAGCGTTTCAAAGGCGACGTAGGGATTGATCGCGCCCGCCCCATAGCCGATGAGCAGCGAGAAGTGATGCACCTCGCGCGGCTCGCCCGATTCCAACACCAGCCCGACCCGCGTGCGCGTGCCTTCGCGAATCAAATGATGATGCAGTCCCGCCACCGCCAGCAGGGCCGGAATCGGCGCCAATTCCGGGTCCACTCCGCGGTCGGACAAAATCAGGATGTTGGCGCCCGACTCGACCGCGCCGCTGGCGCAGAGGCACAAATCCTCCAGGGCCTTGACCAGCGCGGCCTCGCCCTCGGCGGCCTTGAAAAGGATGGGCAGGGTGAAGGATTTAAAGCCGGCCTGGTTGATGTATTTGAGCTTGGCAAATTCCTCGTTGGTCAGAATCGGGGTTTTCAGCTCGATCAAATTGCAGCTCATCGGCTTGGGCTTGAGCAAATTGCGCTCCGAGCCGATGGTGGTTTCCGCGGAGGTGACCAGTTCTTCGCGGATGCAATCAATCGGCGGATTGGTCACCTGGGCAAAGAGTTGCTTGAAATAATTGTAGAGCAGTTGGGGCTTGTTGGACAAAACGGCCAGGGGCGTGTCGCAGCCCATGGACCCGACCGCTTCCACCCCGTCGCGGGCCATCGGGGCCATAATGATGCGCAGGTCTTCAAAAGTATAACCGAAGGCCTGCTGGCGCTGCAGCACCGTCTGATGAGAAGGCTCGGGCGCATGCACCACCTCGGGCACGGCCGCCAGCTCCAGCATGTGTTTGTTGAGCCATTGCCGGTAAGGCTGTTCGGTCGCAATCGTCCGCTTGATCTCCTCGTCCGCCACGATCCGCCCCTCCTCCGTGTCCACCAGAAACATCCGCCCCGGCTGGAGCCGCCCCTTGAGCAGCACCCGCTCCGGCGGCACTTCCAGCACGCCCACCTCCGAGGCCATGATGACCAGGTCGTCCTTGGTCACATAATAGCGCGAGGGCCGCAGCCCGTTGCGGTCCAGCACCGCCCCGATTTTTTTGCCGTCGGTAAAGGCAATGGAGGCGGGGCCGTCCCACGGCTCCATCAGGCAACTGTGGTATTCGTAAAACGCCTTTTTCTCGTCGCTCATGGTCGCGTGGTTGGTCCACGGCTCCGGAATCATCATCATGACGGCGTGGGGCAGGGAGCGTCCCGCCAGCACCAGCAGTTCCAGGCAGTTGTCAAACATCGCCGAATCGCTCCCGTCGGTGTTGATCACCGGCAGCAGCTTGGGCAGGTCGCTGCCGAACAAGTCGCTCTGGAACATGGCCTGGCGGGCATGCATCCAGTTGATGTTGCCCCGCAGGGTGTTGATCTCGCCGTTGTGCGCGATGTAGCGGTAAGGATGCGCCCGGTCCCAGCTCGGAAAGGTGTTGGTGCTGAAACGCGAGTGGACCAGGGCCAGCGCGCTCTCCATCGCCGGGTTGGTCAGGTCGGGAAAGTATTGGTCCATCTGCTCGGTCAGGAGCATTCCCTTGTAAATCAGCGTGCGGGCGGAAAGACTGGATATGTAAAAGGAATGCCCGCCCCGCACCGTCCCGTAGCGGATGGCCCGCTCCGCCCGCTTGCGGATGACGTAGAGCTTGCGCTCGAAGGCCAGGTCGTCGGTCAGCTTGGGGTTGCGCCGGAGGAAAGCCTGTTGCACGAAGGGCTCCCCCGCTTTGGCTGTCTCCCCCAGGGTGGCGTTGTTCGTCGGCACCACCCGCCACCCCAAAAACTTTTGCCCTTCCTCCACCACGATGTTCTCGAACATCGTTTCGCAGGTCCGCCGTTCGTTGCCGTCCCGCGGCAGGAAGACCATTCCCACCCCGTAATCGCCCAGCGGGGGCAGCTTGATCTTCTCCTTGCGGCAGACCTCCTTGAAAAAACTGTGCGGGAGCTGCATCAGAATCCCCGCCCCGTCCCCCGTGTTCGCTTCGCAGCCGCACGCCCCGCGATGGTTCAAATTGATCAGAATCGTCAGCGCGTCGCGGATGATTTTGTGCGATTTCCTTCCCTTGAGGTTGACGACAAATCCCACCCCGCAGGCCTCATGCTCGTTTTGCGGGTCATAGAGACCTTGTTTCGCAGGCCATCCGGCCGGCGCTCCCGGCATTTTTGGTTTCTGGCTCATCAGCTCACGGTCGCTCTCTCACAACTACTTTTGCTATTTTTTACTCGATTTCGCCAAAGGCGCAACAACGGAGTTGAAAGATTTTTGCCCAGCCGCCCAAAAATGACGCGCAAATCCGTTTGACTTGCCGCCGCGGAGGCCCATAATCCCCCCAAGCCAACGTATGCCAAGACTTGTAATTCTGAGCGAAGGTCTGACCGGAAAGGCTCACGAGCTGAAAGTGGAAAAAACCACGATCGGCCGGGTTGAGGACAATACTTTCCAAATCCCGGAAGCCTCCGTCTCCAGCCATCACTGCGAAGTCCTGCTGCGCGGTTCCGACCTCGTGCTGCGCGACCTCAACTCCACCAACGGCACGTTCATCAATGGACAACCCCTCACCGGCGAGGCCGTCCTGAAACCCGGCCAGATCATCCGGCTGGGGCAGGTGGAAATGCGCCTGGAAAATGTCGAGGCCAAATCCCCCGTCTCGAAAAAGCTCCCCGATCAAACCATGGTCATCCCCCAGGGGGTCAAACTGGGCCAGGACCCTTCCACCAAAGTCGTCGCCTTCGACAAGGCCAAAAGCGGCTTTGCCAAAAAGAACAACACCGGCACCAAGATCTTCATCACCATCGCCATCGTGGTTGGCCTGGTCATCATCGTGGTCATTCTTCTGCTCCTCAAAAAAGCCGGCGAGCACTGACCCTTCCCGCGTTAAGCGCCTTCCTGCAACCACCGCGCCGCCTCCGCCGCCGCATACGTGATGATGAAATCCGCCCCGGCCCGGCGCATCGCCCGCAAGCTTTCCAGCGTCACCGCCCGCTCGTCAATCCACCCCCGGGCCGCCGCCGCCTTCATCATCGCATACTCCCCGCTGACCGCGTAAGCCCCGGTCGGAAAGCCAAATTCCGTCTTCACCCGGTACAACACATCCAGATACGCCAGCGCGGGTTTGACCATCACCATGTCCGCCCCCTCCGCGATGTCCAAGGCCACCTCCCGCAACGCCTCCCGCGCATTGGCCCCGTCCATTTGGTAACTCCGGCGGTCCCCGAACTTCGGCGCCGATTCGGCCGCCTCCCGAAACGGCCCGTAATAAGCCGAGGCAAATTTCGCGGCATAAGAAAGTATCGGCGTGCCGCTCAACCCGTGCCGGTCCAGCTCCCGGCGGATGGCCCCCACCCGCCCGTCCATCATGTCGCTGGGCGCCACCACATCCGCCCCGGCCTCCGCATGACTCAACGCCGTGCGCGCCAGCAAGGGCAGGGTCAGATCGTTGGCCACTTCGCCGCCCTGTTCCTTGCTCACGATGCCGCAATGTCCGTGGCTCATGTATTCACACAGGCACACATCGGTCATCACGATCAAATCCGGCAACTCTTTCTTCAGCAACCGCACCGTCTGCTGCACGATGCCGTTGCGGGCAAAGGCCCCCGAGGCCTTTTCATCCTTCCTCTCGGGAATTCCGAACAGGATGACCGCCGGCACCCCCAGCGCGTGCGCCTTCTCCGCTTCCCGCGCCACTTCATCGGGCGAAAGTTGAAAAACCCCCGGCATCGAGGACACGGGGCGCCGCGCCTTGCGCCCGCTCCGCGCAAAAAGCGGCAGCACCAACTGCCCGGCCTCCAGTGTCGTCTCCCGCACCAGCCGGCGCAACGCCGCCGTCCGGCGCAAGCGCCGCGCCCGGTAATTGGGAAAATGTCCGATCCATCCAGTACTCATGCCCGCAACCATAACCAACCTCCTCCCCTCCGGCAATCCCCGAGTCACCGCCCCATTTTGTCCCCTGCCTCCCCTGCGTCCCATCACTTCATCTCTCCACCCCTCCATTTGCGGTGACCGCCCCCGTCCCTCCCCTCCAGCTTTCATCATGGTTTTGCGCTTTCGTTGCCATGCCAAAAGAGTTAACCTCCTGCCATGCTCAAAAAAGCCGTCACGGTGTTTGTTCCGGTCGCGATGATTATGGCGCTGTGCCTGTTCTTTGGGGCCTATTCCCGCACCGGGGGTCTTTTCCGAAATCCCCAGATGACCAGCACCGCCACCATTTTGCGCCAGGTCCAAACCCTCTCCCAATTGGTCACCGTCAAGTGCGTCCTCGAAAAGTTCGTGGATGTTCGCGACACCAAATGGTATCCGGGCGGGGAGAACAAGGTGCTCCTCCTCGCCGACGGCGTCGTCAAAGCCGGCATCAACATGACCAATATCCAGCCGTCCGATATCCAGATTTCCGGCAAAAAGCTCACCCTCACCCTGCCTCACCCCGTCATCACCGATGTCTATTTGGACGATCACCACACCCAAGTCCTCGAACGCTCCACCGGCATCTTGCGCGCTTTCGACAAGGATCTCGAACAAAACGCCCGCCAACAGGCCGTGGATGCACTCCGCGTCGTCGCCCTCGACAAGGAAATTTTGAAGGACGCCCAGGACCGCGCCAAGGCGCTGCTGACCGCCCTCTTTCTCCAAACCGGCTTCACGGAAGTCGAGATTAAATCCCACTAATCCGCAAATCTCTCTTGGCAGCCCCCCGCGCTTTTGTTTAGCTGTGGCGCGTTTCATGAAGTTACCCTTGCCGAACGCGGTTGTCCTGCTGGCCCTGGCGGCCTGCGCTTGTCAAGCACAACAAGAGGCGTTCGACCTGTTCGGCGGCGCCTCCAACTCCTTCGCCCGCAGCGAGGGCGACACCAACATTTTCCGCAACGGCGTCCTCGCCAGCAACCAAAATTTCTTCGGCTCGGCCGGCGCCGCTGTCTTGAACAATCGCACCGGCGAGGTCCTGGCCGAGGGCGATGTCGTCATCCTGGATCATGGCCGCATCTGGCGCGGCACCAATGCCATTTACAATTTCAACTCCGGCGAGGTTCGCGCCGGCGCCTTCAAGACCGTCCAGATGCCCTTCAACTTCTCCGGCCAGTTCCTGGCCGGGGACACCCAGCACCAGGTTTATTCCACCGCCGACTCCATCGTCACCACCGACGACTACGCCAAACCGGTCTATCGCATCCACGCCCGGTTCATCACCATTGTCCCCGGCCAATACTTCGAGGCGCACGACGCCACCCTCTATTTGGGCGCCATCCCCATTTTCTATTGGCCCTATTACCACCGCTCCTTGGGAAAACATCCCGATAATTTCGAGTTCGTGCCCGGTTTCCGCAGCACCTACGGCGCCTTTTTGTTGGGCGCCTTCAACTGGTACGGCGACACCAACCTCGATGGCACCCTCCATCTGGACGAACGCTCCCGGCGCGGCCTGGCGGGCGGGCCCGATCTTCTCTTCCACCTCGGTGATTACGGCCAGGCCGCCTTCCGCTATTACTATGCCCAGGACCAGGACCCAACCGCCGACGGGTTTGCCGTGCCGCACCTTGGGCCGGACCGCCAGCGCATGAGCTTTTACTACACGAGCGCGCCTGCCACCAATTTCTCCGCCAAAATCCTGGCCAATTACCAAAGCGATCCCCTCATCCTCCGCGACTTCTTTGAAACCGAATACGACGCCGACATCGAACCGGCCTCCTACGGTGAAGTCAATCAACTCTGGCCCAACTTCACTCTCGATGCCATGGCCCAGCCGCGCCTGGTCAACTTTTTTGAAACCGTCGAACGCCTGCCCGACATCAAATTCACCGGCTTGCGCCAGCAACTGGGCGCCACCCCCATCTTCTACCAAAGCGAATCTTCCGTCGGCTACTTCCGCCGCGATTTTTCCGACACCAACAGCCCCGCCGGCACCAATTACGCGGCCACCCGCGCCGACACCGTCCATCAATTCACCCTGCCCGAAACGTTCTTCGGCTGGCTCAACGTCACCCCGCGGGTGGGCGGGCGCCTGACCTACTACAGCGCCGTGGAAGGCGTCACCACCCCCACCAACGCCCAATCCCGCGGCGTCTTCAATACCGGGGTGGATTTCTCCCTCAAAGCCTCCCGGGTTTATCACGACGCGGACAGTTCCTTTTGGGACGTGCATGAATTGCGCCACATCATCGAGCCGGACATCAACTACGCCTATGTTCCCGCCCCCTCGCGCGCTGCCAGCCAACTGCCCCAATTCGACAGCGAGTTGCCCAGCCTGCGCCTGTTGCCCATGGAATACCCCGACTACAACTCCATTGATTCCATTGACAAGCAGAACTTCCTCCGCCTCACCCTGCGCAACATCCTCCAGACCAAACGCAAACAAAACGTCGAAGACTTCATCAACTGGGCCGTCTATACCGATTGGAACCTCACCCCCGGCACCAACCACACTATTTCCGATATCTACTCCGACCTGCTCTGGCGGCCCCGCAGTTGGATCCGCCTCGACTCCTCCTTGCGTTACGATTTGCCCGACCATCGCTGGCGCGACACCATCAACAACCTCACCATCACCCCCAACAGCACCTGGAGCCTCGCCCTCAGTTACCGTTACCTGATGAACAACGATCCGGAATTCCTGACCGCTCCCGGCCAAACCTTGCCCGGCCACAATCTCTTCGGCATCAGCACGCGCTATCGGCTCAACGAAAACTGGGGCGTCCACGTCGCCGAGCGTTTCGAAGCGCAGAACGGCACCCTTCAGGAGCAGGACTACACCCTCTACCGCGACCTGCGCAGTTGGACCGGATCCCTGACCTTTCGCGTCACCGAAGGTCCCAACCAGCCCACCGATTTCACCGTTGGTTTGACCCTTTCCCTCAAAGCCTTCCCCCGTTTCCCCCTCGGTTCCGACTCCGACCGCCCCCGCGACCTGACCCGCCCCTTCTCCACCGTGGACTCCCTCTACTAATCCAAATCCTAATCTTAATCTTAATCTTAATCTCCCCAAAATCCATGTGCCAAACATTGACAATGTTCAGCGAACGCGGTAACTTTCCATCATGGCGACTAAAACGATGAACATCTCTTTGACGTCGGAATTAAGAACGTCCATTGATCGGCGTCTTCGCTCCGGTCTTTATGGCAATGCCAGCGATGTCATTCGGGCCGGTCTCCGGGCGCTCTCGCGCGAGGAAATGGCTGTGTCCTACCAAGAGTGGCGCAAAATCGCGGCCACTTTGCCGCGCGAGCCAATCACCCCCAAAATTGAATCCCGCCTTGAGCGCGTGATTCGCAGACAACGACAGGGACGAAATAAAAGACCGGCATGATTCGCGCCGTGCTCGACTGTGGCGTCCTGGTATCCGCCATCGGCTGGGGTGGCCATGCCCGGGCCTGTCTGGATTTGGCGGCCTCCGGCCAAGTCTCGCTGTTTGTCACCGACGAAATCTGGAATGAATATGCGGATCGCATCGCGCCCATCCTCGCTGCGGAAAAGCGTGACGTTGATCCGCAGCCGGTCCTGGCGTGGCTTTTGACCGTCGCCCAATTCGTTGCGCCGGCCCCGCTCGGCAAGCAACGCAGCCGCGACATTGGAGATGACTGTTATCTGGCCTGCGCGCTGCAAGCGGGGGCGGATGTTATCGTCAGCAATGACCGCGATCTGCTGGTGTTGGGAAAACCGTTTGGCATCGCCATTCTAACCCCCATCCAATTCCTCAAATTGGTTCGCGGCGCCACGGGAAATTAACTCTGCCCGGATGAAGGGAAACCTCGCGCCCGTTCTCCCTCTCCTCCGCACACTTGTGGAGGAGAGGGGCGGGGAGAGGAGGTTCCCCATTCTCTCATCCGACCCTGTCTGAGGCGGCCGCGTCCCATCACCGTACTCGCGACGTCTCTGTAAATCGAAGCGGGCGGGCAAAGGAACAAGACAGAATCAGACACACAAGTTTCCTGATGTGCGTTGTTGGGACGGGTCGCAATCGAAGGCGGCGGGTGATGGCAAAGGGCTTTGATAGCAGGACCCGGATGATTGATTGAACATCACCTGGGTTGCGTCGCATCTGACTTCATGATTTCATCCATCATCATCTTGAAAGTATTCCATGGATTATTCTCACCGGCGCCGGCCTTGTAATCTTTGGCCAGAAACGAGCCGGCATCAGACCACACCGTCTGCATGACTCCCTGGAAGCGTTCCCTCATTTCCGGCGTCGAGGTTTTCCTGAATTTCATCATATCCTGCGCCTGGGCGACGGCATTTGCCGGGATTCGCCAGGGACAGGAAACGACCTTGAATCCTTTGACCGCGAAGTACACCGCCGTTTGCTCGGGGCGCTCGTAATGCCAATCGCAGAGGGTCACGTCCTTGGGAATCAAATCAATGGCCCGGCCAGTGCTGTTGTAACTGGCCTCCCACATGCCCAGTCCAGTCGTCCTGCCATCCAACAGACGGTCTCCCCACATCCAAAGACTCCGGCCTTTGAGCGCGAGATGATCGTGAATCGCGCGGACTTCACCGGCGAACAGTTCGGCTTTGTCCCGGCCGGCACATCGAGGACACTTTTCCTCGCCAATATAAAAGACCTCATCCATGCCGGCGTGGAAGGCCTCGGCCTCGAAGGCGTCACAGAGCTCATCCACCAGGCTGAAAACCACCTCGTGAACCTTGGGGTGGAGGGGACAATAACTCTTGCAATACAACCCGTCGGGATTGGGCCATTCGTACTTGGCCGGCATTTTCACCTGGGGAGTTTCGTCAAACTCCGGATATTGCCGCAGCAAATTGCCAGTGGTGCCAGCCCAGGATTGATGCCCCAACAGGTCAATCTGCGGAATAATCCTCAAGTGGTTCGTCCTGCAAACACTCACCAGTTTTTTGACTTCCTCCTGAGAAAGCGCTCCTTTGTCCACTAACTCGGGATGGCTTTTGTATTGATAGTCGTAGTTCACCATCAATATTAAGGTGTTCACATGCCGGGGCAGGAGTTCGCCGCTGACAAAGGCAATAAACTCATCCAGGTCCCTGGCCCGCGGAGCCGCAATACAAAATCCGCGAATGGGCATCACACTATCCAGATTGGTTTGCGCCCTGGCGGTTCCGGCAAGCGCCCCAAGGCCGGTCATGGCGGCCAGGGTCCTCAAGAGTTGCATCCTCATACTGGAATCCAGCGTGAATTCCGCCGGGTTCTGTTTAGATTGGCCGGGAAGACAGGGTTCTGTCAAACGTCTTGTGCTTCAAGTCGGGTTGCCCGCCGTGACATCAGTTCACCCGGCGGATCATCGGCTTTGAGGCTGCTAAAACAACCGGTCCAACGGGGTTTCCCGCCGGACTTCACTCCAATAGCTCTGCGCGCCAGCCGGACGGCGCAGACGCAGCGGGTCCTTGCCCAGCGCCCGCATGACCAACCCCAGAGGCGTGACGATCATGAAAAAAAAGAGCGCCAGGGCGGCGCGGCCCGCCATCCGGCTGAGGCCAAATCCCAACCTTGCGGAAAAGCGATAATACCCCCGAAACCATCGTGGCTGCAGCGCCGCGGTCACGGCCAGCCCGGCCAGCAAACCCAAAACCAACCCCCATGCCGCCACGGGCAGAACGCGCCGCCAGCGCAGCAGGCTGCTGAGCAGGGCCAAGCCCAGCGCGCTCATCCACGCCGCCTTGCGCCATTCCTTCGGCTCCTCTTTCAGTTTCAGCTTCATGCTGGATGGTATCACATCTTGCTTTCGATGCATTTGTCGAAAATGGAATGAAATCTCATAAAACCTAGTCTGCCTGCGGCGCCACGCGGCGGTCGGTCGGGCGCGCCGGCTGCCCGGCCCGGTCCAGCAAAAAGCTCCCCATTACCAGGTAATCCATCTCGGTGTGGACGAAACACCGGTAGGCGTCCTCCGGAGAGCAGACGATCGGCTCGCCCCGCACATTGAATGAGGTATTGACCAGCACGCCGCACTGGGTGGCGCTTTCAAAGCGCAGCAACAGTTCGTAGAGAAGGGGATTGTCCGGGCGCGCCACCGTCTGGATTCGCGCCGAGTAGTCCACATGCGTCACCGCCGGCAGCGTGGATCGCGTCTGCTGGAGCAGCTCCAGTCCCTTCACGCCCGGTGCCACGGGCAGGCGCAAGCCCGGCAGAATCGGCGCCACCAGCAGCATGTAGGGCGACTCCTCAGTCAAGTCAAAGTATTCCGCCACCCGCTCGCGGCGCACGATGGGCGCGAAGGGACGGAAGGATTCGCGATATTTCACCTTCAGGTTCATGACCGATTGCATCCGCGGCGACCGGGCGTCGCCCAGGATCGAGCGGTTGCCCAGGGCGCGCGGTCCGAATTCCATCCGCCCCTGGAACCAGCCGGTCACTTTCCCGGCGCGCAGCAAATTAACCGTGGCATCGAGCAAGTCGGTGGTGGACAGCCGTTGGAATTTGGCCCCGTGGTGGCGCAACGTCGCTTCGATTTCCTCGTCGGTATATTCAGGCCCCAGGAGCGCGCCCCGCATCGCGTCCGCCTTGGCCGGAAACGGGCCGGCTGGGTTGGGTTGCGCGTGCCAGGCGGCCAGTGCGGCTCCCAGCGCGCCCCCGGCGTCACTGGCGGCCGGCTGGATCCAGATTTTTTCGAAAATACGTTCGCGCAGGAGGCGTCCGTTGGCCACGCAATTGAGCGCCACGCCGCCCGCCAGGCAAAGATGCTTTTCCCCGGTCAATTCCCGCGCGTGGCGGGCCAGGCGCAGCATCACTTCCTCCGTCACCGCCTGGATCGAGCGCGCGACATCCATGTGGCGCTGCTCGATGGCTTCCTCCGGGCGGCGGGGCGGCCCGCCGAACAACCGGTGAAAGCGGCCATTGGTCATGGTTGTGCCGCGCAGAAAATTGAAGCAGTCCAAGTTCATCCAAAAGGAACCGTCGGCTTTCAGGTCCAGCAATTCCCGCAGGATCACTTCCGCATAGATCGGTTCCCCGTAAGGGGCCAGGCCCATCAGTTTGTACTCGCCGGAATTGATGCGAAATCCGCAGTAATCCGTGAAGGCCGAGTACAACATGCCCAGCGAATGCGGAAAGCGCAGTTCCTGCAGCAGCTCAATCGCATCCCCCCGCCCGCGGCCAATCGTCGTCGTCGCCCATTCCCCCACCGCGTCAATGGTCAGGATGGCCGCCTCGGTGAACGGCGACGGATAAAACGCGCTGGCGGCGTGGGCCTGGTGATGCGCCGTGAACAGGATCGGACACTCGGCGCGCAGGCCCGGCAACTCCTCGCGGATGGTCTTGCGCAGATCCAATTTCCCTCCCAGCCAGTTGGAAACCACCTCCGGGAAAGTCCGCCATCCGCCCGGCGCCACCGCCAGATACGTTTCCAGCAGGCGGGTAAATTTCAACACCGGCTTGTCATAAAACACCACCGAGTCCAGGTCCGCGGCCTCCAGCCCGCCGTAGCGCAGGCAAAACGCGATGGCCTGCCGCGGAAAATCCGGCTCGTTCTTGATCCGCGTAAACCGTTCCTCCTGCGCGGCGGCGACGATCTGCCCATCGCGCAGCAACGCCGCGGCGGCGTCGTGGTAATAGGCCGAAATTCCCAGAACGTGGCGCGGCGGCGGCATCGCTTACATGAATGGATACAGCGCCCAGGCGATCCCCGAGCTCGCTGTAAAGATGAGAAAGGCGCCCAGCGCCAGCAACAGGACAATCAGCGGGATCAGCCACCACTTCTTCTCCTGCTTGCAAAAGCCAAGAAACTCTTTGAGCAAGGGCCACATGCTTGCGCCTACTCTAGGGCTTTGGGATTGAAGTTGGAAGAATAATGTCATTGTTTTCCATCCGGCCACCCGCTACGCTTTCGAGAGGACTCAATTGAAAAACCAGCGGAAAACCAGGAAAAACCACTTGTGAAAAGCCATTCCATCATGCCTGCCGGTTCCCCCTCCAACCCAACGGCGGCATGGATTCCCGCGGCGGTGGCTTGTGCGGCGCTGGTCCTCTGCCCGCTCACCCACGCCCAGTCGCGGCAGAAGAGCTTTGCCGCCTTCGACGCGCCGGCCAGGGAGTTGTTGTCCCGGATGACGCTGGAGGAAAAGATCGGCCAGATGTGCCAGCCGGACCAATCCGCCCTCAAAACTCCCGACGATATCGAGAAGTACTTTCTCGGTTCGCTCCTGAGCGGCGGCGGTTCCGGTCCGGCCAACAAGGCCAACTACACCTTGCCGGGCTGGACCGACATGGTGGATGGTTATCAAAAACACGCCCTCAAGACGCGCCTGGCCATTCC
>JBEKVM010000123.1:0-16533 GCA_049513975.1 Verrucomicrobiota bacterium | reverse complement strand
AAGCTCCAACGTCAAACGCCCAGCAAACCAAGGGTAAAGTCATACCGTGACACCAAAACAACACATTAAATCGGCCAAAAGCAAGGCGGAGGGGGGTCACGATGTACCAGGGCTGCCCGGATATTGCAAATAAGGGTGTTGACATTGCCCCGCCGTTGTGTAAGGGTTTTGCTCACATGGAAAGAGGCAATCCCTTACCGATGGTGCGGGGGTTGGGTGTATCCACACCCACGCCGCTTTCGGAGTATATTTGCGATGAGAAGGTGACGCAGTGGATGATCGAGTGAGGATGAATATGACAAGCCAACAGGATGATTCTGCCGCGGCGAGCCTCCGGAACACGGCCAAGTCTGGATTTCTCCACGGAGAGTATGGCGCGGCGCTGCGGCTCCTTTTCAGGGCGCGCAATTTCCGGCACCTCCCGCGGCTGCTGCGGGAGGGGCCACGCCCGATTTTCCGCCTGGCCATTCAAGCGCACAACACCGCCGAAATTATGCGGCTCCTGCGGGAGGGATGGCCGTTGAATTTTGTCAGCTCCTTTCCCCGCTCTGGAAACACCTGGATACGCTATCTGCTGGCCGATGTTTTTCTGCAAACCCACGGCGTGGAAACGGCCACCGAATTGCCGGTGCATCCTGACAGAATCGTTCCGGATTTTTATTGCCAATGGATCGCCCGGCGGAATGTGACGATTCCGACCCCCGGTGTTTTCGTGAAGACGCACGAAACGTTTCCGCAATTGCAGGAACGGTTTGGGGGCGCGCAGCGGCGGCCAGGGGCCGGCGGGAGCGGGGCCGTTCCGCCTTTTCGCGGCTGCAAACACGTCTATCTTTACCGCTCTCCCGAGGACGCCCTGGTGTCGCTCTTTCACTACTACGACCGTCAACGCCAATTGAAGGCCAAAGCGGCCGCTGGAATTGACAGCTTTTGCCAGGCCAATCTGCCCTTGTGGGAGGAAAGCCTGGCCAGTTATTTGCGGGCGGAGGCGGAGGGCTTCCCCGTGCTGTTTGTGCCCTACGAACTTCTGCTGCAATATCCGACGGAAATTCTGAGCAGCCTGCTCCGCTGGGTGGGAGCCCGGCATGAGGCGGCGATGGTGGAACGGGCGGTTTCCAACATGCAGTTCAGCAAACTGCAAGCGATGGAGGCCCGCAGTTTGTTCAATGAGGAAGCGTTCTTTTTCCGGCGGGGATGCAAAGGATCGGGCCGCGCCGAACTGCAACCCTCCACCCTGGACCTCATTGAGGAAAGGACGGCGCCGTTGATGGAGCAGGCCAATGCCCGCGTGTTGATCCAGCAGTCGTTCCAAGGCAATCCTGCTTCTTCGAAAACCGAGAAAATTCGCCGGGACGCCGCCTTCCAGAACCGACAGTCCAAGCGCTTGCCGCCTGTGGTCAAGCTGCAGAAGGTGTAACAGGCCGGTTTTTTTGTTCCTCCCGGCACAGGCGCGAACAACCCGCAAAGGAATCCATGATGATCCATCCCGCCCGGAATTGATATGCGCGGCCCACCCATTGTCAGGAAGGAAAACGGCCGCGCTCCCAATTACTTGCTGCTGTTGGCGGGGGTGCTGGGCGCGGCCCTTGCGGTTTTGTTTTACAAAAGTTTCCAGCCGCACCAGGTTCTTTTTGCCAACGACGGCCCGCTCGGGGCGATGCTGGCGGAATGCAACCGCCTGCCCGGCCGGTTTTTTGGAACGTGGCGCAACATCTCGTGGATCGGGTCGGAGGCTCCCAGCGCCGCCCCCAGCCTTTCGGCCATTCTGATGACGATTTTCCCGCCGGCCTTGTTCCTAAAGATTTACGCGCCGGCCACGTTGTTTTTTGTTGGATTCAGCGCCTGGGTCTTTTTTCGGCAGCTCGAGTTTAATCCGGCGGTGTGCGTGCTTGGGGGAATCGCGGCCGGCTTGAACATGCACTTTCTTTCCACGGCCTGCTGGGGTTTGGGAGCCTGGAACATGTCGGCGGGCATGATTTTTCTGGCTTTGGCCGCGCTCTCCAGCAAATCCATCAAACCGATTTGGGCCAAGGCGGTTTTGGCCGGGCTGGCGGTGGGCCTGAATCTGATGGAAGGGTTTGACGTGGGCGCCATTATGAGCATTTACGTCGGCATCTTTGTGCTGTTCCGCGCTTTTTCCCAAGAGTCCGGCCTGGCCGGAAAGACGCTGAGGGGAATTCTGACAGAAGTATTGGTCGTTTGTTTTGCGGGCTTGATTGCCGCCCATACTATTTCCTCGCTGGTTGGGACGCAAATCGAGGGTGTCACCGGGACACAGCAGGATACGGAAACAAAAGAACGGCGATGGGATTTTGCCACGCAGTGGAGCCTGCCCAAGTTGGAAACGCTGCGCCTGGTGACTCCCGGCGTGTTTGGCTATCTGCTGGCCCAGAACATGACCGAGCAGGACAAATCCGCCGGCTATTGGGGACTGGTCGGCCAGGACCCGCGCATCGTCGCGCTGAAAAGCGAGGATCCGCAGGTTCGGGCCAAGGTTGTGGCGCAGATCAGTCAGATCTCGCCTCTCTGGCCCAAGGAGCAAACCGGAATGGACAGCAGCGACCGGCACACTCGCGAAGCCGCCGCCGCCGACATCATCCAGCGCCTGGGCTTCATCGCGCGCCATACCGGCACCGGGGAATACGCCGGGGTTCTGGTGGCGTTGCTGGCGGTGTTCGCCCTGGCCAATTCCTGCCGCGGCCCCAATACCCCCTTCTCTCCAACCGAGCGGCGCGCCGTTTGGTTCTGGGCCGGGGCGGCGCTGTTTTCGATTTTGGCGGCGTGGGGACGCCATGGTTTTCTTTACAGCTTCCTTTATCGCCTGCCCTACTTCTCGACCATTCGCAACCCCATCAAGTTCTTGCATCCCTTTCACGTCATCTGGCTGATTCTGGCCGGGTATGGTTTGGAGGTGCTGCATCGCCGCTACCTGCGAAACACGGTGAGACGAACGGCTTTTCTTCCCGAACATATCAAATCGTGGTGGTCCCGGGCGGCCGGGTTTGAAAAGAAATGGGTGGCCGCTTGCGCGCTGGTCCTCGCGGCCTGCTTGGCGGGCTGGGCGGTTCTTTTCTCCTCCGAATTGCGCCTGGCCCAGTATCTTGTGGATCATGGCTTCAAAATGCCGGTGGCGACGCACATGGCCGAGTCCTGCGTTCGGGAGGCGGCGTGGTTCATTGGGTTTTTGGTTCTGGCCGCGGGCGCGGTGGCGGGCATCCTCAGCGGTGCCTGGACCGGTTCCCGCGCCAAAATGGCCTGGATTTACCTCGGCGCCATTTTGATTTTGGATTTGGGCCGCACCGGCCTGCCCTGGATCCACTATTTCGATTATCAAAAGAAATACTCGCCCAATGCGGTGGTGGATTTTCTCTCCGAAAAAAAGCCCTGGGAGCAACGCGTCATGGGCCGCCTGTCGCCCCGCCGGGCTGGCAGTTCCAATAACGATCCCAACGGCCGTTCGTTTTTTGGCCCGTTGTATAACTTCTGGATGCAAAATGATTTTCCCTACCACGAGATTCAATGCCTGGATTTCGCAGAAATGCCCCGCATGCCGGAGATGGACGACGCCTATATGCATGACTTCGAGCTGCAGGGCACCAACATTTTGACCGCCGACCTCCGGCCCGCCGCGCGCCTGTGGGAACTGACCGGCACCCGCTATCTGCTTTTGGACGCCGGCGGCTTGGGGCTGTTGAACGAGCACGGCGATCCGGTGCATCACAGCTTTCATCAAGTCTTCACTTTCCGGATGGAGCCGAAAGAGCCCGGGCATGTCCTGGAGGACATCGGCGATTACACCGTCTATCGAGACCCGAGAGGACCAATCGCGCTCATCGAATACACCAATGTTTTGCCTCGCGTCAAACTCTTTGCCCATTGGCAGACCCCGGCGGACGGCGCGGCCACGCTGGCCACGCTGGTCTCCCCCGATTTCATCTCCGCGCAAACGGTCCTGCTCTGGCCCACCAACACGGTGGCGCAAGCTCCGGGCGATCCCATGGCCGATGCCGGCGCCGTCGAAATCACGGACTACCACCCCAAGGACATCAAGCTGCACGCGGTGGCGAAAATGCCGGCTGTCCTCCTGCTGAATGAGCGCATTCATCCGAATTGGAGCGTCACGGTGGATCAGCAGCCCGCCCCCATGCTGCGTTGCAACTACATTATGCGCGGCGTCTTCCTGAAACCCGGCGAACACACCGTGGAATTTCACTATCATGCTCCGCTGAAAACGCTTTACCTCAGCCTGGGCGGATGGGCGGCGGGCTTGTTCGTCGCGGGCTATGTGGCCCTCTCCCGGAGAAGCCAAAAAGCGCCATGAGTTTGCAATTGTAAATTGGCGCGTTCCAGTCCAGTTTTGACCTCGCGCAAACATCAAGAACCAGGACTCAGAATTGCCATGCCAGCAAATCTCTTGCCGCGAACCAGGATTTTTGGCGGGTCCATCTCCCGCTTCGCCGTCCTGAGTGTGGCGGCGGGTTCCATCGCGGGTTTTGCCGAAAAGAGCGCGGCATTTCAGAGCCAGTCTCAGGAGGAGATTTCCCTCTTCAAGTTCTCCTTTGGTTCGCCGCCGGTTCCGGGCTGGACCCAAGTCACGCCTGGAATGACCTATTCCAATTGGCCGGGCTTCGGATTTGAACCCGGCGCCGAGCTTAAGTTCGTGGATCGCCCTGACAACAATCCGGGCCAGGCCATCAGCAGCGACAAACCCTTCTTTTTCTCCGTCGCTCTGCCGGAGGGCAATTACAAGGTCCTCGTCACCTTGGGCCATCCCCAAACCGCCGCCGAGACGACCGTATCCGCCGAATTGCGCCGGCTCATGCTCCAACAATTCCACACCGGGGCCGGCCAGTTCCAGACTTGCTCCTTCATCGTCAACGTGCGCCAGCCCGCCATCGCCGGCTTTAGCGGTCGGGAGGTGATCCTGAAGGAGCGGGAGAAAACCAGCGAAAAGTGGGCGTGGGACGACCGCCTCACCCTCGAATTCAACGGCCTCCATCCCTCGCTTTCGGCGCTGGAGATCAAGTCCGCCAACGTGCCCACTCTCTTCCTCATCGGCGATTCCACCGTCTGCGATCAACCCGGCGAGCCCTACAACAGTTGGGGCCAGATGCTCCCCCGCTTCTTCCAGCCCGTCCTCGCCGTGGCCAACCATGCCGAGTCGGGCGAAACCGTCGCCTCCTCCCTCAGCGCCGGGCGCTTCCAAAAAATTTGGCGCCTGATGAAAAAAGGTGATTATCTCTTCGTCCAATTCGGACACAATGACATGAAAAGCACCGCCGCCAACGCCCTGCCAGCCTACACCGGCGACCTGCGCCAAATTGTTGACGAAACCCGCAGCCGCGGCGGCCTTCCCGTCCTCTGCACCTCCGTCAGCCGCCGCTCCTTTGACGCCGGCGGCAAAATCTCCAATTCCTTCGGCGGCTATCCCGACGCCGTCCGCCTCGTTGCCAGGGAAAAGAACGTCCCCTTGATTGACCTGCAGGAAATGGGCGCGGCCTTTTACGAAGCCCTCGGACCCGACGCCTCGCACAAAGCGTTCGCCAACATGAGAGAAAATACCCATCACAGCGACTATGGCAGCTACGAGATTGCCAAGTGCGTCGTGCAAGGCATCCGGCAAAACCACCTGCCCATCGCCAGATTTATCGTTGACGACTTCAAGGATTTCGATCCCGCGCGTCCCGACCCGTTCGACACCTTCAACCTCCCGCCCAGCCCGTTATCCAACCTCCCCGCCCCCGCCGGAAATTAATGAGCGCAAAGCCAGCAGCCTATACTTTCGACGAAATGATGCGTCTATCTGTGGACGCACTCCCGAACCGCGGGGAGGTTTGCCCGAAGTGCGGGGCATGCATTCCACAGTTCGCCGACCTAACGGAGAAAGACGAAGCCCGCTTGCGGCAACTGATCCTCGAGCACCGCAAGATGATGGCGACACATGAACTGCGCGCGATCACGCATTGCCCTTTGTCTTTCGCCAAGATTTGGGTCCTTCACTCTGGCCGAGTTGACGCTGTGGGAACAACTGCGCCTTGCCCTTATTGCGGCAAACCTTTGAAGACGGCGTTGGCGAAGCAATGCCCGCATTGCAACATGGATTGGCACAACCCGGACAAACCGAAACGGCTAGGGGCTGCCCGGCGGGATGGGGTCCGTTAGCCCAAGTTCGTCCAGTTCCAGCAACAGTTGGCGGGCGCAGTCACCCAGGCCTTTGGCCCGCATCAATTGCGTCCGCCCTGCGGAATGCACTGTCACGCCAGGAACAGGTCGGCGGACACGCCAAAGTGCCGCGCCAGAGTCCGCACATGATTGAGCGTCAGCTTGCGTTCGCCGCGCAGAATCATCGCGCCCAGGTTGCGGCTGCCACCCAAAAGGCGCGAGAGGTCCGCCGCCGCAAGACCCTGTTCGCCCAGTAGGTGTTTCAGCGCGTCCAAGCCGGTGACTTTCGGCCACTTGACGTTCTTCGAGTCGTATTCTTCGATAAGCGAGCAAAGCAGTTCAAAATAGTCGGATTGGTCGCGGGTGAAATCATCCTGCCACAAAGCCATGGCATCGGCCGCTTCCGTCACGTTCGCGTAGTCCACCGCGTCGTGGATGGGGCGCGGCAGGAACACACGGCAAAGGGCCGCGTACTCCTTTGGCAGGTCTTGAAACCCCAGTTTCGTCTTTGTCTTCATAATTCATCTTTCCAGTCATTGCGGTTGTATTCCGTGTGCGTTAGGAAGCCCAGCGTGTAAGCCATTTGGCTGTTAAAGTGCATGGCCACGATCAGCCGATAGGTATTGCCACAGACGTTGAAGACGATCACCGGCTTTCCACTGCGCACACGCACCATGTCCGCGCTGCCGTAGCAACCGCGCACATCGGCCATGTTTCGCCACGCAGCCGCTCGCACCGTCGCCCTCCAGGCGGCCAAATACTTCCCGGCCTTGGGATAATGTTCCGCCGCGTCGCGGAGGAACTTTTCCTTAACAATCCGCACGCATACAATTTGTGTTCCTCTTCCGAATTTGTCAACCACGAAAAACTTTTGAATTTATCATTTTGCCTTCCGCCTCTGTCTGGTAATTTCTGCGTTAAAATGCCCCGAATTCTACCATTGATCTTCGCCGCCGGGTTCCTGGCAGCCTGGCTGCCTGCGACCCAGGCGGGCGCCAGCGCCCCGGAACGCGCCCGCCTCGATCTGGCGGGCGAATGGCGCTTCGCCCTCGACCGCGCCTCCGAACAGCGCCAGCCCGGCGACGGCATCCGCGGCGGCCCCGCTTCTTCCCTCCCGCCCGGCGACGGCATCGCCCAGCAATGGTTCAACCGCACGCTCACCAACCGCATCCGCCTCCCCGGCATTCTCCAGGCCCAGGGCCGGGGCGACGCTATTAGTGTTGACACACCGTGGGTGCTCACCCTGGGCGACGCCTGGTGGAAGCTCCAGCCGGCTGCCCTGCGCGAACATTTTTCCCAACCAGGCCATGTTGAGGTCCCTTTCCTCTCCCAGCCGCCCAGGCATTATCTCGGCGTCGCCTGGTATCAGCGCGACCTGCAGATTCCCGCCGCCTGGCAGGGCCGCCATTTCCAACTCTTCCTCGAACGCCCCCATTGGCAAACCACCGTTTGGGTGGACGGCCAATCCTTTCCTCCCAACGACAGCCTGGTCGCCCCGCACATCGCGGATCTGGGCCTGCTGGCGCCGGGCCGGCACCGCCTGACCATTCGTATTGACAACCGCACCCAGCTTCCCGCCCTGGGCCACCTGGTGGACGGGCACAGCGTCTCCGACTCCCTCGGCGCAACCTGGAACGGCGTGGCCGGCCGCATCGAGCTGATCGCCACCGCGCCGGTTTGGATCGCGGATGCGCAAGCCTTCCCGGATGTCGCAAAAAAGTCCGCCCTCATCAAAATCAGGATCGGCAACGCCACCGGCCAGCCCGGCTCCGGCACAATCCGGGCTGGAAGCCAGTCCGTCGCTGCGACCTGGGACGCCGCCGGCGGCCACGCGGAAATCGAAATCCCCCTTGGCGCCGGCGCAAAAACGTGGGACGAATTTCACCCCAACCTCCAGCGCCTCACGGTCATTCTCCAGGGACCCGGCGCCGGCGATTCCGTCCCCCTGACCTTCGGCCTGCGCGAAATTACCCACGACGACAAGAATTTCCTCCTCAACGGCCATCCCCTCAACCTGCGGATGACCCATGACGGCGGCGATTTTCCCCTGACCGGCTTCCCCGCGACGGATGCCGCCTCCTGGAAGAAGATCATCCAGGTTTGTCAAGCCTACGGACTCAACGGCATCCGCTTCCACTCGTGGTGCCCGCCCGAGGCCGCCTTCGCCGCCGCCGACGAGCTTGGTTTTTACCTCCAGCCCGAATGCGGCATGTGGAACGATTTCGGCAGCCCAGCCATGCAGCAACGGTTGGATGAAGAAACCGGGCGCGTCCTCCGGGCTTTTGGCAACCACCCGTCTTTCATTCTGTTTTCGCCCAGCAACGAGCCGCGCAGCTACCAGCGCGTCACCCCGCAGTGGGCCGCCGCGTCCTATGAGAAGGACAGCCGCCGCCTCTATTCCGCCGGCACCGGCTGGAGCGATCCCTCCCAGGTCAACGGCCCGCAATACGCTTGTCTTGTCGCCTTTAACCGCGCCCAATTGCGCAACACCTCCGGCTGGTTTGGCCGCGACTACCGCCAGGCCGTCGAAAACGTCCACATCCCCGTCCTGGCCCACGAAGTCGGCCAGTGGTGCGCCTATCCCGATTTCAGTGTCATTAAGAAATTCACCGGCTGCCTGCGCCCCGGCAACTACGATATTTTCCGATACCTCGCCGAACAAGAAGGTGTCCTCGGGCAAAACCGCGATTTCGCCTGGGCCTCCGGCCGTTTTCAAATCGAATGTTACAAGGAGGAAATCGAGGCCAATCTGCGCACCCCCGGCCTGGCGGGATTCCAGTTGCTCGATTTGCACGACTACCTTGGCCAGGGCACCGCCCTCATTGGCATTGTGGACGCATTCTGGCAGCCCAAGAGCTACGAGACCGCCGCGCAATTCCGCCGTTTCGCCGGTCCCACCGTTCCCCTGGCCCGTCTGGCCAAACGCACTTTCACCACCGATCAAACCCTGGAGTCGGAAGTGGAGATTTATCACTTCGGCCAAAACCCGCTCGTCGCCGCCACCCCCTGGTGGAAAATCCTCGACGCCAAAGGCCAGTCCCTCGCCGCCGGCCAATGGCCGCCCCGCGACATCCCGGTCGGCAAAAACATTCCGCTCGGAAGAATTACAGTTGACCTGTCGCGGCTCCCCGCCCCGGCCGCCTGCAAACTGGCCGTCGGTTTGCGCGGCGCCGCGGTGGAAAACGATTGGAATTTCTGGCTCTATCCCGCCGTGTCAACCAACGCCACCCCAACGCCCCCCGCTGACATCCTCATCACCCGCGCCTGGCCCGAAGCGGCCGCGCGCCTGGCCGCCGGGGGAAAAGTCCTCTTCATCCCCGCCGCCGCCGATTTGGATCCCGCGAACAGCCCCCCCATGAAATCCGTCCCCGTCTTCTGGAACATCCAGATGACCGTCCGTCCCCCGGCCAATCCAGCCCCGAAATTCGACGCCATGCTCGGCCTGCTCTGCGACCCAACCCACCCTGCCCTGGCCGGGTTCCCCACCGGCAAAAACTGCGACTGGCAATGGACGCCCCTCATCAACAACGTTCGATCCGTCAATCTTGCCGCCGCCCCGCGCACCCTCCATCCCATCGTCTCCGCCATTGACGACTGGAACCGCAACTGGCGTCTCGGTGTGCTCTTCGAGTGCAACGTCGGCCCCGGCCGCCTGTTGGTTTCCGCCATCAACGTAACCAATGCAGGCGCCGGCGCGGAAGCCGGACTTGGCCAACTGCGCCGCTCTCTGTTTGACTACATGGCCGGTTCCCGTTTCCAGCCCGCTGCCACCCTGACTCCCGCGCAAGTGGCCGCCCTCTGGACTGGCAAAAGCGCCGCTTCCGCCGCCTCAGCTCCAACCCGCGCCTTCGACCCCGACCTCAACGACGGCGCCATCCCAACCCCGCCTGCGCGAAGGCCGTGAGCAGCCGGTTTTCATTCTGCATTCTGCATTTTGCATTTCCCCTCCCGTCCTGTCTTGACATTACGGGGAATTTTGGCGAATTCTCCCCCAATTCAATATGAAACCATTTCTCCCCGCCGCCATTTTATTTTCAACCGCGCTGCTGTGCCTGGCGCAAATGCCAACGGCCATCCCGCTTTGGCCGGAGGGCGCGCCCGGAGCGTTGGGGACCTCCAGCGCGGACATCCCCACGCTCACGCCTTATCTGCCCGATCCCGCCTCCGCCACCGGTGCGGCGATGGTGATTTGTCCCGGCGGCGGCTACCAGGGCCTCGCGTCCCACGAAGGCAATGATTACGCCCTCTGGCTCAATCAGCACGGCGTCGCCGGCTTCGTGCTCAAATACCGCCTCGCCCCCGCCTACCACCACCCGGCGATGTTGCAGGACGCCGCGCGCGCGCTGCGCCTGGTTCGCGCCAAAGCGGCCGATTGGAAAATAGACCCCAAGCGCGTCGGCATCATGGGGTCCTCCGCCGGCGGCCATCTGGCTTCCACCTTGATGACGCATTTTGACTCCGGCAACGCGCAGGCCGAAGACGCCATCGAGCGGCAAAGTTCCAGGCCGGACCTTGGGATTCTGTGTTACCCGGTCATCAGCATGGGCCAATACGCGCACCACGGCTCGAAAGCCAATCTGCTCGGCCCCAAGGCGCCGGCCGATCTGGAGCAACTCCTTTCCAGCGAACTCCAAGTCACCCCCAACACCCCGCCCTGTTTCATCTGGACCACTTTCGAGGACAAAACCGTGCCGATGGAAAACAGCATGCTGTTCGCGTCGGCGCTGCGAAAGAACAACGTGCCCTTCGCGCTGGACATCTACCAAAACGGCGGCCACGGCCTGGGTTTGGCCGACAAGCCGCCTTTCGCCCACCCCCATCCCTGGGCCGCCGACTGTTTAGTCTGGCTCAAGGTGCAAAAATTTGTGAACTGAGTCCGCCGGGCAACCGCGTTCATTTTGCCTTTCTCATTTTGCCTTTCTCTGCTACCTTGGTTTTAGAAATGTCAAGAATTTCGCGTTCCATATTCCAAGCCGGCTTCCTGGCCGCCGTCCTCCTCGTCCCGACGGCGCGCGCCGCCGACTCCCTGGCGTGGGACACGAATAAAAACAGCGTCGCCGTTGACATCAAGGACTGGGACCTGCCCAAGCTGCTCAAGAGAATCTCCGCCGCCACCGGGTGGCGTGTCTTCATGGAGCCGGGAACCACCGCCACCATCACCGCCAAGTTCCAAAACGTCTCCGCCGAGGAAGCGTTGAACCGCCTGCTCGGCAACATCAGTTTTGCCAAGGACTCCAGCAACGGCGTTCCCCGGTTATTGGTCTTTCGCACCGCGGCCGGCGCCGCCACCCAGGCCATCGAACCCTCCCCGCCGGAATTGGCCCGCGACTACCGCATTCCCAATGAATTGATCGTCCGGCTCAAACGCAACGCCACCGAGTCCATTGACGACATCGCCAAGGCGCTGGGCGCAAAAGTAGTGGGCCGCGACGACCGTCTCAAACTTTATCGCTTGCAATTCGCCGACGCCGACGCCGCCAACGCCGCCGCCACCCAACTCAACGGCGACAGTTCGGTGGGCATGACAGATAACAACTACGTGGTGGAGCGTCCCACCCCGGCGCAAAGCAATCCTCTCAACGGGGCGGTTGGCCCGACTCCCGGCGCGGCCAGCCAGACGCCGGACCTGAAGGTTAATCCTCCGGTCAACGGCGTGGTCATCGGCCTGATAGACACCGCCGTGCAAATGCAAAACGGTTTCAACCAGTACACCCTGCCCCCGCTTACCGTCGTGGGCCAGCCCAACGAGCCGGCCGATCAACTCTCTCACGGAACCAGCATGTTCGAAACCCTGCTCCAAGGCATGGCCAGCGACCCCAGCAAAATTTTGCCCGTGGACGTTTATCCCAGCGGCGACAGCACCACCACCTACGAAGTGATCGAAGGCACCGTCGCCGCCATCAACTCCGGCGCCAACATCATCAATCTCAGTTTGGGCGGCACCGGCGACAGCAGCACCTTGCAAAGCTTGATCAACGAAGGAACGCAAAAGGGAGTTTTGTTCGTCGCCGCCTCCGGCAACACTCCCGGCACCGCGCTCACCTATCCTGCCGCCTATCCCGGCGTCCTGGCCATCACCGCCTCCGATCCCAACGGCCAGCTTGCCGCCTACGCCAACGACGGCCCGTTCGTCCGGGCCATGGAACCCGGCACGGCCATCGTCACACTCAACGGCCAGCCCTGGCAAGTGGAAGGCACCTCCACCGCCACCGCCTTCGCCACCGCCGCCATTGCCCAAATCATCAATGAGCAGCACGTCACCGTCAGCCAGGCCGTCACCCAATTCATCCAATCCCACCCCCCGCCCCGGCGGTAATCGGCAATTCAAATAGGGCCTGTTCAGAGTTGCCCGGGGCTGTGGGGCTGCGGATGGCCGCGTCAGGCACACGAATTTTCCTGGCTGGCCTCAACAAGGTCGGCCTTGTGAGTCATCCACGAGCAGCGTGCGAACGCGCCGGTGGCTTTGAAGGCCTGGCTGTGGGGTCAGATTGGGTGGGTTCATGGATGAGCAAGCCGAGTTGTTCTTAGCGATGCCCGCCCCCACCCCCGCCTCCACCCCCACCCCCGCCCCCGTGCCCGCCGCCAGAACCGCCACCGCCGTGGGATCCGCCACCGCCTCCACCGCCGTGGGATCCGCCACCGCCTCCACCGCCGTGGGATCCGCCTCCACCGCCATGGAATCCGCCACCGCCTCCACCGCCATGGAATCCGCCACCGCCTCCACCGCCGTGGGATCCGCCACCGCCTCCACCGCCGTGGGATCCGCCGCCGCCTCCACCGCCGTGGGATCCGCCGCCGCCTCCGCCGCCATGGAACCCGCCGCCGCCTCCGCCGCCATGGAACCCGCCGCCGCCTCCGCCGCCATGGAACCCGCCTCCGCCTCCGCCGGCGCGGAACCCGCCGCCGCCTCCACCGCCATGGAACCCGCCGCCGCCTCCACCGCCATGGAACCCGCCAACGCCTCCACGAAACCCACCATACCCACCATACCCGCCTGCCCAACCGCCGCCGACTACCAGCGGCATGCCATAGTCGGCCGCTCCAGAGTCATAGTAGTCCTGGTACCCATAATCATAATATGGATAATCCGAACTACCAATCACCGTGACGTCAGGCGCTGGCGTTGTGGGCAGCACAATCTCTTCAGACGGTTGGACCGCCGCAGCGCCATTTGGCACCGCCATTGCCGCCGACATTTGCTGCGGCTGGTATTGCTGCTGCATGGCCTGTTGCTGCTGCATCTGGCCGTCGCGCTGGACCATCGCTTTGATAATCTCCTGCGGCAGGCCCAAAGTATGCAGATACAGGATTCCATCGGCGCCAAGATGATATGGCAGCGATGAGTTGTTGATGAAACCGACGATCACATCCGTGTTGATGCCGGCTTGATACAGTTTCATCACTTCGCCCGCACCATAGGGCAAGGCAGCGGCCTGGGTGGCGCCGGCTGCGGGCGGCGGCGTGGTGCTGTAACTCGTGGTGGAACTGTTTTGGGCGCTGGCGGCACTCCAGGAAACACCGAAGCAAACCGCTGCCGCCGTGATGCCCGCAAGCGCCATCGGAAATACTGAGGGACGATTTTTCATTTTTTCAACTCCTCCAATCCTGGGGGTGTGGCTAATCAGTTCATCCTTCTGACCCGGAAACAACGTACGCCGCAGACCTTTGGGCAAGCCGTGCTTGGCCTCGGGCACGGGGTTGCGGTGAAATCTCATCCCAGCCTCAAGATGAGTTATTCCGACACGAAGGCGCATTTCGGAGGCTCCCCCAAAAACCACCCGCTCCATCACGTCGGACATGAAATACGTCATACTATTATTGACGGCGCGAACATTAACGGATGATGAATTTTAGATTAAAATGCGTCTGCAAAACCGATTGCGGTCCTCTTCGGTCATGTTTCAAAACACATGTGCCGGCCAGACCGCAAGGGGCCAGGAAAGATCAACAGCCGAAACGGCCCGATTTTAATGTTGTTTTCAGGAGATTTTAATGTTCGAAGCGTCAATATCCTCAGGCGGATCGTCGCGGCCGCAGGCCCGATTCGCGGTTTTTAGCTCAAGATCGTATGAAATGGATTTTCGAAAGCCCGTGAGTGCGACTGCCAATCGAGACGAAAATGCGGTTGAGGCGACTATGAACGCCGTGATCATTTACGACGACTTGGCGTGCGCGGCCAAGGCGAAAGTAATGTTGGAAGGCGCGGCGCACCGCGCGGACGCGACTTTGCTGTGGATCGTCAAGCCCTGGCGGCTCGACATGTTGATGCGGCCCAATACCGCAGACGCCGCGCTGACGGACGCAGCCGACGCGCACCTGGTCGTGCTCGTTCTGCGTCAGCCCGGGGTGCTTTCGGCGTGGCTCCAGAATTGGCTCGCGCAGTGGGCAGCGCGACGACAGGTCCAGGACGCCGCGCTGGCTTTATGGGATGGTGGAAGCGGCGACGCGCTCTCAGCGACCGCAGCACCTGATCTGTCCCAGTTCGCCGGGTGCCATGGTTTGAGCTTCATTTTTGGAGGCGCGGGCCAGCGTTCCAAATCAGTGGCCTGAATGCCTGGGTTGCAAAAGCGCCAAAGCGCGGGCTGACGCTTGTCTTGACACTTGCCTGGTTCGGTAACTGTTCAGATCTCAGGGGCCGTCAGTGGTGCCCCCTTCATTCCCTCTTCCCTTTGTCCCTTCATCCCCTCCCGACCGCCCCTGAGATCTGAATAGTTACTCTATTTTCCCGGCCAGTCGCACTCCTGGGGGACAAGCTGTGCGGGTTTCCGCAGCCAGACGGCATTTACACAGGATAGCCAGTGCTTCCGCCCGGTGAAGTCCCAACCCTCCACCGCCACCGTCTTCGCCGCCGCTGCCATTGCACAAACCATCAATGAGCAGCACGTCACCGTCAGCCAGGCCGTCACTCAATTCACCCAATCCCCCCCCGGCCCGACCATAATTACAAATCCGCAATGGGCCATCCGCAATCCGGTTTTCACGCGTGATCAATGTGCCTGGCTCTCGTCACCGGGAGAACCGAAATTGGAACCAAGTTCCTTCAAAATTTCGAGGCGGGTCTTTTCGATATCAATGCCCAAGTCCTTCAATACTCGGGCGGCCACACCGTCTCCCTCTCTCAACAATCCCAGAAGAATGTGCTCGGTGCCAACATAGGCAT
Source organism: Verrucomicrobiota bacterium (assembly GCA_049513975.1). Lineage (GTDB taxonomy): Bacteria > Verrucomicrobiota > Verrucomicrobiia > Limisphaerales > Palsa-1400 > JBEKOF01. The sequence goes on along the minus strand of JBEKVM010000123.1, from coordinate 1,214 downwards.
GGTTCATGGTCTTGGCCTCCTTGACAGCCAGGGCCATGGCCTTCTTCACGCGCGGGGTAAAAGTAGGATTGCGGGTCACTCTTTGGTCAGGGCCCGTGCCGACTCCTTTTTCAACCGTCTCCCGCACATTCGCCAAATTGATTCCAAGTTTAGCAAGCACGCTGGCTGCGACGCCCTGGCCCAAGGAAATTATCCCGAGCAAGACATGCTCGGTGCCAGCAAAAAAATGGTTGAGCCGGACCGCCTCCTCCCGGGCAAGCGCCAACACCTGCTGGGCGCGGGGTGTAAAACTGTTCAAAGACTCTTCTGGCATGGGGCCGATGGATCTGGCCACCGGCGTTGGAAACGACGGGCTGCAAATCCCGGCATGCCTGCCTTCGGCGCCAACGAGGCTCCTTGGCACTTCGAAGTTTTTCATGTCGAGGGGGGCAAGAGGCCGCGCGTTGTCGTCGCTTTCGACCGGGCCTTCCGATCCCCGCGTCTCGGTTGCCTTTTTCCAAGCTTTCAGGGCTTGGTCCAAATCGCCCTTGGCGTGAAACGCCATGCCAAGCTTTAACCACGCACAGATCCGGTAATCAGAGCCCGGCATATCAAGTGCCCTGCGGTAGATTTCGATGGCTTGGTCCAGTTCGCCTTTGGCTTGAAGTGCGGTGCCGACGTCATACCATGCGCGCCCGACATGGCCGTAGCCCGGCGTATTGATCGCCTTGTGGTAAGCTTCGATGGCCTGGTCCAATTCGTCCCTGGCCTGAAGTGCATATCCGAGGGCATGCCACGCGTAGGCCGGATGGTCATATCCGGGTGTATCGAGCGCCTGACGGTAAGCTTTGACGGCTTCGTCCAAACCACCCTTGGCTTGAAGCGCCTTACCGAGGTTATACCACGCGCGGCCCACACCGTTGAATCCCGGTGTGTCTATCGCCTTGTGATAAGCTTCGATGGCTTGGTCCAACTCGCCTTTGGCTTCAAATGCAGTCCCGAGGTCGTGCCACGCTTGGCCCGGGTAGTCGTATCCCGGCGTATCGAGCGCCTTGCGGTAGGCTTTGACGGCGTCTTCCAACTCGCCTTTGGCCTGAAGCGCCGTGCCAAGGCTAGCAGCCCGTTAAAAAAGGGCGATTTTTCGTTGCCGGTTCATGAAGGCGAATGCACCGACCGCCACGACGGTTATCAGCCCCAGCGCAGCAATATCCCAAAGCAAGCTGTTGGGCCGCATT
>JBEKVM010000122.1:0-18075 GCA_049513975.1 Verrucomicrobiota bacterium | reverse complement strand
AGCGCCGTTACTGTCGGTTCTCCCGCGACCCCAAAAAAGTCCTTTGGTCTGCGCGGTATTTTAGAGGACATGAAGGAGTTCAAGAGGATTTCCAAATTGCAGGGCGGTCTGGTGCCACAATCTGCGGCGGCAACGGCCCTGGGTATCAGCCGTCAGCGTGTCCATCAGCTTGTGACAGAGGGGACATTGAGCCACTGGACGTTCTACGGGATGAAATGGCTTTCTGAAAACGAGTTGGTTTCGTTCGCCAAGCTCCATCGCGGAGAGGGTGAAAACCAATACCGGCCAAGTGCAAAGGAAATGTGGAAGGCGGCGCGTGAGGGCGGGAAGGAATTTGTGAAAGGGCGGCGCGGCCAAAGCGGCTCTTGACTAAAGTAAAATAGGGCCTTGACATATTACAACGCCCACTCCATATTGCCTCCATGCCAGAGAAAAACAGCATGGACAAGCCGGGAAGCCCGGCAGGGTTGCGACTGCTGACCAAGAAGGACGTGGCGCGTCTGCTGGCCTGTTCCATCCGCATGGTGGAAAGACTGGTGGCGTCGGGGACATTGACGGCGGTTAAAATCCGGGGCGCGGTGCGGTCTCGGAAAAGAATCGACAGGATGTACAGGATGAACAGGATTCCGAAAAGACAGCTCAGAAAGGCGCCTACCCTGCTTCATCCTGTAAATCCTGTCATCCTTTCTCTCTGCTTTTTCGGAAAAGGATTGACAGGATGAACAAGATTAGCAGGATTGGGAAATGGAAGAACAGGAATTGACCGAGAGAATCATCGGCTGCGCGATGAAAGTTCACTCGGTGCTGGGACCGGGCTTTTTGGAGTCGGTTTACGCAAAGGCGCTGGCGCACGAATTGCGCCACGCCGGGCTGAAGGTTGAATGCGAGAAGCGGATCACAGTCAAGTATGACGGCGTGGTGATCGGCGAGTTTTCCGCGGACAAGCTGGTGGCGGAGAAGGTCATGGTGGAAGAAAAGGCCAGCCAAGCCCTCGCTCCGGCCCATGAAGCGCAGTTGGTGAATTACCTGACGGCGACCGGCCTTGAGATCGGCCTGCTCCTGAACTTCGGCGCTCAAAGTTTGGAATTCAAACGCAAAAGCCGGACATATCGCGAAAAGCAACCCCCGAAAGATCTTATCCTGTAAATCCTGTACATTCTGTCAAAACGTCTTTTTTTGTCAAATGGAGCGGGTGAAGGGAATCGAACCCGGAACCCGCGCAAAACCAGTTGCCCCCGGCACCCTTGTGCGGCTACGTTCTGGTTGTGACGCAACCTTTGGACACCATCGGCATCATCGCGGGCAATCGCTCGCTGCCGCTGCTTTTTGCCCGGCAGGCCCGCGCCCAAGGCGCCAAACACATCGTCGCCGCCGCTTTTGACGGCGAGACCGACCCCCAACTGGCCGGGTTGGTGGACGAAATCGTCTGGCTCAAAGTCGGGCAGCTTTCCAAGATGATCTCCGCCTTCACCCAACGCGGCGTGCGCCATTGCGTCATGCTGGGCCAGATCGCCCCCAGGAATCTGTTCGATCTGCGGCCCGATTTCCGCGCGCTGTCCGTTCTGCTCAAGCTCAAGGAAAAAAACGCGCAGACCATTTTCGGCGCCATCGGGGACGAATTAAAAAAGGATGGGATCGAGCTGGTGCAGCCTCTTCCCTGGCTGCGGCCCCTCATGCCCGCCGCCGGATTCGCGCTGGGGCCGGCGTTGAGCGAGGCGCAAAAAGAAGACGTCGCTTTTGGTCTTCGCACGGCCAAGCAGATTTCCCGCCTGGAAATCGGACAAACCGTGGTGGTCAAGGAGGGCGCGGTGCTGGCGGTGGAAGCTTTCGAAGGCACCGATCAATGTCTGCGGCGCGGCGGCGCGCTGGCCGGCAAGGCGGGCGGGGCGGTCGCGGTCAAGGTGGCCCGGGAAAACCACGATCTTCGTTTTGACATTCCCTGCATCGGCGTGAGCACCCTGGAAGCCTGCCGCGAGGCGCAGATCGCGGCGCTGGCCTTTGAAGCCGGCATGACCCTGGTGCTGGAACAAGACGAAGTCGGCCCGCTGGCCCGCAAACACAAAATCAGCCTGGTTGCCGTGTGAGCCGGGGCGCGCGCCTGCCAATCCGCAAAACCATGTCTTACGCCGAGGCCATCCGATTTCTCTACGATCTCCAGGTCTTTGGCATGAAGCTGGGGTTGGAGAACGCGTTGCGCCTGGCCGCGCTGGCGGGCCATCCGCAGCGCCGCCTGCGTTTCATCCATGTCGCCGGCACCAACGGCAAAGGCTCGACCTGCGCCATGCTGGAAGGCATTTATCGCGCGGCGGGATGGCGCGTTGGCTTGTTCACCTCCCCGCACTTGGTTTCCTTTGCCGAGCGCATCCAGGTGGATCGCCGGCTGATAGGGCAGGGCGAGGTGGCGCGGTCGGTGGAAGAAATGCGGTCCCTTCTGCAGGGCGGGGATTTTCCAGACGCTCCGCCGACTTTTTTTGAAGTGGTGACGGTGATGGCCTTGCAATACTTCGCCCGGCAAGGCTGCGATCTGGTCATCTGGGAAACCGGCCTGGGCGGCCGCCTGGATGCCACCAACATTGTCACGCCGCTGGCCAGCGTCATCACCAATATCCAGTTGGACCACCAGAAATGGCTCGGCGAAACCCTGGGGGAAATCGCCCGGGAAAAAGCCGGCATCATCAAACCCAACATTCCCATCCTCACCACCGCCACCGACCCCGCCGCGCTGGAAGTCATTTCCCAAACCGCCCGCGACCGCGCTGCGCCGCTGACCATCCTGACTGGTCGCGATGCGGAAATCCGCGGTTATGAAATCGGCCTGTGCGGCGAGCACCAGCGCACCAACGCCGCCCTGGCCCTGGCGGTGGTGCGCGCCTTGCGCGAACGCCTCCCGGTTCCAGACGCCGCCATTCGGGCCGGTCTCAAAGAAGTGCAATGGGCCGGGCGGCTACAGCGGGTGGAGCGGGCGGACGGGCAAATCATTCTGCTGGACGGAGCGCATAATCCGGCCGGCGCGCAAAGCCTGGCCGCCGCCTTGCCGGCGATGATGCCGCCGGGCGGGGCGGGCGCGGGGCGGCCTCCGGCCCTGATTTTGGGGACGATGCGGGACAAGGATTACGCGGCCATCTGCCAAATCCTGGCCCCGCTGGCCGGGAAGATCCTGCTGGCGCCCATCGGCAGCCACCGCACGGCCGACCCGGTGTTGCTGGCCGGCTATTGCCGCGCGGCCAATCCCCGGGCCGCCGCCGTTCCGTGCGAAAATCTGGCCGCCGCCTTTGCCCGGGCTGCCGGGGAAAAATTTATAATTGTCACCGGCTCCATCCACTTCATTGGCGAGGCCATGGAATGCCTGGGCCTGGTTCCACCCTCCGCCGAGCGGGCCTTGAACGATTACCTTCCATCCTCCCTTCTCCATTCCGCTCCTAATCCTAATCTTAATCCTAATCTTAATCCTAATCTTAATCCTAATCTTAATCCTAATCTCTGAACGATCACCATCCATCTGCGGCTTCACCTCCGCAATCCGCAATCCGCAAGGAGTGCAACCCCGAAAGCTTTCGGGGCAAGCCCGCAGTCAGGGCCGTCACCCTGGATGTCGGCGGGACGCTCATCCACCCCTGGCCTTCCGTCGGCCACGTTTATGCCGCAGTGGCCTTGCGGCACGGATTCACCATTTCCCCGGGCGACCTCAACCGCCGGTTCGCCGCGGCGTGGCGGGACAAGAGGGATTTTTCCCATACGCAGGCCGGCTGGTCTGAGTTGGTGGACCGGACCTTTGCCGGGTTGGTGGAAACCCCGCCGAGCCGGAGCTTCTTTCCGGAGCTTTACAAGGAGTTCAGTTCCGCCAAAGCGTGGCGGATTTACGACGACGTTTTGCCGTGCCTGGAACAGTGGCGCCGGCGCGGCCTCAAATTGGGAGCGATTTCCAATTGGGACGAGCGCCTCCGCCCCCTGTTGCAAGAATTGAAACTCGACACTTGGTTCGATGCCATCGTCATATCGGCGGAGGCTGGCCGGGCCAAACCCCACCCCGCCATTTTCCAGCGCGCCGCGGAAGAACTGCAAACCGATCCGGCAGCCATCCTGCACTTGGGCGACAGCCGGGTGGAAGACTTTACAGCGGCCCGCGCCGCCGGCTTCCAGGCGCTGCTGGTCCGGCGCGGCGAACCACCCCGCGCGGACGAACAAATCTCTTCCCTGGCTGAGGCGCTTTAGCGCCAAGCAGCCCGTTAAAAAAAGGCTCCAGTCCCGCCGCGTGATGGGCAGGCGGCCTGCAATTCCCTCGCAAAGCATGCATCTGTTGTAGGCCCGGTGCCCCTCACCGGGCCTTCTTTAACGGGCTGCCAGGCGCTCCGACATCGCCGCGAAAACTTGTAAAAACGTCGGTTTTCATTACATTTTTGATTAGATGGGCCGAGGAGTCGTGGTAAGTTGCTGATACACAACCAAATATGAAAAATGCGGACAACAATTTGGGCCGGAAGATCGCAAAAGTTGTCGGAAGTCTTTACACTTCCGGCCAAAAACGCAATCCAGTATTCGTCAATTTCTCAACCATAACTATCTGCAATATAACAGCTTATGTAGAAGTCAAGCCGCCCTCCAAAAAGATGGCACGCCTTTAGCTATTGTTTCATACGACACGGCCACAGGCAGTAACGGACCGGAAAGTCCGAGCGGCGGGTGGCAAATGAAAAAAGCATGTATTAAACAAAATCAATGATATGAATACAATCAAACTGACAACTCTTCTCGGCGCGGGCGTGCTGGCATGCGTCGGCGCGAATGCCCAGGTTCTGACCTTTGAAGGACTGGGAGATGAAACCACAATCGGTAATTGGTATAACGGTGGCGGCGGGCCAAACTATGGCATTCAATTTGGGCCTGATGCCTTGTCGATTATTTCTTCGACTGCTGGAGGGACTGGAAATTTCCAGAACAATCCATCTGGCGACACCATCGCGTTCTTCCTCACCGGGGCAGGCGACGTCATGGACAAAGCTTCCGGCTTCACCACCGGTTTCTCGTTCTATTATTCCGCCATCAACGAACCCGGCCTCGTGACGGTTTGGAGCGGTCTGGACGGCACTGGCACCTTGTTGGCGAGTCTCACCCTGCCAACGACCCCTTCGCTCCCTGGCTTCCCCACTGCGTTCAACGATTGGTTTCCAGTAGGCGTGACATTTGCTGGAACCGCCGAGTCGGCGAATTTCAGTGGCACCGCCAACCAGATCGGGTTTGACAATATTACGTTGGGAAACGCAACCCCTGGCGGCCCTGCCCCTGACAGCACCGGCGCGGGCATCTATCTGCTTGCCGCCTTGGGTTTGGCTGGCGCGGCTTGGGCCTCCCGCAAACAAACCGCCGCGATCTAACGATCAGACGCCACCGTAGATAATACGTGCTTTCGCAAAACCCGTCCTTGCTTGCAAGGACGGGTTTCTTGCTTTCCCGTTCCGCCGGCAATTAGCTTCGTTTAAATGGTTTCAACTTGGGCTAATACCTGAATGGCCACCGCGCAAGACCATTGACCTGGCCGCGCCTGATCATTAGATTCACGAGGTTTCTGGCCTGATGTCGCCAGGCGATCATGATTCATTTATTGCGCAACCTGTTCTGCTCCTCGCTCGGAAGGAAGTATGTCATGGCCGCCACCGGCGGGGTGATGTTTCTTTTCGTCATCGGCCATCTGGTTGGCAATTTGCAGGTTTTCATCGGCCCCGATCAGATCAATGCCTACGGCCATTTCCTCCAGTCCAACCTCGAAATTATATGGCCGGCCCGCATTGTCCTGCTGGGTTGCGTGGCGCTCCATATTTGGGCCGCCGCCAGGCTGACGCAGGAGAACCTGGCCGCCCGCCCCGTCAACTACGCGGTCTGGGAACCCACCGCCGCCAGTTATGCCTCGCGCACGATGGTGTGGAGCGGGGTGATTGTGGCCGTCTTCATCATTTATCATCTGCTCCACTACACCGTCATGGTGCAGGCGGACAAAATTGGTCTGACGGGCCGGGAGTTCCAATCCCTGCTCGACGGCCAGCAGCGGCACGATATTTACAAAATGATGATCCTGGGTTTCAGCAATCTGTGGGTGTCGCTTTTTTATATGGCGGGCGTGGGTCTGCTTTGCCTCCACCTCAGCCACGGGGCCAGCGCCATGTGGCAATCGCTGGGCTGGAAAAAGAATTCCTACTCCCCGGTGCTGGACGGCCTGGCGCGGTGGGGATCGCTGGCGATTTTCCTCGGTTATGTTTCCATTCCGCTGGCCGTGTTGTTGAAAGTGATCCAATAGAAATCGCCGCCCATGAAACTTGATGCCAAAATCCCCGCCGGGCCGCTCGCCCAAAAATGGGACCAGCACAGGTTCGACCTCAAACTGATCAACCCCGCCAATAAACGAAAGCACGACATCCTGGTGGTGGGAACCGGTTTGGCGGGGGCCTCCGCCGCGGCCACGCTGGCGGAATTGGGCTACAACGTCACGGCCTTCTGTTACCAGGACAGCCCGCGCCGCGCCCACAGCATCGCCGCCCAGGGCGGCATCAACGCCGCCAAGAATTATCAAAACGACGGCGACAGCGTGTACCGGCTTTTTTACGACACGGTCAAGGGCGGCGATTTCCGCGCGCGCGAAGCCAACGTCTATCGCCTGGCCCAGGTCAGCGCCAATATCATTGACCAATGCGTGGCGCAAGGCGTGCCCTTCGCGCGCGAATACGGCGGCTTGCTGGCCAACCGCTCCTTCGGCGGGGCGCAGGTGTCGCGGACCTTTTATGCGCGCGGCCAGACGGGCCAGCAGCTTTTGCTGGGGGCTTACCAGGCGCTCTGCCGGCAGATCAGCGCCGGAACAGTCAAAATGTTCCCCCGCACCGAAATGCTCGATCTGGTCATCGTCAACGGCCACGCCAAGGGGATTATTGTGCGCGATCTGGTGACCGGCGCGATTTCCGCGCACGCGGGCGACGCGGTGGTCATGGCCACCGGCGGTTACAGCAACGTTTTTTATCTCTCCACCAACGCCAGGGGCTGCAACGTCACCGCCACCTGGCGCGCTTACAAAAAGGGCGCCGCCTTTGCCAATCCCTGTTACACCCAGATTCACCCCACTTGCATTCCGGTCAGCGGCGATCATCAATCCAAGCTCACCCTCATGTCCGAATCGTTGCGCAACGACGGCCGCGTCTGGGCGCCGAAGAAGAAAGGCGACACCCGCGGGCCGGGGGACATTCCGGAAGCGGAGCGCGATTATTATTTGGAGCGCAAATATCCCAGCTTCGGCAACCTCGCCCCGCGTGACATTTCCTCGCGCGCCGCCAAGGAAGTGTGCGACGAGGGGCGCGGCGTCGGGCCGGGCGGGCGGGGGGTTTATCTGGATTTTGCCGACGCCATCGGGCGCCTGGGCGAGGCGGCCGTGCGCGAGCGCTACGGAAATCTTTTTGACATGTATGAAAAGATCACCGGCGAAAACGCCTACCGGGTGCCCATGCGGATTTATCCGGCCGTCCACTACAGCATGGGCGGCCTGTGGGTGGATTACGATTTGATGAGCACGGTGCCCGGGCTGTTCGTGCTGGGCGAGGCGAACTTTTCCGACCACGGCGCCAACCGCCTTGGCGCCAGCGCGCTGATGCAGGGTTTGGCTGACGGCTATTTTGTCGTGCCCTACACCATTGGGAATTATCTGGCCGCGTCCAAACAACCCAAGGCCGTCCCTTCCCAGCCGGAATTCCAGAAAGCCATTTCCCAGGTCGCGGACCTGACCCGCCGGCTGCTCGCCGTCAACGGCAAGCGCACGGTCAATTCCTTTCACAAACAACTCGGCGCCCTCCTTTGGGAAAAATGCGGCATGGCCCGCGACGAGAAGGGCTTGCAAGCGGCCTTGCGGGAAATCCCCGCCTTGCGCGAGGAGTTTTGGAAGAACGTCAAAGTCACCGGTCAAAACCAGGAGTTGAACCAGGCCCTGGAATACGCCGGGCGGGTGGCCGACTTTCTGGAATTTGCCGAATTGCTTTGCCTGGACGCCTTGCACCGCCGCGAATCCTGCGGCGGCCATTTCCGCGCCGAATTTCAAACGCCCGACGGCGAAGCGTTGCGGGACGACCAGAATTTCGCCTACGTGGCCGCCTGGGAATTTGCCGGGCCGGGCCAACCGCCCGTTCTCAACAAGGAACCGCTGGTCTATGAGGCAGTCCACATGAGCACCCGGAGCTACAAATGAACCTGACCCTGAAAGTTTGGCGGCAAAAGGATGCCCAAAGCCAGGGCCGGCTCGTCACTTACCAAGCCACGAATGTCCTGAGCGACATGTCCTTTTTGGAAATGCTCGATGTGGTCAACGAGGACTTGATGGCCAGGGGCGAGGACCCGATTGCCTTCGATTCCGATTGCCGCGAAGGGATTTGCGGCACCTGCTCCATGGTGATTAACGGCAAGGCCCACGGCGGGCAGCCCGGCACCACCGTCTGCCAGTTGCACATGCGCCATTTCCAGGATGGCCAGACCATCCTGATCGAGCCGTGGCGCGCCCGCCCCTTTCCCGTCCTCAAGGATTTGATCACCGACCGCAGCGCCTTTGACCGCATCATCCAGGCCGGCGGATTCGTTTCCGTCAACACCGGCGGCGCGCCCGACGGCAACGCCCTGCCCATTGCCAAAACCGCCGCCGAGCAGGCGATGGATGCCGCCGCCTGCATTGGTTGCGGCGCCTGCGTGGCCGCCTGCAAAAACGCCTCCGCCATGCTTTTCGTTGCCGCCAAGGTTTCCCATCTCGCCGCCTTGCCCCAGGGGAAGGCCGAGCGCGAACAGCGCGTCCTCAACATGGTCAAAAGCATGGACCAGGCCGGCTTCGGCAATTGCACCGTGACCGGTTCCTGCGAAGCGGTTTGTCCCAAGGAAATCAGTCTTGACTTCATCGCGCAAATGAACCGCGAATACGGCAAGGCCATCCTCAAAAACTCCCTCGCCCAAAAGACCGCGAGCGGCGATTAACAAATCCTCAATGGCAGTTGATGGGCGCGGAGCGATTCATTGCCCAATGTATTCCGCTCCGCCGGCGCGCGGCGAATCGCCACAGATGGCATGCCGAACCGAGTTCAGGCTGCCAGGTTTTGGGCCTCCGCCAGCGCTTCTTCGGTTGTAATCCGCCCGTTTTTGATGGCCATGCATGTGCGCATCGCATGCAATTCGGCCAGCATGGGATCATGCGGTTCTTCGCGCCTGCACAATTCGGCGAGCCGATCCAGTTTGTCGGCGGGAATTCCAGCTTCGCGGCCCGCCTTCTGATAATCAAAGTAATTCATAAAATCTCAAAGTTCCGGCGGCGACATTATCTCAATGGCTCGCAAGCGTTCTGCCAAATTAATGTCGCATATCATGGCGCGGCGACGGCGATTGACCAAATGCCGGAAGTTCCATGACACAAGAACATCCTGCCCGCTCAATGTTGCCGCAGCGACATGCACTGCATCATTATACATCGTGCCAGTGAATACGCCCGTCAAAATATACTTTTCCGCAAGATTTTCCATCTCCTCCGTCACCGCGATAACGTTCATCCCAGCCAGCAAGGAATGCATCTTCGCGCGCAATTGCGAGTCGGCTGTTTGATTCAATTCCTGGACGCCCAGCGGCGAAGTCGAACAATCGTAAAGCTCCGGCTCTCCCAGAATTCTTCAGTCAGGGTTTTGCGGTCAGGGGCGCGCTCATCGAAACACGCGCTGAAGACTGAAGTATCAATGTAAATCCTTAACTTCATTTCCAACAGATTCAGTCACTTTGCGATTTTTTATTGGCCCTGTGCCCGACCCAGTACAGCAAGCCGCACAGCAACACGAATGGAACCAGCGCCAGCCAATCGGCCTGGGCCCCGGCATAGAACGGATTGAACTTCTCCGCCCACTGCGTGATCTTCGTGTTCTGCCGGGTCAACACCCCTTGCACCAGCGCGATGATGATGCCCGCAATCGCCCCGCCGGCGATGTAGCCGCTGGCCAGCAGCACCCCGGGGCTTTTGTCGCTCTCGGCGTTGAGTTGCGCCTCCGTCAGGCCCGCGTCCCGCAAGTGGTGGCGCTGCCGCCGGTCCACCAGCCAGCGCACCAGCCCGCCCGCCAGCAGCGGGGTGGAAGCGGAAATGGGAAGGTAAACGCCCACCGCGAACGCCAGCGACGGGATGCCCGACAGTTCCAGCACCACCGAAATCATGATGCCGAACAAAACCAGGCCCCACGGCAGCTTCCCGCCCAGCAGGCCTTGAATGATGTCGGACATCAGCACCGCTTTCGGCACCGAATACTTGGTTACCGGGCTGCCATCGGGCCGGGTCTTTTCCTGGCCGTTGATGCCCGGGTCAACCCTATAGGCCACCGCGCCGGCATCATCCACCAGGTATTTGACAGAATTGCCGCCGGCCTCATCGGTCTTTTGCCAGACATGGTATGTCGCGTGGTCCGCCACCGCCTGCGGACCCTTTAGTTTCTCCAGTCCTTCCAGTTTCACTCCGGCGGGGACATGCAACACCGGCGCGTCCTTCGCCGGCGGAACGTAAACAGTCTGTGAGGCATTAAGACTCAACAAAATGGGGGCCAGCGCCAGGGCGGACGCCCCCGCCCCAATCAATATGGCGATTTGTTGCAGCCGCGGCGTCGCCCCCAGCAGGAATCCGGATTTCAACGCTTGCGAGGTGCCCCCGCCATTGGACGCCGCCACGCAGACGATTCCTCCCACCGACAGCGCCGTCACAAAATAACGCGGTCCTTTCCAGCCCACCAGCAGGAAAATCAGGCAGGTCAGGATGAGCGTGGCCACGGTCATCCCGGATATGGGGTTGGAGGAGGACCCGATTTCCCCGGTGATGCGCGACGAAACCGTCACGAAGAGAAAGCCAAAAACGATAATGAGAAGAGCCCCCATAAGATTCATGCGCAGCGCAGGCATGGCCCAGATGATCGCCACCAGGGCCAGGCAGCCCAGCACCACAAACTTCATCGAAAGGTCCTGCTCCGTGCGCAGCGCCTTGGCCCGCGCCTGGCGCGCGGTGGCCCCAAAATCGGAGAATCCGGCGCGAATGGCCCGCCAGATCAGCGGCAGCGACCGGCCCAGGCTGATGATCCCGCCCGCCGTCACCGCCCCCGCGCCAATGTAAAGAATGTAAGCGCCGTGGACCCCGGCCGGGTCCATGTCCTTGATCAGTTTGGCGCCCGGCGCAATCGGAACCGTCGCCTCGTCGCCAAAAAACTTGATCAGCGGGATGAGCACCAGATACGACAACACCCCCCCGGCGGCCATGATGGCGGAAACGCGGGTGCCAATCACATAGCCAACCCCCAAAAGTTCCGGCGATATTTCCGCGGAAATCGAGCCGCCGTTGAAAGGCGCGGCAAAGATTTTTTCCGGCGTGTCCTTCCACGCCTTGAAAGCCGACATGGCCGCCTTGTAAATCAACCCGACGCCGAAGCCGGTAAAAATGGCCGCGCCGCCCGCGCCCGCCTTGGCCTTTCCCCCGGCTGCCCCGACGCCCGCCTGGTGGCTCTCGCCCGCTTTGAGCACCTCGGCGCAGGCCGTCCCTTCCGGGTATTTCAACTCGTGGTGCTGCTGCACAATCAGCGCCCGGCGCAGCGGAATCATCATCAGAATCCCCAGCCAGGCCCCCAGCAGGGCCACCAGCATCACCCGCGTCATCTCCAGATCGTAGCCCAGAATCAGGATGGCCGGCATGGTTGCGCCCACGCCAAACGCGATGGATTCGCCCGCGCAACCGGCCGTTTGCGCAATGTTATTTTCCAGCACCGTCGCATCCCGGCCCCCTAACAGCTTGGCCCAGAGCCGGAACAGCGTCAGCGAAATCACCGCCACGGGAATGGAGGCGCTGACCGTGATCCCCACCTTCAGCATCAGGTAAAGGGACGAGGCGCCGAACACGACTCCGAGCAGCGTTCCCAGAATGAGCGCGCGCGGCGTGCATTCCGCCATGCGCGTTTCGGCGGGGACGTAGGGTTGGAAGCCCCCCCCGCCTTTGCCGCCGCCGGCCGGTTCTTTATCAGATGGCATGGGCCATGTTTTAAACGAAGCCCGGCAAATGAGGAGCAAAATCTTTAGTTGGACATGAATTCAATTTCGGCAATGGTCGGGCCTTCGGTCGCTTCAAGTATATTCAGCCTGAATTCCCGCGCGGTAACGGCCTCAAACTTCTTTTCAAACCGCCCGCCGATTTCCCGGCCGGTGAAAAGGGTTTTCCAAGCGTCTCCGTCCCGGTATTGAAATTCAAATTTCTGCACCCGGCCGGCGTAAGGCGGCGCTTCCTGGATGCGAATGCCGGTGATGGTTTTCGCCCTGCTGAATTCGGCGGAAATCCACGCCTGCTTGGTCCCGCTGTCCGTGGCCCATCGCGTTGTGGGATCGTTGTCAAACGCCTTTTCCGCGCCATACTCGGCCTCCAAGTTTCGGAAGACATTCGAAGCGGCGGCCTTGAGGCCGGGCGCGGCGGTCAAGGCCGGCAAGTCCATCGCCGAACCCTCCAGTTCCAGGCGCACGATCGTGTCCATCTCGTCGAGCGACGCCTTCGGCGCCGTCACGATGAGCAGGCCGTTCTGCTGGCTGAACTCAACTTTGCCGCCGTCCAGCAGCGCCGCGGATTTAATTCCGGCGGGAAGCGCCGGCAATTCAACGCGCCCGTCCGGGGATCGCAGGATGTGCAGAAACACCGTGCTGCCCTTGCGTGTGCTGGCGAGGGACGGCGTCGGTTTCCAGGGACCGCCCCGCGTGCCGTAGATGCTCCCGCCGTTTTTCGCCAGCCAGGCCCCGATGTCTTTCAGAAGATTTGCCTGCGCGGGATCAATCATCCCATCGGGACGCGGGCCGACGTTCAGCAAAATGTTCCCGTCGCCGCCCGCGCCGCGGATGAGCATGCCCAGGCACGCGGCGGTGGATTTCACCCCGTCGTTGACGCCGCCCCAAGCCCACGCGTTGTGCGCCGAAACCGTCATGCACGATTCCCACGGGCGATCCATTTGAAACCCGCCGATGCGCTGTTCCGGCGTGTCGTAGTCGCCGCCGTCCCCGGTGCGGTCGTTGATGAGGATGTCGGGCTGGAGCGAGCGGGCGAGCCGGATGGTGTCCGCGCCGCGTTTGCCATACATCGCCGGGACATCGTTCCACAGGGTGATGAGCGGGCCGTAATTTTCGATCAGCTCGGCAATCTGGCCTTGCAGATATTTTTCATAAGCATCCAGATCGGAGGTCTGGCGTCTGACTCTGCCGGCGGGACTGGTCACCGGCCAGTTGGTGTCATACCAGTCGGTCACGGAATAATACGCGCCGAAGGCCAGGTCCTGCTTTTTGCACGCCGCCGCCAGTTCCTTCACCACGTCGCGATGCAACGGCGTGTGCATGATGTTGTAATCGCTCAATTTGGTGTCCCACAGACAAAAACCGTCGTGGTGCTTTGTCGTGAGCACGATGTATTTCATGCCGGCGGCCCTGGCGATGCTCACCCAATCGTCCGCATTGAAATTGGTCGGGTTGAATTCCTTGTAAAGATTGTCATAAACCTCGACCGGCGTTTCCGCGCCGCGCGACCAGCCAATTTCGTGGCCGGTCAAGCTCACCGGACCCCAGTGAACGAACATTCCGAAACGCAGCGCCTGCCAGCGCGCCACGGCGGCGGCATCCGCCTTCGGCCAGGAAGGCGCGGCTTTGGAGCCGGCGGATTCAGCCCGGCCGGCGCTCACGCACAACAGCATCGCCCAGGCCGGCAGGCCCCGGTGAAAGAGATTTTTCATTGGACCAATCATGCTCGGGACTTGGTTGATGTCATGCTCTTTCTCTTTCAAGTTCTTTTGCCATAATGGAAGTCCGGCTTGCTGTAAGCCTCAGTGGCCGCGGCTACTATGTGACCTCAACCCTACTCGCGGTCGAACAGCATCATTTCCGAGAAGGCCCTTTTTGGATAACCAGATTTCGACCACGTATGATTTCGCGTGTTGTAATTCCATCCGCGTCGCGCCAGTTCTTTGGCAAATTCTTCCCGATCCAGATTCAGGCAACTCAAGGCGCGGCGATGCCACAATTCAATGACCAGCCGGTTGAACAGAGCCTCGCTGGTAAAACTGGCTGCGTCATTGTCAAGGCAGGCGTCGAAAACCTCCGCGAGAATGGCCGCCGAATCCGCATCCGTGCTGGATTTTGCCGGCTTCGCCGCCTTGGGAACCTTGGCCGGCTTGTAAAATGTTAGAATCATTTCGCCCGCCAGCACGCGCGCGGAGTTCTTCTTTTTGTGCATGGACCATATCACGTCGCCGGTTTGCGTGATGGCGGCTTTGAGTTCTCCGCCGCACCCATTGGCCGTTTCCAGAATGGTGGCAAAGTAGCTCGTATCCCAGTGCTGAAACACAATCGAAAACCAACGGTCCGGCTTCAAAAGGCGGAATGAGGTTTTTATGCTCCGCGCCAGACTTTGTTTGTAATGGTCTTCCGAGTGGCCGCGCTCGCCGCCCACAATGGTTTCCTGCTCGCGTGTTTCCTCGGCAATCGCAAAGCCAAGCCAGTGGTTCCACAAAATGGAAAGGTCCAGATAACTGATAAACGCTCCATAGGGCGGATCGGTAAAAATGTAATCCACGCTCCCGGGCTTGATCACTTTGTCCAGCGTCGCCGCGTCGTGCGCCAGCACCCGGAAATTTTTTTGGCTGTCCAGTTCGAGCGAGCCGCCGGACGGCTTCTCCCGATAATCCCGCAGCCGCAAAACCTCCTCCTTTGCCGCCAGCACGTTCAAAAATCGCCCCTGAAAAGTTTCCCAAATCGGAAGCTCCACCGTTTGCGCCGCCAGTTTGTAGCGATAGATGCTGAAGATGCTGGAACCGCCCCGGCTCTCCGCCCGGCCTTTGGCGGAAAGAAACGTTTTGTTCAGTTTGGCAACCGAGGCTGACCAGGCCAAAAGCAGCAGATCGCGCACTATTCCCGCTTCGCGCTCGATGGCTTGTTTCAGCATGGCCACTCCGGCCAACTGGCGCGGCGTGAACATTTCGTAAAAATAATCCGCGTCCGAATTGCGCGGCAGCCGGATGTTTTCCGGCAGGGTAAGTTTTTTCAGCCATTGTCCGGCCAGGGCCTCGTCTTTTTCCATGTCGTGAATTGCCTTCGCGCAACTCTGTTCCACCCGCTCAAAAGCCTGGCGCAGCGGCGCGGTGGAGCGCAGTGTGGTATCGGCAATGTTGCGCGCGATGAAATTTGCAAACGGATTCAGGTCGTTTTGAATCGCGCAACGGCCCAGCAAAAATGCCTCAATCGCCGTCACCCCCGTGCCGCCGAACGGGTCGAGCACCACGTCCCCTTCTTCGGAATATCGTTCCAGGTAAGCGCGCACCACATTGCCGGGACGTCGTGTGAAATAAGGATGCACCCCGTAATGCCGCGCATCTTCCTGTCTGGCGGCAGGAATGGCTTCGAGAATCGGTTCGATGCAGGCGCGAGAATTCATGGAGACAAAAACCTTGCGAGAGATCGCACCTCGACAAAGTCAACATGTTCATGCGGATGGCGGGTGTCATAATCCAGACAGAGAACCACGGCACGCGGCAGTGTTGGGTAATTCTTGATCTGATATTTGAAGCCGCTCGCTCGTTTCTTAATTTCGACAGGGCATGAATATTCAGGATAATCGCCAAAGCAAAATGAACTTGTTGGACAATCGTAGCCTTTCAACAAATAAGAGCCAAGTCTCAGACCTAAATGGTCAAATGCGCCGGCCAGCCGCAACAAATCTGCTTCACTCACCAGCTTTAATTTGGGCTGGGTATAGTCTTGAAGAAAGCGTTTGAACTGCGACGCGGTCCACGCCAAGGCATCAGGATTTGCGAGCCACACCCGCTTAATCTGTTCCTTCCACAGTTCGCTTTCGAACCGTGCATTAAAGGAAAGCGGCGCCTCCGTTGATGGCAGGATTTTTGGGGAGCCTTTCCGCCAATGCACTTCAATCGGGGCAAGAATAAATCTGCTTTTCGAGTCGAACGTAATTTTAATTTCTATGCGCTCAAAATCGCGGTCGGCATCCAAAGCGAACCAATGACGGATCGCCTCACCAATAGAATCTTTGGACTCTCCTTTCTGAATCCGAAAATGTTGTGCGTTGGCCTTGACAATTCTTCCCTCCACAATTTTGTGATCGGGATCAACTGCATTAAAAGGCGTTTCAACAGGGCCATATGGAGTTTGAAGAATAACCTGGCATTTCCTGTGCCGCCGGATGTGCTCAAGAATATGCGCCGGGGCCTGTTGCAGCCAATACTGCGGCCCGCCCGATTTTCCAAGCTTTGCTTGTTGAAGGTGCATAATCTGTTCCGCAACCCGGCAGGGAGCAAAAACACCCGGCGGGCGCGCTTCCAGTTCAACACCTTGCGCCGGATTTGCGCGCGCTTCTTCTCCCTCTCCTCCACACACTTGTGGAGGAGAGGGTCGGGGTGAGGAGGTTTCCATCTGTTTCATGGGCCGGCGTTCATGCCATGCATGGTGGTAGTACCAAGATGCGCCCTCATTGAATCGCCGCAGCCTCGGCCCTGTGGGCCGATGCCGTCCCCATTGCACCCCCGCAACCCGTCCCCTGTGAAACTCGCCAGCCAGCCAGCCACCGGCGACCGGCGCATCGCCATCTCCGTTTCCATCGGCCGCCAAATCCGCCCACCACTCCGCCACTCCATCACTCCGTTTCCCCATCCCCCCGTCCCCTTTGGCAGCCATAACCGCCTTTCCCCCAAACTATTTTCACTTTTGCAAATCCGCTTTTTTGGGAGCAAAACCGCTTTTACCCAGTCTTTACAAGGCTTTTTTTGAGGTCATAAACCCCGTTTTTGGCCATGCATTTTGTACCCACGGTGGGAAGTCGTTTATCCAAATCCATGCTTTAATAGTCCCATGAATGCTGATTTATCATTAAACGATACTGAAAATGGCAACTCCGAACCGGATGGCGCAGCCAGTGCCGCTGCGTCTTCAATCCGCAATCCGCAATCCGCAATTCGCAATGGCACGGCCTCTCCTCCTTCCGCCTCCGCCGCCGCGCCACCGGCGAACCCTCCCCTCAGAGCGCCCCGCCGCTACCGCTCCAACATCTCCCGTCTCCCTCACCCCGTCCTCGAAATGCTCAACGCCGGCCTGCGCGAAGGCGAGGATTACCGCATCATCATCGCCCGCGTCATGAATCTGGTCGGCAAGACCCCCTGCATTACCTCCTCCATGCTCTCCCGCTGTTTCAGGACCGGCTACTTGGAATGGCTGCGCGAAAAAAAACACCTCGAAAACACCATCGCCCAAAGCGACGCCGCTCTCACCCGGCTCGCCAGCTTGTCCCGCGAAACCGGCGCCGGCCTCCCCGACCTCCTGGCAACCTTCCTCGCCTCTCTCCTCCAAAAAGCCCTCCAGGACTTCGACCCCGAAAGGCTCAACGCCCTCCTCGCCGAAAAACCCGCCGAGCTTTTCCGCCTCATCTCCTGCCTCAACAGCCACATCGCCGTCCGCTCCCAGCACAACCAGGCCCAGGTCGCCCGCGTCCGCTGCCACATCCAAGTCGCCGAAAAAGCCCAATCCTGCCGCGAAATCCCCGTCCCGGCCAAAAACATCTATGAAGCCGAAATGATGAGCCGGACCCTCCCCAGCCCCTGGGACCAGTTGAAAAGCAGCCTGGAGCGGAGGATTGCTGCCGAAGAGCGCCGCAAGAAGCGCTGCCCCGCTTCCCCAACCCGCGAATCAGACGCCCCGGAGCGCGACTTATTTCCAGTTAATTCCAGTTCCAAAGGGGAGGGGGGCCGGCGGTGATTCAGTGGAAAACTAAGATTTGCGGATTGGGCGGAACGGAGGTAAAGTTCCCTTGGGAAAGCCCGATAATGAGTTGGGGCGGAATTATTGCAAAAGACGGCGTGGCCCTGGTACATCGTGACCCCCCTCCGCCGGCCCCGGTCAAGCTGACCAGAATCAATTGTATTTCGATGAAAACACTGCGCTTTCTGCAAGCCTGGCAGCGCGAGCTTTACAAGCGAGCGCCTCTCAGGCCAAGCTCCAACGTCAAACGCCCAGCAAACCAAGGGTAAAGTC
>JBEKVM010000121.1:0-25088 GCA_049513975.1 Verrucomicrobiota bacterium | reverse complement strand
GGGTTTTTCGTTTGGGGGATGGCTTGCGGGATTGACTGCGTGCAGCGATGCGCGCATCGCCTGTGCCGTTCTGACTGTTCCCGGTGTGTGCATGAATTACTGCCAACCGGTCATCTGGCGGCGGGTTCGGAAAGCCTTCGAGACTCTAAGGCCGGCACACCAAGCAATGGATACCACCCGGTTGAATCTGACTTTGTCCACGCCAGTCATCCCGAAAGAAAATATATTATTGATTGTAGGAATCCATGATTTGTTCGCGGAGGGGCAACCTTACGAGGAGCTTTGGCAAAAGTGGCAGCAGCCGGAAATCTGGCGATTGCCTCACGGTCACGTTAGTGCGCAGTTAAGGCTGGGCTTGATGGGGCGCGTGCTTCGCTGGCTGGCACCGCGATTAAACAAGCCGTTTAGCCCCGACCGAAGAACGCCGCCTAACAGAGCGCTGGAGTCAACGCCGACTGCCCCTTGAGTTTATGGATGGTTTGGGTTATACAACGATTATTGAGTTTGCGGAGCCGCTCGCCCGTCGGCGTGGCTCAGCTTTGGATCGTTAGGCAGCATCCGCGCGTTGCCGCCCCTCGCGGCGGCTGAGAGCGAGTGATGGCACAGTCTGATATTCCCCCCCCGCGATAGCGGAAAGCAACGTTGACACCCCAAAGGCGGCTTTCCCTCCCTGCCTTCAACTCCCTGGTGGTGAGGGCGTTGGATTCCATGTTGCGAAGGGGTGTTTGCACACGGCCACCGGGCGCAAGCTGGAATCCAGCGACTTCATGACCGGGCACTTTTCGGGGCGGCTTGTCCCTCCGCAGGCTTGGCGAAGGAGGAAGCATTCGCGTGTTGGCATTTCGTCTGGTTTGCATTGCACGGCGCGAACCAGCCGGCGATGGCGCCGGCTGGGACACGCGAGGAGGCGCGTGGTGCCCGGACCAAAATCGGGTGGGAGGTAGAATTGTTCGCGGTTCGCCCTCATCCTAACCTTCTCCCCCTGGGAGAAGGAACAGGCATCGCCCGCCTCGGGTGGGACCCAGGCGCCTCCGGCAAATCCCGGCTCGGGCCATTCGCGAGAATGGAGGATGTTTCACCCTCTCCCGGTGGAGAGGGCGATGATGGGGGGTGGCGCGCTGGCATTTCATCCGTTTCGCGGGCACCGGCTGGCAAATGTTGGGAGGATCGCCGCAGTTTTGTCCTACACCGTCTCCGACCTGCTCATGACCTTTTTTGACCTTTTTTGGTTGCCTTCCGAGCAAGAATAGACTACAATCGTCTGTCTCCAAAAGCTGGAAGAGCAAATGGCCTTGTCGCGAGGCCCGCAGAAATCCGAAAGTTTATGAGAACCAAATTCCATTCCCTGTTTATCCTGCTGGCGGTGCTTGCCAGCCTCCATCAAGCCGCGGCCCAAGGCACGGCGTTCACCTATCAAGGCCAGTTGAGCAGCGGGGGCAGCCCGGCCAACGGGCTTTATGACTTCGAGTTTCTGCTGTGGGACGATCCCGCCGCCGGCCTCCAAATTGGCTCCGCGGAAACCAACAGCGCGGTCAGCGTGAGCGGCGGCCTGTTCACCACCACGTTGAACGCGGCGGCCAACTTCGGAGCGTCCATTTTTACCGGCACCAATTACTGGCTGGAAATTCGGGTGCGGACCAATGGCAACGGCAGCCTGACGCCGTTGACGCCGCGCCAGCCCTTGTCGCCCGCGCCCTACGCCATCATGGCCAACAGCGCGAGCAATTTGCTGGGTGTGATTCCGCTGGCCCAATTGCCGAACGCAGTACTGACGAACAATAGTTCGACGGGCGTGATGCTCACCGGCAACTTCATCGGCACCTTCAACGGCCTCGGTGGGAATTTGACTTCGCTAAACGCAAATAATCTAGCCAGTGGCAGCGTGCCCTTGGCGCGGTTGAGCGGCATCACGAGCAATCAACTGGACGCGGCGACCTGGCAGCTGGCCACAAACTTGAACGGTGGCAACGCCGCGCTGGCCAGCAATGTGGTCAGCGGCATCGCCATCACCAACGCCCTCATCACCAACTCGGTCTATGGCGGCAATGGCGGCGGTTTGACCAACCTCAACGCCTCGCAATTGGCCAGTGGCGTGATTCCGCTGGCCCAGTTGCCGGGCGCCGTGGTGACGACCAATGATGGCGCGACCGTGAACCTCAACGGCACCTTCACCGGCACCCTGAATGGCAACGGCCTGGGCATATCCTTCTTGAACGCAAACAGTCTCTTCATCGGCACGGTGCCCCTGGCGCGCTTGCTCGACATCACCAGCAATCAACTGGACCCGGCGACCTGGCAACTGGCAACAAACTTGAACGGTGGCAACGCCGCGCTGGCCAGCAACGTCGTCTCTGGCATCACCGTCACCAATCCGTTCATCACCAATGCCGTCATCACCAACTCGGTTTATGGGGGCGACGGCGGCGGTTTGACCAACCTCAACGCCTCGCAATTGGCCAGTGGCGTGATTCCGCTGGCGCAATTACCCGGCGCCGTGGTGACGAATAATAACTCCACGAGCGTGCTTCTCGCCGGCAACTTCTCCGGCAGCTTCACCGGCGACGGCGCGAATGTGGCAAACGTAAACGCGGCCACTCTCGGCGGTTTGAACGCCTCGGGTTTCTGGCAAGTGGGCGGAAATAATGTGGTCCCCGGGCAAATCCTCGGCAGCACCAACAGTCAGCCGCTGAATCTGCGCGTCGGCAACATCCGGGCCTTGCGGTTGGGGCCGGTGACGAATGACTCGCCCTATCTCATCGGTGGCGCTTCCGTCAACACGGTGGATGCCAACATCACCGGGGCCGTCATTGCCGGCGGCGGCACCACCAATTTTCTGGGAGTGGCTTCCTCCAACCATATTTCCGCTTCCTTCAGCAGCATTGGGGGCGGCAGCGGCAACTGGATTCAGGCGGGATCTGACCACTCGGTGATTGGCAACGGGTGGAACAACCTCATTGCCAGCAACTCGTATCAGTCCGTCATCGCCGGGGGGCAAAATAACATGATTTCGAACATTTACTCAGTGGTGGGCGGCGGCTTGCAAAACACCAACAGCGGGGTCGCCGCGATGGTGGGCGGGGGCTATGAAAACTACGCCAGCGCCCAATACGCCACCATTGGCGGCGGCTTGCAAAACAACAACAGCGGGGCCGGCGCGATGGTGGGCGGGGGCCAAAACAACATCGCCACCGCCTCCGGCATATTGGCGACGCTGGGCGGGGGCTATGGCAACTACGCCAACGGCGAATACGCGACCATCGGCGGCGGCGAGTATAACACCAACAATGGCTCGTATGCGACGGTGGCCGGTGGAGGCCTAAACGACGCCGCCATCTATGCGGCCACGGTGGGCGGAGGCTATGGCAACTACGCCAGCGCCGAATACGCCACTATTGGCGGCGGCGAGTATAACACCAACAATGGCTCGTTTGCGACGGTGGCCGGTGGAGTCCTAAACGCCGCCGTCAACTATGCGGCCAACGTGGGCGGCGGCTTTCGGAACACCGCCAGCGGTTTCATTGCCACGGTGGGCGGCGGCGAGTATAACACCAACAGTGGCGACTATGGAACGGTGGGCGGCGGCCACCAGAATACCAACATGGGATCGTATGCGACAGTGGGTGGCGGCGATCAGAACATCGCCAGCGGCTCCATCGCGACCATCGGCGGCGGACAATACAATATTAACAGCAGCTATGTGGGGACCATCGCGGGCGGACAAATTAACACCGCCAGCGGCCAGTATCAGTCAACGGTGGGCGGTGGCTACGATAATCAAGCGACCAATTCCTATGCCACCGTGCCCGGTGGCAACCAAAATATTGCCGGGGGCGAGTACAGTTTTGCCGCCGGTTTCCTCGCGCAAGCCACCAACGACGGCGCTTTCGTCTGGGCGGATTCGCAGGGCACGCCGTTCGGTTCCACGACCACCAACCAGTTTAACGTCCGGGCCAATGGCGGCGTGCGGTTCGTCACCAGCGGCGCCGGCATGACGCTGGACGGCCAATCCGTTCTGACGGGTAATCAAAGCAGTCCGAGTTTTTCCGGCTCGGTCACCGCTGCGAGCTTTTTAGGCGTGAACGGTAATTTTTTAGCAGGGTCAGGGGACAGCGCCTTCGGCTACAGTGATAATTTTATCGCCGGGACGGGCAACAATGTCAGCGGAAGCCATATGGCAGTGGGGGGTGGCTCAGGCAATAGCGCCAACTATATAGATGCCGGCTTCTCGACCATCGGCGGCGGCGAGGGGAACACCACCGAGGCCGACTATGCGACCATCGGCGGCGGCTCCGGCAACAGCGTCGGCAATTATTCGACCGGCAGTTACGCCACTATCGGCGGCGGCCAGGACAACTCCGCCAACGGCTTCAACGCGACCATCGCCGGCGGCTATGGCAACAAGGCCAGCGGTCCGGGAGCGTTCATTGGCGGCGGCGGTTATGACGGGCTTAATCTGGGAGGCAATACCGCCAGCGGTGAGGCTTCTGTCATTGGGGGCGGCATGAACAACACCAACAGCGGCAATTACGCCACGGTGGGCGGCGGCCAGACCAACAGTACCACCGGCCCCTGGGAAACCATCGGCGGCGGCCGGGGCAACACGGCTAGCGGCGATTGGGCCACCGTCGGCGGCGGCTTGAACAATCAGGCGACCAATAACAACAGCACCGTGCCGGGTGGCGCCAATAACATCGCGGGAGGACTGTCCAGTTTTGCCGCCGGACTCAAAGCCCAGGCCACGAACGACCATTCGTTTGTCTGGAGCGATGGTTCCGCCACCACCACTTCCACTTCCAACGATCAATTTATGCTGCGCGCTTCGGGCGGCGTAATCATTTACTCCAGCACGGACACTTCCACCGGCGTTTCCCTGGCAGGCGGCAGCGGGGCTTGGGCCAATTTGAGCGACCGTAACGCCAAAGAAGACTTCACGCCGGTCACGCCCACCCAAGTGCTGTCCGCAGTGGCGGCGCTGCCCATCACCCAATGGAGTTACAAAACCGAGCATGGCGTGCGGCATGTCGGGCCGATGGCACAGGATTTCCACGCCGCCTTTGGTTTGGGCGAAGACGACAAACACATCACCACCGTGGACGAGGAAGGGGTGGCGCTGGCGGCCATTCAGGGGCTGAATCAGAAGCTGAAGGAGAAGGACGGAGAGATACAGGAATTGAAACAACGTCTTGAAAAGCTGGAACAACTGATGAACGGGATGAAAGGAGGGGCCCAATGAACACGCGAGGATTGAAGATGGAAAATGGGGGATGGCTGGCGGCGAAGCTGCTGCTTTGTGTCCTCCTTCTGCAAAGTTGCTTCTGCCTGCGGGCTTTGGGGCAACAATACTCGATTAACTGGTATAAAGTCAGCGGCGGCGGGGGCACGAGCAGCAACGGGCAGTACTCCGTCAGCGGCACCATCGGCCAGCACGACGCCGGCACGGCCATGACCGGGGGCAATTATTCATTGACCGGCGGTTTTTGGAGTCTGATCGCCGTGCAAACCCCCGGCGCGCCGCTGCTGAGCATCACGGCTGCCGGCAACCAAGTGACAGTGTCCTGGCCCGTGCCCTCCACCGGCTACATCCTCCAAACCAACAGCAATCTGAACCCGGGCAACTGGGGCAACTATACCGGCAATGTCAATAATAACAGCGCGGCCATTTCCCCGCCCCGGGGGAATTTGTTTTTCCGGCTGTACCATCCGTGAGGAATTGCGATGCGGTTTTTGCATTGAGTGGAGGGGACCAGCCGGCGAGGGCGCCGGCTGGAACACGCGGGGGAAACAGAACAACAAGTAAGCTGGCCCGCTGAGCGGGCTGCGTGTGCTCCCCGGATCAAAATCGGGCGCCTCTTGATAGCAGCGCCATTGGATGGATGGAACCCCTCCCCCTAACCCTCTCCCCACTTCGTGGGGCGAGGGAATTGGCAAATCGCATGGTGGTGGTATCAAGATGCGCTCACCAAAATCACTGTTCACTGTTTGGGCTTGCCGCGTAACCAGCGCGGCTTATTCTCGTCCAGAAGAGCAGAACTTATGTCGCGGAATGGAGTTAGAAGAGAATTGTGAATCTGCACGCACTCATTGGCGTGGCCAAAGGCGAGGGGGCCAGCGACCTTCACCTGGAGCCGGGCTTGTCGGCGGTCATCCGGGTGCGGGGCAGTTTGCGCTCGGTGGGGGAACCGTGCGCCGCGCCGCTGCTGCTGGAATGCGCCCGCGAGCTGATCGGCCCCGAGGACTGGCCGCGTTTTCTGACCCAGCGCTCGTTTGACATGTCCCGGACCATTGAAGGGCTGCGCTGCCGGATCAACATCCTGCAAACCTCGCGCGGGGTTGGTTTTGCCGTTCGTTTGCTGCCGGCGTTCCAGCCGACGATTGAATCGTTGAACCTGCATCCGGACCTCAAGCAACTGGTCAATCACGCCAACGGGCTGGTGCTGATCAGCGGCCCGACCGGGAGCGGCAAATCCACCACCCTGGCCGCGCTGGTGCAGACGATCAATCTGAGCGACGCGCGGCACATCGTGACGATAGAAAGCCCGATTGAATTCACCTTTCGTCCGCGCCGGTCGTTCATCCGGCAGCGGGAGGTGGGGCGGGACACGCCCAGTTTTGAACAGGCGCTGCTGGACAGTTTGCGGGAGGACCCGGATGTATTGATGGTGGGGGAAATGCGGGAACCGGAAACGATGCGGCTGACGTTGAGCGCGGCGGAGACGGGGCATTTGGTGCTGGCCACGGTGCATTCCGCCAACTGCGCGGAGGCGCTGCAGCGGGTGGTCAACGCCTTTCCGCCGGAGATTCAGAGCAACGTCGCGGCGCAACTGGCGGACTGTCTGATCGCGGTGGTTTCGCAGCGGCTGCAATTCCGCCCCAATTTGAACATCTGCGTGCCGGAATGCGAGGTGCTCAAAACCAGCATGCCGATCAAGAATTTCATTCGCAACCGGGATTTCTTCAAGATTATTTCCACATTGGAAACCGGGCTGGCGGATGGGATGTGGACGTTTGCGCGCTATCGCGCCTGGCTGGAAAAGCGGACGCACTTTCACATCCTGTCGCGGGAAGCCGAAGCGGAGGAGGAGGAGCCGATTGGGCCCGCGAAAATACCACCCATTCCCGCTCCTCCCAAAACCAGCCACGGCGGCCGTGCGTCGTCCGCCGCGGCCAGGCCCGCCGAGGCCAAGTCCGGCGAGGCCCATCGCATCGAAATCGAGCCGGTGGAATCCTTCGAGAAGATCCTCAAAGGGCCGTCGTAAAGGTTTTCAATTCACTGTTCAAAACCTGTGCAAAACCACAAGCGGGAGGTTGTGGCGGCGATCCATGACTGTCGAATTTCAGTTTTTTTGATTGGGGGCGGTCATAGACGGCCGCTACGGCGGTTGCGCCTCCACCCAGCGGGCCAGGAGCCACAAGGTGTCGGACAAGCGGTTGAGGAAAATAATGATCTCGTTGTTGTGCAATTGGTTGACCTCCTGCACGGCGCAGACGCGACGTTCGGCGCGGCGGCAGATGGTCCGCGCCACGTCCAGCGTGGCTGCACTGAGGTTGGCGCCGGGGGTGGCCCAGCCCTGGCCGGCTGGCTTTTGCGCTTCGATCTCCAACACCATGCGGTCCAGTTGCGCCGTCATTTGCGGGGAGACGAGGGTGAAGCCGTCCTTGGCGTAGCGGGGCAAATCATCGGGCTGGGTGGCCAGTTCGCCCATCAAGGGGACCAGGGCCTTTTGCATTTGCAGGAGGCGGTCGCTGACAAAAGGATGGCGGGCGGAGGCGCGGGCCAGACCGAGGGCGGCGTTCAATTCATCCACCGCCCCGTAGGCTTCGACCCGCAGATGAGATTTGGAAACCCGGCGGTTGTACATCAATCCGGTGCTCCCTTTGTCTCCCGTCTTGGTCACGATGCTCATGGGCTGCCGGGGAGTCTGGCATTTAAGGCCGGGGGTTTAAAGTTCAAAGTGACGGTTTTGCGTCATGAGGGGATTAGAATTGACATTGTGGGCGGGCTTGTTTAAGGTTCGCGCACCAACAAAAAGGCGCCATGAATCTCAAACTGCTCTTGAAAGCCGTTCTCATCATCGCCGTCCTGGCTCTTCTGGTCATGATGGGGATGCACAATACGAAACCCGTCGAACTGGAACTTCCGCCGATCCTGCCCCACACGGTGCAGCAGCCGGCTTGTTATATGTATTATGGGTTTTTCGGCGTCGGCTTCGTCGTCGGCGCCCTCCTCATGGCGGGCGGGAAAAGGGGCGCCAGCAAGCCGGGCAAGGAGAAGTAAGCGGAGCCGGCGGTTTGCCGGGACAGGGCCATTTCCGGGGACTGTCGAGTCTTGCGTCGGGGCTGGACGGAGCCTCGTCCTACCAAAAAGCCGGGATGCGCTCCAAAAAGGCAGCGGGTCAGGGCTGGGGCTGGCCAAAGTAGTAGGCCTCGAAGATTTCCATGGGGTCGGCCGGGGAGGCGGGGGCGAAATTGGTGAGGAGTCCTGTCAATATAAAATTTGTCAGCGGCTTCCACGGGATGGGGGGGGCGAGGTTGGTGGTGTACTGGATGAAAAAGTTGGTGCCGGGGTTGCCGTAGAGGGTGAACCGGGGCGGGAGTCCGTTGGTCAGCGGCTTTGGCTCCAGCAAAGGCTCCCCTTCAAGCAACACCAGCTCTCCATCATTGGAAAAGACCGGGATGACCGGCGTCCCGTCGGTGGTGGTGGCCAGAATATTGGCGATCAGCAGCGGGGCGAATGCCGAATGACCCACATCCAGCGCGTCCACACAGATATAGGCCAACAAGGATAATCCCTGGATGACCTGGCCGGGCTGGGAGGAGAAATTGAACTGCGGCTGGGAAGTCAGCGGGGCCTGCACGGTGGCGAGGACGATGGCGCCGTCCACAGGATTGACGGCCCAATTCGTGAGGCGATCCGGCAGGGTCAGAATGGAAAAGCTCAGATTGGTCAAGCTGACGGTGGTGAGGAAGTTGAGCGGAACACAAACGCTGTGGCCGATTTGCACCGGGCTTGAGCCAATGGTCACCGCCACGCACGGGCCGACGATGACGGTGAAAGACATGGAGTTGCTGGCCGGCGGGCTGCTGCTGTCCACGGCCCAAATGGTGATAAGATTGGTGGTGCTGCCTTGCCCGACGGCGGGCCTCCAGTGGAAAAGCCAGTTGGTGGTCAAACCGGCGCCGGCGGGAGCGCCAGGGGCTAGGAGCAAGGTGAACGGAGGCGTTCCGCCAAAGACCCGATTGGTGAAGAGCAATTCCTGGCCCACTTGCAAAACCTGATTGCCGAGATTGGCCAGAGCCAGCGGACCGGGCGGACTGGTGAAGCGGAAAAGACTCCCGTCGCCACCGTTGCCCAAATCGTTCGTCCCTCCTTCAGTGGTTGTCCCGTAGAAAATGCCGGGATTGGCCTGGGTCAGGCCCCCGTTGGGATAAGCGCCGCCGGAGCCGCCATCGAAGGAAACCATGCTGGACAACCCGCCATTCATCGTGACGCGGAAAACCGTGCCGTAGCCTGGAGGGAAACTCGCGCCGCCGCGCAAGGTGGTGCCGTAGAAATTATCGTCGCTGCCCAGCACCAGTGTGCCCTGTGCAGAAACGCCGTTGGTTCCGTTGAAGCTGGCCAGGGGGATCAGCGTGCCGTTGGTGGTGATGTCAAAGACGGCGCCGAATCCAATGCCGGCGTTGAGGGAGGTGTTGCCGCCTGCGGTGGTGGTGCCATAAAGGCCGCCATCCGGTCCCACCGCCAGGCCGGCTTGCGGAAAGGACCCGTCCGGCCCGCCGGTGAAGGAGTATAAACTGGTGAGGACGCCATTGGTGCTGATGGAGAAGACCGTGCCACCTCCCCCGCCGGAAACGTAGTTGGCGCCGCCCGATTCGGTGGTGCCATAAAGGATGCCATTGGTGTCCTGCACCAGGCCGGAAGCCGGCTTTCGTCCATCGGTCCCATTGAGCGAGACGACCCAGACCAACACGCCGTTGGTCGTCATCTTGAAGACCGTGCCGTCGCCCCCGCTGGAGACATCATTGGCGCCTCCATGCGCGGCGCAACCGTAGAGAAAACCGTCGCTGCCGAGGGTCAAGGCGGCCTGCGGATTGGCCCCATCCACTCCGTTGGTGAAGGAGTAGAGCAAAGTCGCCGTGCCGCCCGAAGTGATGCTGAAAACGGCGCCGAAACCCGCGCCGCCGTTGGGCGTTGTCCCATAAAACACGCCGCCGCCGCCTTCCACCAACGCGGCGGTGGGATTGGCCCCGCTGGCCTGAGAGAGGGAAACCGTCCAGAGCACATTCCCGTTGGTATCCATTCTGGAGACGGTGCCGTCACCGCCGGTGCTCACGTCGTTGGTGCCACCTTGCGCCGTGGTCACGTAAAGACCGCCGTCGCTGGCGTAAATGACGCTGGAGTCGGGCTGACTGCCGTTTGTGGCGGCATCAAAAGAGAGCAAAGTCGCCAAGGTCACCCCGGGGGCCTGGGTGACCAGGACCGGAACCGACAGGGTGACGACCGCGCTGGTGGCGGCGCCGAAGGCGTTGGTCACCACCACTTGATAGCTGCCGGCATTGCCGGACTGCGCGTTAAAAAGAGAAAGAATTTGATTGGTCGCCGAGGGGATGAGAGTGTCATCGAACCACCATTGGTAGGAAAGCGGGGCCGTGCCCGAGGCCAGCACTTGGAAGGTGGCCAGGAAACCCTGGGGCACGATCTGGCTGGACGGCTGCCCTCTAATCTGCGGGGCCGTGCCGGGGACAATCTGGAGGGGCAGCGGCGGGCTTTGCGCGAATCCATAAGAATTGGTGACGAACAACTGGTAGCTGCCCGCATCGGCCGTTTGCACGTTGGTGATGGTGAGAACGGAATTGGTGGCATTGGGGAGGGCATTGGTCGTGCCATCTCCCGGCTCGAAGTCCCATTGATACGACAGCGGGGACGCGCCCTGGACAAAGGCGGTGAAGACCGCCGTGCTGCCCAGCGCCGCCGGGCCGCTGGTGGTGGTTCCATTGACCACGGGCGACAGCGTGACGGTCAAGGGCAGCACCGGGCTGCTGGTGTGGCCGAAGGCGTTGGTGATGAAAACCTGATAGCTGCCCGAATTGGAGGTTTGGGCGTTGGGAATGCTGTAGGCCGAATTGGTCGCTCCCGCGATGGCCGTGCCATCAAAATCCCATTGGAAGGCGAGCGGCGGCTGGCCGGTCGTGGAAACCGAAAAGGAGGCCGTGGAGCCTTGTGTCACCGAGAGGGAGCCGCTCCACCCGGTCACCGCCGGGGTCAGAATCACCTGGAGCACGGCCACCGCGCTGGTGGACGAACCGAAATCATTGGTCACCACCACCCGGTAACTGCCCTGGTTGGAGGTCTGCACATTGGCGATGGAGAGAAGCTGGCCCGTCGCCCCCGCGATGGCGGCGCCATCGAATGACCACTGGTAGAGGATGACGGGATCGCCGGTGGCGGAGACAAAGAAATTGGCCGTGCCTCCCACTCCCACGGTTTGGCTGGCCGGCGGAAAGCTGATGAGGGCTTTGTCGCCAGCATGGGCCAGGGGAACGGTCGCAAAAATGACAAGGCCGAGAGCAAAAGACTTCGCTCCCTCGAGCCATTTAACTGGCATTCGCATAATCAAAACACAACCTCTTTGAAGAGCAGGTGGTATGGCCGAATTCTGTTTTCTTAGACATGATAATCAGTTCGCAACCCTCAGCAACCCGACGGATGGGCCGCGCCCATTTAAGTTTGTTTATGCGCCGCCTAAGATTCAAGAGGAAAGTTAGTCTTAATATCATAATGGGGGAATCTACGCTTCCGCGCGCAACAGGGCCAGGGGGCTGTGATGCAAGATGCCCCGGCACATAAGCAAGCCCGTCGCCAGCGTCAGCGCGGGGACCACCGCCAGTCCCGCCAGCACCGGCCATAGCGGCGGGGCAAAGTGAACCTTAAATACAAACGCCGCCAGCGCCCACCCCGCTGCCAGGGCCAGCAGGATTCCCGTGACCGCCGCCAGCAAACCCAAGGCCGTGTATTCCACCGCCAGAATGCGCCAGATCTGCGCCCGCGACGCCCCGAGCGTCCGCAACAGGATGCACTCCCGCACCCGCTGGAAGTGGCTCCCCGCCAACGCCCCCGCCATCACCAGGATCCCTGTCAGCACCGTGAATAACGCCATGAACCGGATAACAAAGGAAACTTTTCCCACAATGGCGTCCACCGTTTCCAGGATCAGGGTCAAATCAATCACCGAGACGTTGGGAAAGGCTTTGACCACTTCGCGCTGCAGCAGGGCGGATTGCGCGCTGGAGTCCACCCGCGTCACCAGCACATTCATGGAAGGAGCCTCCTCCAGAACGCCGCGCGGAAAGAGCATGAAAAAATTGGGCTGGGGGCGCCGCCAATTGACCTCCCGCAAACTGGCGACCACCGTGCGCACCGGCACGCCCTGCACGTCGAACAGGATCTCGTCGCCCAGCGTGAGGCGCAGTTCCCTGGCGATGCCGGTTTCCACGGAAATGGGAACTGCGGCGGGGTGGTTGGTCACGCGGCCGATCCACCGGCCGGCGGTGATCTTTTCGGCGTCGCGCAGATTATCGCTGTAGGTGCTGCGATATTCGCGGCGCAAGGTCCAGGCCGGAAGGGTGCTTTGGCGGTCGGCCAAGAGCGACTCCACGGAGCGGCCTTTGATGGAACTGAGGCGCATGGTGACAATCGGCGCTTCATCCAGCACCGGGCGGCCCAGCGACCGGACTAATCCGGCCACCGCCTCCTTTTGGTCCGGCTGAATGTCAAACAACACCGCGTTGGCCTGGCTTGCGCCGGGAACGATCAAGTCGGCCATGAGGGTGTGCTCCACCAGAAAAATGGCGGCCAGCAAAAACGTCCCCAGTCCCAGGGACAGCAGGAGCAGTTGGGTGCGGTTGTCAGGCCGGCGCAGATTGGCCAGCCCTTGGCGCAGCACGAAGGGCAGGTTCCGATGCGCCAGCCGGCGCGCAACCGCCATCAGCGCCCTGGCCGTGGCGGCCAGGAGCACGAACACCACCCCCAACCCGAGGACGAATCCCAAACCCGCGCGCCAGTTGCGCCCCTGGGTCAGCCCGAAACCCAGGGTCAGCGCCACCAGACACGCCATGACGCCCCAGCGCAGCAGGTCGGGCCGCGCCACCGGCTCGAACGCGACCCGCAGCGCCGCCCAGGGCGAAACGCGCCGCACCGCCAGGAGCGGCAGCAGCGCAAACAGCAGGCAGACCACAAAGCCCGCCCCCGCGGCCCGCCCGACCGCCAGCCATGCGGTCTGGAAATGGAACGTGAACGGAATAAAATCGGCCAGGAGGCGCGGCAGGAAGTTTTGCACGGCCACGCCCACCCCCGCCCCGAGCACCCCCCCCAGGGCCCCCAGCGCGATGCCCTGCGCCAGATAGACCGCGAAAACCTGCCCGACCGATCCGCCCAGGCAGCGGAGCACAGCCACCGCGGCCAATTTCTGTTTGACATGAACATGAATGGCGCCGGCCACGCCCACGCCGCCCAACATCAGCGCCACCAGCCCGGTGAGATTGAGAAAATGGTAAAGATTGTCCATGGCGCGGCCGAGGTTCTGCTTTCGTTTTTCCACAGTGTCGAAGCTGAGGCGGAACTTTTCCAGTTGCGGTTGCAGGCGCGCCACCCGCTGCGGCACGTCCGCCGGCGCCGGGAATTTGAAAAAGGTTTTGTATTGGGCGAGGCTGCCCTGGCGCAGCAGGGCGGTGGCCGGCAAATCCTCCATCGGCAGATAAACGCGCGGCGCAACCAGCGCCAGCGCGGCGCTTTCGCCGGGAACTTTCCTCAGTTCGCCCACCACCGGGAGGGTCAACTGGCCCAGGCGGATGTTATCGCCCACCCTGGCCCCGAATTGGAGGAGCAAATTCTGCTCCACCAGCGCGCCGCGCCCCTGGCGGAATTGGGCCTCCGCCGCGGGCGGCTCCGTTTCCAGGCGGCCATAAAATGGAAAGCCGCCGCTCAAGGCGCGCACCTGCACCAGGCGCGTTCCGCCCGAGGCCGGGAAATAAATCATGGAGGAAAACGAGGTTTCGCGCGATTGCTCTCCGCCGATCTGCTTCATCCAGCTTTCCTCTTCCGCGCTGAAAGCCCGCCGCGAAGAAATGGCCAGGTCGGCGCCCAGCAAGGTCCGGGCCTGCTCCTCCACGGCCCGCTCCAGGTTTTTGCCCAGCGACCCGATGGCGGCCAGCGCCGCCACCCCCAGCACAATGGAGGATGAAAACAAGAGCAGCCGGCCGCGGCTCGTCCGGGTGTCGCGCCACGCCATCCGCCACGTCCACGGAGAGAGGAGCCAATGCCAGACAGATTTCATCTTTTGAACAGCAACGGAAACAGACTACTCAAAACATCCCGAAATAAACAAGGGAAGTGTCTTTTGGCGCGGGAAGTGGTATGAAGAGGAGGAAAGTGAAGATTTCAGTTGTCATTCCGGCGTTCAATGAGGAAAAGCTGATCGGCGCGACCTTGCGCAGCATCCAGGCGGCGGGCGGGGCGTTCAGCGACCTGGGGTGGGCGATGGAAATCGTGGTTTGCGACAATAATTCGACGGACGCCACCGCGGAGCTGGCGCGCGCGGCGGGGGCGCGGGTGGTCTTTGAGCCTGTCAATCAAATTGCCCGCGCGCGCAACACGGGGGCGGCGGCGGCGGGGGGGGAGTGGCTGGTTTTTGTGGACGCCGATTCGCACCCGGCGCGGGAGCTTTTCGCGGAAGTGGCCGGGGAAATCCAGTCGGGGCGCTGCCTGGCGGGCGGTTGCACGGTGCGGATGGACCAGCGTCATTTCCTGGGCGACCTCGGCACCGGCCTCTGGAACCTGGTCAGCCGGATGGCAAAATGGACGGCGGGATCGTTTATTTTTTGCGAGACGGCGGCGTTCCGGACAATCGGCGGATTCAGCGGGGAACTGTTCGTTTCGGAGGAAATTGAGCTGAGCAAGCGGCTGAAAAAACTGGCGCGGCAGGAGGGGAAAAAAGTGGTCATCCTCCATCGTCATCCCCTGCTGACCTCGGCGCGCAAACTGTCGCTCTATTCCGGGCGGGAATATCTATGGTTTTGCGCCAAGGCGATTTTCCGTCCCCGAAAAACCCTGACGAACCGGGAGGAGTGCGACCCGTGGTACGATGGGAGAAGGTAGAGGAAAGGCAGAATGCAGAATGCAAAATGGATTTTGCATTTATCATTCTGCATTTTGCATTTCGGCCGAGCACGGGGCGAGGATGGCGGCGCTCATGCCGTGGATGATTTTTTTGTCGGCGGGACAGATGGTGGCCAGGACGCCGCCCAGGCTGGCGCGGGCGGCGTCGCCGTCGCCGCTGACAAAATAGTAGGGACAGAGGCGGACGCGGCCGGGCATGGCGACCAGTTCGTTCTTCTCGAAATCAAACCAGTGGGACTCGACCAGGCGGGGCTTGTGGTAGCGTTGCAAAACGGAGGGCGACTGCGCAAATGACTGGATGGCCTGGTCCACGGCGGCGCTCCAGTCGGCGGTGGAAAGATCGCTGCCGAGATGAACGCCGCGCGCGCCCCAGGCTTTTTCGGAAAAGCCGGAGATTTTGAGGATCAATTCGCGGTCGCGCTGGGAAAGGGACTTGAGCTGGCTCCAGTCTGTCAAGTTCAATTCCGGGATGGCGCCCTGCGGCGGGAGCGGGGCGGGGTCAACCATCCAGGTGTAGGGGACCAGTTGCTGGAGGCGCTGCAAAAAGCCCCCGCCCAATTCCTGGCGCCAAAAGGGGCGCAGGTTGCGGTTCCAGAGAAGGGCGAAGAGCATTTTTTCCTCGAAGAGCGGCCGGGGCGGCGGGGTGAGGCGGATTTTCTTCGCCAGGGCCATGTCAATAATAGCTTTTGCGGAGGGGACGTTGGGCAGATCGAACAATTCAAAAAAGCGATAGACGGCGTCGCCGTTCTCGAACCCGGTGAAGCGGGCGTCGCGGACGTGGAATTTTTCGCCCAGTTGGGCGGCCAGCCAGTTCATTTCAGGAAGATAGGTTTGCGCTTCCTCGGAGATGACGATGTGGACGGATTTGGCGTCGCCGAAAATTCCGGCGAAACCGCGGAGCATGCCGCCGGCTCCGCCGAGGATGCCGGGCGCGGCGATGGGCGGGGCGGAATAAGTTTGGTTGAGCCAGGCGGTCAGGCCGATGCCGCCGGGGACGCTGTCCAGTTCGGTGATGCAGGGGCCGGATTGGCTGAGGATGATGTCCGGGCGGATGACGCGGGGGAGTTCATTTTTGAAGGCGGCGGCGCGCTGGATTTCCAGGAGTTGGGGGGGCTTGCCCTGGTCCAGCCATTGCGCGACCCAGGGCGGTTGTTGGCCGGCCAGACTGTGGCGATAGAGCAAATTGACGGCGCGATTGAATTGGAGCAAAACGCGGCCCAGGCTTTCCAGGGTTTAAGTCCGGATCTGGCCGCTGCCCAGGCCGATCCATTTGTAGCTGGTCAATTCCTCCAGGCCCATGGGGCCGCGCGCGCCGATTTTGTCGGTGCTGATGCCGATTTCGGCGCCCATGCCAAATTCGCCGCCGTCGGTGAAGCGGGTGGAGGCGTTCCAGTAAACCGTCGCGGAATCCACTTCGGCCAAGAACCGCCGGGCGCGCCCCTCGTCGCGCGTGACGATGCTGTCGGAATGGGCGGAGCCATATTGGTTGATGTGGGCGATGGCCTGGGCCACTCCCTCCACCACACGGATGTTGACGATGTAATCGTTGTATTCGGTGTAGAAATCCTGGTCGGTAGCGGGGCGGATGGCGCGGGCGGGATGCGGCAGGCTGGCTTCCAGGATTCGGCGGGCGGAATCGTCCGGGCGCATTTCGACTTTTTTGGCGTCGAAACGGGCGCCGATGACGGGGAGAAATTTTTCCGCGACGGCGGCATCCACCAGCAAGGTTTCCATGGCGTTGCAGACGGCGGGGCGCTGGCATTTGGCGTTGAAGGCGATGTCCCCGGCCATTTGCAAATCAGCCTCCGCGTCCACATAAACATGGCAAACGCCCTTGTAATGTTTGATGACGGGGACCTTGGAGCAGTCGGCCACGGCGCGAATGAGCCTTTCGCCGCCGCGCGGCATGCACAAATCCACGTATTGAGTGAGCGCGAGCAGTTCCCGGATGGCCTCGCGGTCGGTGGTGCGCACGACCTGGATGGCGTGGGCGGGAAAGGCGGGCAGCGCGCGGGAGGCGGCCTGGGTGAGCAGATCGGCGATGGCTTGATTGGAATGAAGGGCCTCCTTGCCGCCGCGCAAAATGGCGGCGTTGCCGGACTTGAAGCAAAGGCTGGCAGCGTCGGCGGTGACGTTGGGACGCGATTCATAAATGATGACGACGACGCCAATGGGGGTGGAAATTTTTTGGAGGCGCAAGCCGTTGGGGCGGGTGCGGTCGTCGAGAATTCTGCCGACGGGATCCGGCAGGGCGGCGACTTGGCGCAGGCCGTTGGCCATGGCGGCGAGGCGTTTGTCGTCGAGTTTGAGGCGGTCCAGCATGGCGATGGAGAGGCCCATTTTGGCGGCGGCCGCCATGTCGCCGTCGTTGGCCTCCTGGATGGCGGGGTGGTTTTGATCAAGGGCATCGGCCATGGCGAGGAGGCAGGCATTTTTCTGGGCGGTGGTCAACTGGGCCAGACTGCGGGAGGCCGTTTTGGCTTGCCGGGCCACTTGCGTCATCTCATCGGTCAAACTCATGGGGGCAAGTTAATTCAAATCGGGGCGGTGGAAAGGGAAAATTTTTGGATTGCGGATTGCGGATTGGAGGAGCGTGGTTATGCTGGCAAGGCAGGGGCGTGAGGCGTTGGCGGGAATTCTCTCCGACAGAAATTCTCTCCGAGCTTGCTTGTGGCCCGGGCCTGCATTACTCTTCAGGTATGACCGTTGAAAGCTTGCGCCAACTGCCTCGGAGCGAAAAATTAAAGCTGATGGAAACGCTTTGGGAGGAATTAAGCCGTCCTGACGATGAATTTGTGTCGCCGGCCTGGCATGCGGAGGAGTTGGCCGCGACAGAGCGACGGCTGGCGGAAGGCCAGGAACAAGTGCTGGATTGGGACACCGCGAAACAATCCCTCCGCAGCAAGTTTAGATGAAGGTGCGGATACTCACGTCCGCTTTCAACGATTTGTCGGCTGGCCGTGTGTTCTACGAAGCCCAAGGCGAGGGACTTGGCGATTACTTCTTTGATTCCGTTTTCTCGGACATTGATTCTTTGGCTCTCTATGGTGGCATTCACGCGAAGGTGATGGGATACCATCGTTTGCTGGCCCGGCGATTTCCGTACGCCGTGTACTATAAAATGGACGCTGCTGGGTGTGCGACCGTATTTCGTGTCTTGGATTGCCGTCAAGCTCCCGCCAGGACAAGCCGCCAACTGGGGACCGTTTAGCGGCAATTCGCGGTTGACATTATTGTTCCGGCATGGCTCAATCATTGGGTATCGCCTTCTGAAATGATTCGCACTCTAAAGACCATTTGCACAGTCAACCTTTTGATTTCGATGTTGGTTTTTGGCGCCTATGTCATTTATGGCTTGTCGAATGGACTGGACTTTGATCATGGGTTCATGGGCGTGGTTCGGGGACGTCATGGCAAGGCGGAGTGGCCTGTTTTGGTAATTGTCGAACTCCAGCTCGTGGCTGTATTCATTATTCAGAGGTTCTCTGACGAGCCTGAGACATTTGCCCGCCGATTGGTTTACATACTCTGGGGCGTATTGGGACTGTGCTTCACGATATGGGGTGGAGGCAGCCAGGCGATGCATGAGGTTGGCCATGTTCTAGGCTTTTATGTATGGGTTTCTAACATTGCGTATGGGTTTGTGGGTAGCAACGATGAGTAACTCACTGAAGCTAACGGCGGTTGGCTGTCTCAGTTGCACGACGTTGCCCTGACCGAGTCAAACCCCGTTGCTCTCATGTCGCGTCTCGGACCGTAAGGAGCATCTCCTCGACAGAATGAGGCAGATGCGCTGCTGGAGACATTTTTTCGACGGTAGCCCTTCCATCATTAGCTGAAAGCTGCGGTGGTTCAGGCCAGCGGGAGTTTGGAGCCAACGCGGGTGGTTTCGTCGTGGACGGCCAGGATGGCAGCGATGGCGGCATCCACTTGCGCGTTGCCGAGGGTCCCCACCAGTTCGAAAAATCCAACTCAGGCGCTGGCGCTGGTGTAGCGCTTGAGGGAGAAGCGCCAGAACAGTTCGGAGAGGAGGAAACAAAGCGCGCTCATGACGGCCAGCAAAACCATTTCCCACACCGAATCGAGGCGCGCGGTCAGCAGCTTGACGGGCACGTTGGCCACGAGCAGCATCGGGATGGCAAAGCGAAAGAAGGCCTTGAAGAAGCCGTGAAAGGCGGCGTCGGGCAGGCGGGCGATGTTGAAGAGGTTGTAATAACCCCAGACAATGCCCTGGGCGCGCACGGTCCAGAAAGCCACGCTGGCCAGCAGAAACATCAGGGAGTAATGCACCACGATGCCGGCGGCGCAGAGGAGAAAGAAGCCAAAAATCTGCGCGGCCGAGGGGACCAGGTGCAGTTGCCGGGCGGCGTAGGCCATGACGCCGAGGGCGGAAGCGGCGTTGACAAAACCGCCCAGGTCCACCTGGCGCAGGGAGATCAAAAAGCGGGTGTTGACCGGGAGCAACAGCATGAAATCCAGCCTGCCGGTGCGGATGAGTTCGGAAAGCTGGGTGCAGTTGGTCAGGAAAAAGGCCTGGAAAATCTGCTGGATGAAATGGCTCGCCCCCACCAGCATCATCACCTGCCATTTGGTCCAGTCGCCGATGTGGTCGGTGTGCAGATAAATCACGCTGATGAAACTCAACTGCAGGCCGAACCAGAGGAATTCCACCACCAGCCAGAGGAGGAAATTGCTTTTGAAGCTCATCTCGCGCGCGACGGAATTGCGCCAGAGCGCCTGGTAAATGCCCAGGTGCCGCCACAGTTGGTTGGGAGGTTTTGGGTTCACGCCATCAACCTCCCACCGCCGTATAAGTGCGGATGCCCCGCCGCCAGACCCACCGGGCCACGAAGTAAAAGAGGACCACCCAGCCGGACTGGATGGCCAGGCCGCGCCAGACTTCGGCCGCGCTCGCCTGGCCCAGATATACATTCACCGGAAAATAAAGGAGATAGGGAAACGGAGTGCATTGCAGCGCCATCTCCAGCCCGTGCGGCAGGATGTTCAGCGGAAACAAATGTCCGCCCGCGATGTACTCGAAGGCAAAGAGAATGAAAATGATGGTGGAAACTTCCAGCAGCCAAAAGGCGAGCAGGGCCATGGTGTAGGACATGAAGAATTGCAGCAGGCCCGTCAGCAGCACGGACAAGACGAAGCACCCGGACATGGCCCAGCCCGGCGGGCCGACGAAATAATGGCGGAAACAGAAGATGAAAATGCCGACGGGCACAATCGAAATGGCGGTGAAAACCAATTTTCCGGAAAGGAAAAGGCAAATCCGGTAGGTCAGGTAATCCATGGGTTTAAGCAGGAACTGGCTGATGTTGCCGTCCTTGATGTCGGCGGCGATCTGCCAGTCGTCCTCGTTGACGGCGGTGAGAGTGTCAACAATAGTGACCAGGAGGTAATAGGAGATCATGGCGGCCAGGGAATAGCCGGCCACATCGGAATTCCGGCCCCGGTAAATGGTTTGCCAGAGATAAATGGTGGCCAGAAGCGGCAGGAGCGAGGCGGCGGCGCGAAAGAAGAAATTGAAGCGGTAAACGAGCGTGTTCTCCGTCCCGATTTTCATGACATGCCAGTACTTTTTCATTTTCGTTCTTCGTCTTAATCTTAATCTTAATCCTAATCTTAATCTTTTTGTCACGAGATTAAGATTAAGATTAGGATTAAGATTAAGAGGCGTGTGGGCGCTACTCGGCCAATTTGGGATGTTGCAGATGAAAACCGGTCGCGTCCTGGTAGGCCTTGGCCACGGCCAGCAGGCCGGCCTCGCCAAATAATTGGCCGACGAAGCTGATGCTGGTGGGCAGGCCGTTGCTGAATCCGTCGGGCACGACGACCTGGGGGTGGCCGGTCAGGTTTGTCAAACCTAAATCGTTGTCGTCCATGGTGGGGGTGACATAGACATCAATGTTCTTGAGGCACGCCGCCATCTGTTGGATGAGTTGCGCGCGCACCTGCTGCGCCCGGAGGTATTCCACGGCCGGGACGAAGCGCGCCTGCCGCATGGAGTTGGGCCAGGACCAGGCTTGCTGGCTGGCCAGTTGCGCGTCCTGCCCGCTGCGCGTCAGGTCGTCAAAGGCGGCGGCCGCCTCCACTTCCAGCAAAAGCGCGTCAATCTCCTTGGGGTATTTGGGCAGTTCGAGAGGAATCAAATTCGCGCCGAGGGAACGCAATTTTTCCAGCGCGGCCAGGTCATTGGTTTTGCCGCGGGACCGCTCAAAGGCGGACTTCAAATAGCCGATGCGCAATTTCGACAAGTCCACCTTCGCTTTGTAATTGAAGGGCAGATCGTACAAGGTCGGGTCAATTCCGTCCGGCCCTAGAATGGCGTTGAAGACCAGCGCGCAATCCTCCACCGTCCGGCAAATCGGCCCCAGCTTGTCCATGGTCCAGCTCAGGGACATGGCGCCGGTGCGGCTGACGCGGCCGTAAGTGGGGCGCAGGCCGGTCACGCCGCAAACCGTGCAGGGCGAAACAATGGAGCCGCGCGTCTCGGAGCCAACGGAAAAGGCGACCAGTCCCGCCGAGGTGGCCGCGGCCGGCCCGGCCGAGGAACCGCTGGAACCCCGGACGGGATCCCAGGGGTTGCGCGTCTGGCCGCCGAACCAAACATCGCCCATGGCCAGTTCGCCCAGGCTCAGCTTGGCCAGGAGCACCGCGCCGGCGGCGTTGAGCCGTTTGACCACGGTGGCATCGTCGTCAAACATTTGATTGGTGTAAGGCGCGCCGCCCCAGGTGGTGCGCGTTCCCTTGGTGGCCAGCAAATCTTTGACGCCGTAAGGAATGCCGTGGAGGGGGCCGCGATATTTGCCAGCGGCGATTTGCTGGTCGGCCCGACGGGCCTGGGCCAGCGCGGAATCTTCCATCAACGTCACCACGCAGTTGAGTTTCGGCCCGTATTTTTTCAGCCGGTCCAGATACATCCGGGTGAGCTGGGTGGAGGTGACTTGGCGCGACTTGATAAGCGCGGCCAATTGCCCCACCGAATAAAAGGCCGCGTCGTCAAGATTGGCCGGGGCGGCCAGTTTGGGGGCGGGCGACCATTCCGGTTTGAGGCGTTTGGTCTGGAAGGTCATGCCGGCGGGGATGGGATTAAAGAGCACCGCGGGCAGCACGCTGTTGGAAACGCCCAACTGGCGGATGACGGCGTAATCGCGCTGTTGGGCGCGCAAGCCCGGCAGCATCATTTTGAGTTTATCTTCCGGCAAATCCAGGCCGAAAAGTTTTTCCGCCACGATGACATCGTTGGTGGTGATGGCGCTGGCGGCGGGAGGCGCCTGGCCCGCGGCAGGGAAGATGGGCGACAACCAC
This sequence comes from Verrucomicrobiota bacterium, assembly GCA_049513975.1. GTDB lineage: Bacteria > Verrucomicrobiota > Verrucomicrobiia > Limisphaerales > Palsa-1400 > JBEKOF01. Next base: position 2,599 of record JBEKVM010000121.1, on the reverse strand, counting down.
ACAAAGGGAAGCAGGAGAAACAAAGCAGGCAGAAATTTCATACGGAGGCGAAGGTAGATTTTTTCCGCGCCGCTGGCCAGACGAAAGAACCGCCTCCCTTCCCGCTGCAAAAGAATGGAGTGATGGAGTGATGAAGGAAATGCAGAATGCAGAATGCAGAATGCAAAATGGGAGGAATCCGCGAATTTCCGCCAATTGGCGCGAAGCCGGAACTGCTTTTGGGGGAACCTTGACGATGTTGGCGAGAAATGCTGTTTGGGGGCATGACCCCCCCCTGGGGTCGGGAAGTGAAATTAGGTGAAACTAGCTGAAAACAGGTGAAACCAGGTGAAATTAAGTGAAAATTTGGGGTGGTGTTGATCCGCGAATTTTCGTCACGCGGAGGGGTCATGGAACCGCGAAACAGCCGAAATCCATGAGTGGAATGGCCGGACTGCGGGTATGCGCGATTGCTCACCGGGTGTTTCTCCCCGCCCTCCGCGCCGGCGCTGGCCGCATCCTCCCGGATGCGACGGCGGACTGTGCCTCCGTTTCGCACGCCAATAATTCAACCATAGGTTCTAATTTTTGTCAAGCCCCAGGATTGAAGAAAATGCGGGCGGGTGGCGGCGGGAGTGATGGAGTGATGGAGGATGGAGGTGCGCACATGAGACTTTTCTGCAATTGCCTGATTCCGAGGCCTTTACTGCGAAATGCCAGCAAGTGAACCGACCGCGCCATCCGCCTCCGCTCCGAAGCTACGGTCGGACGGGACGGCGGTTGGCTCCGGCGACTTGTCGGGCGGGGCAATCATTTGCTCGCATCATTTGGGCTGAGCTTTTCAGCGGCAAAAAGAAGTATCGCACCAGCAAAAAATGCGTTGCCAATTAAAAAGAATCCAATCACGGTGAGCATGGGAGCCTCCCCGCTTCCCGAGGGCGAGGAGAGCGCTCCGATAAGAAGCACCACGCCACCAACGAAGGGGAACAGGAACGACAGAACACCAGCAATTTGCAGTAATTTTTTCATAATGGGTTTACGTGTGTGCAAAGCCGCCAAACGGGCGGCCGGGATTATGGTCAAGGCGCGCCGCGCGGGCGCAAGCAGAGTAATTGTACTTTGCATTACAAAGTTAGAGTGTGGCGCTGTCCATTCGTTCATTTTTCCCTGGAAGAATTATTCCACAACAGGTTGTTCGTGCATTAAAATGGCCAAATGAATACGGACGAAGCGGTGCGGCGGCTTACACATTCCGGCTTGGCTTGTCCGTGAAGGCAGCGCATCCGAAAATGAATCCATCTGAAGGAATCGGCGAAGAGGCGGGGCGCGAGACGCGCCCCACGGCGACCGGGACGGTCGCGCTCCCCAATGCTTTCAGTCTTCCACGGGAATACATTGGAAACGTCGAGCAACCCACAGAGATGGCGCGCCTACAGCGAGAATGCCGCACCTGAAGAGCGTTCGGCGGGACGTCGAACGCGGCGGGCGAGACGCCCGCGCTCCCCAAACAGCCACGTTTCGACTGTTTATTGTCAAGTGTATATGATGTGCAAAGACGTGGCCGGCGAGGGCGCCGGCCACCACACGCGAGGGCGCGTGTGCTCCCCCGGAATGGGAGAGGACATCCTGCTGTCAGACGCAGTTTTTTACAGGACGGTTGTCCGCTATCCTCCGCCGGGCCAGTGGCCCGGCGGGACGGGTCCCGATTGCATCGGGATTCCACCCATGCGGTAGGAAATATTCGGGTTAAAAGGTGGCGCGAGGGGAGTGGGCGGAGGGGGGCGGCGGCGGCGGCGGGAGCGGCGCGCGCGCGGGGAGCGGAGGCTGGGCGGCCAGGTCCGCCAGGAAAGCGTCCAACTCGGCGCGGAGTTTTTCCAGCGGCAGGCCGACGACGTTGGTGAAGGAACCGGAGATGGATTCCACCAGTTCCCCGCCCCTTTCCTGGATGGCGTAGGCGCCGGCTTTGTCCAGCGGATTGACTTTCTGGTGATAACGGCGGATTTGGGCCGGGGTCAGGGCGCGGAAAGTCACGTCGGTCTGCTCGCAAAAAACTTTTTGGCGGTGGCCGCGCAAATAAATCAGGCAGACGGCCGTGGTCACCTGGTGCGTGCGCCCTTGCAGGAAGGCGAGCATGTCGCGGGCTTCCGCCCGCGTGCGCGGCTTGCCGAAAATGGCGGAATCCACGGAAACCAGGGTGTCCACGCCGATGATGATGGCGTCGGGGAATTGTTTGGAGACGGCGCGGGCCTTGCGGTAGGCGTTGATCTGGGCCAATTCGCCGGCGCTCCAGTGTTCCCCGTGGGTTTCCGGCGCCTGGCTGGGAACGATCTGAAAACGCGGCCGCAATTGCCGGAGCAACTCCGAGCGGCGCGGCGAAGCCGAAGCGAGGATGAGCAGTGGCGCTTCCATGTCGGATGGGCTGGCCGGATTCAGGCCGGCCAATCAGGAGGCAGCCTAAGCCCCGGCAGGAGAATCGGCAAGCGGAAATCGTGAGCGTGACGGGCAGCCCTGGTACATCGTGACCCCCCTCCGCCTTGCTTTTGGCCGATTTAATGTGTTGTTTTGGTGTCACGGTATGACTTTACCCTTGGTTTGCTGGGCGTTTGACGTTGGAGCTTGG
>JBEKVM010000120.1:0-16873 GCA_049513975.1 Verrucomicrobiota bacterium | reverse complement strand
GCGCTGTATCCACTCCAGCCGCCGCCTCGACCCGTTCTGGAAAGAGCGCCTCAACAGCCGCGCTGCCAGCAATGATTGCCTAAAGCTGGCAGCCTAACCGAAGAATTCTGTCGTGCGCCCAGCCTCGCCCTACCGCGCCCTCGGTAGTCGCTCTTCGGCGAACAAGCTGCTATGGTCATTCTGAAAACGCTTCAGGACTTTGCAAAAGCATGCACACGGTGTTTCTGCGCTGCAACGGAAAAGAGCCGGTAGGCTTGATTTGTCATTGGCGCCCTGGCCGGAATGGAGAACAACCCCGCCGCTTGCCTGCTCGTGACGCGGATGGCCGACATTTGCCGACAGTCAGGGTGTCGAAATGCGTCGTTTATATGTCACACCGGCGAAAGCTCAGTTGCGACGCAAGGTCCTTGTAATCTCGCTGTTACAAGCGATTTTGAGATTTCCTACGATTGACGTATCTCAAATTCAAAAGACATGCGTCCGCAGTCTGTGCGACGGCGACGCTGGCGCCGAGCCTCCGCACTGACAGTAACCGCCGTAACGGCTTCCAAGCCCCGGCACCGGGAGCAACCTGCCGCTTGGGAGCGCCTGAAATGAGAACAGGAACATCGCACCGTTGACAACGAACTGGGCGACAACGACCAGAAGCATGGCAACGTCCTGGAAGGCGAGCACCCGGGCAACGACACCGACCCCGATCAACAAACACGAGCAACGCCAAGTCGGCTCAATCCCTGCATCCAGGGCTTCGAGAATGGCGCGAATTGTCCCGCCGCCGCTGCCTTCATGGCACTTGCAGGAAAAACTTCAGCACAAGGGCAGCATATCGCTGCCGTAGTGCGGGCATTTTGGCCGCGCCGGAGCAGCAGCAACCGACGCTGGCTGGCGCGCGAAATAGTTCAACAACCTGTTAAGCAATTTCGGCCAAAAACAGCAAACGTGCTTGAAATGCCTGATTTTATTGGTTGTTTGCAATTTTTCGCCTTCTGATTCAAATGGGCAAACCGGCCTCAAATTACCTAGAAAAGTGTACTGCATAGTACTGCACATTGGCGAAGGCCCAGGAGCAGATTGTGCCCTGTTTTTGCGGCGACTGTGGAGCTTGAACGGACCCTGAGGGGTAAGCCAGGCTCTCGACCGCGGCAAGGGACCCGAAAAATACTTTTCGAACGCGAGAATTATCAATTCGCCATGCACAGGGTCTATCAGGTGACCATTGATTATACTGAAATCGCCATTGAAATTATCAATTTCCGTAAAACTGCGGCGTGGGTTATATTTCGACCCATGAAAACCAAATACAGTTCATTCAATGGCGAAGGTCAATCTGCGACGCGGCATACCCTCGGATGGTATTTAATGGCGCTGTGCTTGGCGCTGGCCTGGACAGGGTGCAAGCAGGAGGCGAAGGTGGCTGCCGACACCAGTCCTGCCGGAATATACACCTTGGTGAGTGTCGATGGGAAGCAGGTGCCTTGCATCATAACCCACGAAGGAGCCTCCGTGACCGTCAAATCGGGTCTTTTCACGATCAGCGGCGACGGCACTTGCAACAGCAAGACAGTCTTCTCTGTGGCGTCGAATGGTGATGTCAATCGAGAGGTCAAGGCCACCTTTACCAGGGAGGGCACCAATCTCACCATGAAGTGGGAGGGCGCGGGAACCACGATAGGTAGCGTGGAGGGGAACACGTTCACAATGAACAATGAGGGCATGGTGTTGGCTTACCGGAAGTGATTGGCGCGGTCGTGTTCGCGGGTATCATATGATTGCGGGGTCAAAATTGGCCAGAGACAGCAAAGATAGGCATAATGGCCCGTCGATTGCAGAAATTCATCTGCTCCCAAAATGAATCGCAGAACGCGTTTGAATTCGCGCCGTTCGCCGATGGCTTTATGCTGTCGCCGATGAACAGCAGTTCCCAGCATTCGGCCAATTCGTTGATCGCAAAGGTTCAGCAGCTTTTCAGCCGCGATTTGGCCTTGGAAAACGATTACTTGCGGCAGGAAAACAAGATTCTTCGCAGCAAATTGGGCGCCCGTGTGCCCTTGACCGAGGCGGACCGGCGCACTCTTGTCCGGTACGGACTCAGGATTAAGGATCGACTGGCCGAAGTCATTTCCATCGCCAGGCCGGCCACGCTGCTGGCCTGGAATCGTCGGCAGAAGCAGAAGAAATGGACCTTTCAGGCAAATCCCCGCCAATCAATCATCTCAAATCTCGACCTTGTTTCTGGCACCCAAAGGGACAGGGCTAACAAATAGCAATGCTGCCAATCCATCAAATGGCACAGTTTTCAGTCTCACCGATTCAAACAACCTGGTCAATCAGTGTCGGCGAGGCTCTCATGATTGGGTTCTGAAGCCTCTGCCAACCGTCATTCCGATCGCGCTGCCGATAATGGCTCCGGCGGCGAATTCGGAAAACCAATGGATTGTCACAGAGACGGCGAACCCGACGTAAAAAGCGTAAACCAAAGCGCAGAAGACAATTGCTTTGTTCTTGGGATAAAGCATGATCAGGCAGATCGCCATGGAAAACGCCACGGTGGTGTGCCCCGACGGCCAACCCCAAAAAATGCCGCCTTTCAGAAAGCCAAATTGGAAGCCGTGGCTGGAGTCCGTCAGCGCAGTGCCGCCAAGGGCAAGCGTTCCAACATGTCCGTGAAATGGCGGCGGACGACGTCCGGTTAGCGCTTTGTAGCAAGAAGTGATCAGATAACCGAGAGGGGCTGCCTGCCCCAAAGCCCAAGCGGTCGTGATGAGTCGCCGGTTCTTCAAGGCCAGGCCGGAAACCAAAAGGGCCAAAGGCCACAGGACTGGCATTAACATGCCGAGGCCGAGAGCCGGGCGGGCCAGCACAAAGAACGTCCCTGCCCGTGTCCACCGATAATAAGCCCAATCACCGCCGGAGGTGACGATCACGATCGTCAAAGCGATGGCTGCCGCGTGCCACAGAAGATTGCGCCCGCTGAAAATCGCAATGACATTCCGAGGCAGCCGATAAAATAATCCAGACACGGCGCCGATCATAGTGGCGCCCGCAGCCTGTCGCACGAATTTTTAAAGCGCGGGCAGCGCGGTCGCCGAAACCCTTCCAGTTCACAAGCAAATGAACTCAAATTACAATCTAATTGACCTCTGCATTGCCTCGCATGATAATACGCAAGGTGTCAATACTGCTTCCAGAAATTTTGGGACCTCATAAAAAGGCCGGACCCCGCCTCCTGGAATGAGGCTGGAGTTGATCACTGCGGAAGGACCAGCGACCTTATGGATGCGCAAAGGGCGGCTGATCCGGTTTCCGCAGTTGACCATGCCGCTTCTCGCGGCGCTCACGCCGAGGGACGTTGAAATCCATCACACGGATGAAATCGTCAGTCCTGTTAACTACAGCCGCGCCATTGACCTCGTTGGCATCACCACGACCACCTGTTCCGCGCCTCACGCCTATGAAGTCGCGGATGAGTTTCGTGCGCGCGGGGTCAAGGTCGTGCTGGGTGGCCCGCATCCCACGCTGCTCCCGGAGGAAGCGGTCCAGCACGCCGACAGCGTTTTGATCGGCGAAGCCGAGGGGGTCTGGCCCGCACTTCTGCGGGATTTTCGAGAAGGCCGGCCCCAACGCTTCTATCAGGCGGCGACCGCGCCTTCGTTGGCGGGGTTGCCCTGGGCGCGCCGGGAACATATCGAACGGCGGGCTTATGGGCGCGGAGTTCTCATCGCCACGCGGAGTTGCCCTCACGCTTGTGGTTACTGCATGCTGCCGCACTTCTATCATCACCAACATCGCTGCCGCCCCAGCGATGAGGTGATCGCGGAAGCCGCCGCGATCCGGGAGAAAGCGCTGATTTTCTGGGACGACAACCTCATCGGAAACCTGGATTACGCCCGCGAGCTTTTTCGCGGCCTGATTCCGTTGCGCAAGCGATGGACCAGCCAGGCCACCTTCAACATTGTGGACCACGAAGATCTCATCCAACTCGCCGCCGCGAGCGGCTGCGAGGCGCTCTTCATCGGTTTGGAGTCCATTTCACGGGCCAGCCTTCGAGAGACCGGCAAGGGCTTCAACAAACCCCAACGCTACCTGGACGGCATAAAGAGGCTCCACGACGCCGGCATCGCCGTGCAGGCCGGTTTGGTTTTTGGTTTTGACCACGACGACGTCACCGTATTTGAACGCACGCTCGAGTTCCTGGAGCAGGCGGGAGTGGATGTGGCCTCAATTGGAAGTCTCACACCCTTTCCAGGAACGCCCATTTTTCGCAAGCTGGAGGCGGAGGACCGGATTCTGACGCGCGACTGGTCGAAATACAACGCGAGGACAGATGTCGTCTTTCGACCCCGGCTGATGACGCAGGATCAATTGCAGACGGGAGTCGAATGGGTCACGAAACAATTTTACTCGTTGAGTTCCATTTCCCGGCGGCTCCTGGGGCGGTCCCGGACTGGTCTGTGGTGGAATATCCCCAGAAATTTGGGCTACAAAATCGCGTTCGATAAACTTGGCAAGCCGGGCAGCAATCCCGCCGCTCAAGGCGCGCCTTCCTCCGGCCTCACGGGAGAGACGCCAGGCATTTCATCTTTCCCAACGCCGCTGCTTAATGGAATCGAAGCTGAAGATTAGCCGCTTGCCCTGGGTCGGCGAGACTGCGATGGCCGGCAGGCCGGCGGTGGCGCTGTCCCGCAACGCGCCGTTCAGGCCTGCGCACCGTCCTTACCCCCATCCCGGACAACCCACCGCCGCTCAAACTTGTCACCGCCGACTCCAACCGTCCTCGTCTCGCCCTCTTCAGCAACTGCACCAACACCGCCGGAAAGGAACTGCACCTCCAGAACCAGGCGGTCTGATGTATCCACATCCTCTATCGCGCCGATTTCCTGGCGTACAATGTGACGATTCTCGACCCCACCCACACCGTTCCCTCTTCCGATGGCATAGATATTGGCCGAAACGGTGGAAGTCCAAGCGAATGGCGCCTATGAATGACCGATCTCAACGTGCGCCCAAGTTTTTGGGCGACTACCCTGTCGGGTTCCGTCCCTACCAACTTCTTCTCCCACTCGCTCCACGGGCTGACCATAAGAAACAGGTTCTTGATCCCGAATGTTTTCCGCGCCGCCCGAACTGCGTCGAGGGAACGGCCCAGTCGTTTGGCCGTTTTCTGGTCTGACGCCTTTCCCAGCAGCCCAATTTCCGCTGGCGTCCAAACCCGGGATTGAGGCACATGCGCCGGAATGCCGAGTCTTTTCCGTTTCGCGAAAACAGCAGCCGGAGTCTTGTTGAGGCGACGGGCGACTTCTTCATCCGACTTTGTCCCCAGCAATCCGATTTGCTTTCTGCTCCATTGGGGAACGGCCGAAACCTGCAACGGCACTTTCAATCTCGCCCGCTCGCACTGCACGGAGGCCAGGGAGCGGCCCAGAACGCGGGCGATTTCACGATCCGGCCCTGTTCCCAACAACTGCCGTTCCGAATCAGTCCACAGATCATAGTGGGACCCGGCGGGTGGCCGGCCCAATGCCCGCCGGCGCCGGGCCACTTCGTTCACCTTTCGCGCCAGCGTGCGGGCAACCTCCCGATCTGTATATTTTCCCAACAACCGCTCGTCCTTGGCGGTCCAGGGACGATCTGGCCGTTGGAGATGGATGCCCTTGTCCAGCCGGAGCTTCTTGACATAGCCGCGGGATTTCCCCGTGCGCCGGGCCAACTCCGCATCGCTCACCTTCCCGAAAAGGGCGCCGCATCTCCGGTTCAAACTGTTCTGGCTCGATTTCCCACTCATTTTCAGTAAAAAGCGTGGCGGTTCATTCTGGCACAGTAGTCGATTTGGTCAGACGGCCTGAGCCATCACTTGCTCAATCGCTTCGCCCCTCGGACGACAGCCTCGACAACCAGGCTGGAGGCTCGCATGGCTTTGACCAGGTGTACCGTTGATCTCCAACAATGCGCGAAGCCCGGCTCAATCGTGCAATCCGTCTGCTCCACTCCTGGTTGCAACGCGGCCCAAGATCGGATTCCGTCAGCCGTCTCACCGCCGACCAAGATCCCTTCACCCCAACGCAACGCAGATCCAGTAGTGGTGCAATCAAATATCCTGGCTTCGCGTGCCTTTTCTCAGAGATCACCAATTGCACGCAATGTGCAGCCGAAAGATGGTGCAGCTTCATTCCAAATTCAAAATTCTACGGGGCTGGCGCTGGCGGCGTGTACTTGGGCAATGTCCCGGCCAATTCCTGTTTGACATAGACTCCGAAACGCGGCGACGGTGTGTAGTTCCAGTCCGATATCAGCGTCGGTCCGGCGGCGGCATGGAGGTCCCACGCGGTAAAGGACCACCGATGATCGTCAATGGCTTGCAGGACATGCAGGAGCCAGTTGTCGGCCGGCACCCTCCTGCTCGGCCCGGAGCTGCCGCCAAATTCGCTCACGATCACCGGCGCTTTGGCCGCCGCCTTGTCCAGCTTCCCGATCCACGCATCCACGCTGTCACCCTTGTTGTCGTAGCAGTGGTTGGCATAAATGACGCCGTTGCCGTGGGGATCGGATAGCTGCCGGCCCTCAAGAAATCCGGACATGTCGTAGGCCCAATCCAGGCCCCCGGCGATGACGACATTGCTGGCGCCCGTGGCGCGAACGGCATCCAGCAGGGTCTGCATCCCCGCAGCCTCGTAAGTTCGCGCCGGACCGCCGCCACGGGTGTTGGGCCGGTCGGTCACCGTGCCCCCTTTGAGCCAAACATCCCAGGAAATGTCGTGCGGCTCGTTATATAAATCGTAAAGGACCGCAGGCTGGTTCGCGTAGACCGGCGCAAAGTCCTTCCAGAACATCAGGCTGTTCGTGTCGGGCATCGAATGCTGGCCGATGTTCACGCCCCATTCATTGCAATCCGACCAATGCAAATCCAAAATGATGTAGCATCTTTGCGTCGCGCAGGTGTCCACCGCCTGATGCACCAAATCGCGGTAGGCTTTCCCGCCATCGGCCTGTTCGGGCGCCTTGCCGAACCAGCGATCCTGGCAAAGCGGCAGGCGGATAATGTTGACCTGCCAGTCTTGAATGGCGACGTTGAGCGTCTTGAGAATGTGTCCCTCGCCGGTGCTGGTCCATTCCAGGCTGGCGGCATTGACGCCCCGCAAACGAACGGGCTGGTTCTGGTTGTTGAGAATCTGCACTCCAACGACGGGAAGGGGAGGAGGCATGTTCGAGGCGTTTGCGCCCGCCGTGGGTGCCTGGGCCTGACAGTGGGTTGCTGCCATGAGCAGGGCGGCGAGAAGGCTGGGCGCCGCGCTTGAGAATTTCCGCGTCAATGATTTCATGGATTGCGGGCTGCAAAGGTCCATTCCCAGAGGATGGCATAAAGGTCTGGGGATGTCATGTGTTTGCTCAACCACCAACCGCAGGCGGTAGAACATCAATTCATTCCTGAGCTGGTCGTTCCGTCCAGTCCGCTTCATCCTAACCTGCGAGTTCCATAGTTCGGTTTAATAGCTGTTTTTAAGGGTAAAAAGTCCAGATCTTTCCGAGCAGCCGGGTGATTTCGCGCGACAAGGGCGGTGGCTGCCCCGCTGAGGGCGCACCGGCGGCGCGATGGTGGTTTTTCGGAATTCGGGGCGTGCTGCGCCAGCCACGAATCGTTTTGATCCGCACGGCTCACGCTTTGGATCGCGAGGCCTCAGCCACTGGCGCGGCCCAAGGCTTGCAAGCGCCGCTGGCAGAGCCGAAACACTTCTTGCCACGGATAGGCCGTGTCGAATTGCACGTCTATCCGGCGCATGCTCACGCGCACTTGCGCCGCCAATTGAGCCATTCCCATGTAGGGTGGCCGGTGGTTGATGAAGCCATTGCGGTCTCGGAGCGAAAAGCACCAATAGTGGGTGAATCCTTCGTCCAGGGTTCGTGGCCGCCGCCCTCGCCGCCCGCCTGCGCCCAATCGTCCGGTCAACTAATCCGCCAGCGCCTCAGTGCGGTGGATTTCGACGGCGTCACAAGTATCACGGGTGAAAAGTGTCTGGCCATTCTGGATACTGCGTCACCGCGCGCATTCACCCCGCCGTTTGATGCGTGGCCGTTTTCGCCTCGGATACACTTGGTTTTGTTCGATCTTCGGGTCAAGGGACTGGATCGCGGCATGTACCTCTGGCTTCGCGCGCCAGCCGAGGCGGAGGCTTTGCGACACTCTTTTCATGACGTCCCCGCTTGGGAAGTCCTGCGGGCACGGCCCCCATGGTGCCACTCTGGCGTTTAGGCCGGGGAGACCTGCGCGATTTTGCGCGGACCCTTTCGTGCCATCAGGACGTTGCCGCCGATGGTGCATTCAGCCTCGGCATGCTGGCGCGGTTCGAACCGATCTTACGGGAACGCGGCGCCTCGGCTTGGCGGGAGCTGTTCTGGGAGACCGGAATGATCGGCCAATCACTTTATCAGGCCGCGGAGGCTGCTGGAATACGAGGGACGGGGATTGGCTGCTATTTTGATGACGAGTTGCACCGCGCGCTCCTTTTGAAGGGACATGATTGGCAGAGCCTATATCACTTCACCATTGGCCATCCCGTGGAGGATCTGCGGCTGCGGACCATACCGCCGTATGCCCATCTGAAAATGGCAGCTCGTGGCCCCTGATTGATCTTTACGTGCTTGCTTACGATTGGCACAAATCCGCGTCTGGAGCGATGTGGGGCCTTGCGTAAGTGTTTAAAAGCATCTAATACTGAGTGCATAAGGCTATGAAAAAAGACGGTATCTTAAATCAGGATTTGCTGAAGATTATGGGAGCCCTCGGGCATACCGACCGGATTGTCGTTTGCGACGTCGGCCTGCCCATTGATAAAAATGTCGAACGGATTGACCTTTCCGTTACCAAAGGCGTCGTGAGATTCATGGATGTTCTGAAGCCGCTGTTGAACGAACTGGTGGTGGAGAAGATCATTCTGGCCCGGGAGATCGTCACGAAAAGCCCGTCAATGCATCAAGAAATAGTTGCGCTCACAAAAGGCATTCCCTTTGAGCTTGTCAGTCACGAAGAATTCAAGAGATTGACCAAGGATGCAAAGGCGATTATCCGGACCGGTGAATGCACGCCTTACACCAACATCATTTTACAGTCAGGAGTCAACTTTTAGGCGAGGTTTTCCTTCATGAAGGTGCTCAACTTCGGCTCACTTAATTTTGATCATGTTTATGAAGTGGAGCATTTTGTCCGGCCGGGTGAAACCATCACTTCACACAAATATCATCTGCTCTGCGGTGGAAAGGGTCTGAACCAGTCCATTGCGTTGGCCCACGCCGGGGTGAAAGTATTCCACGCCGGAAAAATCGGCCAGGACGGACAATTGCTGGTGGCCCGGTTATCGGCCGCCGGAGTGGACACCTCGCATATAGACTTTGCCGATAGCACGCCGACGGGCCATGCCATCATCCAAGTGGATGAGAATGGTCAGAACTCCATCATCATTCACGGTGGAGCAAACCTGGAAATTCGAAAGGAAAATATCGCGCGTGTCCTCAAGCACTTTGCATCGGGTGACGGTCTTTTGTTGCAGAACGAAATCAGCTCCATTCCAGAGATCATTGACCAAGCCAAAAAGCAAGGCCTGATCATATTCCTAAACCCGGCGCCGATGGACAGAAGCGTGTTGCGTTTTCCTCTGGAAAAAGTGGACTGTTTCATCATCAATGACGTTGAAGGCAGGGAACTGACCGGGGAAATGGAACCTGAGGCCATAATCGAAAGCATGCTGGAGCGATTTCCTCGTTCGGCAACCATCCTCACGCTGGGCGAAAACGGCGCTATCTACGTCGAAGACCAGATCAGAATCTCCGTTCCGGCCGAAAAAGTCATGCCGGTTGACACCACGGCGGCGGGGGATACCTTCATTGGCTTTTTTGTCGCGGGAAGGACAAGGGGAGAGAAGGTGGAAAACTGCTTAAGAACCGCATCCCGCGCTGCTGCCATTTGCGTGACTAGACGCGGGGCGGCAGATTCCATTCCACTAATCGAGGAAGTGAGTAACGGCTTTACTTAACGCCATAAGTTATTTCGGTTTTGAACCGGTACAGGGCGGGGAGTTCTGAGTGCGGCTCCGACCATTCGGCGGATCGGCCTTCCGCCGTTTCCACCACCTTGACCAGCCATCGCATCAACCGGTTTGGTCCTCATCTTCGCCGCCCAGCCCTATTTAGTGTGGGGTGTCTGTATGCGATGGGAGCCTTCACTGCCCAGGGCCGCGCTGAAGTCGTAGCCGCTTTCGCCAGAAAGCCGCTGAATTTTCGCATCCCCGGCGGCTTGGCGGCAACTTTAGAGCAGCCCTGAGCACAATTTGGTGTGCAATTTGGCCGGTTTCACCACTGAGTTCCGGCTGGACTTCGGCGGGCAGCGGCGCCAGATTATTGGATGCAATCCAAAGGATTTTTCAGGCGTCGGATATGGATGGCAGTAGTGGCGGTAGGCTGCGCAATTGGCCTCCGCGCTGACGTTTGGCCGCAGTGGCTTGGGCCGGAACGGGACAGCGTTTGGCGCGAGACCGGCATTGTCAGGACATTCCCGGCCGGTGGTCCGCCGGTGGTCTGGCGCGCCGCCATTGGCTCCGGCTATTCCGGCCCCGCTGTGGCCCAAGGACGGGTCTTTGTCCTCGACCACCAGGTTGCCAGAACCTCGGACAAACCGGCGAACACATCGGAGAGCGAAGGCATCCCCGGGGTCGAGCGGATTGTCTGTCTGAATGCGGACGATGGCAAAGTTCTGTGGCGGCACGAATACGATTGTCCCTACACTGTGGCTTACCCGGCTGGTCCGCGCACCACGCCCGTGGTCAGCGAGGGCAAAGTCTTTTCGCTCGGGGCGGAAGGCAATTTGTTCTGCCTGGACGCGGCGACAGGTGCCGTCCTCTGGTCGCGGGATTTCAAAGCGGACTACAAGATCAAGGCCCCGGTGTGGGGCTTCGCCGGAAACCCGCTGCTGGACGGCAACAAGCTGATTTGTCTGGCTGGCGGCTCCAATTCGACGGTGATCGCTTTGGACAAGAACACCGGCCGGGAAATCTGGCGGGCCTTGAGCGCCAAGGAGCCGGGATACTGTTCCCCGGTGATTTTCCAGGCGGGCGGCCTCAGGCAACTCATCGTTTGGCATCCCGAATCGGTCAACTCGCTGGATCCGGAGACGGGCAAAGTGTATTGGTCCTTGAAATCATCGGAGGCGATTCGCGCGGGCATGACCATCCCGACACCGCGCAAAATGGACGATTTGCTGTTTCTGACTTGTTTTTACAACGGCTCGTGGATGCTCCGGCTGGATGCGACCAAACCGGCGGCCGCGACGGTTTGGCAAAGCCAGCGGGTAAGCGAAGTGACCACCGACGCGTTGCACTCAACTCTGAGCACGCCGTTTCTGGAGGACGGATATATCTACGGCGTTTGCAGCTACGGCCAATTGCGCTGCCTCAAGGCCGCCACGGGAGAGCGGGTTTGGGAAACCCTGAGCGCCACCACCACCGACGGCAAGGAAATGCGCTGGGCCAATGCTTTCATTATCAAGAATCAGGACCGCTTTTTCCTGTTCAATGAAAAGGGCGATTTGATCATCGCGCGGATGACGCCGAAGGGCTACGAGGAGATCAGCCGGGCGCACGTCATTGAGCCGGCCAATCGCGATACCGGCCGCCCGGTGGTTTGGTCGCATCCCGCCTTCGCCCATCGTCGGATGTATGCGCGAAACGACCAAGAAATCATCTGCGTGGATTTGGCCCAAAAATGAACGCGCGCCGTTTCTGGCTGGAGATGAGAAGATCTTGCAGTGGGGTCCCGGCTCTTAACCGGCGAGAACGCGGTGCATTTCCGCGGCAACCTTCCACCTGCAAAGGCCGAAGAGGAAAGGCTAAAGGCTCTCATACACCCGTTCAGCCCAGGGTATGATCGGCACGCCCAATGTCTCATTCTCACAGGTTAGTTCCACCCTTTCAAATGGTCGGAGACAGGCCGGTCCTGGCTCCGTGAGCACGCCAGCCTTCGCCAAATCCCATCGGCCGGCAAATTGCGTGATGGTTTAGACGTCAAGCGTGGCTATCATCATTGGTCATGAGACCATTCCGCTGGCGCTATCTGGTGGGTCTGAGTCTCGTCGTGTTTGCGTTCCTGCTGCTTGTACTCGGACGCGGCGAACCGGGAGGTCCATTGGCTGCGCTCAAGAGTACGGCAGGCAACGTTCATTACAACAAGCTGGTCCCGGCCGGCGCCCGGCTGGAGTGGGGCATTTACGACCCGAGCGTCGCGTACTCGCCCGATGGCCGTGTGGGCTGGCTTGCGTATTCCTCGGTCACGGGATCCCACAAGCCGTTTGGCGAATACGTCCACACTCACCTCGCCCGCTCGACCAACGGCGGTGCAAGCTGGCAGTTTGTCAGAGTGCTCAATCCCTCGACTGACGGCACGCTCCAGCTGCCCGACACCAGATCATTGTCTGGCGTCTGGCGTTACGAGGTGCCGACGCTGGTGCATGACGCGACGGAACCGGACGCGAGCCGCCGCTGGAAATTGTTCGTTCATTGCTATTTCTGGGCATCGAGTAACCAGGAGAGCATGATGACCTACGGATGGATTGCGTTGCGAACGGCCAGCGATCCGGCGGGCGAATGGTCCGCAGCAGTCCCGCTCTTTGGCGCAGGCAAATCACCGCCTGCACCCTACCACAACGCGCTCGTGGATTTGAACGCACTCGACCCGTCGCTAAAGACCTCGGTGGCTTACTCCGAGCCTGGCGTTCTGGCGGTTGACGCCCGGCTTTATCTTTCGATGACCGCGCTACAGTCGCGTATCGGTTTCAGAGGCATCGGTGTTGACCACACTGTTTTTCTTATTGCCTCCGACAACCACGGGAAATCGTGGCGATTCATCCACACTCTGCTCACGCCCGAGGATGCCAAAGGAGTCGGCTGCGAATTCTTCGACGGCTCCAGTCTCGCGGAGGAGGACGGACGTTTCTTCCTGCTCGTCGCGCCTGGGGTTGGCAAGAATCCTGAAGTGCATCATGGCACGATGGCGTTTGAGTTTGCATCGCTGGAGGAGGGGCGCCTATGGCGCGACGAAAAGCAGGAGCCCGTGGTGGCGGCATATTTTGCGCCGCAACCAGGCATCTTCTCCGGGCCGGGCGCCGGCCAGTCCACGTACGACTCCGGGAACACCAACGGTGGCCTCATTCTGCCGCAGTTCAATCTCCAGGCATACCCGGAGGTCTTTCAAATTTTCCAGACTGGACGGAGAATCGTGCCGAGGAATTGAAGCGTCAAACGTCAAGCCCGGAATTCGGAATAACAATTGCCCGAGACTGAGTGCTTGCGTCAATTCAACGAATTCAGTGTCTAGCCAGGGGCATGTAACCAATTCCCTTCATGGTCTTGACTTTTCCTTGATCGCGGCCGCGCGAGGCAGGTGTTTCAGTTCCTCCTTCAGACCAGCGGACAACGCCCTGTCCGAGATCGGATTCAAGTGCGTTCCTTTCTCGCCAAAGACAGGTTTTCCGTATTGCGGTTCCAAGCTCAAGAAGACGGCCCCCAGTTCGTTGGTGCCGCCGGAAGCGAGAAAATAGGCATCATGTAATTCACCCCAATTGCCGTCGCCAGAAGCCTTGGTCAGGCATTTTAGACTCTCCACGTCCGGCCCCAGCCAGAGGCGATACAAAGCCAAACGCGGCGAAGATCCGTCCCGACCTGAAAAATTCTCCAGGAACGAGTTCAGCCCGCCGCCGAGCGTGGCCACGCTGGGGTGCCCGCCGTTTGGGCTGGTAATGGTCGCCAGATGCAGCCATTTCTTCCCGCCGGGTTCGCAGATGTAATACCGCGTGTCGGTGGTCTCAAGCTGGTCTCCTGGTTGCTTGCGGACGAAATACTGAAAAGTCTCATTGGTTTTCCAATCCCAGAGCATGTGGGTGTGCCCGCCCTCGCCTTCGCCACCAAATCTGTTAAAAACGGTTTGCGGCGCGGCTTCGCTGACGACCGGATGCAAATTCGTCGAGGTATCCCAAATGGAGAAAATCGTGCGCCGTTCCTGTGGGCCGTTGTGCTGGATGCCGCAGTAACCACCTGCTGGCTCGCCCGGATGCCAGTTTGCACCACAATAATAAGTCGTCGGATGCGTCGCCAGCACAGTGACTTCGCCATAGAGACAGGTGCCCTCGCCCTGCCCAGCCAGATTCCACCACAGATGCTGGGCCAGCGCATGGCTGCTGCAAAGGAACAGACTGGTGAGCAATAATGAGTAATATTTTGAGTTCACAGCCATCCCATAGAAAATAGCCATCAATTTGATGGCACCATTTTACCGCGGAAGATGTTTGTGCCTCCAACACCATAGGTGGCTTCGCCTTGATGTTCCCACCATTCCGCTGTCTCGTTGGTGTACCTCGCTCCAGAAGCCGAAATCGCCAAATTCAACAACACCTGTGTTTTAACCGGAAACAATAACCGTACCGTGGCGTGATCCCAGGTGTCGCCTTCCTTGAAATAGACCGCCGTAACCGCTTGGCCGTTCGTGGAAATAAAAGTGCCTCTTCCGGTTTCGGATTTCCGATCTGCGACTTTATTGGTGTGGGAGCAGCCGGCAAGTTGGAGAATCCCGATGCAAACGAAACTGAGAAGCACATTCTTCATGATCCTAATGGCCTCGGCAACTTACATCGTCCTCTTCCCTTCCGCCCTTACCTTCGCCCATCTCGCTTTGGCCGCCGCTCTGAGCTTGGCCCTGACCGCTGGACTGCTGCGACGGTCCTTCTTCTTGCCTCTCTTGGCCGCCTTCAACTTGGCCGAGCGTATTTTCCGTGCCTTGGCCAACGCCTCCATGAGTTTACGCTTGTGGGCGGCGGTCATGAGATATTTGCGCCGGGTTGGAGTTGGCGCCGCGGCTGGACTGGACGCCGCGACTTCCCCGGCGATGGCGTCGAGTTCTCCCTGCAACGCCTCAATTTTCTCCTTGAGCGCAATCAACCACCTCAGCTCAACCAAAGAATAGTCAGATAGTGATTTCATTGGGCCGAGGATGCCAACGGATTCGGGACAGTCAAACCAACTGTTTCTCTTTTTTCGCTGGGTGGAGAGTCGGCAACTGTGAGCGGCTTCCCTTCCGCTCCCCGCTTGAAATCTCTGGTCCACAATGCCAGTTCCTGCTTGGTCAGCATTTGGTAATCCTCCAGCACCCGGCTAATCTGCGCCGCCGTTGCCCTGCCAAGCCCAATGCTGTTCTCAAACACTGTGATCTGATCCACCAGCATGGGAAGCTGGCTTCCTGCCTGACTCGCATCGGAACCATCCGCGCTGCGCCGCACCACCTGCGCCACCCGTAGCAAGGCGCGCAGATGCCCCGAGACATTGTGCTCCTCCAATGTCTTCTTCAATGATCCTGGGTTTCCCTTTTGATTTGAATATATCCGGGCCAGATATCCGGTCGTCTCCTCGTCTGGGACCGCTGGAAATTTTCCGGTGAAGATGTTGAGGTAATCCCTCATTCGGGCGACGACCTGGGGCTGGGTCAAAACCCCGCGCCGCAGATAAACAAAAAGCACCTCGCTCGTTGCGACCATGACATCCATGAAGTTGGACAGGCCGGCAATGTTGGCATTGCGTTCATGCCGGCGCAGCACCCTGTCCCGGTGTCGGTCCGCAAAATTGTATATCGCCTCTCCAAGGCCCGGAAATTGTTCCCGGGCAAGCTTCAGCCAATCCGGCATCGTGTCGGCATGGTATGGCTCGCGGATTCTGACCCGGGAGCCACGGCCTTCGACCCGTCCGCGCCTCTCCTCCGTGTAACGAATCCTGAAATTCATCAAGTACTGCATGAGTTGGGCGTGACCCTGCTGGCGGCCGACCTCATCCAAATGCTCCACCAATCCACGGCCCGTTTCACGGACTTCCGTTTCCCTCCCTGATTTGCCTGCCGCACTTCTGCGCCGACCCTCCTTTTTGGCCGGCTTGGAATCCGTGGGCGCTTCGCCCTTGATCCTGGCCCAACGTATTTTCTGTGCCTTCGTCAAAGCCTTTACAAGTTTGCGCCGATGGGCGGCGGATAATTTGCGCTTGGCGGGAACCGGGCCTTCCGCGGCGGACGGGATTGGGATTTCAGCGCCGCCGCCGCCCGCAACAATGGATTCAATCTGGCCTTGGAGCGCCTCGATCTGCTTCTTGATGAGGATGATGCTCCTGAGTTGGCTTGTCGTTAAATCTCTGAAACTTGGCACCGGAGAGAGGTAATGCCGGCGCGGGTTTGGAGTCAATCACGGAGAAGTCGGGCCGCATTCGCCCACTTTTTCAGAAGCTGGCCAAGGCCCCGTTTCGTGTTATATGAACACGACTAGGAAACTGTTTCCTGTTCATGTTCGGTGCCTGCCACGGACGCCCCATTTCCCATGAACACCTCAACCCGGAGAATCCATGTCCAGATCCCGAGATTATTCCCCCGCCAACACCAGGCATTTGGTCACGGCGGAATCGTGGGGCGCGGATGGAAACGCAGGCGGCAAGTTCACCGATGGCATTTCGGCATCGTGGAGAATCTCGGCCAGGCTGTTCAGCAGCATTTCCGCGTTGTACGGTTTGGGAAGGAAGAGTCGCGCCCCAGCCCCGAGAGCTTTGGACTGATGTTCCTTGTCGGAAAGACCGCTGGTGGCGAGGACGCGTTCGGCCGGATTCGTCTTCCTGACGGCGAGGGTGAGGGCGACTCCATCCATCACCGGCATCATCATATCCGTCAGCACCACATCAATGCCATCTTTGTGCCGGGAATAAATGGCAAGGGCATCGCCACCATTGGCCGCCGTCAGAACGACATAGCCATAGGCTTCGAGCGTTTGCCGGGTTATGGCGCGCAAGGAAGCCTCATCATCCACCACGAGGAT